>JAKQOW010000148.1 GCA_029565065.1 Acidobacteriota bacterium | reverse complement strand
GGTGCTCACGGGCCCCGACGCCGGCGAGTACGAGGGGACGGCGCAGGTGGTGGAGCGGGCCGGGGTGTACGTGTTCATGAACCCGCGGGGCACGCCGTGGACCCTGTACGTGGTGTACGACAGCCTGCACGGCCGGGCGGTGGGATTCTACCAGCAGCCGGGGTTCGACGACCGGTCGCACCTGTCCGACCGCAACACCGCGGACAACCCCGACACCTGCTTCTGACGAAAATGCATCCGGCCGGCCCGACGGGTCCGGCCACAGATCAGGAATGGATTCCCGGGAACTACGGTTTCCCGGGAATTTTTTTCGTCAGCCATGAGAGGACTGCACCGATCATCCGCTGCATGCATCTGGTCGTCAGCTTCAGGAAACTGCTTTAGACAATCCAATCTAATTGTGTTACGAATATATAATAAAAAATATACATAATTTTGATATTTTTTCTTGCCATGTATCCGGCGTTTTTTCTAAAATCCAAAAAATTTATCTGAAACGCATCGATGATATGTTGTCAGAATGCGGGGCCGGGGGGTGCCGGCCGGCCGGGGAGGGAATGGGCATGTCCGAGGGGAACGTGATGCCTCAACAGAGTCGGGCTGGGCGGACTTTTGAAGTCTGCGTTCTTGGGCCAGCCCGGTCGCCTGAGGCAGCGCCTGCTCGGGAGTGTCCGTCACCGGGTTCCGCCTTCCGGCGGGACCGGTGGAACCGGTCGGGCCCCCCGGGATCCCCGTTGTGGTGGCAGTAGCTCACGGGAGCAAAGGCGATCTGCCGACAGGTGGATGGGCAAGACCGTCAGGGGACGTGCCAACCAGGATGACTGGAATCATGCAGTGTTGAAATCTGAGAAGGAATCAGGCACCCGGTCGCAACCGTGCGCTGCGTGAACGCGCAAGAGGATTACTTTTCATCTTCCCAGGCGGCGGGACGGTTCTTGGCCGGGGCGAACAGGCGGCCCCAGACGGGCTGCCGCGCCGGGGCGAAGACCACCCGAAGCGCCATCCGGTAGAGGTGGGGCGCCGTGTAGAACACGAACAGATACCAGCCCAGCGCCGCCACCAGATCCACCAGGTAGTGGTAGCGCAAATAGACCGTGCCCACGATCAGGAGCAGGCCGGGCGGCAGCAGCACGCGAAATGCGGTTTTCTCGTGCCGCCAGGCGAAGTGGAGTGTCACCAGGGTCATCATCACGTGACCGGACGGAAAGCAGTCCCGGTTCACCGATTCCAGGTAATTGAGCAGATTCACCATGTGGTCGTAGAGCAAAACTCCCTGTAACGGTTCGGCGTAGAGCGGCTGCAGGGTGAATCGCGGTCCGACAGCGGGGATCAGGAAATAGCCCAGGTAAGAGAAGAAGAAGCCGTAGCAGATGAGGAAATAAAAATAGTCGTACAGCTCCAGCCGGCGTTTGGCGACAATCACGATGGCCAGACCCAGCGGGATGAAGTAGAAGCACGTGTAAACGTATTGCAGCAACTCGGTGAGCAGGGGTAGCTGAAACTGGCCCAGGAACACTGAAGGATGCTGACCGAACAGCCACAGGTCCCAGCGGATCAGCAGTTGGTCGCGGTCGGCGGCGGTGGCGGCCGGGATGATCTCCACGAGATGTCCGAACAGGACGGTGATGAAGACCGGCGGGTGCCACAGGCGGATCGCTTTGATCCACCAAGGGGAACCCTTGACGGGGAAGCGGGCGGCGTAGATCAGGATCGACGCGATGAACACGTGGACCATGAGCAGCCGGTTGGCGGAGGGGATCTCCCGGTAGTTGAGCAGGACCAGCAGACTCAGCAGGCCGATGAACACCAACACGGCCAGATCAGCCGGTCGCAGGCCGGGTCGGTCCAGGGCCTGGTTTTCAGTTCGGACGTAGTCAGGCGAGCTGTCCATGTTCCTTGTACCAGTCGATCGTTTGGCGGATCGCCTCGTCAATGGTCCACCGGGGTTGGAATCCGAAATCCCGCGCCGCCTCGGCCGGCGAGCACACCCAATAGGTCGCTCGCATCTCACGGACCTTCTCCAGGTTCAAAATCGTCGGCTCTCGCGCGACGCATCCGGTGAGCTGGGTCGCCAGGGCCACCAACCAGACGGCGGAGATCGGGATGGTCACCTGGCGGCAGGTTCGGCCCAGCGCCCCGGCGGCGATCCGTCCCAAATCGGACCACCGGTAGATCTCAGTGTAGCATGGATAGTACGTTTTGCCCACCGCCGCGTCCGAACCGGCTGCGGCCGCCATCGCGGCGGCGAGATCCGGCGCGTACACCACGGACACGCGCTTCCGGTCGTGGCCGACAATGGGGAGCCAGCCCCGGGCGACGGCGCGGAAAAAATGCAGCACATCGGTGTCGCCCGGTCCGAACACCACCGGCGGGCGGAACACGGTCACCGGACAGACGGCCGCCAGCGGCCGGACCGCCGTTTCGCCTTCCAGCTTGCTACGGCCGTAGTGGGTCAGGGGGGCGGGAGAATCGTAATCGGGTGGCGGTTCGGGAGTGGCGCTGGGTCCAACGGCCGCCAGTGAGCTGACGTGCAGAAAGCGCTCCGGGGCGCGGACCGAAGCGCGGACCGCCGCGACAATCGTCCGGGTGGTTGCGACGTTGCCCTGGTAGTACGCCGCGCGTTGAAGCGCTTTGGTGACCCCCGCCAGGTGGTACACGTGGGTGGCTCCATCCACGGCCCGTGCGGCGCAGGCCGGATCAGCCAGGTCTCCCGGGACGGTTTCGATGTTGCGGGAATCCGGAAACAGCGCCGAGAACTTGGCCGGATTGCGGACAACGACTCGAACCACATCGCCGCGTTCCAGCAGCAGAGGGACCAGGTGGCGGCCGATGAAACCCGTGGCACCCGTGACGAGGGCCAGACGCATGTCAGTGGATGATGCCGAAGGAATTGCCCAGCTTGGCCATGATCTCGAGCAGTTGCTGAATCTGCGACTCGTTATGGGTGGCCATGCAGCTGATTCGGACCATGCAACGGTCGGCGGCGGGCTTGAAGATGGGATTGGTGTAAATGCCGTTGGCGAGGAGTTCCTTGTGGATCTGGCAGAGCAGCAGCTCGTCGTCGACGATCACCGGTACGACGGGCGTGATCCCGGGGATGACCTCGAAACCCAGCGCGGTGAGGCCCTCGCGGATGAGTCGCGCGTTGCGCAGCAACTTCTGGCGGCGCTCCGGTTCGTCCTTGATGATCTGCAGCGAGGCCCGGGCGGCGGCCACCGACGGCGCCGGCATGCTGGCCGAGAAGATGAACGGCATGGAGTGGTGTTTCAGGTACTCCACCACCGCGCGTTCGGAGGCGATGAAGCCGCCAGTGGAGGCGAACGACTTGCTGAACGTGGCCATGATGATGTCGGTGTCGGCCGTGACACCGAAATGTTCCACTGTGCCGATGCCGTGCTCGCCCAGCACGCCCATGCCGTGGGCCTCGTCGACGTAAAGCCGGGCGCCGTACCGCTGGCAGAGCGGGACGATCCGGTCGAGCGGCGCCGTGTCGCCTTCCATGCTGAACACGCCGTCCACCACGACGATCTTGCCCCGGTTGGCGGGCAGGGCGGCCAACTCGCGCTCCAGGTCCTGCATGTCGTTGTGCTTGAAGCGGCGGTGATTCTTGCTGAAGGACGCCATGGTGCCGTAGATGATGCTGGCGTGGACGCTCTTGTCCAGCACCGCGAACACGTCGCGGCCGAGCAGGCTCGACAGGCAGCCGTTGGTCATGAACCCGGTGCTGAAGAGCACCGCCGCTTCCTTGCCGCAAAAGGCGGCCAGCTCTTCTTCAAGCTGGAGGTGGATGTCCAGGGTCCCGTTCAGCATCCGGGAACCGGAGCAACCGGTGCCATAACGCTGGATGGCGGCGACGGCCGCCTCCTTGACCTTGGGATGGCAGGTGAGGCCAAGGTAGTTGTTGGAGCCGAACATGAGCACCTGGGAGCCGTTCATCATCACGATGGGTTCGGTGCCCACGTACCCACTGAAGGCGGTGAAGTACGGATACAACCCCAGCGATTTGAATTGCTCCGGACGGTTGTACTCGTAGCAGCGCTTGAATAAATCGCCCTTTCCGGTGTCCGCGACTGGCTTTTTCCTCTTGTCCGAAGCGGGCTTCATGCGGAACTCCTGGGCTGATGGAACATTTGTGGAATTCTAGTATGATTCGGATTGCAGATCAAGATTTATTACCAGTTACGGCACGACGTCGCCGGTTGAAATAGATCAGCGCGACGGCCAGGATGCCCGCGGCCAGGACCGCGTAGTTGTACTTCTCCACGATGTCCACCACCTGCTTCCAGCGGGAGCCCAGATAGAAGCCGGCGGCGAGCAGCAGTGCGTTCCAGACCATGCAGCTGACCAGCGCCGCCAGACCCACCCGGAGGTAGGGCAGGCGGGTCATGCCGCAGACGATGCTGATCACGGAACGGGCACCCGACAGGAAGCGGTTCACCAGGACGATCCACAATCCCCACCGGACGAACCAGGCATCCACCTGTTCCATGCGGGCGCGGGGGAAGAACCGGTAGTTCCGCTGGTACAGGAAGTCGCGGCCGAAACGAAAACCGACCCAGTACAGTCCCATGAACCCGGTGAGCGATCCGGCGGTGGTGGCGAGCAGGACCAGGGAGAAATCCAGGTAGCCGATCCCCACCAGGTAGGCGCCGAAGAGCGTCACCGTGTCGCCCGGAACGGGCGGCACCAGGTTCTCCACCACCGCACTCAGGAACAGGATGGTGTAGATCCACAGGGGGGGCAGTTGTTGCAGGTTGCTGATGAACGCGTCCATGTCCTCCGGCTAGCCCCACAGGATCTTGTTCAGTGACAACTGGGAAGACAGCAGCGGATGGTAGGGGAGGACACGGATAAAGAAGCCGAAATTCCCGGTCTTCTGGCTGCGGATCTCGCCGGAGAACCGGTAGACCCCCTTGTCGACTTCACCCTGGAAGATCAACGGGGAGATGTCATGGTTCTGCAGGTTGTCGTTGGCGTCCACCGGCCCGAAATAGGCGTCCACCTCCACTTCCTCGGGCGAGATGCGGCCCAGCTTCAGGTCGGCCAGAACGGGGATCGGCGCCCCGATCACGTAGTCGCCGTTCTGCCGGTACTCGACGTTCACGATCTGCACCTGGTCCCAGCCGTCCAGCAGTTTGCGCCGCCATTTGGCCAGTTCCGCAGCGCGGGCCATCTTTTTCTCGGTCATCACCCGACACTGCATGGCCGCCTGGACGTAAAACTGCTCCACGTAATCCTCGAGCATGCGGTGGGTGTTGAACGATGGGATGAGCGTCTTCATGGCCAGTTTCATCTTCTGGATCCAGCCGCGGGGCAGATTGTCCCGCCCGCGGTCGTAGAACAGGGGGACGATCTCGTTTTCCAGCAGGGTGTAGATGGCTTCGCTTTCCACCTCGTCATGGTAGTCGGCATCGGTGTATTCCTCGCCCATGCCGATCGCCCAGCCGTTGTCGCCGGTGTAGCCCTCATCCCACCAGCCGTCCAGGACGCTCAGGTTCAGGCCGCCGTTCGGCGTGACCTTCATGCCGCTGGTGCCGCAGGCCTCCAGCGGGCGGCGCGGGTTGTTGAGCCAGACGTCGACGCCCTGCACAAGGTAACGCGCCACGTTCATGTCGTAGTCTTCCAGGAAGACCACGCGGTGGCGGAATTCCTCCCGCCGGGAGAGATGGATGATTTGACGGATGATCTCCTTGCCGGGGTTGTCTTTCGGATGGGCTTTGCCGGCGATGATGATCTGGACCGGCTGTTCGGTGTTGTTCAGGATGGCCGCCAGGCGCTCGGGATTCCGAAAGATCAGGTAGCCGCGCTTGTAGGTCGCGAAACGGCGGGCAAAGCCGATGGTAAGAGCCTCCGGGTTGAGCACCTCGGCGGCGAGGCCCAGCTCCTTGCGCGAGGCGCCGCGACGGGTGAGCTGGCGCTGAAGCCGGCGGCGGGTGAACGCCACCAGGCGTTCCCGCCGGCGCTCGTGAGTGCGCCACAACTCGGAATCGGGAATCCGGTCGATCCGCTCCCACACCCGCTTGCTGTCGGGATCCTCGAACCAGTTGGGGCCGATGTAGCGCTGGTACAGAGTGGACATCTCGAACGAGATCCAGGAGGGGATGTGCACGCCGTTGGTGATGTGGGTGATGGGGATGTCCGACTCGGGAACGTCCGGCCAGATACCCTGCCACATTCGCCGCGACACGGTGCCGTGCAACCGGCTGACCGCATTGGTGTGGGCCGAGAGGCGGATGGCCAGGACCGTCATGCAGAACGGTTCCGCTTCGTCCCCGGGATTCTGGCGGCCCAGACTCATCAGATCCTGGAAGGAAAGACCGAGCTGCTGAGAGTAGGCGCCGAAATACTTCTCCATGAGGTAACGCGGGAACATGTCGTTGCCCGCGGGCACGGGCGTGTGGGTGGTGAACACGCTGCTGGCGTACACCGCCTCGCGCGCGTCGTCGAAGGAGACTTTGTACTGGGCCATCAGGAGCCGGATCCGCTCCAAGGCGGCAAAAGCCGAGTGGCCCTCGTTCATGTGGAAGACGAGGGGATTGAGTCCGAGCCGGCCGAGGGCGCGGACACCGCCGATGCCGAGCAGAATCTCCTGGCGGATGCGCAGTTCGGTGTCGCCGCCATAGAGCTGGGCGGTGATCTCGCGGCAATCGGGCGGGTTCTCCGGCAGGTTGGTGTCCAGCAAGTAGAGCGGCACCCGGCCCACCTCGACCTTCCACAGTTGGGCGGTCACGGTCACGCCGGCCAGATCCACGGTAACGGTCAGCGGTGCACCGGCGTCGTCGCGAAGGAGGGTGACCGGCATGTTGTAGAAATCGTTGACGGGGTAATGCTCCTGCTGCCAGCCGTCGTTGTTGAGGTATTGCTGGAAATAACCCTTCTGGTACATGAGGCCGATGCCGTAGAGAGGCAGGCAGAGGTCGCTGGCGGACTTGAGATGCTCGCCCGACAGGATGCCCAGGCCGCCGGAATACAGCGGCAGACACTCGGTCAGTCCGTACTCGAACGAGAAGTACGCAACCTGGAAGTCGGTGGGCCGCTCCAGGTTGAAGGTATACCGCTGGCTGGCCTTCATGTACTGGTCGAACGTCTGTTCCAGCCGGTCCAACTGAGACAGGAATCCCTCATCGGTGAGCAACTCCTGGTATTTCTCCTGGCTGAGCATGCCGAGGAACCGGACGGGATTGTGCTGCGCAGCTTCCCATAGATCGGGATCCATCCGATGGAATAAGGAGATGGCGTCCTGGTTCCAACTGAACCAGACGTTTTGAGTGATCTTACGCAGGGCGCCCAATCGCTGGGGCATGCTGGGCAACACTCTGAAATGTCTCAAAATGCGCATATTCCATCTCCCGGTCCGGGTTCGGTCGAATCCGTATTGTATAACGGCGTCAGCCTGAACGAAAGCGTGAATACTCAACGATCCCGGAACCAGCGGGACTGGAATTCGGCGCGTTCCAGGCCTACGGATCGGGCATACTCGGCCACTGCCAGGTATTCCTCGGCGAGGAGTGCGCGATGAAGCAGGGGATGCGTCCGCGCCTGGTGGCAGGGGTGGTACTGGCTCATGAGGTTGACGTACACCCGGCGTGATACCGACTCGGCCAGAAAATGTAGCACCGCGCAACTGTCCGCCGTCATGCCGGGCAGCACGAGGTGGCGAACCAGCAAGCCCCGGATGGCGACGCCGTCCGGTCCAATGACCAGATCCCCGACACCGGCCTGCATCGTCCGGACGGCTTCCCGAACCCGCTCCGGGTAATCGGAGGCGATGGTCCAGCGTGCCGCCGCCTCCGCATCCAGGAATTTCAGATCGGGCATGTAGATGTCCACCACCTCGTGCAGCAACCGGATGCTGGCGGCGCTGTCGTATCCGCCTGAATTGTAGACGATGGGCACGCGCAATCCGTCCGCCGCAGCCAGGGCCACGGCCTCCACCACCTGGAGAATAACGTGGGAGGGGGTGATCAGATTGATGTTGTGGCAGCCGAGCTGCTGCAGCCGCAGCATGAGTCCAGCCAGCTCGCGGACGTCCATCGGCTCGCCGTCGCCGCCGTGCGAGATGTCATCGTTTTGGCAGAACACGCAGAACAGGTTGCAGTGGGCGAAAAAGATGGTACCGCTACCGGCAAAACCCGAGATGGGGTCTTCTTCACCGAAGTGAGGGGACGCGCTGGCCACGACAGCAAGGCGACCGGTGCGGCACCGACCGCGCGCGTCGGCCAGCCGGTCGACGCCGCAGGCATGGGGACAGAGATCGCACGACCGGGCGCGGCGGCGAAGCGCCGTCAACAGGGCGGGGAACCGTCCGGCGGCCAGGGTGTTCAGGTAGACTGGCCGATGGGTGCTGCTCATCGTCAAGCCTCGCGCCGGGGCCGGGCGGCCGGCGTTTGAAACAATCGCATTGCCCGTTCAGTATACATCGGATGATTTCCAGGGCATCCGTTGCCGGCCCGATTCGTAGCGCGGCCACGGGCGGGTGCCGGTCGCGACGCTATAGTATAATGTGCGTGAGATCTTTGCCGGTCTGTTGCATCCATAGAGGCAGCGCGCGCATCCACCGGGCAAGAGAGGAAGCAGCGGATGATGCACCGAGCCCTGACAATCCTGGCTGTCATCGGCGTTCTGGCATTCTGGGGAACTGCACAGGCTCAGACCGCCGACTCGGACATGTACTCATCCATCCGGGTGAATGTGGACAGCGTGCGTGTGCGCGTGGCTGTTTCCGACTCCCTGAACCGGTTCGTCACCGGACTGCAAGCCGAACATTTCAAGGTGTATGAAGACAAGGTGGAGCAGGAGGTGGTGAACTTCACCAGCGAGGCATCGCCGGTGAGCATCGGCCTGATCTTCGACACCAGCTTCAGCATGAAGCCCAAGATCAACAAGGCCCGCCAAAGCGCCATCGGGTTTCTCGATGACGGCACCCGCCAGGACGAGTTCTTCCTGGTGCTCTTCAGCGACCGGGCGCGGCTGGCCCAGGACATCACCACCGACCTGCGGCAAATCCAGGGAAAGATTTCCGACTCCGAGGCCCGGGGCAGCACGGCCCTGTTTGACGCCATCTACATCGGTCTGGACAAGATCCGCCAGTGCCGGCACGCCAAGAAGGCCCTGATCGTCATCACCGACGGCGAGGACAACCACAGCCGCTACACCTTCGCCGAGATCAAGGAGTTCGCTCGCGAGGTCGACTGCCAGATCTACGTGCTGGGAGAGCACGGCACCGAGGGCTACGGCGAAGGCATCATCCAGGAGCTCAGCCGGATGACGGGTGGCCGGGTGTTTTTCCCGAACTCACTCGAAGAACTCGACTACTTCGTCGAGCTGATCCATTCCGAGCTGCGCCACCAGTACGTGTTGGGTTACATCCCGTCCAACACGCGGCGGGACGCCACCTGGCGCAAGATCACCCTCAAGCTGGATCCGCCGCCGGGTCTGCCCAAGCTCTTTGTCCACCATCGCGAAGGCTACTATGCGCCGCGCCAGTGACGGCGGCCGATGCGTGGCGCTGGTGCTGATCGCGGCCGTTTGGGCGGGCGGGATTGTCCTGGCTCAGGACCGGCGGCGCGACGATTATCGCATTGGCGTCCAGGTGCGGATGGTCACCCTCGACGTGACCGTCCTCAACGAGGCCGGCCAGCGGGTGGACGCGCTCAAGGCCGACGACTTCCGGGTTTACGACGAAGGGGTCCTCCAGGAGCTGGCTCTCTTCCAGCCGGCCGATCTGCCGATCTCGCTGGGACTGGTCATCGACACCAGCGGCAGCATGCGGGAGCGGCTCAACCTGGTCAACGAGGCGGTGCTGGCTTTCCTTAAATACTCCAACCCGGAGAACCAGGTGTTCGTCGTCGATTTTGCCCACGACGAGGCGGAGCTGTTGCTGGACTTCACCCAGGACCGGGACGACGTGAAGGACGCCATCCTCGAGCGGATGCTGGCGGGCGGCGGCACGCCGCTGTGGGACGCCCTCTACCTGGGTCTGGAGCACATCGCCCGGGGGAAATACGAGCGCAAGGCGCTCGTGGTCATCTCCGACGGCGAGGACAAGGACAGCCAGTACGGATTTCCCGACGTCCTGGCCAAGGCCAGAAACAGCGACGTCCAGGTCTACTTCATCGCGCTGCAGAAACGCCGGGCGGATACGCTCTTCGATCTGGACGACGTGTCCCGGGATGCGGCGGGCCGCGAGATGTCGGATCTGGCCGACCTGAGCGGCGGCCGCCTGTTCGTGCCCGAAGACCTGCAGGAACTGGACCGGGTGACCGCCGATCTGGCCACCGAGCTGCGCCACCAGTATCGCATCGGATTTCACCCCACCGCCACGCCTGCCCAGGCGTCCTTACGGCGGCTCGACGTCAAGTTGACCCAGCCGGGATCATTCAAAATTTATACACGTCGCGGCTATTTTCACCCCGGTCGGTGATACAATACCGTCCGTTTACCACACTGACTTCAGATAGGGCAGGGACGCATGCTCAACAATCTTCGCAAGGAGAAGCGGGTTCCCATCCGTCTCAAGCTGCGCCTGCAGGCCGAGGACGGCCGCGGGCGCGCCATCAGCGCCAACATCACCACGGTCAACGTCAGCAAGAGCGGCATCTGCTTTCAGAGTGAATTGCCGCTGCCGTTGCAAGCCGGTGACAGCCTGCAGGGACGACTCGAGAGCCCGCAGTTCAAGACTGATATCCACCTCCGGGTGATGTGGATCAACGGCAACTTGTTGGGCGGCCACCTGGAGACAACTCCGGCCAACTGGCCGATCCGCTGAGCCGAATCAAGAATTTATTCGATGGCATTGTCCGCAGGCAGGCGGCGGGCGCCGGTCCGTAACGGCGCCGGCAGAGGGCGTTCAGGAAGAGGTGTGTTTAGGGAAATTGTCCTCGTTGTGGTGATTCATCAGGTCGTCGAGGGTCAGGAGCATGCCTTCGCGGGTGAAGGACGAAGTTTCCGTGATGTAGGTGTCCATGCGGATGGCGTCTTCCGGACAGGCCTCCACGCAATAGCCGCACATCACGCAGATCCCCAGATCGATGTCGAACGACTTCGGCCGCTTCTCAATCCGCGGGTCGGGGTGCTCGTCCGCCACGATGTAGATGCAATGGGCCGGGCAGATGGTCTCGCACATCATACAGGCGACGCAGCGGGTGGAGCCGTCGGGGCGCTTCATCAGGCGGTGGCGCGCGCGCAGCCGACGAGCTACCGGACGGGGATCCTCAGGATATTGGAAGGTCACCGCGCCCCGCTTCCCCTTCGCCAGGCCGACCCGGTGGAGGATGTGCACGGTCAGGTTCGCGAAATGGTGCCGGGTCGTGATGAGCAGGCCGCGGAGGATCTCCGGCAGGTACAGTCGCTCCAGTAGGTTGAGTTTGGGCTTGGCCATCTGGCTCACCTGCACACCAGGATGATGCCGGTCACGAGGATGTTGGCGATGGACAGCGGCAGCAGAAACTGCCACCCCAGACGCATGAGCTGGTCGTATCGGAAGCGGGGGAGCGTCCAGCGGATCGTCAGCTGCAGCCAGCAGAAGAAGAACAGCTTGGCGCAGAACGCGCCCACCTGGATCAATCCGACGGCCAGCGGCGCCAGCTCCCAGTGCGTGCCGCCCGGCAGCTGGAATCCGTCCGCCTGCAGGTACGGGACCTGCCAGCCGCCGAAAAACAGCACGGTCACCAGGGCGGCCACCACCACCACCTCGATGAAATCGGCCAGGAAGAACAGGCCGAATTTCATGCTGCTGTACTCGGTGAAGTAGCCGATGATCTCGGACTCGCCTTCGGGCATGTCGAAGGGATTGCGCTTCGACTCGGCGATGCCCGCGGTGAGGAAAATCAGGCAGGCCAGCGGCTGGAGGAACACGCCCCACGCCGGCAGGAAACCGAAGAGCTGCCGGCCCTGGTAGTGGACAATGTCATTCAGGCTCAGGGAGCCATACACCATGATCAGGCCGATCAGCGAGATGCCCAGCGCGATTTCGTATGACAGCATCTGGGCGGCACCGCGCATGGCGCCGAGGTAGGCGAACTTGTTGTGCGACGACCAGCCGGCGAAGAAGATGCCGTAGATGCCCAGCGACCCGAGCGCGAGCACATACAGCAGGGAGATGTCGGAATCGAAAATCCACAGGTTGACGGTGGTGTCGCCGAGCGGCAGGGACGGCCCGAAGGGGATGCAGGCGAAAATCGCCAGGGCGCAGAACGCCGAGATGAACGGCGCCAGGGTGTGGAACAGCCGGACGCCGCGGGCGGGGACGAAGTCCTCCTTGAGGAACATCTTCAGCGAGTCGGCGATGATGTGGAACAGCCCGATGGCCCGGAAGCCCAGAATGCTGGCGCGATTGGCGCCGATCCGATCCTGCATCAGGGCGCTCTGCTTCCGTTCCATCCAGGTGAGCAGGGCCGCCAGGGTGAGCACCACCGACAGAATGTACCCGGTGACGATCAGGGCGTGCGCGATCTCACTCATGGCGGATCATGGCTCCATGGGGTGTCAGGCTCTCGTGGCTCAGGCCTCGAAACGCATCCACTTCCGCGGTCAGCTGGCGGAAGATGGCCGCGGGGCCCGGGAACGCCAGGTCGATGCCGAGGCGCTCGGCCAGCCCCTGGTGGACCGACCACTCCGGCGCCGCATCGCCCAGGGGCGGCACGGCCAGCTCGAATTTCTGCACCCGGCCCTCGAAGTTGGTGAACGTGCCCGCCTGTTCGGCGAAAACGACCAGGGGCACGACGAGGTGGGCGGCGGCGGCCGTGGCGTTGTCATTGGTGCCCAGAAAAACGAGGCGCGTGCCCGCCGCGAGGAGCTTGTCCCGCAGGGGGCTGGGCAGATCCGCCCGGTTGACCAGCAGCAGCTCGGGCAGCTCGGCGCCCAGCCCGGCCTCGAGCCGGTCCGGGGCGACCGGGTCGTTCTCGCCGAGGCCGAAGAGAATCCGGGCGCCGCGGGTGTTGGGGTGCTTGTCCTCGCAAATCAGGAAGTCGTCGGCGTCGCCGGTCCGCAGGCCCGTATCGGGGAGCAGGCAGCGAACACCCAGTGCGTCGCGCAGCAGCTTGCGGGCGGCGAACAATTCCTCGTTGGAGGAGTCCGCCGACAGGAGGTACGCGGTCCGGCCGGACCGGGAAGCCCGCAGCCAGTCGGCCAGCCGGTCCAGGGCGTCCTTCAGGTACAGCTGGCGGACGCCGCCCTCCTCGCGCAGCGCGGCGAACCGCAGGCGGTGGTCGTCGATGAACGGGTAGCTGTAGCGCCCGTCGTCGCAGAGCCAGAACGCGTTGACGTGCGGGTTCGGCCGCGGTTTGAACCGCAGGACGCGGCGGCCGCCGGCGTGATGCGGGCGCTCGGGATTGAAGTGGATGGCGATGTTGCAGCCGCGGGCGCAGCCGGGGCAGATCGACGGCGCCTGCTTCAGGTACCAGACGCGGCAGCGGAAGCGGAAGTCCCGGCAGGTCAGCGCGCCGACGGGACAGATGTCCACGATGTTGGCCGAGTAGCGGTTGCGGAGCTCGCCGCCGGGGAAGACGTCGATCTCGGCGTGGTCGCCGCGGTTGAAGATCGCCATCTCGTTGGTCTTGGTGATTTCGCGGGTGAAACGCACGCACCGCGAACAGAGGATGCACCGCTCCTGGTCCAGCATGACCCAGCGGCCGATGGGGGTGGCCTTCTTGTGCTTGACCACTTTGTTTTCGGCGAACCGGCTGTCGTACCGGCCCACCAGCATGTAATAGTCCTGGAGACCGCATTCGCCGGCCTGGTCGCAGACGGGGCAGTCCACGGGGTGGTTGATGAGCAGGAACTCGAGCACGTGGCGGACCGCCTGGCGGACGCGGTCGTTGTTCGACCAGACCACCATGCCGTCGCGCACCGTTGTGCCGCACGCGATCTGCAGCTTCGGAACGCCCTCGATCTCCACAAGGCACATCCGGCAGTTGCCGGCGACCGGCAAGCCGGGATGGAAGCAGTAATGGGGAATGTGGATGCCGTTGTCCAGCGCGGTTTGCAGGACCGACTGGCCGGGTTTGGCCTCGATGGTGTGTCCGTTGATGGTGACGGTGAACTTGTCCATGGCTATTTAACCGGCGCAGGCACCGCGGACCGCTTGTGCCGGATGTAGTGTTCGAACTCGTCGCGGAATTTCGTCACGAAGCTGATGACCGGCATGGCTGCGGCATCGCCCAGCGGACAGATCGTGTTTCCCAGGATCCCCTCGGCGACGTCGCGCATCACGGCGACGTCCTCGGGCCGGCCGTCGCCGCGGATGATCCGGTTGATGATCTTGAGCAGCCAGCCGGTTCCCTCGCGGCACGGCGAACACTGGCCGCACGACTCGTCCTTGTAGAAGTGGATCAGTCGCTGCAGCGCCCGGACCATGCAGGTACCGTCGTGCATGACGATCACGCCGGCCGATCCCAGCATGGAGCCAGCGGTGGCGACGCTCTCGAAGTCGAGGGCGATGTCGATCTCGTCGGCGCGCAGCACCGGCACCGACGAGCCGCCGGGGATGACCGCCTTGAGGGCGCGTCCGTCGAGAATGCCGCCGGCATCCTCGAAGATCAGCTGCTTGAGGGAGTACCCCATGGGGCGCTCGTAGACGCCCGGCCGGATCACGTGGCCGCTCACGCCAAAGAGGCGGGTGCCGCCGCTGCGGTGCGCGCCCACGGCGGCGTACCAGTCACCGCCCTTCTCCAGGATCGCGGGCACGTTGGCCAGCGTCTCGACGTTGTTGATGATGGTGGGGCAGCCGTACAGGCCCACCACGGCGGGGAAGGGCGGCTTCAGGCGCGGATAGCCCTTCTTCCCCTCGAGCGATTCGAGGAGCGCCGTCTCCTCGCCGCAGATGTACGCGCCGGCGCCGGTGTAGACCGCCACCTCGAGGTCGAAGCCGCTGCCGAAAACCCGCCGGCCGAGACAGCCCCGGCCGTAGGCTTCCTGGATGGCCGCCCGCAGCCGGCGGATTTGGGGGATGTACTCGCCGCGGATGTAGATGTATGCCTGGTGGCAGCCGATGGCGAAGGCGGAGATTATGATCCCTTCCAGCAGCAGGTGGGGATCCTTCTCCATGATGTGCCGATCCTTGAACGTGCCCGGCTCGCTCTCGTCGGCGTTGACGCACAGGTACACCGGCCGGTCCGTGTCTTTGGGGATGAAGGACCACTTCAGGCCGGTGGGGAAACCAGCGCCGCCGCGGCCGCGCAGGTTCGACTTCTTCACCTCGTCAGTCACCTGAGCCGGCGTCAGCTCCTGCAGCACCCGCCTCGCCGTGGCGTAGCCGCCGGTGGCTTCGTAGACCCCGATGGTGTGGGAATCCGCCAGGTCGAACCGCTTGCTCAGGATGCGTTCGCTCATATTCCTCTATGACAGACCGGCCAGAATCCGGTCGACGGTTTCCACTGTCAGGTCCGGGTGGAACTCGCCGTCCAACAGCATGACCGGGGCATGATCGCACATGCCCAGACACTCGACCACCGACAGGGTGATACGACCGTCGGCGGTCGTTTCACCCGGCTGGATCCCCAGCCGATCGGCCAGGTGGTCGCGCAGCGTCTCGGCGCCGCGCAGCCAGCAGGACAGGTTGCCGCAGATATAGATGTGATGGCGGCCCACCGGCCGGTTGTTGAACATGAAATAAAACGTGCTCACCTCGTGGACGATCTCGGCGGGGATGGCCAGATAGGCGGCGAGCGGCTGTTCCAGCTCTGCGGGAATGTGGTTGTGCGCCGCCTGGACAGCGTGCAGGGCGGGCATCAGGACGCTGAGTCCGTTCGGGAACTGCTCCTTGAGCGCGTCGAGCGTCTGTTTCAACTGGTCCGAAAGCTCCATGGCGCTATCCTTGCACGTTTCGGCCGGCGGTCGAACGACTCACCGGTCCAACTCGCCGCCGATCATGTTGACACTGCCGAAGGTGGCGATGATGTCGGCCACCATCCCGCCCACCAGGACCTGCTCCAGCGAGGCCACGATGGGGAAGCAGGGCGGATGCACCCGCACCCGGTGGGGGTAGCCGGTGCCGTCGCTCACCGCGTAGAAACCCAGCTCGCCGTTGGCGCCCTCCACGGCGGCGTAGGCCTCGCCGGCGGGCGGACGGATGCCGTGACAGTTCATGACGAGCATGAAGTGGTTCATCAGCGACTCGATGTTGCTGTACGTCTTGCCCAGGGAGGGCATGGCCGCGGTTTTGTCGTCGGCGATCACCTGGCGCTTGTGGCGGTGCTCCTGGCCTTCCATGTTCGGGCTGAGGCGGGCTTCCCGGTCGATCAGGCATTCGGTTCGGGCGTGCTTGGCCGCATCCACCATCTGGTTGGCGTCAAGGTACTCGGGCGGAATGTCCGCCTGGTGGGTGCCGGGCGCCATCTGCTTGAAGCACTGCTCGCAGATGCGCAGGCTCTGCTCCATCTCCTCCATCCGGACGAGATACCGGTCGTAGTTGTCGCCTCGCGTGCCGGTGGGCACGACGAATTCCACCCGGGAGTACATGTGGTACGGTTCGGCCTTGCGCAGGTCGTGGGCGACTCCGGTGCCGCGGAGGAAGGGGCCCATGATGCCGTAGTCGAGGGCGTCGGCGGCATGGATCACGCCGGTGTCGCGCATCCGGTCGTAGAAGATCCGGTTGCGGGTCAGCAGGCCGTGCACCTCGGCGATGTTCTTGCGGATGGTCTTGAAGAAACCGAGCGCCTTGGGGATGAACCCCTCCGGGAGGTCGGAGCGGACGCCGCCCACCCGGCCGTAGGCGATGGTGATCCGGGCGCCGGTGACGTCTTCCACCAGCTCATAGATGAGTTCGCGGGCGGCCATGAAGTAGAGGAACGCGGTGAAGGCGTTCAGCTCCATGGCCGAGGCGCCGACGCAGGTGAGGTGGTCGCCGACGCGGGACAGCTCGGCCATGATGGTGCGGATGTACTCCGCCCGCTCCGGCGGACGGATGCCCATCAGTTTCTCCACCGCCATGCAGTACCCGAAGTTGTTGATCAAGGGCGAGACGTAGTTCAGCCGATCGGTATACGGCATGACGCCGTTCCAGCCCACATGTTCGGCGCTTTTCTCGAACGCACGGTGCAGGTAGCCGATCTCGATCTCGGCCTTGCGAACCGTCTCCCCTTCGAGCTCGGTCACGATGCGGATGATGCCGTGCATCGCCGGGTGTGACGGGCCGATGTTGATCACCATCCGGCGGGCGTCATCGTCATCCTCGGCGGCGGCCGCCGCCGGGTTGTCACGGCGCTCGACCTCGGGATCCTGCTTCATATCGTCCGCCATACCACCTCAATTCATGGGTCCGATCAGCGGCTGGCGCTTCTTGATCGGGTAGTCTTTGCGGAGCGGGTGCCCCTCAAATGCCTCGTACATGAGGATCCGCTTCAGGTTCGGGTGCCCCCGGAAGCGGATGCCGAACATGTCCCAGACCTCCCGCTCGTACCAATTGGCGCTTTTCCAGAGCGGGGTCAGGGAGTCCACCTCCGGTTGATCCTCGGGCACCGGGAGCTTGATGCGCAGGCGAGCCCGGCGGGGCAGGGAGTAGAAGTGGTAGACCACCTCGAAGCGGGGCGTCCGGCCGGGGTAATCGACGGCGGTCACGTCCATCAGGACGTTGAACAGGAGCTCGGCGTCGGAGCGGAGAAATGCGGCGACCGCAGCGATCCCCGCGGGGCGGAGCACGACGGTCTCGTCGCCGTGCTGTTCGTGGGCGTCGAGAAAGCAGTCGGCGAACCGGGCGCGGAGGATCTCGGTGGCGCGACCCATGCTCAGTACTCCTGCCTCTGTTTCTGGATTTTGTCCTGCAGCATCATGATGCCCTGGATGACGGTTTCGGGACGCGGCGGGCACCCCGGGATGTAGATGTCCACGGGAATGAGGGTGTCGATCCCCTGGACCGTGGCGTAGTTGTCGTAGAAGCCGCCGGTGCACGTGCAGACGCCGAACGCGATCACCCATTTCGGTTCGGTCATCTGCTCATAGACCCGGCTGAGGACGGGGGCGATCTTGTGGGAGATGGTGCCCACCACGATCAGCACGTCGGCCTGCCGAGGCGAGAAGCGGGGAAACGCCGCGCCGAACCGATCCAGGTCGTAGTGGGAACTCGACACCGACATGTATTCCATGCCGCAGCAGGCGGTGACGAACGGGTACATGAAGAGGGAGTACTTGCGCGACCAGCCGATGGCGGCGTCCAACTTAGTGGTGACGAAGCTGTCGTCACCGAAAACCCGGGTGACGATCCGCTTCAATCCCATTGCAGCGCTCCTTTCTTCCAGGCGAAGACCAGGCCGGCTACCACCACGGCGAGGAAGATTCCCATCTCGACAAGGCCGAACACGCCGAGCTTCCTGAAGATGGTCGCCCAGGGATACAGGAAGGCGATTTCCACGTCGAACAGCAGGAAGAGCAGTGCGACCAGATAGAACTTGATGGTGAAGCGGCCCGAGAAGGGCTGGATGTCGCCGATGCCGCATTCGAACGGCTCGTCCTTGACGGGCGAGCGACGACGAGGGCCGAGCATGACCGATCCGGCGATCATGAAGGCGACCAATCCGCCCACGATCCCCAGGTAAGTCACGATCGAGATGGCTGTCGGGTCCGTCATGCCGGTGCCCTCGCGTCGATGGTGAGTCCGATGGCCATTGTACTGTCACGGTTGAAGATTTGACAATTAAAAATTCAGCGATCTTGATCCGGACTGCCCGGGACGGTCCCGGCGACCCGATGGCGCCTGTCCTTCGGCCTTCGCAACACAGTTGCAAAGAGGGGCGCTTTGGGTTATGTTGCCACGGTAGCTGAGTTCCAGCCCGGCGCGGACGGATGAGCGACCAACATAAGCATCCCGAAACAATGAAGGTGCTGTTGACCGGTGGCGGTACCGGCGGTCACGTGTATCCCACGCTGGCCCTCCTCGAGATCCTCCGGAGCCGGTTCCCCGTCGGCGACGTTCAGTATGTGGGAATTCGCGGCCGGGCCGAGGAACGAATCGTTCCGGCTCACGGTCTGCCGATCCGCTACATCGACAGCGCCCCGTGGAGCGGCCTGCAGCCGGCCGCGATGGCCCGGGCGCTCTTCCATATCGGGCGGGGCGTCCTGCAGTCCATCCCCATCCTGCTGAAGTTTCGTCCGCATCTGATCCTTGCCGCGGGCGGCTATGTCAGCGCGCCCATCACGCTGGCGTCGTTCCTGCTGCGGCCATTCGTGCGATCCCGCCTGGTGGTGGACGAGCAGAACCTCTACCCGGGGCTCATGAACCGGATCGCCTCGCTGTTCGCCCACGCGGTGCTGGTCAGCTTTCCCGAAACCCCTTACTACATCTGGAACCAGCGCTGCGTGTACACCGGTTATCCCGTGCGGGACGTGTTTACGACCGCCGCCGATCGCGGGGCCATCCGCGCACGCCTCGGCGTTCCGCCGGACGCCCTGATGCTGCTGGCGTACGGCGGATCCATGGGATCCCGATCCATCAACCGTCTGATCGCCGAGTCGCTGCCGGAGCTCGCCCGGTGCGGACGCCGGATCGTGCTGGTCCACGCGGCGGGGCTGGCCACCGGCGAATATGACGCCTGGGCGGATACCCGGGCGCTGGCGCAAGCCCGCAGCGGCATCGCTCTGACGCCGGTTTCCGGGACGGATGGACTGGCGGGCCACTCCACCGACGGCCTGTTGGAATATCGCCTGACTCCGTACCTCCATCAAATCGTCGATTACCTCCATGCCGCCGACCTGGTGGTGAGCCGGGCCGGTGCCGGCACCCTCGCCGAACTGGCGGCGCTGGGCAAACCGGCCATCGTCATTCCCAAACGCGGATTGCCGGGCGACCATCAGGAACTCAACGCCATCAGCCTGGCGGAACGCGGCGGCTGCGAGGTTTGCTTCGAACGCCCGGGCCCGGACGGTGTCGATTACGTGGTCCACCGGGAGTTCCTCGATCTCCTGCTGGCGCTGATGGCGGATTCCGCCCGCCTGGCCCGTCTGGGCGAGCAGGCCGGCCGGTTCTTCATCCGTGATTTCAAGGAGAAGATCTGCGACACGGTGGGCCGCCTCCTCGCGGGGCGGGAAGTGGATTACGTGCTGGAGTTCGAGTTGCCCAAGGGGTTGAAGATCCAGAAGCAGAGCGATGCGCTCACGGCCTTCCTTCGCACCGAGCCGCCGGGGAGTCTCTACCGCCGCTACTACGGGATCCAGGTGGACACCGACCTCAAGTCGCCGGACTGGCAGATCGTCAACCGCGGCATCAAGCTGTGCGGCGCGCTGCAGCGCACCGACAAGGTGTCCGACTTGTACGGCTTTTTCGAGAGCGGTAACGGATTCATCCGACGGAACGCACTGGCGGCGATCCGCGAGATGGACGTGGATTACGGAATGGTGGTGAGCCTGGTCCGGCGCGGACTGGACGATTCGTATTTCGAGGTGCGCGCCGGCGCCGCGGCGCTGGCCGGGCAGTACTTCGACCGACTGGCCGGTCATGCGGATATCCTACTGCGGCTGCGCGCCCTCGCTGCCAGGCGGTTCGAGGTGTCCGAGGTGCATGCCGCGGTCATCCAGGTGCTGCCGCTGTTCTTTCCACTGGACGATTACTTCAACATGGTGGATCGGTTCCGGTTCGCCCGCAACGTGCGCCTGCGTCAAGCGGTTCTCAGCGGCATTCAGCGGGCGCTGGCGGCGGGCCGTATCCGCCGCGAAGACATGGACCGCGTCCGCCAGTTCGTCAAGGAAATCCTCATCACGACGTCCAGCTTCAAGCCCGAATTCAGCATTCGGGAAAGCTATCGGGAGCTGTACGACAAATTGTCTTGAGCCGGCGCCGGCAGCCGGCGGGAGCAGGGAAGGCGTGTCCATCATCATCTTGCATCTGTTGAAGCAATACGGCATATCCTATGGATATTTCAGGCTGTTTGAGTACCTCACATTCCGGACGATGCTGGCGGCGATCACCGCTCTCCTGTTCGTCATGATCTTCGGACATCCCGTCATCGTCGCCCTCTACCGGCGGCGGTTCCGCGACACGGGCGGCGATTACGCCTCTCTGGACGCCAGCTCCAAGCGCGGCACGCCCACCGGCGGCGGATTGCTCATCATTCTGGCCGCCATGCTGGCCCTGCTGCTGTGGGGCGACTGGAACAGCGCCTACCTGCTCGTTGCCGTGGCCGCCTTCCTCTACTTCGGACTGGTGGGCTACCTGGACGACCTCCAGAAGGTCCGCTTCAAGTCCTCCCTGTTCGGGCTGGGGCAGATGGCCAAGACGTTCATGCAGCTCCTGTTCATCGTGCCGTTTGCCCTGTTCTTCATCTCGTCCTGGAACCCGGTGCCGGCGGCATGGCGCACGCCGGTGCTCCTGCCGTTCGTCAAGAACGCCGTGTTCGAACCCGCCCCGCTCCTGTTTGCCGCATTCATCGTGTTTGCGTACTTTTCCATCGTGAACGCGGTGAACATCACCGACGGGCTCGACGGCCTGGTGAGCGGGCCGTCCATCATGACCCTGTCGCTGTACGGCATCTTCAGTTACATCCTGGGAAACACGGTCCTGTCGAGCTACCTCCTGTTCCCCTATTTTCCGGGGAGCGGCGAACTGGCCGTGTTCTGCGGCGCGCTGATCGGCGCCCTGCTCGGATTTCTCTGGTACAACACCTACCCCGCCGAAGTGTTCATGGGCGACACCGGCTCTCTGGCGCTGGGCGGCAGTCTGGCCGCGCTGGCGTTCCTGACCCGGCAGGAGATGCTGTTCCCCATCGTGGGCGGTGTCTTCGTGGCGATGATCGGCTCCTCGCTGCTCCAGGAGAAGGTGGGCATGCGGCTCGGCCGGCGGATCTTTCTGCGGGCGCCGATCCACCACAGCCTGACGCACAAGGGCGTGGCCGAGCCCAAGGTGGTGACCCGACTTTGGATCATTTCGATTTTGCTGACCATCTTGGCCGCGCTTTCGTTAAAATTGCGCTAAGCGGATCAGGAAAGGACGGTACGGAACACCTTGACTGACGAATACCAAGACCAACCCGTCGACCGGGACCCTTCAGCGGAGGACGTGCAGCCGGCGGAAGCACAGCCGGAAATCACGCCGGAAACTCGGCGGCGCAGCCGCCGGTTCGTCTTCTGGGTGGCGTACACCATGCTGCTGATCCTCTTCGTCTCGCTGGGGGTCCTTGTCGGTTTCTATCTCAGCTACGTGGTGGACCTGCCCGAGGTGGAGGCGCTGGAGGATTACCAGCCCAGCGTGGTGACGGAAATCTTCGCCGACGACAACACCGCCATCGGCCAACTCTATCTCGAGCGCCGCAAGCTGGTCTCCCCCAACGACATCCCCCCGCAATTCAAGCAGGCGGTGATCGCCATCGAGGACAAGAGCTTCAACAGCCATTTCGGCATCGACATCCAGCGCATCATCCAATCGGCCATTCTCGACCTGTTTCACATGAAAATCGTCCGGGGCGCCAGCACTATCACCCAGCAGCTCAGCAAGCTGCTGTTCCTGAGCCCGGAAGTCAGCTTCGAGCGCAAGATCAAGGAAGCGATCCTGGCCATCCAGATCGAGAAGAACTATTCCAAGGACCGCATTTTCGCCTTCTACGCCAACAAGATCTATTTCGCCCACGGCAATTACGGCATTGCCTCGGCGTCGGAGTTCTATTTCGACAAGTCGGTGAAGGAACTCACCTTGTCCGAATGCGCTCTCTTGGCGGCGATCATCAAGAACCCGCGGCGCTATTCGCCGCTGCTCTCGCCCGAAAACGCCAGGAGCCGGCGCAACCTGGTGTTGAAGGAGATGGGCGACGAGGGCTTCATCACCACGGCCCAGCTGGAGGCGGCCCAGAAGGAACCGCTTCGGATCGTCGGCAAGGAGATGGACAAGAATTTCGCCGGCTACTTCGTGGAGATGGTGCGCCAGTACCTGCAGCGCAATTATTCCAACAAACAGATTTTTACCGAGGGCCTGAAGGTGCACACGACCCTCAACCGGGAGATGCAGGCCAGCAGCGAGCGCACCATGAGCGAAGGGCTGCGGTTGTACGACCGGCGGAAAGGTTGGCGGAACAAGCTCCGCAACCTGTTGGACGAGGATCCCAGCCTGCGGCTCGATCGGTACCGCCTGCCGGACTGGCGGGACGATCCGGTGGCGGGGACCGTCCGCACCGGGTTGGTGCTTGAGGCCGGGCCGGATCGGGCAGTGGTGATGATCGCCGACTACACCGGCGAATTGGGGCGTGACGGGATCAAGTGGACGCGCCGCAAGGCGGTGGATCAGGTGGTGCGGCGGGGCGATCTGGCCGAATTCCGGGTGGTCAAGATACACCCCGGCCAGCGAAAGCTGGAGCTGTCCCTGGAGCAGGTTCCGGCGGTGCAGGGCGCCTTCCTGGCCCTCGAGAACCGGACGGGCGCCATCAAGGCGCTGGTGGGGGGCTTCGACTGGACGTTGAGCAAATTCAATCGGGCAGTCCAGGCCAAGCGGCAAACCGGCTCCACCTTCAAGCCGTTCGTCTACACCACCGCGCTGCTCGCCGGTGCCACGCCGGACGACGTCGTGCTCGACGAGCCGTTGAGCCTCGTCGACGACCTCGGCGTCGAATACGCGCCGCGAAATTACACCGAAGATTTCAAGGGAAACATCACGTTGCGACAGGCACTGGCGGAATCCATCAACGTCCCCGCGGTGCGCATCGGACTGGCGGTCGGCATCCCCAATGTCATTCGGACCGCCCGCAAATTCGGCATCACATCCCAGTTGCGGCCGTATCCCTCGATCGCTCTCGGCGCATTCGAGATCACGCTGCTGGAGCAGGTGTCGGCCTTCTCCACGTTCCCCAACGACGGCTACCGAATGGAGCCGTACTTCATCCAGCGCATCGAGGACTATCATGGCAACGTTCTCGAAGAGCATAAAAAGAACGTGCACGAGGTCATCCCCGGCGACACGGCCCGGGACATGATCTCGATGCTGCGCGGCTCGGTGGAGTTCGGGACGTCCCAGAAGGCCAAGTCCCTGGGCGCGCCGTGCGCGGGCAAGACGGGCACCACGAATGATTTCACCGATTCCTGGTTCATCGGATTCACTCCGTCGGTGACCGCCGGCGCCTGGGTGGGGTTCGACGAGAAGAAATCGCTGGGCGACGATGAGACGGGCGCTCGCGTCGCCCTGCCCATCTGGATCGACTTCATGACGGACTACCTGAAGAATCATCCGCCCGAGCGGTTTCCGGCCGGGACCGAACCCTATTTGTCGAAGGCGCCGACGTCCGGCGAGCCGGTGATCGGGCCCCGCCGCAAGGTGATCGAAGAGGATCTGGACTGAGGGGACGGAGGCTCCATGCACGCGACCATCGAATGGACGGCCGACGGCGTCGTGATGATCGATCAGCGGCTGCTCCCGCACCAGGTGACGTTCTGCTGCTGCCGCACCCACCGGGAGGTCGCCGACGCCATCCGCGACATGGTGATCCGCGGCGCCCCGGCCATCGGCGTCGCCGCGGCGATGGGCATCGCCCTGGGGGCGCGGGAAATCCCCGCCGGCCTGGACCGGAGCGAACAGGCGCGGCGCTTCGACGCGGTATGCGGCGCCATCACCGCCACGCGGCCCACGGCGGTCAACCTGTTCTGGGCGGCGGACCGGATGCGCCGCGTGTTCGACGGCCTGCGGGACCGGGCGTGGGGCGAAGTGGCCGACCGGCTGGAGGCGGAGGCCCGCGCCATGCTGGACGAGGACATCGCGTGCAACCGGTGCATCGGCGCCTTCGGCCAGCCGCTGATCCCGGACGGTGCCACGGTGCTCACCCACTGCAACGCCGGCGCCCTGGCCACGGGCGGTTACGGGACCGCGTTGGGGGTCATCCGGGCTGCAGCGGAGGCCGGCAAGCAGATCCGCGTGATCGCCGACGAGACCCGGCCGTACCTGCAGGGTGCGCGGCTCACTGCGTGGGAGTTGCAGCAGCTGGGCATTCCGGTGACGGTCATCGCCGACAACATGGCGGGCCACCTGATGGCCCGCGGCGAGATCCAGGCGGTCGTCGTCGGGGCCGACCGAATCGCCCGCAACGGCGACACCGCCAACAAGATCGGCACCTTCATGGTCGCGGTGCTGGCCCGGTACCACGAGATCCCGTTCTATGTCGCCGCGCCTGTCTCGACGGTGGACCTGACCCTGGAAACGGGGCAGGCGATCCCCATCGAGGAGCGGAGCGCCCGCGAGCTGACGCATTTCCGCGATCTTCCAGTCACGCCCGCCGGAGTGGCCATTCGCAATCCGGCTTTCGACGTGACCCCCTGCCGGCTGATCACAGCCATCATCACCGAGCGCGGCATCGCCACGCCTCCTTTCGCTGACACGCTGCCCCGGCTGGCAGGCACCGATGGCGCCCCGCGCTGACGGACCGCCCATCACCCTCGGCATCGAATCGTCCTGCGACGAGACCTCCGCGGCCGTGCTGGACCGCGATGGCCGCCCCCTGGCCAACGTGGTGGCTTCGCAGATCGCCCTCCACGCCCCGTACGGCGGCGTGGTGCCTGAGTTGGCCGCCCGGGCCCACATCCGGAATATCCGGCCGGTGGTGACCGAAGCCTTGCGGCAGGCCGGCATCGAGCGACGCGACATCGGCCTGGTGGCGGTCACCCAGGGGCCGGGGCTCATCGGATCGCTGCTGGTCGGGCTGAGCTACGCCAAGGCATTGGCGCGGGTGCTGGAGATCCCGGTGGTCGGGGTCAATCATCTGGAAGGGCATTTCTTCTCGCCTTTCCTCGAGCATCCGGACATCCGATTCCCTCTGGTCGCCCTCGTGGTGTCGGGCGGACACAGCAGCCTCTACTACACGGCCCAATTCGGGACCTATGAGCGGCTGGCCGGCACGCGGGACGACGCCGCGGGCGAGGCGTACGACAAGGTGGCCAAGCTGCTGGGACTGCCGTATCCCGGCGGCCCGTTCATCGACCGCGCGGCATCGAACTGGACGGGTGACGTCGTGGCGTTCGCCCCGCCGAAAATCTCGGACGGTTCGCTCGATTTCAGCTTCAGCGGCCTGAAGACCGCCGTTCTGTACCGCGTTCAGAAGGAACGGCTCGACGACACAGCCGTCCCGCCCGCCGATAATCCGGCGGTATTGGCCATTCTCAAGGGGTTCCAGCGAACCGTGGTGGGGCACCTGCTGCATCGGGTCCGCCATTTCTGCCTGGAACGACGTCCGCGGTCGCTCATCCTCTGCGGCGGCGTCGCCTGCAATTCCGAGTTGCGCCGTCGCAGCATCGAACTGGGGCAGGAATTGGGCATCGACGTCTATCACCCGTCGTCCGAATACACCACCGACAATGCCGCCATGATCGCGGCTGCCGGTCGCCACGCGTTCGCAACGGGCCGCCGGGACTCCTTGTGCATGAACGCGTTTGCCGATCTGCCCCTGGGATCAGAGCCGCCGGGATAGTCCTTGACACGTTGATTTCCATTATGTTACGTTCAGTTCCTTTCGGTCGGCTGGCCGAGATGTACCTACCTGGGAGGTTCCCTTGAATAGCGAAACGCTGAAGAAGACCCCGCTCACCGAAGTTTGCCGGACGAGCGGCGGCAAGATGGTTCCATTCGCCGGCTACGAGATGCCGGTCCAGTTCGCCTCCACCATGGACGAGCACCTTGCGGTGCGCCGCGGGGTGGGGCTGTTCGACGTGTCCCACATGGGCGAGGTGTTCGTCACCGGACCGGACGCCCTGAAGCTCCTCCAGCACCTCACCTGCAACAACGTGGAGAAGCTCAAGGACGGCCAGATCCATTATTCCGGCCTCATGTATCCCGAAGGCACGTTCGTGGACGACCTGCTGGTGCACCGTTTCAACGAGCGGAAGTACCTGTTGTGCGTCAACGCCGCCAACCGGGACAAGGATGTGCGCTGGATCCTCGAGCATCAGACCGGCGACGTTCAGGTCGAGGATGCCAGCGAACGTTACGCGCAGATCGCCATCCAGGGCCCGAAGGCGCTGGAGACCGTGCAGCCGCTGGTGGACGTGGACCTGTCCGCCATCAAGTATTATTGGTTCACCGAGGGGCATGTGGACGGCGTACCCGCCATCATCGCCCGGACGGGCTACACCGGCGAAGACGGCTTCGAGCTGTACACCGCCAACGAGCCGGCGCCGCGGATCTGGCAGCGGCTCATGGAAACCGGCCGTCCGTTCGGCGTCGTTCCCTGCGGCCTGGCTGCGCGCAACACCCTGCGTCTCGAGGCCAAGATGGCCCTCTACGGCAACGACATCGACCAGTCCACCACCGTTCTCGAGGCGGATCTGGGCTGGATCTGCAAGCTGCAGAAGGACGACTTCATCGGCAAAGCCGCCCTGCTCAGGCAGAAAGAGGGAGGACTCCGGCGCAAGCTGGTGGGCTTCGAGATGCTGGACCGCGGCATCGCCCGCGACCACTACCCGGTGTTTGTTGACGGCCGGCCGTTCGGACACGTAACGAGCGGATCCTTCGCGCCTTATCTGCAGAAGAATATCGGACTGGCCTATCTGCCTGTGGAGCACACCGCGGTGGGCACACCGTTTACCGTGGAAATCCGCGGCAAGCAGGTGGCGGCCCAGGTCGTGGAAACTCCGTTTTATAAGCGCAACTACTGACATCACTCCGGGAGGTTGATATGTATTCGGATGATTATCTCTACACGAAGGAACACGAGTGGGTGCGGGTGGAGAACGGCGAAGCCACGCTGGGCATCACCCATCACGCCCAGGAAGAGCTCGGGGAGATCGTTTTCGTCGAGCTGCCCGAAGTGGGCAAGGTGCTGGCTGCCGGTGACACGCTGGGCAGCGTCGAATCGGTGAAGGCGGTATCCGACGTCTACGCACCCGTGAGCGGCGAAGTGATTGCGGCCAACGATCTGCTGGCCGACAAGCCGGAGCTCGTCAACCAGGAGCCCCACAGCGGCGGCTGGATCGCCCGGATCCGCCTGTCCGACAAGAGCGAGTTGGACGGACTGATGTCCGCCGACGACTACGAAGCTTACCTCGGCGAGGAAAAGAAACACTGATGAAGTACATACCCCATTCCGAGGCGGAAACCCGGGCGATGCTCGAGAGCATGGGCCTGTCCAGCGTGCAGGACCTGTTCCAGTGCATCCCGGCCGCCCTCCGGCTCGCCGCCGACCTGCCCATACCCCGGGGCAAATCCGAGCTTGAGCTGGAGCGGTATTTTTATCAGCTGAGCCGCGAGAATGACGGGGTGCTGGAGTTCACGACGTTCCTCGGCGCGGGCGCCTACAACCACTACGTGCCGGCCGTCATCGACGGGATCATTTCGCGGTCGGAGTTCTTCACGGCCTACACGCCGTACCAGCCCGAGGTCAGCCAGGGCACCCTGCAGGCCATCTTCGAATACCAGACCATGGTGTCCCAGCTGACGGGCATGGACGTGACCAACGCGTCGATGTACGACGGTGCGACTGCGGTCACCGAAGCCGTTCTGCTGGCGCAGCGGGCGCGAAGCAGCGCCAAGAAGGTGGTGGTGGCGGGATCGCTGCACCCGTTCTACCGCCAGGTGATGCGCACCTACGTGGCGAACTTCGACCTGGCCGTGGAGGAGGTGCCGTGGGATTCCACCGGTCGCGTGGATCCGGTCGCCCTGGCGGCCGCGATCGATGACGCCACCGCCGCCGTGGTGGTGCAGTCGCCCAACTTCTTCGGGGCGGTGGAGGATGTGGCCGAGTGCGCCCGGATCGCCCATGCGCGCAAGGCGCTGCTGGTGATGGCGGTGACCGAGGCGGCCTCGCTGGCCGCGTTCAAGGCTCCCGGCGAGCTGGGCGCGGACGTGGTCGCCGGAGAGGGGCAGTCGTTCGGCATCCCGGTTTCGTTCGGCGGTCCTTACCTCGGTATCTTCTCCACCCGTTCCGAGCACCTGCGCCGGATGCCCGGCCGCGTCGTCGGGATGACGGAGGACACCCGGGGCCGGCGCGGGTTCGTGTTGACGCTGTCCACCCGCGAGCAGCACATCCGGCGCGAGAAGGCCACCTCCAACATCTGCACGAACCAGGGCCTCTGTGCGCTGATGGCGTCCGTGTACCTGGCGTACACCGGCAAGAGCGGCCTCCGCGAGCTGTGCCGGCAGAACCTGGCCAAGGCGCATTACGCCCGCGAGCAGCTCTGCGCCGTGCCGGGAGTCTTGCCACGGTTCAGCGCCCCGTTTTTCAACGAGTTCGTGCTCACCCTGCCGGGCGACCCGCATGCCTTCGCCCGGTTCTGCAAGGAGCGGCAGATCGTTCCGGGTGTCCCCCTGAAGTGGTTCTATCCCGGGCTGGACCAGGACATGCTGTTCTGCGTGACCGAGGTCAACCAGCGGGCGGAAATCGACAAGCTGGTCGCGGCGGTCCGCGAATTCTTCGCGCGGCCCTGAGCCCGCAGGCAAGGAGAGAGCACTCATGACCCAACGCGTACGCAAAACCATATCCATCAACGAGAGCCTGCTGTTCGAACAGGTGCCGGGCAACCGGTCCACCTGCGATTTCCCGCCCCTCGACGTGCCGTCCGGCGAAATGGCCGACTACGTGCCCCGCGAGCTGCTGCGCGACGACATCCCCGGGTTCCCCGAGCTCAACGAGGTCGAGGTGGTCCGCCACTTCACCCGCCTGTCCACCCACAACTACCACGTCGATCTGGGTCTGTACCCCTTGGGTTCCTGCACCATGAAGTACAATCCCAAGATCAACGAGAAGCTGGCCCGTATCCCGGCCTTCGCCCAGGCGCACCCCCTGCAACTGCACGAGAACACCCAGGGCTGCCTGAAGGTGCTGCAGAAGCTCGCCGACCTGCTGGTGAAGATCACCGGGATGGATGGCGTCACCCTCCAGCCGCTGGCGGGCGCCCACGGCGAACTCACCGGCATGATGCTGATCCGCGCGGCGCTCACCGCCCGGGGCAACCCCCGCAAGAAGGTGCTGATTCCGGACTCGGCGCACGGCACGAATCCCGCCAGCGCCGTCCTGTGCGGGTACACCACGGTGACGCTCAAATCCAACGCCAGCGGCTGCATCGACCTGGACGAGCTCCGGCGCCACCTGGATCCGGACGTCGCCTGCCTCATGATGACGGTGCCCAACACGCTGGGCGTATTCGAGGAAAATATCCAGGAGGTGGCCCGGCTGGTCCATGCCAACGGCTCCTTCCTGTACATGGATGGCGCGAACTTCAACGCCTTCATCGGCGTCGCCCGGCCCGGCGACATGGGCGTCGACGTCATGCATCTCAACCTGCACAAGACGTTCTCCACCCCCCATGGCGGCGGCGGTCCCGGCGCCGGTCCGGTCGTGGTGGTGAAGGAGTTGGTGCCGTTTCTACCAATGCCGGTCGTGTCCACGAAGACCGACGGCAGCCTGTTCCTGGATTACAACCGCCCCCAGAGCATCGGACGGGTGGCGGCGTTCTACGGCAATTTCGGCATCCTGCTGCGCGCCCTGGCCTACATCCTGCGCGAGGGATCCGACGGCCTCCGCCAGGTGGCGGAAAACGCCGTGCTCAACGCCAACTACATCCGCCACCACCTGAGCCGGGATTTCCATCTGGAGTACCGGCAACCCACCCTGCACGAAGTGGTGTTCGACGACAAGAACCAGGCCGACGCGGGCGTGCACACCATGGACATGGCCAAGCGCCTGCTGGATCTCGGCTTTCATCCTCCGACGGTGTACTTCCCGCTCATCGTGCCGGGCGCGATCATGATCGAGCCCACCGAGAGCGAGTCGAGGGCGGAACTGGATGCGTTCATCGACACCATGCGGCAGATCGCGCAGGAAGCCCGGGAGTCGCCGAAGCTGCTTCAGGACGCCCCTCAGGACATCCGCAGCACCCGCTTCGACGAAGCCCTGGCGGCGCGCAAGCCGGTGCTGATCTGGAAGGAGACCGGTCAGGCGTAAGCCGCCCCGGTCCAACCGAATCCACAGGCCGAACGGAACTGTTCGGCCTTTTTTATCGTTGCAGACTGAAGGGAAGGTCATGCCATCGGCACCGCGGGCGCAACGTTTCATTCAAACCATCGAGGCGCAGGTGGTCCCGCTGAACCGTGCAGGGAACCTGGCTGCCTGGGAGGCCGCCACCACCGGATCGGATGCAGCCTATCGGCGTGCCGCCGACCTGGAGACGGAGCTGGCGACGGTGTTCGCCGACCGGTCGGCGTACCGCGAGCTATCCAGCATCCGGGCGGCCGCCGCCGATGCGGATCCGCTGATCCGGCGCCAGCTGGAGCTGCTCCATCTAAAATTTCTCAGCAACCAGCTGCCACCCGAACGGATCCAGGCGATGGTCCGGCTGCAGAGCCGCATCGAGCATCGCTTCGCCACGTTCCGCGCCCGGACCTCAGCCGGCGAGCTCGGGGACAACGCCGTCGAGGAGGTGCTCAAAACCGAGACCGACTCGGCCACCCTGGAAGAAGTCTGGCGGGCCAGCAAAGCGGTGGGCGCCGCAGTCGCTGAGGATGTCCGTGAGCTGGTCCGCCTCCGCAACGCCGCCGCGAGGACGCTGGGCTTCCCCGATTACCACGCGATGTGGCTGCACGTCCACGAACAGGATCGCCGGCAGGTAGATGCCCTGTTCGACGAAACCGACACTCTGACCCGGGATGCATTCACCCGCGCCAAAGCCGCTCTGGACGAACGCCTGGCGGACCGGTTGGGTGTGTCGGTGCGCGCGTTGATGCCATGGCACTACCAGAACCGGTTTTTTCAGGAGCCGCCGGCGGTGGATGACGCCGACCACGCGTGGCACTTTGCCGGCGTCGATCCGGTCGCGGTGACACGCGAGTTCTTCTCCGCCATCGGACTCCCCGTTGAAGCCGTCATCGCCGCCAGCGACCTTTACGAGCGCGCCGGGAAGAACCAGCACGCCTTCTGCATGGACGTGGACCGCGCCGGCGACGTCCGGGTGCTGGCCAACGTGCAGCCCGACGTCCGCTGGATGGGCACCATGCTGCACGAATTCGGCCATGCCGTCTATGATCGGGGGGTGGACCCGGAGCTGCCCTGGTTGCTGCGTGAACCGGCCCACATTTTCACCACGGAGGCGGTGGCGATGCTCTTCGGCCGCCTCGTCTGGGACGCTCGCTGGCGGGGGAGCTGGCTGGGCGTGGACGCCGGCGAGGTTGCAAAATGTGCCGAAACTTGTTACAGTACTTTGTGTCTCGGACAACTGGTTTTCAGCCGCTGGGCTCAAGTCATGTATCGCTTTGAGCGGGGTTTGTATGCGGAGCCGGACCAGGACCTCCAGCAGCTCTGGTGGGGGCTGGTCGCCGATTACCAGGGACTGAAGCGGCCCGCGGGGCAGGGTGGTGCCGATTGGGCGGCCAAGATTCACATCGCCACGTATCCCGCCTATTACCACAACTACCTGCTCGGCGAGCTGCTGGCTTCGCAGCTTCAGGCGGCGCTGGAATCCGGCTGGTCGGATTCAGCCGGGCGGCCCTACTGGGAAAATCCGGAAACCGGACCCCAGCTGCTGCAGCGGATCTTCCGGGCCGGCCGGCGCCACCCGTGGGGGGAACTCCTGGTTCGGGAGACCGGCGGGTCGTTGAGCACCCGTCACTACGCGCGTCAATTCGTGGACTCTGTTCGATAAATATGACTCGCAGGAGGCAACGGACATGATGAACGTCAATCAGATCAGCAAGCTGTTGGGCGCCGAGGGCGACGCGCTGCTCACGCATGTCGCCAAAGTGCCGAAGGAGCGGCTGCATATCCCGGGTCCCGACTGGGTGGAGCGGATCTTCATGCATTCCGACCGGCCGGCGCCCGTGTTGCGGAGCATCCAGACGATGTTCGATCATGGACGGCTGGCCGGGACGGGGTACATGTCCATTCTGCCGGTGGACCAGGGCATCGAGCACTCCGCCGCGGCGTCCTTTGCACCGAATCCGGAATTTTTTGATCCGGAGAACATCGTGCGACTGGCTATCGAGGGCGGATGCAATGCCGTGGCATCCACGCTCGGGGTGCTGGGCACTGTCGCCCGCCGGTACGCGCACCGGATCCCGTTCATCCTGAAAATCAACCACAACGAACTGCTGACCTATCCCAACGGTTTCGACCAGATCATGTTTGCCAGCGTCGAGCAGGCCTGGGACATGGGCGCCACCGCAGTGGGCGCCACCATCTACTTCGGCGCTCCCGAGAGCGGGCGCCAGATCGTCGAGGTCAGCGAAGCCTTCCAGATGGCCCACGAGCTGGGCATGGCCACCATTCTGTGGTGCTACCTGCGCAATCCCGCCTTCAAGAAGGGCGGGGTGGACTATCACACCGCCGCCGACCTGACGGGGCAGGCGAACCACCTCGGCGCCACCATCCAGGCGGACATCATCAAGCAGAAGATGCCCGATTGCGATGGCGGCTACAAGATGCTCAACGTCGACAACACGAAGTACGGCAAGTTCGACGAGCGCATCTACAACGAGTTGAGCAGTGCCCATCCCATCGATCTGACCCGTTACCAGGTGGTCAACAACTACATGGGCCGGATCGGCCTGATCAACAGCGGCGGCGCGTCGGGCAAGGACGACCTCGGCCAGGCGGTCCGCACCGCGGTGATCAACAAGCGCGCCGGCGGCCTGGGACTCATCAGCGGCCGGAAGGCCTTCCAGAAGTCCATGGCGGACGGGGTCAAGCTCCTCAATGCCATCCAGGACGTCTATCTGTGCAAGGACATCACCGTGGCTTGACTACCGTTGATTTCGACGGGAAAAACAGCCAATTAAAAAGCTTGTGAGCGTTTTGAGCCCTGAACTGTATAATCGATGCGGTTGAGAACACTTGCGTTCGTTCGGATGATCACGGCACGGACCGCCACTCGGCCAGTTCATCCGGATTGACGGCCGCCGCCGGAACCCTGGAATGGATTCAGCCGCGGATGGTCGTGGCCCGGCTGGCCAGTCGCCGGCAGCAGAACATTCAGGCCGATGAGGATGTGCATGTTTGACCAGAAACCGGTCCCCGGCAAACTCATCGCAGTCGAGGGATTGGACGGTTCGGGAAAATCCACGCAGGTCTACTTGCTGCACCAGTGGCTGCAGGGGCTGGGCTGCAAGGTGTATTTCACCGAGTGGAATTCCAGCGACCTGGTGCGCGAGGCGACGAAGAAGGGGAAGAAGCGGCAGCTTCTGACGCCGACCACGTTCTGCCTGATTCACGCCACCGATTTCGCCGACCGCTACGACCGGCAGATCCTGCCCATGCTCAAGGGCGGCTATATTGTCCTGTGCGACCGCTACAAATTCACGTCGTTCGCGCGCGATACCGTGCGCGGCAACGATCCGGGATGGGTGCGCGAGATTTACAGCTATGCCCGGCAGCCCGACATCGTGTTCTATTTCAAACTCCCCCTGGAGACCGCCTTGGGGAGGATTCTGGAGGGGCGGCCGGATCTGAAGTATTTCGAGGCCGGGATGGATCTGGGCCTGTCCGCCGACATCAACGAGAGCTTCCGGGTTTTCCAGAGCCGGGTGATGAGCCAGTACGACCTGATGGCCGACGAGTTCGGTTTCACGGTGATTGACGCCACGCTGCCCATACACCGGCAGCAGGAGCGGGTGCGCGGCCTCATCACCGAGCAGATCGATCTGGCCAGGTTTCGCGGGAAGGTGTGAGCCATGCTGGAGAAGCGCTGCTACAGGGCGTCGCCGCCGGGTGTCGATCCGGACCGGCTGGGCGGATTGCTCATCGTGGTGGAGGGACCCGATTCGTCTGGGCGCTCCACCCAGATCCGGATGCTGTCCGAATGGCTGGAGCAGAAGGGATTCGCCGTTGCCCAGGTGGGGCTGAAGCGGTCGGCGCTGGTTTCGGCCGAACTGGAGCGCGCCATGCAGGGCAACGTGCTGAGTCCCCGGACGATGTCCCTGTTCTATGCCACCGATTTCTATGACCAGCTGGAGAACAGCATCGTGCCGGCGCTGCGGGCCGGTTCCATCGTTCTGGCCGACCGCTACATCTTCACCCTCATCGCCCGCGACGTCGTCCGCGGGGCCAATCCCGCCTGGGTGGAAACCCTCTATTCCCGGGCGCTGGTGCCCGACGCCGTGTATTACCTCACGCTCTCGCCCCGGAGTCTCGTGGACCGCACCCTCGAAGCCCACGGGTATCTGGATTATTGGGAGTCCGGCATGGATATCGGACATTCGCGCGACTGGTTCGAGAGCTTCGTGTGGTATCAGCGGCGCATCCGCGAGGAATTTGGCCGACTGCAGAATCGATTCAGATTCGAGACCATCAACGCCAACCGCTCCGTCCGCACCACCCAGAACGACCTCCGCAAGCGAATCGACGCCGTGCTGCAACAGGCGTTGGCGAAACTCTGAGCAGGAGCGGGAACCACCCATGAAATCAGACACCCACCGAAAACCGAGCGCATCGCCGGCCCCAGCGGCGGCCAAAAGAAAACCGGACCGTCCGGTGAAAGCCAAGCAGTCCCGTAACCAGTCGGCCGAAGCACTCATCCTGGAGCTGAAGGCGCTGCGAGCCATTCTCAAGGAATCCACGGCCCAATTCGAAATCAAGCACAGCGGGCGGATTGCCGAGATGATCCGGCTGCTGGAGGGCGATCCCGCCACGGGCGAGAAGCCGGTGGCGCCCAGGGGCAAACAGCGGGACGCACTCATGGCCCGGCTGCGACAGACCAAGTTCAAACCCAAGAAAGGCCGCTTGAAAGATTTGGTCGCCCTGCACACCATCGTCGACATGTTGGCGGAGTCGCTCGGCAGCCTGAGCGACAAGGGAGATGTTTAGCGGAGGGATTCGGCATGCGCGTCGCGTTCCTGTCGGATATCCACGCCAACTTTCCCGCCCTCTGCGCCGCTCTGGAGCGCGCCCGGCTGCTTCGGGCAGAGCGTCTCGTCGTAGCCGGCGACATCATCGGCGGCGGCCCGCACCCCGTGGAAGTCATCCGGCTGCTCCAGGAGCGGTCCGCCCTGGCGATACGCGGCAACGTGGAACGCAAAATCCTGTCACTGCAAGGCAAGGCGAGACGCCAGAAGCGGTGGCTGAAACGGAAAAACGCCGCCCACCTGGTTTGGACCGCCCGGCAGCTGGGCGACGCGGAGTGGGAATGGCTGGCTACGCTTCCGGACTTCCTGCACCTGGATTTTGATTCCGTGCGCGCCCAGGTGGTCCATGGGACGCCCCAATCCGATGAGGAGTATCTTTACCCCAGCGTGACCGCCGAGGCCATCCGGCGGGCCGGGATCGATCCGGTCGCCCGGGCGCTGGTGTGCGGGCATTCCCACATTCCGTTCACGAAGATGGCCGCCGGCATCCGTGTCATCAATTGCGGTTCGGTGGGGCGACCCGTGGACGGCGACCCGCGCGGCGCCTTCGCCGTGGCGGATTTTGTCGGGCCGGCCATCCGGTGCCCACGCATCGTCCGGTTCCGGTACGCCGTGGCCGATCTGGTGGCCGACCTGGCGGAGCGCGCGGTGCCCGGGGCGCGGGGCGGTGAATACCTGCGGGGAATCAAACTGCGGGGCGTGTGAGCCACTCCCCGCCGGACGGGGCACGGGATGACAGCCGTCGAGCGGTATTATTTCTTCACGGGGAGCCAGCGTCGGATCCGGGACGGCCTGACGGACCTGGGATACGTTCTGGATGCGGCCGGAGACGAGGCGTGGCAGGGCACTTTTTACGACACCCATTCCGGCAGCTTGTTTCGGCGGGGGATCCGCCTGCTCGGCATCGTGGATCCGGCGCAGTGGCGGTGGCTTCGGGCGGAGCCGGCGCTGGCGGCGGACGCGTTGACTGAAGAGGGCCCCGCGGTCCCGCCGCCGCCCGACGATGCACCGGTGGAGTGGCGAGGACAGCGCCTGCTGCCGGTGCTCCGCGTGAGTGTCCGCCGGAAGATGCACCACCTCACCGCCCGGTCCGGGCAGGTGTTCGAACTCAGCGTCAGCGAGGCGTCTTTCGCCCGACCCCTGGTCCGGGAGTGGATCGCGGGCCGGCGGTTGGTGTGTCTTTCGGTTCCGGACGGACAGGAGTCCGAGGTCGCGGTGATCGGCAGCTTTCTGCGGGATCTGTTCCGGCTGAAACCGATGACGCAAGATCTCATGGTATATGGCCTGGAGGTTGTGAACGCGTTGCTGCCGGGTGCGCCCGTGCCGGCCCGATTGAAGCTGAAAACCGGCGACACGCTTCGTCAGGGGGGGCACAAATTGCTGTCCCGGCAGGCGTTCAAGATGCGGGCCAACATCGAAGGGGCCCGGATGGACCTGGATCCGGAGTTCGTGCACGATATCCGCGTCGCCACCCGGCGGGCGCGGTTCGCCCTGCGGCTGTTCGGCGAGGAGTTGGGCCAGGCGGAGGCGGAGGCCCTGCGGGCCGAATTGGCCTGGATCGCCGGGTTGCTGGGCCAGGTGCGCGATCTGGATATCATGCGGTGGAACATCCACCGCCACGCGGACGAACTGGCGGGCCGACCATCGGTGCCCGCGGCCATTCGGGAGCACATGCATTCTGTGCGCACCGAAGCGTTGGCCGCACTGAACGACGCGCTGGCGAGCGAGCGATTCGGGCAGCTGCTGACGCAACTGGAGCGGATCGCGACGGACGAAGGCGGGCAGCCGCCGTCCGAGCCCAGCCGGCGCATCAACGACGCGGCCCCGCCGCTGATCCGGGCGGCGATGGCGCGGCTCCAGCGGTGGCTCAAGCGCCGTCCGGCGGAGTTGACGCCGGCCCAGCTGCATCGCATTCGGATCCAATTCAAGCGGCTGCGCTACACCTGCGAATTTTTCAACGACCTGTTCGCCGAGGCGTTCACCGCGGCTATCAATCATTGCGTGGACTTTCAGGACTGCCTGGGCGAGCACCAGGACGCCCAGGTGGCGCAGGCGAGGCTCCGCGAGATGGCCGAACGGCTGGCGCAGTCCGGTGGAAACCAGCCGGAGACGCTGATCTTCGTGGGCAGCATGATTCAGCGGCTGGACGACGTGGCCCGGGATTGCCGCCGTATCTTCGAAAAACGCTGGAAGCAGTTTCCCCGGCTCATCGCGGATATCGACGCGTCGATGGAACCCGGGACCGGTCCGGAGGCAGCGGACTGATCCGGCGGGACGCCGCCCGGTTCAGCGGTATTCCGAACAACTTGCCGCAATGACGATCACCGCAGTCTGCGTGGGGGTGAGGCGTCCACCGCCGGCATCGACTGGATGAGGAGCGTCCGATCTCAATTCGTCTTGGATTGCTTCTCGAAAAGAGCAAAGCGGAACAGCAGGTTCAAACGTTCGATCACCGGGATGATCTTGCGCACACTGTACATGTCGACGAGGAAGCTGCCGACGATGAGCGGCAGGCGCGGCCGGGCCGCCATGCATCCGCAGCACTCGGGAAAGGCGCCGGCATCGCCGCGGATGTGGGCGGCCCGCATCGCCTGCATGCGCTCGTTGTTCCAGATCCGTTCCAGCGCCTCTTCCCGGATGTTGCCCAGCGGCTGTCCGGTCCAGGCATGACAGCAGGGAAACACGTTGCCGGTTTCTTCGATGTAGATCGGTCCCTGCCACAGGTAATGGCAGGGGTTCTTGGCCTTGGCGGCCGTCGGCGCGGCGGGGAGGCAGACGTTCTCGACGCCGATCTCATCCTCTTTGATCCGGACCTGGTCCACGCCAGGGATGCGCCACATCTTGCGGAACTGCGGAATTTGGGAGTCGTTGTCCGGCAGGCGCACCATCTGGACCGTGACGTGAATGGGAGACCGCAGCTCACGTTTTCGCTGGAGAAACGCCACGATGTTCCGATGGGTTTCTTCAAAGCGGGCGCCGCTTCGGTATCGCTCATAGACTTCGGGCGTCGCGCCGTCGAAAGCCAGAATGATGTAATCGAGACCGGCCTGCAGCAATTCGTCGACCCGGTCGCCCCGCAGCAGTGTGGCGTTGGTGGAAAAACCGGCCCGGATGCCGCGCTCCTTGCAGTAGCGCACCATGCGGACGATATCCTTGTTCAGCAGCGGTTCGCCTGCGCCCTGCAGCACGGCGAACTCGAAGTACCGGCTCCCCTCGTCGATGACCTTGCGGAAGAGATCGAAGTCGATGTCGGCGTTGCCGAACTCGGAGATGGCCCGCGGGCACATGGGGCAGCGCAGGTTGCAGCGGGACGTGCTGGAGATGATCGCGGTCACGGGCAGACCCGGACAGACGGTTCGGCGGCGGAGATAGCTCTGGAGCAATCTCAGCCGGTGCGCGGTGCGTTGGATTCTAGATACGGCCATCGGTGGATCTGATGCGCAAACATTGTCCGGGTTGCCGCGGCCTATCCCCGGTCAGGCCGGCTCCCAGAGCAGGGCAAGCTGGACCATGGCGATATCGCCATATTGGAGATGGAAGGCGTACTCTTCGACCAGACTGATCTGCTGCTGAAGGCGGTCGGCCACGGATTTGGCGTCCGCCCAGCTCTGCTGGAACAGGCTGGCCAGTGCGTCCTCGACGTCGTTGCTGGGCGCGCGGTCGGCCGGCGGGCGGTCGGGCAGGTCCCGGAGATCTTGGAAAATCCGGGTCAGGCCGTCGCGGGTGGAAAAAATCATCTGTTTCTGGCCGGACATGACGCGGTCGGTGGTCGGGTCCTCATTGATGGACTGCATGTAGTTCAGACCCGATTTCTGGATGATGCCATCCATCATCCGTTCATACCGGTGCTGCAGCTCGCGCAGCTCTTCCTGTACTCCACTGTGCAGGATGTCGAGGCAGCGGGCCTCAAACTCGCTCCGCGACTCGCCGATCTCGGAGAAGAGTTTGAGCGTGGGGTGATGGAGCAGCCGGATCCGATGATACCGGAGAATGGTCTCGACGACCTTGTCCTTGTATAACGTGTAGTGTTCCAGCAATGACTGGTAGGCGTCTTCTCGGTACGTCACGCCATCGGGCGGCGTCTCATTCAGTGCGGCCGGATTTTCTGCCCGGATCATTTCAGGCAGCCACAGGTCGTCGGCTCCCAGCTCGATCAGCGGCAGCGACAACTGAATGATACCGGACAGCTTGGTCTGCGAGCGCACGTGGTAGGTGTCGAAATGGATCTCACCGAACAGCCGGGCCTGTAGTTCCGTGCCTGCGGAGAACGCAAAGCAATCACGTGTATAGTATGAGGCGATTTTCGGTTTGGCGGCGGGTTGTTGATTGTTCATGAAACTCGGTTGTTCAGCCTTTTGCCGGAGTGGTGAATTCCCGGCATTGATTGTATTTTAACCCAGCGCTCAGGAGGCGCCAAAGCAATTCTTGCGGCTTCAGCTCGCCGGGCCGGCACTGCCGAGCAGGGTGGCCGCCAGCGTGAGATCCGCGGGCCTGGAAACCTTGATGTTGGACGGATCGCCGGGGACGACCTGAACCACCCGGCCCAGGCGCAGCACGAGACCGGCATCGTCGGACACGTCGGCGACGCCGTCACGGAGCGCCGCCAGGTGGGCCTCGCGAATGAGGCCGAAGGCGAAGCCCTGGGGTGTCTGCACCTGATGCAGGGCCTGCCGCGGCGGGATCTCGGTCACCCGGCCGTCGGCCACCCGGGCGATGGTGTCCACGCTGGGAACGGTGGCGGTCACGGCCTCGTGCTGCGTGAGCGCGGCGCGACAGCGGTCCAGCAGGTCCGGCGATACCAGGCAGCGGGCCGCATCATGAATCAGCAGACGGTCCGACGGGGATAGGGCGCCCTCCAGTGCCTGGATCACGTGGAACGCCGACTCCTGGCGGGTGGCGCCCCCCGGCACCACGTCCACCGACCGTTCCCACCCTTGGGCCGCCAGGATCCGGCGCATGTGATCGAGCCAATCCGGGTGGATGGCCACCACCACCGGCCGATACAGCCCCACCACCAGGAACGGACGGAGCGTCCAGGTGATGAGGGGGCGCCCGTTGAGATCGATGAACTGCTTCGGAACCGTCTGGTCCATCCGGCGTCCGACACCGCCGGCCAGGATCGCCGCCGCGTAGCGCATTGCATCCCTCCTGGGGCGAAACTATAATGGATCTGCTCAGTTAGATCAAGGAGGTTCATCGCCGTGCGACCGGGACTTCGTCTGGCCTTGCTGGCGAGCGCGATCGCGGCGCTGGCGGCCGTCTGCTGGGCGCCGGTGCTCTGGCAGGGGCAGACGCTGTATGAGCGCGACTTGTTCAACTTCCACTATCCGCTGTGGGCCGTCACCGCGGCCGAGCTGGAAGCGGGCCGGATTCCGCTCTGGAACCCGCAGAACAATTTCGGGCAGAACATCAGCGGCAATCCCAATTATCTGCTCTGGTATCCGCCGGCTTGGATCCGGGCAGTCATGGATCCGCTGACGGCCATGAACGTGTTCATCCTCAGCCACCTCCTGCTGGGTGGGATCGCCTTCGGCCGTTTGGCACGGCGGTGGGGCATCTCCGGCCCGGTGGCGACGGTGGCCGGACTGGCGTACGCGCTGAGCGGTGTCGTTCTGTCCCTGCACTGCGTGCTCAACCTGGTGCCGTATGTCGCATTGGCGCCGGCGCTGCTCCTGGCCCTGGAATGGCTGCTGCAGGGCGGCGGCCGGCGGGCGGCTGCCTGCCTCGCTCTGGCTGGCGCCGGAGTGGGGGTGGTGTTCGAACCGATCATGGCGGCCGGCCTGGCGGCGGTGGCGGTGATCCGGACTCTCGTGCATGGGTGGGGTGATCGCAGCCGGCGCGGATTCGTTTCGACGGTCGGCCGGGTGTTGCTGGCGCTCCTTTTGGCGTCGGCCATCGTCCTGCCAGTGACGCTGGAAGGGCTTCGGCTGCTGGATCAGACCCCCCGAAACGTGATGGCGGAAACCGGAAAGTCCTTGTACAGTCTGCATCCTGCCCGCTTCATCGGACTGTGGATACCCAATCCGTTTGGCATGACTTCGGGAATAGCCCCGGTTTTTGCGGGCGGGCGGTACACTGACGGTCGCCAGCCCTATCTGCCGTCGATGTTCATCGGGCTGTCGTCGCTCCTCCTGATCGGGCTGGGGTTGGACGGCGGGCAGCGGCGCACCGCAGTCTGGGCCTGCGGTGGCGGGACGGCGTTTCTGCTAGCGGCCGCGTCTCCCTTGTTGCCGGGTTTGGGGCGCCTCATCGGCAGCCTGCCGCTGCTGGGCTGGGGACGATACACGGAGAAATTCGCCTTTTACGCCGCCGGCGCTTTCCTGCTGGCGGCGGCGATCGGGCTGGAGCGGGTATATCGCTGCGAACGCCTGCCGCTGCGCGGCCCGGCCCAGTGGTTCGTGCTCGGAGTTGCGCTCACCGTCGTGCTGGTTGCCGGCGCGCGGATTCCCGGAAGCAGTTTGGCGTCGATCGTGGCTGTTCCGCTGGTGGCCGCCGGCGTTATCGTAACGGTTCTGCTGGCCGCTCCACCGCCGCGAATTCGTCTGCCGGCGCAATGGCGGTCCATGGCGATCGGCGTGTGCCTGCTTGCGGAATTGGTCGCCGGCAGCCGGTTTGCGGTTCCGACCACCGATCGCCAGCATTTCACCGAGGCTGTGCCCGTGCTCGAGGTGGTCCGGCAGGAGGCGCCGGGTCCGGCGACTGCGCGCGTCGTCTTGGACGCGCCGCCGGCCGACCTGCGCTATTTCGGCGTTTCGGACAGCGACATTTGGATTTCGCGTTTCCATCGTCTGGCTGGCTACGCCTATCCCGGTTTCACGTCCGGGGGGTGTTATGCATTCAACGACACCCAGGATCGGCTGGAAAGCGTCGGCCAGATGCAGCTGCGCCGGTGGTTTGAGCAGGCGGCGTTGGAGCCCAGGATCCGGCTCATGCAGCGTCTGGGGGTGGGCTGGTACATCAGCCCGTTGAGATTGGAAAACGCCGGACTCCGTTTGACCGGAGTGTTTCCCACTGGCGCCAGTCATCGGTACGGGTTGTATCAGGTGGCGGGCGGCCGCGGCCGGTTCCAGCTGTGGTCCACCTGGCAGCCTGCGCGCACCGCGCCCGTGAACGCCGGCGACCTGGCGGCGGCAGGACCGTCGCCGCCTTTCGTCGAAGCGGCCGGCCCCGTCCCCTTGCGCCAGGCAGTCGATGACTCGCCGCCGGGGCGGATCGCGCATGTGTCGGAATCCGGCGGCGTGCTCCGACTGGAACTGGCCATGGCGACGGATGGTTTGCTGGTGGTCCGGGACGTGTGGTACCCCGGCTGGACCGCCCGCTTGGACAACCGGTCCATACCCATTCACCGTGCCGATTACCTGTTCCGAGCGGTCATGATTCCGGCCGGAACGCACCGGCTGGAGATGCGTTATGAGCCGGCGGGCTGGACGGCGAGTTGGCTCGTGTCGGGCGCGGGATTCATTTCGGTTCTGGCGTTGGGGCTGTGGCCGCACCGGCGTCGGGAGGACACCCCAGCACCTGCCGAACCACGTAATGCGGACGGCGCTTGACTTCTTCGTAGATCCGGCCCAGGTACTCGCCCAGGATTCCCAGACAGATCAACTGGACCGCACCCAGGAAAAAAATGCTGATCAGTGTCGATGTCCAGCCGGGGATGGCCACGTGGGATACGAACTTCTTGTACAGGACGACCGCTGCGGCGACCACCGCGAGCGACTCCGCCACAAGGCCCAGCGTCGTGGCGATTCGCAACGGCACCCGGGAAAACGAGAAGATGGCGTCCGAGGCCATCTTGATCAGCCCGACGAACGACTGGCGGGGGATCTGGTCGCCCCGGCGGTCGCGCTCCACCGTCACGCCCACCTGGCGGAACCCGATCCAGGCGCGCAGGCCCGGAATGTAGCGGTTTCGTTCGGGCAAGGCGACGAGCAGGTCGACGACGCGTCGATCCATCAGGCTGAACAGGCCGGCCTCCTCGGGGATGGGAATCTCGGCCAGGCGGCGGAACACGGCGTAAAAGCTGCGGAAGAGTGCGCGTTTGATGAACGACTCCTTCCGGTTGGCTCGGATGGCGTACACGACGTCGGCGCCGCGCTCCCACTCCGCGATGAAATCCTGCACCGCTTCGGGCCGATCCTGGAGGTCCGTGTCCATGATGATCACCGCGTCGCCGGCGGCATGCCGGAGGCCGGCGTGCACCGCCGTCATCTGGCCGAAATTGCGCGACAGGTCCACCACCCGGACATTGTCGTGCTGCGGAATCAGGCCGGCCAGGTAGGCGAGGCTGCCGTCCGTGCTGCCGTCGTTGACGAAGACGAATTCCGTCGCGCAGGTCAGGTGAGCCGACAGCGCCAGCAGCCGTTGGAATAACACCGGCAGGTTGTTCTCTTCGTTGTAGAAGGGGAGGATGAATGATACCGTTTTGGCCATCGACGTTCCTCGGGCGCTGGAATGTGGCTACTGACCGCGACCACGGATGCTACTGGATTCAAGTGTATAGCATCCGGGCTTGGATCGGCAACCCGTTATGTCGGTCGATCGACTCTGGGGTTAGACCCGTCGTCGGGATCATCCCGTTGTGGCGGAGACACGGCCACCGGCTGGAAGGTCCAGAGCCGCAGCAGTGGGACACCTGTTGTGGGTGACGTGAGAAGATGCACTCTCCTCTGATAAGGCCGGTTCTTATGAGCGTCGAGGCAGCACGCAATTCATCTGATTGGGTAATGCTTGCGGGATACACGATCAGTAGTAGTAGCGTTGCCCCTGTTGATTACCGATTTCTGTTCAGAATCACTGGACAAGAAGCCGGAACAGGAATTTGAAGATGAGGGATGTAACGAAAAAAACAGATAGTATCGTTACACAATTTATAACGCCTGCGCCACAGTCTGGGCGCTCGGTCAATTTTATGGGCAATTTGGCTATGGATGTGAATGGAAGTCAGAATGAGATCGCATGGAAGAATGAATGATTGCAATCGAATGACGGCCTTCTGGCTGACTCAATCGGTTACAGTTGGAGTGGGAGGGCGAGATTGATTCGGTAACGTACCAGGGGTGGACTTATCCAACCGATACAGCCGCATGAGGGGAACCCCTAAGATGAGTTTTTCCCAGACCGTTTTAGGTGTGATGCCCTTCCGCTCGAGATCGGGAAAAATGATCCGTTCCCAAAAACGTACCTGCGGACGGCCGTAAATGAACATGTAACGGCTGGGTCGATTGCCGAGGGTTGGAATGAACCTTAGATGCCCCAGACGTTCTAGGTGATTAAAATATAGAATAGATGGGCTCATGGGGAATAACACTGGTTCTCCGGCACAACGCCGGTTAACTTGCTTTAACACCTCATCGTTGAAGCATTCCCACCAATAGGTCACTTCAAATCCGGCTCTTTGGCCACCGGGCAATCCGCCGATGACCTCACTGAAATAGGACAACTGGGCGGGATGGTGAATCATCAGTCCAATCACGGCTGAGAGCGCCAACAGGATGATCATTCCGACGATTGCCCATCGCTGCAGAGGGGGAACAGCAGTCAGGCGGGCACTGCTTACGTGCCGTGATAAAAGCGAGGCAAGCCCACTCACCGATAGACACACTATGAAAGGAAAGGCGGGGAGTAGATAGCGCTCCATGTCGTTAGTGGGGCTGAATGGGAGCATGAGCAGGAAAATCGGTGTTAGCGCTCCAGCTAAAATGACGAGTTCGCGGATGTTGCCGTGCAGGTTACGCCGGGAGAAACCCACCAGCCTCACCCCCACGGTAATCAAGTGATATAAGGGAGTTGTGATGAGCAGGATGATGATGGGGTAGTAGAATGGACCGCGAAATGTATACACCTGACCGAAGAAATAACAGGAATATTGGGCCCACTGCGACCGGGTCAACGAAATCCGCAAGAAGTCAACGGCACGTTCAATCGGGTGACACCACCAGTCAGGATTTAGAAGAAAGAAGACGCCACCGGCGAGCAGGGCAATGCCGGCCAGCCTGAGGAAAAATGCCTTGAGATGCGTAGGTTTATGAAATGAGAGTATGAAGATCACTGGCAGCATCAAGGCGACGGCGGTGATCTTGACGGTCAGGAAGTAGCCTGCCACTATGCCGATCAACCAGAACCCAGGTGTCCAGAAGCGGGTCACCGTCAGGACAACAAGGAGCAGAAACACTGCCGTCAGTAAAATGTCCGGTGAGGCAAAATGAAGATGAGCAAAGAAGCGAGGCATGATCAGCAATGTGAAACCCGCGAGAGGAGCCAGACTTGGTTGCTCACGAAAATACCAACTGAAAAACAGAGCACCACAAGCGGCGAATAACAGAACCGTTAACAGACGACAAGGAATGTACGGGTTTTTCGCATCGCTGACCACGGTCTGAGCGGCTATGTACAACCATTTGATCCCGGCCGGATGGACATTAAGTGAAGGGGCCGCCCAAGCTTTCTCCAATTCGGTCTGAGAAAACATCTGCTCTCGTGGGAGCTTTGCCCACGCGAGCACTCGCCATGAGTCCTCCATGTAGATGGGTTCGTCGTAGACGATGCCATAGTCGGTCACCGTCCACAGTGCGGGGATTGATAGAACCGCAAAAGTGAGGAAAAAAGAAACCCGGCTCCACATCGCAGGGTCATCTTTCTGCCGCAAGAATATTTTCATGGCGCAATCCTAAACAGGGTGGTCTGGCAAATCAACCCCCGCGCGCTTGCGTATGGCATATTTTTCCGGACAGGGCCGGATGTAAACGGGATTATTGAGATTCAGCCAGCTCGAGAACCGCATAACCGCTGGCTTCAAAACAGAGTCGAGTTTGGGTGTTAAAAAATGCCAGCAATAACGGATATTTAGACGGCATGTCCGAATACAATTGTGGGTTGAAGACCGCGTCGGTTCGAATCAACAGGTGAGTCACACCAAATTGGGCGAACCGGCGGGTGATCGCCGACGGCTCGCGCGCCTCCGCCAGCCACGTGTGGAAGGTGTGGTCTTCCACCACGTAGTCGCCCAGATAGGCGCGATCCAGGTAGAACAGCTCGTTGCCGGTCTGAATCGTCCAGATACGGGCGTCCGCCGGCAACTCGTGGTTGATGTACCGTTGGCAGGCGTACACCGGCAGGCGGGTGCTGAGGATTTCCTCGCGGGTCGTCCGGCCGGACACGAGCTCGAGCGCCGGTTGCCGAGCCAACTCGGGCAGGAGGACCGCCAGGTTGAACGCGATGACTGCCAGGCATGTCGCCACCCAAATGGCGCGCCGCCACGGCCGCTCGCCCCACCAGCTTTCCAGGGCCTGGATCAGGAGGAGCAACAGCAGCGGCAACACCGGCAGCAGGAAACGGGCCTGGCGCAACAGGATCCCCCAGACCAGGGCGAACACCACCACGACTGATCCGGTCAGCGCCTCGGAGTTGTTCTGTTTGCGGGCCGGCAGAACAGCGAGCACCCCGATCAGCAGGAACGGTCCCAGCACCCCGTCGAAGAATTCCCGCAAATGAAGTACCGGATTGAATGCCGCCACCAGGTAGTTCAGCGCGGGGGCCAGGGGGAAGCGGAACGGGTGTCCATAGCTGCCCAGGAATCCCCAGAAGGCATCCGCCTGCGCCTGCGTCCAGAACGGATTCGAATTCGGGAACAGACCGCCGAAGAACGGGAAGACCGGGTTGCCGGTGTGCCACGCATTCCAAATGAGATAGGGACCGGCGAATACAAGCAGACCGACGCCCAGCCAGACGGGATGTCGCCAGGCGAGATCGGCGGTCCGCCGCCGGGCCAGAACCGACACCAGATACACGCCCAGGAGCGCCAGCACATAATAGAAAGCCGTGTATTTGATGGCCGCCACAAATCCCGCCAGCAGGAGTGATGCGTTCAGCAGGGCGGGATCGCCTCGCCGATGATGCCAGTCCAGCCCCAGGGCGGTCAAGGTCACGAAGAACATCAGTCCGGCGTCGATGTACGCATAGGTGGCATCCAGCCACAGGGTGGGCACGGTCGCGAAAGCCAGAACCGCCGGCAGCCAGAGCCAGCGCGGGGCTTGCCGGCCGACGGCGGCGGCATACTCCAGCACCGTCAGCACCGTCAGCGCCAGAAAGCTGAAGTGCACAAAGTGGGTGGTCCACGGCGGGAACAGGCCCAAGGCAACCGTGAACAGCATCTCGATCCCCTTGGGGAAGTAAGCGTAGACGTTTCGAGGCAGCTCGATCAGGCCGTGGTGCAGCAGATACTGGCGGGGCACCTCCAGGTGGTAGACCAGCGCATCGCGGGCCAGGGGTGGCAGCAGTAAAAAGGGCAGGGCGGGCAGGGCGACGGCTGCCACCGCCACGGCCGGCACCCATCCTGGCAGTTCGGAGACGGAAGCTGAGGAGCGCATCCGGCGGACAATTTCCCAGGCACCCAGAGCGCCCATCGATCCGATCAATACGGCCAGAACGGCGCGATGCAGCAGGCCCGCCATTCCCAGGCCCAGAATGCCGGTGGATAGCAGGGCGATGCCCAGCCCGGCCGCAAGCATTCGATGGGGCAGTTCGGGCCGGACCGAATGAGGAGCCAGCAACTGGAGCGCGAGCCGTCCAACGGCGACAAGCCCGGAGGTGATCAGAACAACGCCGGCGACACCCAGTACTCCTTCGATCATCATCGCACGTTCACCCAATGAATCCAACTGCGGTGGAATTCGAACCCGATGCAAATCCCGCCGACCGTCGGCATGGTCCCGGATCAGCCGCGATCCGGCGGCGTGGTCGCGGGGGGCGGAAAAACGAACACTTTCTGAACGGCGAAATTGAACACGAACAAGACCGACTCCACCACCAGTTTGGCCACGATCGCGCCGCAAAGGTTCATGTCCACCGCGGTGCGGATAAGCGCATACCCGATGCTGCCGGAGAATACCACCAGCAGAAGGTAGCGCGGCATGGATTGCCGGATGGCTGTCCGTGACATGAACACCGCGGAACGGTTCATGAAATAGTTGAACAAGCCGGCCACGATCCGTCCGGCGACCATGGCTGCGAGGATCCCGGGATGAATCAGGAAGGCGACGGCGAAGACCGCGTTGTCCACCACGGCCGTCAGCAGAGAGGCGATCAGGTACCGGAACAGCACGAAGTATATCCGCATGGAATCGGTGAGCGGGTTGAAATGGGACGAGAGGTTCCGTTCCATGTACACAGTGGCGACGGGGATCTCCGCGATGCCGCGTCGCAGACGATGGGCGGCCAGCAACATCTCCAGCTCGTACTCGTAGCGATCCGCCGGAATGGCCAGCAGGGCGGGGATGAGGCCGGCGGGAATGCCGCGTAATCCGGTCTGGGTGTCGCTGATCGACAATCCCTCAGTCCAGCGCAGCAGGCGACGGGTCAGCCGATTGCCGATCCGGCTGCGCAGGGGGACATCACCGGAAAAATCACGACAGCCGAGCACCAGGGTGTCAGGTCGTCCGGTCAAAGCGACGGCGACACGAACAATGTCCTCCGGCAGGTGTTGGCCGTCCGCGTCGGCGGTGACCACTCCGGGCACTTCCGGATGGTGGAGCATGATCTCGTTGAGTCCCGTTTTGATCGCCGCGCCTTTGCCCCGGTTGACGGCATGACGCAGCAGCCGGACGTTGGGCTGTCCGATGGCGGCCGCGAAAGTCGCGGCGAACTCAGGTCCGCTGCCGTCGTCGACGATGAACACACCGGCTATCTCCTGACGGCGGGACAGGTCGGCCACTAGTTCGGCGAAGCGATCGTCGGGACGGTAAGCGGGGATCAGCACCAGCGGTCGCGGAGGCATGGCGGCGAGGGGCAATCCGGTCATGGTACCTCCGCGTCGTCGGGCGGACCCATAATCTCCAGCACATTGAGATTGCCGCTGGAAAATACCCTCCGGAAATACCGGGACCCACCGTCAGAGGCCATGAGACTGAGCCAGGCGACTGGACGGCCTTCCGGCTGGATTTCGACGCGACTGCCACGATCCGTTGCATCGACCCGCAGCCAGTTGTGCCACGGCAGACCCAGGCGTCGGCACAGTGGCAGGAGGTGGGTGTTATCCACCATCAGGTAGCGGGCGCGGTGCTGCCGGCAGAACGCTGCCAGTTCTCGTCCACCGTCCGACGCGAACAGAGCTTTGTTGAATCGGTGGATGCGCCGGCGGTTCTCAGCACTTTCCAGGAAGCCGTCCATGACAGTGCTGGCCGGAGTGTACCACTGCAGTTCGTAACCGAGGGACCAGTTGGATGCGATGCGTGTGCCCGGCACGGTCCGGGCGGACACCCACTGGTACGTGTCCCGCCGGTCCGTCGACGGTTGGGCCAGCGTGGCCAGGCTGGCCCGGCTCTGGATCGCGAACCCGATCAGAAGGGGCAGCATCGCGCCGAGAGCCGCCGTGCGCAGGGGCCGGCCAGAGATTCGGCGGAATCGCACGGCGTCCAGGCGGGCAATGCCGCCGGCCAGATGGATCAACAGCAGCGGCAGGCCGATGAAGATCATGCGGTTGAAAAGCAGGGTCACTCCGATGGCCAGCCATGCCGCAGCCGCCGGAAATGCGTCGGATTGCCGTACATCTGCGCGGCGTGCCGTATACAACAGCCAGACCGCGTACAGCACGGGCAGATAGCCGAGATAATGCCAGCTGAAGAAAGTGGCCGGATCCACGGGGAGCATCTCGCTGACCAGCACCGGTGGCGACAGGTGAACCTGAAGGTCGGGCGTCATCCCAAGGATCGGGAAAAGCCACGCCCGTCCGGCTTCGGTCGCCGCTCCGATCCCCGCCAGGAGCAGACCCAATGCGGCAACAGTCAGCGCCCAGCGCGACGCTCGGGATCGCCGTGCCAGCCAACTCGATACCCATTTCTGCCGGATGAGCCACCCGGTGGCTGCGGCGGCCAGCGGCGTCAGCAGCAGCGGCAGTCCGGCTGCGCCAGCCAACCGGTAAAACTCGAAGATCGGCCAGGCCACGAGGCAGCCGCATGCCGCGGCCAGGGCGGGGGGCAGGATCGACGGATGTGTGCGGGGCGCGACCGCATCGGCGGCCGTCGCAGCCACGAGCACCAGGGCGGCCAGCAGCGGAAAGAGCCGCCAGGTGCCGGCACCGGCCAACCCGATGACGAAGACGGCGCAGAGCAGGATGCGCGCCCAACGGGTGGGCTGTGGCGCCGATGAGCGCCAACGGCACAGGATGGCCGTCAGAGTCAGGACGAGCAGAATGCCCAGAGATTCGTAGCGAACCACGTGGAACGCGGAACGAAGCGTTATCGGTGTCGCCACGGCGAATACCGCACCGGCCAGCGCTGTCTCCGCGATCCTGCGGGTGAGCATCCAGACGATGGCGCATACCGGCAGGGTAGTCAGTGCGCCGCACAGGATGCCCAGCGCCATCAGATAATCCGCAAACGACACAGGCGCCAGCCGGCGACAGGTGGTGTAGCCGAGGGCCGCCAGGCGATGGTAGCCGTCGGGACACATCCGCCGGTTGTCGCGGGGCGGATCCAGCGCATACTTGGAATCGGCAGTCGGCAGCGAGCCGGTGCTCAAGATGGCGGCGATCATCCGGCTGTGAAATGCGGAATCGGTCTCGAACATGAAGTGGGGGGCGATCGACGGCGGCAGGCGCACGGCGATGGCAAGCAGGAATACCGCCAATGCGATCGCAGTCGGCGTCAGGCGCCGGGCGGACGGCGGGAGCGTGTGGTGGTTGTCCGTGGACGGTGAGGTTAAAGCGCTCATGCCACCCGGAATCACTCCAACCGAATTTTGCAAATCTATCCTAACATGATTCAACCGGGGCGACGGCCCTTTCTGTGCAATGTGCCGGAACGGTCGGAGCAGCGATTCCCGCAGTTGACACCCGGCGGTTCCAGTGGGTACCATCGGAAAGCTGTCTGACCATTCGGAGAACCTGAACCGTCGCCGCATTGCAGCGGCTGGGCGGCAAGCGCGCACAGACAGACAGTTGCTCTGTATGCAGGAGACGGATGTGTCCGAGAACAGAGATTGCCGGGTCATCGGTTGGCTGGCGGGTGGGGCGGCTGTACTTCTGACGGTCCGATTCGCCGCCGTCCTGTTCGGCGGACAGGCGTTCTTTTATCGGGATGTGCTCAATTTCCATTATCCGTTGTGGCAGGCGACGGCGGAGTGGGTCAGGGCGGGGTACTGGCCGCTCTGGAATCCCATGATCCATTTCGGCGTGCCCATAACAGGCAACGGCAACTATCTCCTGATGTATCCGCCGGCATGGATACGGTTCGTCATGCCTCCGGACCTGGCCTACCATCTGTTCTTCGTGGTTCATCTGTTGCTCGGCGTCGTGGCGTTTTACGGGCTGTGCCGCCGCTCCCGCGTCAGCCCGACTGGTGCCGCCTGGGCCGCCCTCTGGTACGCCGCGAGCGGAGTGGTGCTGTCGTTGCATTGCGTGCTTAACCTGGTGCCCTATATCTTTCTGGCGCCGTGGGCGATGACGAGGTTGGAAACGGTTCTCAGACGGGGCTCGCGGGCCGATGCCGCCTGGCTGGCGATCGCCTGGGCGCTTGTGGCCACAGTCGCCGAGCCAATCATGCTGGTTGGGCTCATGGGGCTCAGCGGCGTTCGACTGACGGTATGGGCCGCGGCACGATGGCGTGGCCGAAAGCCCGGCCATGTGCTGTCGCGTCTGGCTCTGGCCGGCGGGCTGGCTGTTCTGATCGCCGGACCGGCCCTGTTGGAAGGGAGTCGATTGCTGGCGTATTCCGATCGGGGTGGAGAAGGGGCGGCCGATTCCCGGATCTATGCCCAGCATCCCCTGCTGTCGGTGGAGCTATGGCTGCCGGACGCGCTCGGATTCCGCTTTGACGGAACCGGCGCGTACCGGGGACGCGAGCTGGGCGCCATCGGCAATCCCTATCTGATGTCGATTTTCATTGGTTTCGGCACGTTGCCTCTCCTCGGGGCGGCGGCGGGCCGGGGGCGCCGGAGATCCACCATCGGGATGCTGGCGGGGGCGGCGGCTTTCCTGCTCGCCGCCGCCGGCGGTTACCTGCCTGCGGTTGGTAAGCTCGGTGCACAACTGCCCCTTCTGGCCTGGGGACGGTATCCGCAGAAGTTTGTGTTTTTTGCGGCCGGCCTGCTGTTGATCGTGGCGGCGCGGGGATTAGATCGGATCGGTCGTTGCGGGAGACAGGATCCGGCGGCGCGGTGGCTGGATCTGGTGTGGAGGCTACTGCCTGTCGCCGGGCTCGTTGCCGCCGGCAGCGCAGTCCCCGGAGTCAGCCTGCGGGGATTGGTGCCGCTGTCGGTGCTGGCCGCGCTTTTGCCATGTATGGCTTGGTTTGGCTGCCGGGGCGTTCATTCCAGCCGGAAATGGGCGCATGCGGCGGGGGCGGCGATCCTGCTGGAGTTGGGGTGGACCGGCTTGGGCGTGGTGCCGGTGGCTCCGGATCGAATCCTGACGGAACCAGCTGCAGTTTTCGATCGTCTGGCCGGACGTGACAGCGGCTGGGAAAACGGCCGGGTGGGTGTGGAACCCCATCCGCCGGATATCCAGCGCCCGGGCCAGAATGCGGCATGGTTCATGCTGTTTTTTAAAAACGGCGGATACCCCTACTTCGGTGTCACTCAGGGAGTGCATTACGCCTTCGACCTGATGCTGGACCGAACCCATCCGCAACGGATGGCGGATTTCCAGAAGTCGTTTCTGGCCCGGCCGCCGGCGGACCGGGTGCGACTGCTTCAGCGAGTGGGCGTGCGGCATCTGCTGTCGCTGAACGAATACCGAACACCCGGCCTGAACGGAGCGGACATGATTCCGCTGGACGACCGACACCTGCTGCAGGTGTTCCGCGTGACGGGCGCCGCGGGTCGAACCGGGTACGCCGGCCGCTGGCAGGCGCTGCCGTCACTGCAGATGGAGCCGTTGCTGGACGCGCTGGTCGTCCTGCCCCTTGACACGGTCTTCGTCGATGCCGGTCCGCCGGGTGCGCGCCCTGCGGCGGCCGCGATTAGCTCCTGGCCCAGCGGTGCGCCGCTCAAACCTGGCGGCGCCGCGGTTGAAGCGCCCGGTATGCAGGTTGCGCAACTCCGGACGCGACATGACGGACCGAACCGCGTGGTCATGGATGTGACATCGCCGGCTTCAGGGATCGTCGTGTTTCGTGACGCCTTCTTCCCGGGATGGCGCGTGAAGGTGGATGACCGCGCCGCAACCGTGTGCCGCGTGGACGGGTTGTTCCTCGGAGTGGCTGTGGACGGGGGGCGGCATCGGGTGGAATTCCGCTACGTGCCCCCGTTCTGGTTCGCGGTGCTGATCGCCGCCGGTTTGGGCCTGGTGATTGCGGCGGGATTGCTGATCGCCGGGCGCCGCCGGTGAAGGGTTGTCCGACGCTGCGCTCAGAGGGTGACGAGCAGCGTCAGGTCTTGAGGGAACGAGCGGAACATGGCCGCGCCGTCGGCGGCATCCATGACCACGCGCAGCCGGACGCGTGACGCCGGTCCGAATCCGACGGACTCGCCGAAATCCTCCCAGCGCCGCGCCCATGGGGAAGCGGATTCCCGGACCGCATAAGGGATGGATCCTTCCAGGTGGAACCAGACGTCCAGGCCGTCCTTGAAGCGGAGGCGGAAATCGGCAGGCACCGGGATGATCTCCTCCATGGTGGGCGGGATGATGCCCGCCTCATCGGGAGTGGGACGAGTCCGTTCATCGCCCGGGATGATCTGGATCCGACGGATCTCCCAAGGGGGCGAGAGCTCGCCGTCCAGCCAGGTGCGCTGGATCCACGGCTGGGCGCTCTCGCGGGCGAGGTAGCAGAACCGGGGCTGTCCCACCTCGATGGTCTGGACCGGATATTTCCGCAGGCTGACGCCCGAGTGGCACAGGTGAATGGCCTGTTCGCCCAGACGCAGTTCGTAATAAAACAGGTTGTCTGCGGCCAGTCGGGTTCGCTCCTGCAGCAATTGGGCCTGCTGGGCCTGGTCGGGCTGGGGCCAGGGCTCCGGCTGGGAAGTGCTGCAACCGGAGCCGATCAGCATCAGGACTACCGCCAGGAGGCTGGCGGCGGCCGGGTGAGACGCCCGGAAGGCAGTGGGATCGATGGATTCGTGTATGCGCTGCATGGTGACCTCTCCGGAAGCGGTTAAAAGATGAACACGGTGCTGCCGGTGGGCACCTTGCGCCAGAGCACCCGGAGGTCGTCGCGCCCCACGCGGATGCAGCCATGGCTGACACTGCGTCCCAATAAGCGGCTGTACAGCGTGCCGTGGATCATGTAGCCCGGAATGTTGAGATCCAGGGCGTACTCGCCGAGCATGCCTTCCTGGACGCGCGCCGACCGGCTTCGGGGAATGGGTTCGTTGGCCTCGATGAACTCCCAGTCGGGCGCAACCCAGATCGGGAACTCGCGGCGGTTCACCACCCGGAACCGGCCCACCGGCGTGTCGAACGTCCATTCACGACCGGTTTTCGCGTCCGCGAGCCGAGATCCGGCGCCGCAGGAGATGGCCGCCTCAAGCAGCATGGTATCGGCACGCCACAGGTATAGCCGGTTGTGCACCCGGTCGATCACGACGTGCGATCCGCGCGGAGTCAGCTTCTTGAATACCTTGTCGCTGTCGCGCTTGATCTTGGCCAGCACGGCGGCATCGGCCCCCTCGGGAAACGGCTCGGCCAGTTCCGTCGCGTCGGCGGGACGCAAGCTCCTGTATTCGTAGCCGGTGCCCAGGAACACCGCATAACCGAGCAACGCCAGCAGGGCCACTGTGTCCCAAATCATGACGGCCGCCACGAGTGCGGGGCGACGGATCATCGCGCCGCCTTCAGATTGGATGGCGCTGCGTTCACTCGGTTCCGGAGCGTGCTTCATGGGTGTCCTTCCCGTTGAGATATTGGTGAATGGGGCTCGCGGAGCCGTCGCTGCCCACGATCACCACCGGCGTGCCCGAAGCGGTCCGCCGGAAGAGCCAGGCCATGTCCGCATCGAGCGGGGCGACGCAGCCGTCGGTCCAGTCGTAGCCGCGGCCGCCGTGACCGTGAATCTCGATCAGTCCGCCGATCCCAGCCCGGGGTGGGATCATCCCCTGCCGGTGGTTGTCCTGGAACCGGCGCCGGTCTTCGGTGTTCGGGTAATCGATGAGGAGGGCCAATCCGTAGATGGTGCGCCCGGGTCCCTTCTTTTGGGTGACTCGGTAGCGCCCCTCAGGCGTGGCCCGATCGCCCTCGTGTAGCTTCGGATTGATCGAGTTGGCGCCCAGGTCCACGGCCATGGATCGGGTCAGGCGGCCGTGCTCGTAAACGTCCAGCCGGTGCAGCGCCTTGACGACCACAAGAGCCAGACCGGAACGCCGGCTCTGGGCCACCGCCTCGTCGATCCAGCGGCGCCACAGGTCGAGATTGACCGGATCGTCGAACCGACTGAGCAGGCTGCGGCTTTGTTGCTGAGCGGCCAGCAGGGCATCCATGGCGGATCGTGCGGCCCGGACGGCGGCGGCGTAACGCTCCCGGGACAGGCAGTCGAGCGCCTCGCGCCGGTGCATCTCCGTCAGGGCCAGGCTCCGGCGAATCCGGCTGTCCGTGGCGGTGTGTCGCGCCACGTCGGCCTGCGCGTCCAACTGCGATCCAATGAGTTGCAGGATACCGGCTGCGGCCTCCCGGTCGGCGCTGCGCCGATCCGCGACATCGCGATACAATTCCAGGATGGTGATGGCGGCGGTGGACAATCGCGTCTGCGCCGGATGCAGGTTCCGGCGGAGCCAGCTCCGGCTCCGCTGGACATTGATCTCGGCCATCGCTTCTTCGAGAGCCGCGCGCGCCGCGGCCACTCGAGCCGGCGCGTATTCCGAAGCGTCCTCGGCCTCCGCCGCCTGGATCACGGCCCGGAGCAGGCGGCCGTCCGCATCGGGCGGCAGGCTGAGCCGGCCGTCCGACAGTCGCGGCAACAAAAGAAAAAAGAAAATGGCGGCGGCTCCGATGGGGAGCGCCCACGCCGCGATGCGAAGCCAGGGCAGTCGATTCATGGATGTCATGAATATCAAAAAGGGGGCTTGTGACACAAGCCCCCTCTGAGCTCAAACGATTGGTTCGTGAAGCGGGACTACTTGCGGCCCTTCTTCATCTCGATGGCGGCCTGGATGTCGGCCACAACCTTGTCCGCCTGCGCCTTGGCGCTCTCGGCCTTGGTCTTGACGTCGAGGTACTTCTCCTCGCCCAGCATGGTCTTGCACTCGGCGATGGCGTTGACGGCGGCTTCCACGTCGCCGGTCATGGCGGCCAGGTCAGCGGCGCTGCCCTTGCCCTTCGGAGCGGTCTTGAGGGCTTCCTGGGCGGCGGTGATGGCGGCCTCGGTGGCGGTGATGGCCGCTTCGGCGTCCAGCTTGGCCTGTTCCTTGCCGGCAACGGCGTCGGTCTTGGCCTTCTCGGCCAGCTGCTTCAACTCACCGGCCAGCTGGGCGGTCAGGTCGTAGGATTTGAAGAAGTTGCCCTGCTGGGTGGCCAGCTCGGCGTTGAGGGCGGATTCCTTGTCCAGGACGGCCTGGAGGGATTCAGCGGCATACACATCGGCGCCGGCGGCCTTGGCTTCGGCCAGGGCGGCGGTGGCGGCATCGATCTCGGCCTGGGGCACGCTGGCGCAACCGGCTAGGACGATCAGGGCCAGAACAGACAAGGCGGCAATCAACAGTTTACGCATGCGACTCTCCTTATGAAATGGATTGGAAAACATGGCTTGCCAATGCACGACTGCTCACTATGCGCAACACACTGACGATTCAATGGCGTTGAGCGCCTTCGTCAGTGCTCACGCCGATGCAGGACCGGTCTCTCGTGTTGACGGGGGATCGGAGATGCACCGGTGGATCACCAGTACGCCTCCAAAGAGGTAACATCTTCAAGATGTTGAGAGCAAATTCAAAGAGCGGATGCTACTCCCGGCCACTTGCTTTGTCAAGGGGTAAATGTGGTCTGGATGAATCCATGCGCCGGTTGAAAATATCTAATCCGTCGCTGCGTCGTATGACGGACCGCATGCGGTTACATCTTAAATTGTGGAGGTTGGTCGTGAACAGAAAACTATGGGCCTTGGTGACTCTGGCGATGCTGACGGCACCCGTGTGGGGCGCCGCCGAAACGTACACCATCGATCCGGTGCACAGCAGCGTGGATTTCACCGTACGCTACATGATGCTTTCGAATGTGCGGGGCAGCTTCAACACGTTTGAGGGGACCATCGTCTACGATCCCGAGGACATCACGAAGTCCTCGGTGAACGTGACCATCAAGGTGGCGAGCATCGACACGGCCAACGAGAAGCGGGACGAGCACCTGCGCAATCCCGACTTCTTCGACGCGGCCACCCATCCGGACATCACGTTCAAGAGCACCCAGGTGGCCAAGAAGGGAGACGGTTACGTGGCCACCGGCACGCTCACCATGCGCGGTGTCGCGAAAACGGTGAGCATCCCGTTCGACATCGTGGGCAAGATGAAAGACATGCAGGGCAAGACCCGGCTGGGCGTCCAGGGCCGGGTGAAACTGAACCGGATGGACTACGGGGTCTCCTGGAGCCGCGCCCTGGACACCGGCGGTGTGGTGGTGGGCGAGGAGGTGACCGTGGATCTGGACATCCAGGGTGTGCAGGTGAAATAATAGCGCCATCCCCGTCCGGGAGGTGGCGCGATGTCGTCGGCTCGGCAATCCAAGTCGTTCAAAGCGAATAAAATTAGATCCCGAGTACTCATGGTGACGGCCGCCGCAATGGCGGCCGTCGCCGTTTGGCTCCTGTGGGCGCCCCGGCTTCAAGCGGCCGACCGCGTGACGGGCCGGATGTTCGCCACCCGCTCCGAGGTGGTCGGCGCCCACGGCATGGTGGCCACCAGCCAGCCGCTGGCCGCTCAGGTCGGTATCGATGTGCTCAAGCGGGGCGGTTCGGCGGTGGATGCCGCCATCGCGGTGAACGCGGCGCTCGGATTGATGGAACCCACCGGCGCCGGCGTCGGCGGGGATCTGTTCGCCCTGGTCTGGGACAACGGCGCCAGGCGGCTGTACGGACTCAACGCCAGCGGGCCCGCCCCCGGCGCCCTGACGCTGAAGCATTTTCAGGACCAGGGCATCACCCGGATGCCCGCATACGGTCCACTCCCCTGGACGGTGCCCGGCTGCGTGGACGGCTGGTTCGCGCTCCACGGCAAGTTCGGCCGCCTGCCCATGCGTGACGTGCTCCAGCCGGCCATCGGGTATGCCGAGGAAGGCTTCCCGCTGTCCGAGTTGATCGCGTATTACTGGGGCCGCGGCGTCCGGGCGTTCAAGGACCGGGACAACTTCCAGAAGCTGTTCGCCCCGGGCGGCCAGGCGCCCCAGAAGGGCGACATCTTCCGCAATCCCGAGCTGGCCCGGACCTATCGGCTGCTGGCCGACAAAGGTCGGGATGCGTACTATCGCGGCGAGGTCGCCGATCGGATCGTGGCCTACTCGGGGCAGGTGGGCGGATTTTTCTCGAAGGCGGATTTCGAGAACTACCACAGCGAATGGGTGGAGCCGATTTCGGTTAACTACCGCGGGTATCAGGTCTGGGAGCTGCCGCCCAACGGGCAGGGGCTGGCGGTCCTCCAGATGCTGCGCCTGCTGGAGCGGGTGGACCTCAAGGCCATGGGGCACAATTCCGCCGAATATCTTCACACCCAGATCGAGGTCAAGAAGATCGTCTACGAGGACCGAGCCGATCTCTACGCTGACCCTCGCTTCGTCGAGGTGCCGGTGGCGCGCCTGCTGTCGGACGACTATGTGGCCGAACGGATGAAGCTGTTCAATCCGCTGGCGGCCAGCCGGACGATCGCCCCGCGCGCGGATGCCGCCTTGCGCCACGGCGACACGGTGTTCCTGACGGTGGTGGACAAGGACCTCAACGCGGTGGCCCTCATCCAGAGCAACTACATGGGCTTCGGCTCCGGCATGGTGCCCGACGGCCTGGGCTTCTGCCTCCACGACCGGGGCGCCCTCTTCAGCCTGGAGCCGGGTCATCCCAACGTCATCGCCCCGGGCAAGCGCCCGTTCCACACCATCATCCCCGGTTTCGTCACCCGGGACAACGAGCCGGTGTTCTCGTTCGGCGTGATGGGCGGCGACATGCAGCCTCAAGGGCATGTCCAGGTGCTCTGCAACCTCATCGATTTCGGGATGAACGTCCAGGAAGCCGGCGACGCGCCGCGATGGCGCCACGAGGGAAGCACCGATCCAGCCGGCGGTGAACGCATGGGCGACGGCGGCACCGTATTTTTGGAAAGCGGCATCGCACCGGAGGTGGTCCGCGAACTCGTTGCCCGCGGCCACCGCGTGGCGACCGGGCGGGGCGGCTACGGCGGCTATCAAGGGATCCGGATCGATCCCCGCCGCAGGGTGCTGTTCGGCGGCAGCGAGTCGCGCAGCGACGGCGCCGCCATCGGCTATTGATCCGTCGGGGTTGGTCGAGTAAACTATCTGTCCTGACTGCTGCAGGAGCGATTCATGCCCAGGGAACGGCTGCTGGTGGTGGACGACGAAGCGGGCGTGCGTGCGTCGCTGTCGGGCATTCTCCGTGACGAGGGGTACCGCGTGGACGTGGTCGCCACCGGCGAGGAATGCCTGGAGAAGGTGCGCACCGCGCTGTACGACCTCGTGCTCCTCGATGTGTGGCTGCCCGGCATGGACGGGCTGGAGGTGCTGGAGCGGATATGGCAGACGCCGTTCTCCGGCGCCGTGCTGGTGATCTCCGGCCACGGCACCATCGAGATGGCGGTCCGGGCCGTGCGGCTCGGCGCTTACGATTTCCTCGAGAAGCCGCTTTCACTGGAAAAAACCCTGGTGATGGTCAAGAACGCGCTCAAGCACCGGGAGCTGGAAGAGGAGAACCGGGAGCTGCGCGAGCGCTACGTGCGCCGCTACGAAATGGTGGGGCAATCCATTCCCATATTGGCCCTGCGCAAGCAGATCGATGTCATCGCCCCCACGGCCGGCCGCGTGCTCATCTTCGGTGAGAACGGAACGGGGAAGGAGCTGCTGGCCCGGCTCATCCACGAGAAAAGCCACCGCCGCCACAAGAAGTTTGTGGAGATCAATTGCGCCGCCATTCCCGACGACCTCATCGAGAGCGAGTTGTTCGGCTATCGCAAGGGCGCGTTCACCGGCGCCGCCGAGGACAAGCGCGGCAAGTTCGAGGAGGCGCACGAAGGCACCCTCTTCCTGGACGAGGTGGGCGACATGAGCCTGAAGGTCCAGGCCAAGGTGCTGCGCGTGCTCGAGGAGGAGAAGATCGAGCCCCTGGGCTGCAATCAGCCCATGGAGCTGGATGTGCGGGTGATCGCCGCCACGAACCAGGATCTCACCGCGCTGATCGACGCGGGGCGCTTTCGCGCGGACCTGTTTTACCGGCTCAACGTCGTCCCCGTCGAGATCGTCCCGCTCCGCGAGCGGCGCGAGGACATCCCCGTGCTGACGGAGCATTTTCTCGAGGAATACACCCGGCTCTACGGCAAGAAGGCACGCCGCTTCAAGCCGGAGGCGCTGGACATCCTGACTCGCTACGACTGGCCGGGCAACGTCCGCGAGCTGAAAAACACCGTGGAGCGCCTGATCATCGTCCAGGGAGGACAGGAGATCGGCGTCTATGACCTGCCGGCGTCGATTTACGGCCAGGTCCAGATGTCGTCGGGTGCGGCCTCCGGCCCGGCGACTTTTCAGTCGGCGCGCGAGACGTTCGAACGGCAGTATCTCCAGGCCGCCATCCACCGCAATCACGGCAATCTCGCCCAGACCGCCCGCGAGCTCGACATGGACCGCAGCGGTCTGTACCGCAAACTGCGCCAGCTCGGCATCCCGCTCCCGTGACCTGGACGGATCCAGCCGACTCCAATTTTAAACTCCATCTTGAATTGCGCTGACGCGATCCATCGCCAGGTGCGAAGACTTTAAGTATCTCCAAATGCCCGCATTTATGTTTACATAATCAACCTTTGATTAAACCATGGCCACTCACTGCCATGGTCATTCTAAATATAATATTTACAATGTAATACGGTTATCGCTATCGACCCGCGATTCCAGTGTCTTTGGAAAATGGGTCCGATAACCGGCTATATGTCTACGACGGGGGGGCGGTGCTGGCCGAGTACGCGCCCGACCCGGAGCCCGACCCGGCGAAGGCCGCCTCCGGTCATCTTTCGGTCGCTGGCAGCCGAATCCCGCTCGAGGCCTCCGGGAGAACACTCGAGGGCGCCGGGAGCCTGCGCACGACTGCCGACGACGGCCCCGAAGGCTTTTTCAAGGCGCGGCAGTACCTCTACGGCACAACGCTCCTCGCCGCCGAATCTTCCGATCCGAGCCCCGAGCCCCCAGCCCCGAGCCTCGTCTTCTACCATCTCGACCCCCTCGGCTCCACGGTCAACCTGACCACCGGCGAGGATATCCCCGGTGGTCCCGCCGCCGGCACCGTCACCGCCGCCTACCTCTACGACGCCTGGGGCAACCACCGCGAACTGGACGTCACCGATCCGTCCGTTCCCGGAGAACCCGTTTGGACGGCCACCCCCGACCTCGAC
>JAKQOW010000175.1 GCA_029565065.1 Acidobacteriota bacterium | reverse complement strand
TCTGGGCGAGCGTCGGGCGCAGGGCGTAGTTCCACACATCGACCGGCACCGCAGCTGCCTCATCGATCACAAGACCGTGAAAGCCGAAGCCACGGATGGAGTCGGGATTGTCGGCGGAGAGCATCCACACGCGGCAGAGGCCTGCCGCACCCTCGAACTCGACACGGGTGGGCATGCGGCCGACGACCCTCACAAAATCAGGCGCGATGGTTCTGAAAGCCTCGACGCCACGCTCTGCCACACCGTAGGTCGGCGCAACCCAACCATAGTCACCGCCGATCTCGCCGCCGCCCCGATCCAGCAACTCCGCCGCCATACAAAGCGTCTTGCCGAATCGGCGCCCGGTGCACACAGTCCTGAACCGGGCATCCCTCGCCCGGTGGATCTCCATCTGCGCCGCATGCGGTGTGTAGTTGATTTGCATCTTACTTACCAAAATTCGAGCGTCGCGTGTTTCCCTAACTCCTAATTCCTAACTCCTCCTTCGTTTCGTCCGCCATAGCGGTCGAAACGAGACTCTTCCACTCGATCACCTTGTCGCCTGCCTCAAGCACACCCTTGGTCTCTTTGGGCAGCAGAGGCATGACTATGTTCACAAAGAACCACATGGGTTTTTCACGCAAGGTCTTTTCAAGAGCATCCTCGATCAGTGCCAGGTTCTCCTCTTTGGCGACCACCTGATCCATGGCATATAAAGCCTTCGCACGACCGGTGAGAAGCCCCTTCGGCCGACCGGCGGGATTCCCAGAAACACCTTTTTCGAACAGAGCCATAACAACCACCTCCTAAAACAGGCAGCAAATCAACACAGAGAGGTCGATGCAAACACACCCCGAACCTCGGTCGCCGCCCCCCACGGCCGTAGATAGCGGCGGGGGAAACGGCACCTTCATCGGGCTATGCCCGAAACCCCTGCGGGGCAAGAACGACCGTGCGCAAGAGCCTCGCGGGGGTCGCCGCCCCACCCGGCCGCCCTGCGCCGCCTTGGGGAACGGCGGCGCGAAGCAGGCGGGCGGCCGCCGCCCGCAGATAGCGGGCAGGGGATGGCGGGTCCCCCGGCTCACGGCTCCCCCCACGCCCGCAGATAGCGGGCGGGGAGAGGGAGGGAGCCGTGCCCCCCGCTCGGCCATCGCTACGCCGCCCGCCAATATAGTCGCTTCGCTCCTGCGGGCGGCTCCACTCTTTATGGCTGGGGGGCACATCCCCCCAAACCCCCTTTTACGGTCGGGCTTCAGCCTGCGGCGGCCGGGCACGGCCCGCGGGATAGCGGGCCGGCACCGGCCGCCTTGTCTTCCGCCCTCCCTCCGGCGGCCCCAGCGCGAGACTCGGGGCAACCTCGGAGCCCGGATACGGTCTCCTCGGCGGCTCTGGCACCTCGGGGTGATCTCGGCGGACTACCGCCGAGCTTCCCCGGGTGCCGCCGCCGTCCCCTCGCACGCGCACCGGGGCCTTGTTTCCGCACATGCCGGAATACCGGCAGTGCCTGGAGTTTGGCCTTTTTTTAAGAGCGGTCCTCTCTGGGAAGGCCCGTTTTCAGGCTGTTTGGAACAGTCCGCTCAGAGGGAAGACCAATTTCTGCGGCTTCGCGTCCGCGGTCGGATGTGCCGGGAACCCCCTGAAACCCTCCGGGCGTAGACTCTGGCGCCAGCATTCCGTGCGCAGCTCGCGCAGCAGTTGCCCCGTGCTGGGCGTCTTGCGCCCGTTCTCGGCCCGCCGACGCCATTTCGGCGCGACGAGCGCGCCCGCGGGGTCGGTGCCGGACGCCAGCAGCTTCAGCGCCGCCGCCCACAGCAGGGAATAGCCGCCCACAAGCGCCGCCGGCAGCGTCTCGTTGGAGAGTTCGGTGCGCACCTGCGCGTCGCCGACGCCGACCAGCTGCTTGGCGTCGCGGAAGTTGACCTCGACGCCCCATCGCCAGAGGTAGCACTGGAGGATCTCTTCGGCCGTCAGCGCCGGATCGGTGCAGATCAGGAACGCGGGCCTGCGGTAGAGCAGCTTCGAGCCCTTGCGCAGGCGGTAGCGCAGCGGGGCGATGACCAGCAGTCGCAGCCGCGCCGCGCCTCCGGCCGGGCGCCAGAGCAGTCCGCCGACTTCCTTGACGCGGAAGAGGTGCTTGCGCCCTGACGCGAAGCCCTCCGCCTCGCGCCACGGGACGGAGTCGTCGGCGAGCAGCTCCCCCGGGGTCGGGGCCCGGTCGCCGTAGACCTTCGGGCGGCCGGATCCGCCGCCGTCCGCCGGATTTGGGGGAAAATGGAGTTTCGCGTCCTGGCGGACGCGCCCGATGAAGCGGCAGTCCGCGGGCAGGCGCTTGACGACCGTGCCGTTGGTGTACCCGCCGTCCCCGCAGAAAACGATCCTGCGCCCGGGGCAGCGCCTGGCCAGCGCCTCCATGCCCTCGACTGCCCGCGCGCCCAGGCTCGTGCGGCGCTTCAGCTCGCGCCACGCCTCCAGTTCCTCCGGGGACGCCCCGGGCGCCGGGCGCCGCGCCGTCGGCGCGTGGCCGAACCGCACGGGCAGCATGCGCGCGTCCCCGTCCCCCAGCGGCCATGCCGCGCTGAACATCAGGAAGCGCTGGCCCGCTATGAGGTTGGTCTGGAAGGCCGGGCCGAGGGGATCCCGCCGCCACGCCACGCCGGGGATGCGCCTGCCCGTCTTCCGCACGGTCGTGTCGTCTACCCCGAAGACCAGCGGGCCCTGTGCCGGCGTCGCCGCGAGGACTTCCGCGAGAGCCCCGTCCAGCAGGGCCTCGGCGTCGGCCCGCCCCCGGCTGTAGAGCCGGTAGTCCGCCGTCCAGTCCGCGTCCGCCCGCCCGCCCAGGCAGATGAGGTTGGAGACCGTGGCCCGGTCCGGCGAGAGCAGTGCGGCGGTCAGGTGCGAGCGCAGCCGCCGGGACGCGTCGCACTGTTCGAGCAGCCCGTCGAACGCGTCCCGCAGGGGCGTTTCGTTTTTTTTTCGACCTCCACGGGGTTGGGCGGCGCCTCGGGCCGCGAGAGGATGATGTTGGCCTTGTCGGCCACGATCCACTCGACGGGCTCGCCCTTCTGGATCTCCAGCGCGTGGGCGAGCGCCGAGGGAAGCGTCGCGTAGAACTGTTCGCTGCCCTTGCGGGCGATGTGCTGCACTTTCGTCTTGTATCCCATGTCCGTCCTCCTGATTGCGGGTGATGCGCGTATCATAGTTGAAT
>JAKQOW010000141.1 GCA_029565065.1 Acidobacteriota bacterium | reverse complement strand
CCGTACAACCCTTGCTGGGACAGGCTGCGTACGGGATCCCCGACAAACGCTTTCATGAATAAGCCCGCCAGACCAGGCTTTTCACTGGGATGATGTCAGGGTCGGAAGGTTTGTGCGTTCCGCGGTTGCTGTCACTTGGCCCGTAATCGTAATCGTGAATCGTAATCGTAATCGAGGCTCGAGACTCGAGGCTCGTTCACGGTCCTCGGACAACGGACAACGGACTTCGGACATCGAACTTCTGAAATCGGACCTGGGACCTGGGTGCTGGGCACTGGGTTCTGGTTCCAATATCCAATCACCCGGAACCCGCACAATCCACATTGAACTTGCCGTAGCACGTACAACCGGTTGGCACAGCGGAGGTACCGCGAGCGGGAGCGAGCGGCGGAAAGGCGCCCGCGCGGTATCTCATCCCGGGTGCCGCACTACTCCGTCGGCGTTTGTCGACGACCGAGGCGGGGATGCGCTGCGATGGGGCCATACCCCGAAGGCAATGGAATGGTGTCGTGGACTCCGCGGGTTTTGTGAGAAGTGCTTTCGCGCCGCTCCCTGCCGGTCGCGGTACCTCCCGCGTGCCCGCCGGCAGATAGTGCCCGTTTCACGAACCCCGGGCTGGCGCCCGGGGCAACCGACATTCGACCCGCCCGGCGGGTCGGGGAATCGGATTCGGCGTCGCGCCGCGCCCGCGCACTCGCAATCGCGGCGCGGGGCTCGTTCCCGTCATGCGGACATCGGACCAGGGACCTAGGACCTGGGTTCTGGGCCCTTGTTTCCAATTGACCTCGCGTGGCACGATCAACAGGCCGGCAAAGCCGAGGTACCGCGAGCGGGAGCGAGCGGCGGAAAGGCGCACGCGCGGTATCTCATCCCGGGTGCCGCACTACTCCGTCGGCGTTTGTCGACGACCGAGGCGGGGATGCGCTGCGATGGGGCCATACCCCGAAGGCAATGGAATGGTGTCGTGGACTCCGCGGGTTTTGTGAGAAGTGATTTCGCGCCGCTCCCTGCCGGTCGCGGTACCTCCCGCGTGCCCGCCGGCAGATAGTGCCCGTTTCACGAACCCGGGCGGCATCCGGGGTTATCGACCTCGTTCCCTTGTTCAGAGTTCTGCTCTCAGAACCCGGGTCCCAGGACCCAGGTCCCATCGACGCCAATAACAAATTCATTTCCAATATACCCAATAAAATATAAGCAATCATCAATAATTAATAATCCCAACAATCCGAAATGACCGATGAAAATTGATCAATGAAAAATGATCGATGAAATGATCAATGACTGATGGAGGGGATTGTCTCTGCGGTGGGTGCCCCGGCTGTCCCGCCGGTGCGGCCGGCTACTCCGCCGGCAGGAAGTTGAACGGTTCCAGGACGAACACCCGGATCAGCTCGCCGGCAGCTACGTCGGGGTGCTCCGTTGGCAGCACCGCCAGGCCATTGATATTCCGCCACGAGAACAGGTCCGCGCTCCCCTTGTCCCGGACCGGGTGGCAGAGCAGGCGCCCGTCCTCGACGACGAGACGGCAGGGGCGGTAGGCGGTGCGGTCGCCCCGGTGGCGCATCGGTTCGGTGAGCGTGGCGGTGACGAACGTGCTTCCGGGTCGGTTCCAGCCGGCCAGGCGCCGCAGGGCCGGCAGCACGAAGCGGGCCGCCTGCAGCAGCGACGAAACCGGGTTACCGCTGAGCCCGAACAGGAGCTGACGGCCCTTGCGGGCGAACACCATGGGCTTGCCCGGCTTGATGGCCACCGCGTCAAACAGCACCTGGAAGCCTTCGGCCCGCACCGCGGTTTGCACGAGGTCATATTCACCCACCGAGACGCCGCCGGTGAGCAGGATCACGTCGGCTTCAGGTTCGGCACTCACGGCGGACCGAATGGCGGCCTCGTGGTCGGGCACGATGCCGCGAACGGCGCAGGTGTAACCGAATTTGCGGAAATACGAGGCAATGGAGTACATGTCCGAGTTGCGGATGCGGCCGCCCGTGGGGGGCTGGTCGATGTCCACGAGTTCGGATCCGGTGTTGATGAGCGACATCACCGGCCGCGGATAGACGCGGACCCGGGTGAAGCCGAAGATGGCCAGGACTCCCAGATCGCTGGCCTTGAGGACGTCGCCGGGGGCGAACAGCGGACTCCCCGCCGCCAACTCGGATCCCCGCGTCGCGACGTGCCGGCCGGCGGCCGGCGTTTCCGTGAACTCCACCGAGTCGTCGGGGTGTTCCCGGCAATGCTCCTTGGGCATCACGGTGTCGGCGCCGGCGGGCAGCGGCGCTCCCGTCATGATCTTGACCGCCGCGCCGGGAGACAGCTCGCCGTCCATGGCCTTGCCGGCGGGCAGGCAGTCCACCACGCGGAGGCGCGCGCCCGGGCCTGTCGCGTCGGCGGCACGGAAGGCGAAGCCGTCCATCATGGCCCGGTTGAAGGCGGGGACGTCGTCGCCGGAACGCATGTCGGCCGCCACGGCATAGCCGCCGGCCTCCAGCAGCGGGACCTCGATGGGTGCGCGGGGCTGGCACTGCTCCAGGATGATGCGTTCGGCCTCTTCGATGGAGAACATGGGGACCTCTTCCCGGCGGTCTCGCCCAGATGGTAGCCGAAAATCCGCTTGAATGCACGGGGTTTTTCACGGATCGGCCGCCGGATTGGTGGACGCGGCGGGCGTCTTCCGCTATACTCCCGTTTTCTCCCCGGCCGCGCCCCGGTGGTGCGACCGGAATCCAGCGGAGGTGCGGCATGGACCCAAAGCCCGGCGGCTTCCCCTCGACTTTCTGGATGGCCAACGTGACCGAGCTGTTCGAGCGCGGTGCGTTCTACGCCATGGCCAGCTTCGTGGTGCTCTACCTCGGCCAGCTGGGCCTCGGCGACTACTGGCCCAGCACCCTGAACGGCACCGTGCTCTGGACCCTGGTCTATTTCCTCCCCATCCTGTCGGGAACCATCGCCGACCAGGTGGGCTTTAAGAAGTCGCTGCTGGTGGCGTTCGTGCTCCTGGCCGCCGGGTACTTCCTGATGGGCTATCCGGTCTGGTTCGGCGGCGCCACCCTGGCCAAGACCGTGGAGAGCGAGGTCACCGCCGGCGCCAACATCGTCATCCCGGTGGTGATCGCCATCGTGCTCATCGGCCTGGGCGGCTCGGTGGTCAAGCCGTGCATCTCCGGCACGGTGCAGAAGACCTCCGGCGTCCGGGCGACGCTGGCCTTCGCGATCTTTTACATGGTCATCAACATCGGCTCGCTGTGCGGCCGCGGCGTGAGTTACGCGGTCCGCAAGCAGTTTGACCTGAGCTACATCTTCGCCGTGTCGGCGGGATTCGCCATCGTCGCGTTTTTCGTGGTGCTCCTCCTGTACAGGGATCCGGACCGGCTCCCCGGAGCGGCCGAGAAAAAACCGCGCAAGTCCCCCGGGCGCATCCTCATGGACATGGTGCTGGTGCTGCGCAACCTGCGTTTCGCGCTGTTCCTGGTGGTGTCCAGCGGCTTCTTTTTCATCTACAACCAGGTGTACAACGTGCTGCCGCTCTACCTGAAGAAGGTCGTCGAGCTCGACCCGCCCGTGGACCTCATCACCATGGCCAACCCGTTCACCATCGTGTTCTTCCAGCTACTCATCACCAAGCTGTTCGGCAAGTGGAAACCCATCAACTCCATCGTGGTGGGCACGGTGATCATCGGCCTGGCCATGGTCATCAACCTGGTGCCCATCTACTATCTCGGCATCCGGAACATGAGCCTGGGCACCCTGCTGCCGCTGGGCTCCATCTTCATCACCCTGACCGTGGCCCTCATCGCGTTCGGCGAGCTGTTCACCTCGGCGCGGACCTACGAGTACATCGGCGCCCTGGCGCCCAAAGGGCAGGAGGGGCTGTTCCTCGGCTACGCGAACCTGCCCATGGCCATCGGCTCGTTCTTCGGCGGGCCGGTGGGCGCGCTCATCTTCAACGAGGTGATCTGCCGCGGCGCCGTCAAGCGGCCCGACGGCCTGCTGGACCCCGACCCCTTCTGGAACACCGTCGGCTGGGTGCTGCTGATGGGCATCGGTTTCGTGTCCGCCTTCAGCATGTGGCTCTACAACCGCTGGCTCCGGAAGCAGCAGGCGGCGTGACGGATCCGGCCCCAGGCTGGAGGGAAGCGCGAGGGATCAGAGTCGTTTCTGCATCCAGACCACGTCGAAGTCACGGCCGAACTTGCGGCCCACGGCCCGGAAACGGCCGCACTCCGCAAAGCCGTGCTGTCGGTGGAAACGGATGCTGCCGTCGTTGAGTGAGGAGATGCTGGCCAGGATCGTGTCCACCCCCAGCCGGCGCGCCTCCGCCTCGAAGCGCTCCAGCATCATGCGTCCCAACCCGCGCCCGGTGTGCTCCGGGCGGATGAAATACGTCACCTCCGCGGTCCGGGCGAAGGAATCGGCCGGATGCCAGCGGCGCAGCATGCCGAAGCCGGCCACGGTCCCGTCGGGGGCGATCACGGCGACCGACGGATAGCCCTGGGCCAGGCCGGCCAGGCGCCGGTAGAACGCTTCGTCCACCGGGGTGGACGGGTAGGCGGCAAAGCTGCTGCCGACGAACTGGTTGAAAATCTCAGTGACCGCCCCCGCGTGGGCGTCGGTCAGCGGTTCCAGACGATACGCATCCATAGAGTGTTCTCCGCTATCATCACGGACTTCCGCCGGTTTGGAATCCGAAAGCAACCAGACGGGATTTCGGGCAGCTTCAAGTCATTCCGGCGGGTACGGTTTATTTTCATCCCGCTCCGCCCCGAAGGCAACAGCCAATCAGACCGGGAAACGGATCCGCCAACGCATGGTGAGAAGCCGGTCCGGTATGCCCGCCGGGGCGGACGTCGTTGCGTTAAAACGGGCGATCCGGCACGAAATCTGTGGATATTCCCACCTTTTCTTTGAAGTTTACCAATTGTGAAGGCGCAACATTTTTGAAATGATTACGATAATTGGTGCAGAACATTCAGCCTGTCATTGAGGTGATCGCCGCGCAGAGAGACGGACGGTTCAGCGGGCAGCGGTCAAACGAATCATCGTACCAGGAGGTAATCCATATGAGTATCGGACCAGCAGGTGGGACGCGACAGACTGTCACGCCCAACGATTACGACAATTCCACTGACGGGGGGGCTGCAGCCGGATCGGGCAAGCCTTCGGACGCATCCCAGCCGGATGTCTGCCGGACCCCTTCGGGGGGATCGGACTCGGTGACCGGCACCACCGCCAGCGGCTCTGCGGATGCCGACAGCGTGACCGCCGGTGTGGATTCCCGGGCGGGGTCCTCCTCCGTTTCCATTGGCGCGGGCGGCTCCATCACCGTCCGGACGGGCGGCAAGGGCGGGTCCGGCAAGGGCGTCGGTGAGACAGGGGGCGGCAGCACGGGCGAAAATGCGCCGGCGAAGACAGAATCGGCCATCAGCGGCAGCGTCATGCGGTCCAAGGTGCAGGAAGCCATGAAGACCTTTGACGCGGGCAAAGCGGGCGCGTCGGGTGCCACCGCGGGCGCCGATGGCGGCATACTGGACGGCAAGATCGACGGCAAGATGGATGGCAAGCTGGACGGCAAAATCGACGGCAAGATGGATGGCAAGCTGGACGGCAAGATCGACGGCAAGCTGGATGGCAAGCTGGACGGCAAGATCGACGGCAAGATGGACGGCAAGATCGACGGCAAGATGGATGGCAAGCTGGACGGCAAGATGGACGGTAAGATGGACGGGAAGCTGGACGGCAAGATCGATGGCAAGATGGACGGCAAGTTCGACGGCGGCGCCGTGGGCGGCATGGCCGGCGACATGGGTGGCAAGGTTTCCGGCAAGATGGATGGGAAATTCGACGGCGGCGCCGTGGGCGGCATGGCCGGCGATCTGGGGGGCAAGATCGCCGGCAAGGTGGAGGGCAAGTTCGACGGTGGCGCCATGGGTGGCATGGCGGGCGACCTGGGCGGCAAGATCGATGCTGATAAATATGGCATGGGTGATAAGTACGGTGTCGGTGACAAGTTCGGTGGCATGGGCGACAAGTACGGCGGCATGGGTGATAAGTACGGTGGTTTCGGCGACAAATTCGGCGGCATGGGCGACAAGTATGGCGGTTTCGGCGACAAGATGGGCGGCTATGGGGACAAGTTCGGCGGTGACGGCTGGTCCGGCGGCGGCCCCGGGGACAAGTTCGATCCCACGGGCAGCGGCGATGCCGGCGGCGGCAAATGGGGTAAGGAAGGCTCCTACACCGACGGATTCGGCAAGAAGGACGATTCGGGCGGAGTCGGCGGTTACGGCAAGGACGATAACAAGACCGGCGGGTCCAGTTGGGGCAAGGACGACAAGGATACCGGCAAAACCGGCGGCACCGATGACAAGAAGGACACGGGCGGCAGCGACAGCTCGGACAAGACAGACAAGACGGACAAGTCCGACAAGTCCGACAGTTCGTCCGGCTCCAGCGACAAGGCGGACAAGGATTCCGGCGGGAAGGAGAAGGAGAAGAAGGAATCCAAGGGCATGGGCATCGGCGGTCCGGGCGACCCGGACAAGACCGGCGACGGCGGCGGTGTGTACGATCCGCTGGGCGCCCGGCCGAACCGCGAGCGCAACAAGATGCCCACGGGTGAAGCGGTGGGCATCGACCACGGCGAAGGCGACCGGGGCAGCGGCGGCAGTTCATTCTCCATCGAGGGCAGCATCAACGCGAGGATCAATCCGGGCAGCAACCGGGACACCGACTACGAAACCCGCGAAGAAGGCCCGAACATGATGTGGCAGAAAATGCACTACGGCATCGACCGGCCCGAGACCGGCCAGAGCGATGCCCAAGTCCAGGGGCAGACCCGGGTTCAGGGAGGGGCGGCGATGATCGACGGGGCTAGTGACGCCGCCATGGAGGGTGAGGGATTGGCGGACGTCGAAGAGCCTCCGCCGGGCATGGGCCGGTGACGGATTCCGGAGGGAAGAGCCTCGAACGCACGAGTTTCGAGGCCTGACCTGATTTGGCCCGAGGCCGGACGGTTGCGGCGCGGGGATCGCACATGCGGCCGTCCGAAGCCGAGGAGGGGGTAGCGAGGGCGGCGGAACGCCTCGAATTCCGCCGCCCTTTTTTCGCGGTTGTCTCAGTCGGAACCGGTCGGTGAGCCGGCCAGCAACCGGTGCACCAGCTCGTGAAAGCTGTCAACCAGAAGGTCGGGGCCGGCGCGGCGCAGCGCGTCCGCGTCGCCGTAGCCGTACAGGACTCCCGCGGAGCGCACTCCGGCCCGCTGCCCGGTCTCGATGTCGCGCGGCGTGTCGCCCACCATCCAGGTCCGGCGGTTGTCACAGGGATCGGCGAGCGCCGCCCGCACCCGCCGGATGATTTCCGGATCCGGCTTGTACGGGAAATCGTCGGTGCCCTGAACATGGGCGAAGCGGCCGCGGATCCCGAGCAGGGTCAGCACCCGCTCCGCCATCCAGGTGCGCTTGGTGGTCGCCACCGCCAGGGTGAAGCCGTGCATCTGCAGTGCCGCCAGACCTTCCGGCACCCCGGCGAACAGCCGGGTCTCGTCGGCGCAATGGTCGGGGTAATACGCCTTGAAGGCCGCGACCGCGCCGGCGATCCGGCGGCGGCGGTGCGGCGGCAGCACCGCCGCGAACGTCTCCTCCAGCGTGGCGCCGATGTGCGGGTAGAAGACCGATTCGTCCGCCACCCTGTGCCCGATGCTCCGGAGGGCGTGGCTGAGGGCGCGGGCGATGTCCCGCTTCGAATCGGTCAGGGTGCCGTCGAGGTCGAAGATCACGAGGTGGGCCATGGCGTCGGGTCACTCCGGGACGGCAGTCGGCGAACCGGCGGATTCCAGCGGCGCTCCGTCCCACTGGCGGTCCCACTCATCGTGGCGCAAGAGCAGCCGCGCGCCGTTGGCGAGCCGGACCTTGAAATAGAGATAGCCGACGCCGTACCAGCGGTCCAGGATCTCGACCACCGCATGGGTCGATCCGTCCCAGGCCACCGCGGTGGGCCGTTCGTCCACCCGGTAGCCGCTGTAGGCGGACACCTCGATATTCCGGATCCAGGCCGCCTCGACCACCGCGCTCACACCCCCTTGGGCGCCAGCCGGTAGTGGGAAACGAGCCACTCCTGGCCGCCGCGGTAGCCGAACAGCTCGGCGCAGGCCATGATGAACATGCGCCAGCGCTGGAGCGCCCGGGGCGCCTCCGCCGCGCCGCATGCCTCGCTGAGGATGGCCAGGATGTCGGCGCGCTGCCGGTCCAGGTTGGCCAGCCACGCCTCGAGGCTCTTCTGGTAGTGGCGGCCGTCCACGCGCCAGTGCGCCTCCACCGCCAGGTGCCGGGGGAAGTAGAGGATCAGATCGTCCGAGGGCATCATGCCGCCGGTGAAGAAGTGCCGGCCCATCCAGTTGTCGGCCCCTTCGGTCTCGAACGGGTAGGCCAGGCGGCGGTGGGTGAAGATGTGGATGAACATTCGGCCGCCGGGCTTGAGCCAGTCCGCGGCGCGCTCCAGCAGCGCCTCCCAGTTGCGCATGTGCTCGAACATCTCCACTGACACGATCCGGTGGAAGCGGTCGGGCGCCTCGAACCGGTTCATGTCGGCGGTGGTGACCTCGACGTTGCGCAGGCGGCGCTCGGCGGCGCGACGGCGGATGAACTCACCCTGCGGCGCGGAGTTGGAGACCGCCAGGAAACGGCAGCCGGGGAACCGCTCCGCCGCCCAGAGTGTAAAGGAGCCCCAGCCGCACCCCAGGTCCAGCACCCGCATGCCGTCGGTTACGCCGGCCCGCTCGGCGGTGAGCGCCAGCATCGCGTCTTCGGCGGCGCCCAGGTCCGCCACGCCGGCGGGCCAGTGGCCGGCGCTGTACTTGAGGCGCGGGCCGAGGATCCGCTCGAAGAACGCCGGCGGCACTTCGTAGTGCTGGACGTTGGCGTCGTCGGCGTGCAGCGCCACCGGGGCGCGGCGCATCGACTCGACGAACTCCATCTTTCGCACAAGGTTGGCCTCGGCGTCTCCGCGGTCCTCCTGGCGCAGGCGGCTCCGCAGCAGGCGGCGGATGCCCATGCGGATGGCGGCGTCGGGCAGCTTGCCCCGCTCGGCCCAGTCAAGCAGCATGTCCATGGGAATGCTCCAGTGGGAAATGAGATCCGTTCCATTGTGCCACAGAAAGGTGAATGGTAAACGGTAAACAGTGAACGGTGAATGGGTATCTGTGCTCGTAATTCGTAATCGCAATCGAAATCGCAATCGTAATCGTGCTCGTAATCGGGTCGTCTGAAGGTTTGACTGTTTGTATGTTGGAAGGTTCGCAGGTCCGCAATTTCTCAATCAGTCGATGGTTGAGCGCAATCGGCCTCTCCCTGCATTCTCCTCGCGCCCCGTCAGGGCGCGGGCCGCGAGAAATGATCGTCTTCCCAGGGGCTGCGGCCGGCCCTGTCGGGCCCGGCTACGCTCCTGGCTAGTATCTTCGCCTCCCTCCGGGAGGCGGGATGTGGCGGACGAGTTCGGCGCGTGGCGTCCATGGGAAACTGATACGAATCGTGGCGGACGAATTCGATGGGTGGAATCCATGGGAAACAGAGACAGGACGTGGTGGCCGAGCCGAATGACCACTACCAGCATTGGGTATCCCGTTGGTTCCGACTTCGCAATGTTGGGACTGCGATGACGAGCATGAGCACGGACTATCAACCATCAACCATCAACCATCAACACATCAATATTCGCGGGATTGTGATCTACTGTTTCCTCACTCCTCACTCCTCACTCTCCGCCGGGGCGGCCAGGGGACAAACGCGCTCGTGCGGGCGATGTACTCGCGGTAGCCGGGGCGGCGCGCCAGCAGGTCCTGCTCCAGCAGAGTCACGCCCGACACCCGGAGCAGGAAGAAGGTCATCAGGGCGGGGCACAGGGCCGTCCACGGTCCGTACGGCGTGGGCAGCACGATGAGGAAGAGGCCCCACCACATCACCGCCTCGCCGAAATAGTTGGGATGGCGCGTGAAGCGCCAGAGGCCGCGGTCCATGACCCGGCCGCGGTTGGCCGGATCCCGCTTGAAGCGGGCGAGCTGTGCGTCGCCCACCGTCTCGAAGAGAAAGCCGGCGGCCCAGAGGGCGGCGCCCGCCAGGTCCCAGGCGGTCCAGCGCGGCGGGGCGGCGGCGGCGATGCCGAGCTGCACGCCGAGCGAGATGAGCCACTGCAGGAAACCCTGGAGCAGAAAGATGGTGAACAGGCTCTGCCACCAGAACGCCGCGCCCCGCGCGGCGCGCATGGCGGCATAACGGCGGTCTTCGCCGTGGCCGCGCCGCCGCCACAGGATATGAAGCGCCAGGCGCAATCCCCAGGCCGTCACCAGCCCCGCCAGCAGCAATCCGCGGCCCGGGAAGCCGTCCGCGCGGCCGACGGTGAGCCAGGCGATGAGGACGATCCCCAGTCCCCAGAACACGTCCACCACGCTGGCATCGCGCAACTTCAAGCTCAGCAGCCAAACGACGGTCATCAGCGCCAGGGCGGCCCCGAGGTTGCCGAGAATGACGATTGGATCCATTGTGTCGCACTCCGATTGGTGTGTCGGTTCGATGCGCCGGACCAGTGTCCGGATGCGCGCTGTTTCCGCAACGCCCCCAGCCTTTTCTGTTGACCGCAATATCGGATTAAACTAAACTTTTACATTATCTTTAAAAGGAAGGTTGTGCATGGAAGGACTCATCTACCTGGACAATGGAGCTACTTCCTTTCCGAAGCCGGAATCCGTCTACAAGTACATGGATTATTTCTACCGGAATTTCGGCGTGAATCCGGGCCGCTCCGGTTACGACATGTGCATGGAGGCCGGCTCCATGGTGGAGGAAACCCGGAAGCTCCTGTCCGACTTCTTCCACGGCACCGACCCCAACCGGCTGGTCTTCACCTACAACTCCACCGACGCCCTGAACCTGGCCATCTTCGGCGTGCTCCGCCCCGGCGATCACGCCATCACCACGAACGTGGAGCACAACTCGGTGCTGCGCCCGCTGTATCACCTCTTCCAGGATGGAGGCATCGAGCTGGAGCATGTCCCCTTCGACGCGAAGGGATTTGTGGATCCCGACGAGATCGCCCGCCGGTTCAAGGCCAACACCCGCCTGGTGGCGGTGAACCATGCCTCCAACGTGATCGGCACCGTCCAGCCCATCGGCGAGATCGGCCGCCGCTGCCGCGAGGCGGGGATCCTGTTCCTCATCGACGCTTCCCAGAGCGCCGGCAAGGTGCCCATCGACATGGAGGCGCAGTGCATCGACCTGGTGGCGTTCACCGGTCACAAGTCGCTGCTCGGCCCGACGGGCATAGGCGGACTGTGCGTGCGGGAGGGCGTGGAGGTCCGGCACACCCGCGCCGGCGGCACCGGCGTGCGCTCCGCCGTGAAGACGCACCTGGACGAGTATCCCTACCGGCTGGAGTACGGCACCATGAACAGCATGGGGGTGGCCGGCCTGAACGCCGGCGTCAAATGGGTGCTGGAGCAGGGGGTGGAGAAAATCCATGAGCAGGAGATGCATCTGACCCGGTTGCTCCGCGACGGGCTGCAGGGCATCCCCGGCGTCACCCTGTACTGCGCCGACGACCTGGAGAACCACATCAGCGTCATGATCTTCAACGTGGACGGCCTCGAGGCCATGGATACCGGCACCATGCTCGACGTGGACTACGGCATCGCCTGCCGCACCGGCCTGCACTGCGCGCCACTGGTGCACGAGCAGATCGGCACCGACAAGATCCACGGCGCCGTCCGCTTCGGCATCGGGCCGTTCAACACCGAGGCGCACATCCACGCCGCGATCCGGGCGGTGGGCGAGATCACCGCCTCCCGCCGCAAGTAACGCGCCGGGTCAACCGGTGCCCCGCTGATCCGGTGTGAGGCCGGGAGTTCGCCCATGGACATCGGCGTCAAGGAACAAATTCTTGCCACCCTGCGCCGCGAGCTGGCTGCGATGGCCGAGACGTCGCGTCGGGCGGCCGAAACCGCCCGCGAGGGAATGCTCGTTGGCGACGAGCGGACCCGCACCCGCGGCGAGCGCGCCGTGTTCAACGAGCAGACCTACCTCGTGACGGCCCAGATGCAGCAGGTGGAGCGGTGCCAGGCGCTGCTGCGGGCGCTGGACGACCTGGACCTGTCGCCGGCGCGCAAGGCGCGGCCCGGGGCGCTCCTCGAGATCGCCGCCGAAGGCGGGCTCGCCTCCGGGCTCTACTTCCTCGTGCCCGGCGGGATGGGCGCGGCGGTGGACGCCGGGGGGCGGTCGGTCCAGTTGGTGAGCCCCGATTCGCCGCTGGGCCGCGCCCTGTTGGACCGCCGGCCAGGAGCGGACATCGCCGTGGACCTGCCGGCGGGCCCGAGCCGCCTGCGCTTGCTGACCGTTGTGTAAGGGACGCCGTCCGCTGGCCCTGATGAGCCGATGGACGGTGTACTCGGCGTTGTTGAAATGAGAGGATCTTCGCCGGTCATCAAAGGAGGATTATATGAAGGACCATGTGAAAGTGTTGTTCCTGATCGGTCTGGTGTTCGCTCTGCTGGCAACCATGGTCCCGGCCCAGTTGCCGCCCGCAGCGAAGGTCTTGCCGGCTGGATTCCAAGTGGTCGACGAGCGGAATCTCGGCGGGACCATGATCATCCAGGCCACCAAACCCAACGAAAACTTTCCCAAGCCCCACATGGACCAGGGCATCAAACTCGAGATCATGTGGCAGAACAATCCGGTGGCCGATCAGGTGATGGAGATCCTCGCCAACCAGCCCGAAGATCCGGGCGGACAGCTTCCGGGCTCGGCGACGCGGGACGAACCGTGCGGCAAGGAACGTTACCGGGGCGGCATCCTCAAATGCCGCAAGTCCATCACCCCCTGGATCGGCGGCGGGACCGGACCCGACTTGGTGACCTGGGACGTCAGCTGGGCCGGCAAGGGCCCGGGCGGCATCGTGGGTGTCGGAGTCCACTTCTTCACCGGTTCAAAGGAAACGGCTATGGGGTGGATCGATGCGATCATTCCCAAAATCACCCAAGCCAACTGAGTATTCTCGGACGGTTGATCTGTCTGCCCAACGGTAACCAGCCGTTGGCGAGCGCTTCAAGTTCTCCGCCAGCATGGAGTTGGTCTCTTCTGGTGGGTGTGACTAGGGAAGGAAGAGGTCGGCCGTGGCGGCCAGGGCGGTCAGCGCGCCGGCAGCAATCGGGTTGGGTGACGCGGAGAGTCTTGGCCATCGGACGGACAGACGCCGATCGAATTCCATGAACTGTCCGATGAGGAACGCGTTCACGACGCCCTCCAGCAGGAGGAACCGCGACATGCCGGCGGCGCCGTGGTCCAGGACGCCGCGCAGCGGCAGCAGCGACATGGCCGTGGCGAGAAGCAAAGCGTAGGCGGCGCGCCACCCGATGGCGGCGGCAAGGCCGGTCATGGCGCCCAACCGGCCCTTTTCCACCGGCCAGAGCCGCAGAATCGCCCCCACCGCCAGCGCCTGGAGCAGGATGGCCGCTGCCGGGTTGGCCACCGCGAACGGATCGGCGCCGGGGAGCGCGAGATTCAGGATCTTGAGCGCCGCGGCCACGGGGCCGAGGGCCAGGGCCGCCGCAGGTGAGCCGGCGGCGCGCGTCGCCCGCACCATGCACCAGGCGCCCACGGGGAACATCACCGCCCCGGCCAGGCCGGGCGCCGGCGCCAGGTGCAGCACGAAGCCGACGGTAGCCTCCGCCAGCCCCCAGGCCGCTCCCCAGAAGAGGACGACGGTCCAGAAGGTTCAGTCCCTCATGGTCACCATGATACACGCTCCGTCACGGATGGTCGATGATATTTCGATCCGGGAGTTGTCGGAGAGTTTCCGCGCCGACAGACACCGAGGCAACGAGGCGCGGCGGGGACACCGAATCCCGGATCAGTAAATGCAGGCGTCGAGGATAGCGAGGACTTCGTCCAGTGTGCGGCCTGCGGCCCGGCCGATGCGGGCGGCGCGACGAGCGCGGAAGTCGATGGACTTGACCTGTTCCACCATCACGAATCCGGACACCGCCGCATCGCCCGCCACCGGAACATGAAAGGGAAACCGCCGGTCGGTGGTGGTCAGCGGACACACGATGGCCATGCCGGTGTGCCGGTTGAACAGGGTGTTGCTCACGACCAGGGCCGGACGCCGCCCCTTCTGTTCGTGCCCGGACTGCGGATCGAACGACACGCTTACGAAGTCGCCTTTTTGAGGGATGTAAGCCTTCACTTACCACTCCTCCCGGCCCACGGGCGGGCCCCAGTCGTTCTCCCCCGCCGCGTGGCCGGCCGGGATTCGCGACACCAATTTCCGCAGGTCGACTTTACCCCGGATCCGCTTCAGGGGCACGACGATGATGCAGCCGTCCCGCACCGTGATGTCCAATTCGTCCCCCACGCGAATGTGGGCATGTTCCAGCAGGTGCCGGGCCAGGCGGATCCCCTGACTGTTGCCCCATTTTTGAAGTTTGACCGACATGGGTCACCTCCAATGAATATACAAAGTATATCCATTCCGGAGGCGCCCGTCAACATGCGGAATCGGTTGTGGATGCTTGAAATGTTAATCCGGTGAATGGGGCGAATTTCAAACCGCCGGGGCCAACCGCAGCTGGTGGAATCGGCACCGGTCCGTGGCCCATTCGCAGGGCCATACAATTACCGGTCGCTGGCGAACGAGAAGTGCTGCGACACCACCACCCAGCGGCCGTCGCGCTTCTCCACGACGCCGGTCCAGCGGGCGTTCTCCCACGAGGCCGGCTCGCCTTTGTACGTGTTGATGTCGTCGAGCACGCAGTAGAACCAGGCCACCTCGCCGCAGCGGGCGAAGGTGATCTCCAGCTCCTTCAACTCATGGCGGACGTACCGGAAGTCCGGGCTCATCCATAACGGCACGTTCGCCTTGACGTCCTCGAAGCGCTTGACCACTCGCTTCCCCGGGGTCACGCTGATGTAATCCTCGTCGTTGGCGATGGAGCCGTAAAAAAGCTCGAGGTTCTTGTCCTTGGCCCAGCCGATCACCGAGCTGACCACCCGGGCGATCTCGACCCGGTCCGCTTCGTGAGTATCCGCCGCGGCCGCCGGCAGCGTGACGCACAGTGCCAGCAGCGCGACCCGGATGAATTTGGCCATGGTTGACTCCCGACCGTCCCCGCCCGTACGCCGGGCGGGGACGGTCGCAGTTACCTTATTTCAGTTCCGTTTCGAGTTTTGCGATCCACTTCACGCCGTTCTCGTTTTTCGGATTCAGTTCCACGGATTTCCGGTACAGCTTCATCGCCTTCGGCTTGTCGCCCGTGGCGTAGACGGCCTCGGCCAGGCTGTCATAGGCGTTCCACGACTCGGGATACAGCTCGCGCATGAGCTCGAAGACCTGCAGGGCGTCCGCGGGCTTCTTTTGCTCATTGAGCAGGACGTACCCCATGGCGTTGAGCTGGGCTTCGGAGAAGAAGTATTTGCTCCGGTTTTTCAGAACGTCCGCGCGCAGCGGCGTGAATTTCGCGGCGAAGGTATCATCTCGGATCATATCCCACAGGGCTTGGCCCATCGAGATCTTGCCGGTGTGGATCAGGTAGAGATGCTCGATGGAGATCCGCTGCCCGTTGGGGCCGATGCCGGGGCTGCCCACCAGTTGGGGAAACTTGGCTTGGAGCGTGTACTCCGCGACCATCTGGTCGAACGTCTTGCCGGCCTGGATCATGGCGGGCACGTCGGCCAGCAGGGCCTGCAGGTAGTCGAAGCGGGACCGGAAGCCCGCGGCGCTGAGTTCGCCGTTCCAGTGGCCGGGGACATACATCTGGATCTCGCCGCCGCGGTCGAGCAGCGCCTGCCAGTGCCGGACCAGCACCGGGTAGTCGGCCACCTCACCGGTGTGGACGGCGAAGGTGGCCAGGCAGCCGGGCGTGTCGGTGAGCCACTTGTCGCACATCATGTCGCCGGTGAACAGGATCCCCTTCTGCCGGGCGAAGATGAAGATGTCGCTCTTGGTGTGGGTGCCGCCGGCCTGGTACAGCTCGAAGGCGACGTCGCCGCAGTCCAGAGTCATTTTGTCGGTGAACGTCTTGGTGGGGAAGGTGGGCGCGGGGGCGGACTTGGCATGCTCGATCGACAGCGTGTCCAGGATGATCCGCTCCTCGGCGGCCGTCTTCTGCGCCGGGGTCAGCTTGCCCGAGGCGATCTGGTCTTTCTGCCGCTGGATGTCCTCGGTGCGCCAGGTGATCTGGCGGGCGACGTTCCCCTGGCTCTCCTTCATCATCTCCACGACGCGCTCGTGGGCGATGATCTGGCAGTCGGCGTAGACGCCGTTGCCGTTGGTGTGGTCCTGATGGCCGTGGGTGTTGATGAGGTACTTGAAGTCGCTGCGCCCGAGTTCCTTGGCGATGACCTGGCGGAACGCCTGGTCGAACTTCGGGATGTCGGTGGTGTCGATCACCACGATCCCCTTCTGGGTGGCGATCGCACAGACGGCGGTGGACGAGATCTGGTCGCCCACCCACACGCGGACGACGCCCGGGGCGAGCTGCTTCACGTGCAGGGGCAGTCCCTCGACGGTCCCGCCCGCGCCCGCCAGGCCCGCCAGGGCCGCCAGCAGCGCCGCCACGACAAACATTCGGTGCAACATGGTCTTCCTCCTATAATAGACATATCCGATTTATACGGATCCAATCACCGCTTGTCCTCAGCGAGTCTGAGCCGGCGAGCGGAGAATCTCGGCCGAGACCCAGTATATGTCTCCCTTCCCCCGTTCGCCGCCGCTGAAGAAGAGGTACTTCCCGTCGGGGGACACGCACGGCGTGCCCGCCCGCATCCCCAGGTCCAGCGCTCGGGGTTCCCCCCAACTTCCGTCCGCATTTCGATAGGATACAAACAGGACCTGATCGATGGCTTCTCCCGGCCGCATGCGCGAAAAGATCAGGTACGACTCGTCGGGCGAGACGATGGGGTACATGCTCGGAGACCCGTCGTTGACCGGCGGCCCCAACCGCTCCGGGGCCCCGTAGCCGCTCGCCGTCGGTTTCAAGACGGCGATGGCGGCTCCGGCAGGGCCCTGGGAGATGTCCATGGTGTAGATCGTCCCCGACCGGGCCGCGGACACGTACATGACCTGCATGGGATTGAACGGCGCGCCCGCGTCCTGCGGAGCGCCCCAGCCGTCGCCCGCGCGCTCCACATACCAGATGTTGAGCTGAGGCGGCCCGGGTGGTCCCGCCTGGCCGGCCCGAGGCCGGTCGGAGGTGAAGTAGAGTCGCCGGCCGTCGGGAGTCACCATGGGCTCGAACGACATGGCGTTCGGCCCGGCCGCGGTGGCGTTGAAGGTGGCCGGCTCGGGTGCCGTCCAGGTGCCGTCGACGCATCGCGTGACCATGATGAGGGTGGGGCTCTGCCTGGATTCCCGCCGGGTGAAGTAGTACTCCCGGCCGTCGGGCGAGAACGAGCCGGCGAACTCGTGCGCGCCGGTGGAGACGACGCCCGGCGCAAACACCTCCGGCGTCAACCCGGGCGGCTTCTGGCCGAGGTAGGGCCCTTTGAGTACAGGGATATCAACTGATTGAGCGAGGCTGATGGATGAAAGGACGATCGCCGATAAAGCCGCTGCAAACAATACGCGATGTTTCATTTTATCCTCCCTTTTCTTCTATCTTCCTCCGAATGATGCTCCCGGATCGCTTCGGCCAGCCAGCGCCGGTACGCCTCGACGATGGCCGGGTCGCGCGGCGGCTCGTGACCGGCCTTCTCGTCCAGGAGGAACAGGACGGGGATACCGATTTCCTTCATCCGGGCGACCAGGTCGGTGGTCTGTTCCACGGGACAGTTGCGGTCACGGCCGCCGTGGATGACGGCGATGTTCATCCCGCTGAGCGTCTTCAGGCATTCCGGTTGCCTGAAATCGGGCGGCTCTTCTCCCGGCGCGAACGTTCCCTTGGGGTATGGAATCCCGGAGAACACCGCGGCGGCGGCATACCTGCCGGGATTCTCGTACAGGGTTCGATACACGCCGTAGCCGCCCATGGAGAAGCCCGCCAGCACCAGCCGGGCGGGATCGATGGGGTACTCGCGCAGGGCATCGGCCACCGCCTCGCGGATATCGTCTTGGGCGTGATCCCGGGTATAGGAGTTGCTGCGGCCGCGTCCGTACGGGGCGATGACGAAGACCTCGTCCGGGAACAGCGCCGGGAAGGCCCGGATAGTCCGGCGGACGCTCTGGTCGTCGGAGTCGCTGCCGTGCAGGAACACGATGGCCGGATAGGTTTTCCCAGCATCGAGCGCGGTGGGCACGAATGCGGTGTAGGGCTGCAGCGTCCGGTCCACCTGGGATTCGAAGGCGCGACGCAGGAGCCCTCGTTGCCGGGCGAGCAGGTCGTCGCCGCCCGCCGCCTCGCGGATCAGCCGGTCGGTCCGCTCCATCCGGGCGCGCAGCTCCGGGCACGGATCATAGGATTTCAGCCGCGCGCGTTCCGCCGCGATCTCGGCCAGAAGAAACCGGATGGTCGTCCGGCTACCGGGGGTGAGGTGAGCGCCGGCGGCGTCGAGGATCCGCTCCAGGCGTGCGGAATCAAACGGCGGCAACACGGTGAGCCCCACCTGACCGGTGGCCGATCCCGAGCGGGATTCCCAGCGTACGGTGTAACCGCCGCTGGGAAGGTCAGTGGTATCGAGGACGGCCTCCTGGACGGTCACGCCTAGTGTCAAATCCACGCCGATCGTCTGGCTGAGCACCCGCGCACCCTCGCCCGAGTGGAGGCGGAACGCGACCTCTTCCCGAACCGGGCGGTCGGCGGCGGCCAGGAGCCGCAGGCGCAACGGATCGCCCGCGGTGATGTGTCCGGACGACAGGACGACGGTGCTCTGCGCTCCGGCGGGAACGAATGGCGCGGCGAAGTCCAGCCGGGAATAGCCGGTGAATGCCTCCATCCCGGGGGCCGGCTTGATGTGCGCCGCGAGGTAGTTGACGTCGCGATCGCCGTAGGCCTTGGATAAGATCAGGTTGAAGCCGATGCCGTCGGCCAGCCACGGGTGATAGGGGTGGACGTCCGTCCAGCGGAGCAGGGCTTCGAAGCCGAGGCGCCCTCCGGCGGCGCTCACCCGGAACGCGCTCCCCTCGCTCAAGGGGGAGAACGGCCAGGCGTCGTTGCGTTTCCAGACCATTTGGGCGAACGGCTTCTTTGGATCGCCCGTGGGGTTGTAGGCGAGCATGTATGACTCTTCGGCCGGGGCGTTCTCGGGTTGGGGCCGGTTGAGAATCAGGATGAAGCCATCGCCGTTCTGGTAGCCCCGGTCCCGGCAGACCAGAGAGTCCGCGGCCACGTCGATGAACACGTAGAAGAAATCGCTGCCGTAGGCGAGGCGGTAGTCGCCCTGGGTATCCGTGGTGGCTGGGTTCATCTTGACCAGAGCAGCGAAGGAACGGCTCGCCAGAATCTGCAGATCATCATCCAGGCGGCCGTCGATGACCGGCTCACGGGCCAGGAAATCGATCGGTGGCTGCATCTCCGGCAGCGGTGTGGACAGCATCTTGACCGTCGGTCCGCTCGGAGCCGCGGACTCCTGTCCGGCCCGGATGTGCAGGTTGCCAAGAGTGAGCATGACGGCCAAAATGGCCATGATCCAGGTCGCACGATGTCTCATCGCTCCTCCCTGATCTCAAGCTGTTTCATGTTTGTTCTCGAATCGCATCACTGCTTCGGCCTCAGCGAGTCGATGATCGTCACGGAAACCTGGTAGATGTCCGTATCCCGAGTGAAGAAGATAAACCGGCCGTCGGGCGAGAAGGTGGGGCTGGACTCGGGCTGGCCGGTGTTGACGGTGGGGCCGAGGTTCATCAGCTCGCTCCAGCCGCCTGATTCGTCCCTGAACGCGACGTAGAGGTCCCAGTTCCCGAATCCGCCCTCCCGGCGCGAGTGCATCAGCAGGATCCGGCCGTCGGGGGACAGGCACGGCCCGCTGAACCCGCCGGCGAACAGATCGTCCGGGAGGGGCAGGGGGCGTGGTTCGTCGAATCCGTCGCCGCGGCGCTCTGCCTGGAAGAGGCGGCGGCTCTTCCCGTTCTGTCGCATGAAATAGATCCCGCCGTCCGGACCGAAGGCCGGATGGGCCTCAATGTCGGCGGGATCGGCGGTGTTGACCGGCGGGCCCGGCCGGACGGGTTCGCCCCATCGATCGCCCGTCTTTTCGGCCATCCAGATGTCCGGAAACCTTCCCGGTTCGCCCCCGCCGCCGGCGGGCCGGTTGGAGACGAAGAGGATCTTTCGGCCGTCGGGGGACAGGCTGGGCTCGATGTCCATGTACTCCCGGGCGTAAGGGAGAGCAATGGGTTCGCCCCAGGCATCGCCCGCCCTGAGTCGGCTGATGAACGACACGGTATTCGTCTCCGGGTTACGCTCGGTGTAGAGGATCCCGGCGCCGTCGGCGGACATGGTCAGCTTCATCTGGATGCCGTCCCGGGAGACGACACCCGGCGCGAACACCTCCGGTGTCGCCCCGGGCGGCTTTGCTGCCGTTGCCGCAGGCTTCTCGAACAGGTCGCGGTAGAACCGGCGGACGTAGCCCTCCGGCACCTTGTCCACCGGGTAGGAGCCATGCATCAGGACGTGCACCCAGCGGCCGTCGCGCTTCTCCAGCACCCCGGTTTGGAAGACGTCCTTGAGGCAGAACTCCTTCCCCTTGTAGGAGCCGCAGTCATCGAGATGACAGGAGTACCAGGCCACGTCGCCGGAGCGTGAGAACACGATGCGCAGGTCGCGGAACTCGAAGCGGGTGCCGCGGAAGTCGGGGTCGCGCCACTGCTCCGCGTGTTTCTTGAAATTCTCGAGCCCGATCACCTGGCTGTCGGAGAAGAGCCAGAAGTGGAACAGGTCGTCGGCCCACAGGCGGAACATGGCCTCGAAGTCCTTCTCGAAGGCCCAGCCGATGGACTGCTCGATGGCGCGCTGCACTGCGGCGCGGTCGGCGGGGTCATCCGCGGCGGCCAGGTGGCCCACCGCGAAGACGGCGGTTAAAAAAATTGCAATCCAGGTCGTGCGGTGTCTCATGAGTTCTCCCTGATTTCAATGCGATTCTTGTCTCCCCTTCTGGACCGGCACGAATGTGGCCCAGCCGTCCCAGGCCGGATCGTCCGTGAGGCGGACCGGGTGGCCGCCGTCGGCATCGATCCGGTACACCTCGAAGTTGCCGTCGCGGACGCTCTGGACCAGGATGAAGCAGCCGTCGGGCGACCACATGGCGTTCTCGTCCCGGGTCTCGACGGCCGTGACCGCCCGGTCGTTCGAGCCGTCGGCGCTCATCACCCGGATCATGCCCTCCATGCGGCCGCCGGCGCGGTACTTTTGGGAGTAGGCGATCTGCCGGCCGTCGGGGGACCAGGCCGGGAAGATCTCCCACTCCGGCGTGTTCGTGAGGCGCGTCTGGCCGCTGCCGTCGGCGGCCATGGTGTAGATCTCGTAGTTGCCGTCGCGGTTGGACATGAAGACAATCTTCGACCCGTCGGGCGACATGAACGGCCGCTCGTCCCGAGCGCCGGTGTTGGTCAATCGGCGTGGGTTGGCGCCGTCAGCGGCCATGATCCAGATTTCGGTGCGCTGTTCGTAATCCCTGACGAAGAGGATGCTCCTGCCGTCGGGGGTGAACTCGGGATGCTCCTCGTTTTCGGGCGAGGTGGTGAGCCGGCGGACGTCGCCGCCGTCGACGGCCATGCTGTAGATCTCCATGTTGCCGTCCCGGTCGCTCAGGAACGCGATCCGCCCGCCGTCCGGGGAAGCGGCGGGACAAAGGTCCTGCGCCGGGTGGCGGGTCAGGTTCACCGGCTCCTTCTGTCCGGGATTGAGAATGTAGACCTCCTTGTTGCCGTCCCGGCCGGAGTAGAACGTCACGGCGTAATCGCCGCCGGCCGGCTCCGTCGGAATGCGGAAGGTGTCCTCGGCGAAAGGAACGTTGAGTTCGATCTTTTCAATGCGCCCGGTCTGGACGCCGGCTCGGCCGGTGTAGGTGAAGCGGTGGGGGAACACGAACCCGTCGACGGGACGGTGATCGCTGAGAGCCCGTTCGAACGTGTACTCCTTTCCACCCATGGTGAATTCCGCGGTGGTCCTGACCACAAGGTCCGTCACCGCATCAAGGCAATAGGTCATCCGGGCTCCGTGGGGCAGGGCGATGCGGAGCTTGTGCACCGTGTGCCCCTCGACGGTTTCGGCGCCGGCATACTCGGCGGGGTGGTCGAAAATGGCGGGGAAGAACCAGCCGATCTCCACCTCGAAGTCGACGAGCTCCTCGGCGGGGACCATCTGCGGGCCAGGCTTGCCGTCCCTGCCGTTGATGAAACAGGCCCGCGTTCCATCAAAAACGAGATCGGCCCGGGGGCTTCGGCTGCGGTTCGGCCGCATGATCTCGAACAGGATCGGCGTGTCGCCGTGATCCGGGTAGATGGAATGGAAACGCAGGGTCTTCAATCCCCGGATCGCCTCCGCGCCGCCCATGGCCTGGGCGCACCGGTCCACGAGCTCCTTGGCGGTGGGAACTGTGCCGGGCCGGGCTTTCTCGATGACATCGGCGCGGACCCAATAGGCGTGGCTCTCGCCGTCACGCTGGCTCAGGAAGAAGATGTACTTGCCGTCGGCCGTGACCATGGGGCAGAGCTCGATGGAGGCGCTGTTGATCTCCGGGCCCAGGCGGACGGGTTCGGACCAGGCCCCGGCGGCGTCGCGGAAGCTCGCCCAGATGTCGTACTGCCGGGAAAACAGGAGATAGCTCCCGTCCGGGGCGATGAAGGGCGAGTTCTCGCCGGCCGCCGAGTTGATGGGTGCCCCCAGGTTGACCGGCGGCTCATACGCGCCGCCGGAGAACCGGGCCCGGTAAATGTCGTCCAGGCCGTGGCTGTCGGTGCCCTGTCCCGCAAAGTACAGGTTCCCGGCCCGGTCCAGCGAGAACTGCCAGTGCATGGGATGCGCGTTGACGGCCGGATCGAGCGGGCGGGGCTCGGACCAGCCGGCGGCGGTCCGGTCGGTGAACCAGATCTTCTCGCTCCCCGGCTGGGTCTCGCCCGGCAGCGGGCGCCGGGAGATGAAATAGAGCCGGCGTCCGTCCGCCGAGAAGAACGGCACGTCGTCCTCGCCGCGGGGGCCCGAGAATGGCGCCCAGGCGGGGGCCGTCCACCGGCCGTCCACCCGTTTCATCATGAGCAGGCCCCCCCGGGAATAGATCTCTCCCGGGAACGTCATCATGGGCGCCCAGTAGACTTCGCTTCCGTCCGGCGAAAACACCGCCGTGCAGTGGAGGCCCCAGATCGACGAGATGATGCCCAAGCCGAACAATTCAGCCTGGTCTTTCGGCGGCGGTTGGCCCAGGTAATCGCCTTCGAGGACCGGGAACCGGATCGCCGCGGTGTCGGCGTCCCGCTCCGCCAGCAGGGCCGCCGTGGCCGTCATCCCCCGCTCCCGGGCGACGTTGTAAGCCGTCTGGCCCATGAGGGTCCGGGCGTCGAGGGGGGCGCCCCGCTCGATGAGCATCCGGGCGGCCTCGGTCCGGCCGTCCCGGGCGGCGTAGTGGAGCGGTGTCCAGCCGAACCGGTCGGCCCGGGCGGGATCGCATCCCTTGGCCAGGAGGGCGGCGACGATCTCGGCGGAACCGCCCGAAGCCGCGGAGTTCAGGAGGACGCCGCCCTCGGCCGCATCCTTCAGGTCCGGAATCCGGTCGGCCAGGCGTTGAAACAGTGCGGTCAGCCCGTGAGAGGCGGCTTCCGCGATCAACTGCCGCCGCTCCGCCGGGGCTTCCGGCAGCCTGGCGCCATGGCCGAGGAGCAGGTCCACGAACTCCTGCTTCCCCCGCCAGGCCGCCAGGCCGAGGGCGCTCGAGCCGAACTTGTCGACGGCGTTCACGTCGGCCCCCGCTTCGATGAGCACCCGGCCGGTGGCCGCCTGCCCCCGTTCGCGGGCGCAGAGGATCAATGCGGTGCGCTGGTAGTCATCCCGCGCCTTGATGGCCGCTCCCTTCTGAAGCAACGCGGTCACGGCCTCGGTCCGGTCGTTCATTGCGGCGAGGTGCAGCGGCGTCTTGATCCGGGCGTTCTGAAGCTCCAGCGGGGCGCCCTTCTCGATCAGGGCGAGGATCAGTTCCACGTTCCCTGTCGCGGCGGCGATATGGAGGGGCGTGTTGCCGCCGCCGTCGCGGGCGGCCAGGACTTCGGGGGACCTTTCCAGCAACGCCCGGACCGCGGCCGCGTCACCCGCGCGCACCACGTCGAAAATCTCCTGGGAACGCGCCGCCGTCATAGTCAGGAAAAGGAGTGCCGTCACCATCAAAATCGTCCGCCATGCTTTCATCTGTCTTCTCCTGTCTCAGTTCGTCCAAACGAGCGGCGGCCGGCCGGCGCCGGCGGGCCGCCTTCACATCTCGACGATGAACCGGTCGCCCGCGACGGTCAGCCGGGCGTAGCTCAGCTCGATGGACACGTCCCCCTGCCGCACGACGAGCCGTCTCTCGTCCTCGCGGATCTCCGGCGGCTGCGCCAGCCCGTGGACGCACACCCGCACCACCCGGAGCGAGTCGTCGAACCAGGTCAGGCTGGGATGGTTCATGATCCGCAGGCTGTCCCCGTCGGCGCCGGCGATGAAGACCAGCCGGTGGTACACGCCGCCGTCATCCAGTATTTCCATCGCCAGCGGGTCGAACAGCCGGATGGCGAGCGGCCGGGCAGCGGCCCGGATCTCCAGGCGGTATCCGGGCATCGCGTCGTGGCGGGCGAGTTCTTGCTCTTTGCGCGCCTGCCACGCGGCCAGGTCCGCCCGGGCCGCGGCGTGGAACGCGTCCCGCTCGTCGCGGCTGAAGGCTTGGAACACCTCCGGCCGCTCGGCGAGGGCGGCGACGAGCAGGTCCTCCAGGTATAGGCGGTCGTCCGCCTCCAGGCGCGCCTTCCAGTCCGGCCGCAGCGCGTCCAGGATCATGGCGATCCAGCGCCCCGCCACGTAGCCGAGATCGCGGACGCCCGCCGGCGCGATGCCGTCGGTGATGTTCGAGGCGTTGAGCGGATCGACCCGGCGGGCCATCCGCTCGACGTAGTCCGACAGCCCCTCGGTGCGCTGCAGCTCCTTCTCGTACGTGACGAACGGCTCGGGGAGCGGGCCGAGCCGCTCCTGCCGGAGATGCAACGCCTGCCGCGCCCACCCGGTCATGGCCGCCGGCTCCGGGGCGCTCACCGCCCGCCGGAAGGCCTCCTTCTCCAGGCGCCGCAGCGCCAGCGCCTCGGCCGTCTCGGCCGGGTAGCGGAGCAGCACCCCGTCGTTGGGCCGCCAGCGCGGGTGGCGTGTCCGCTGGAACACGTGAAACTGCTCATGCACGATGATGCCGGCCAGGTCCCTCGACGCGTAGGCCTCGCCCGTCCGTTTCGAGACGGCGGCGAGGACGCTCGTCGCCACCCAGCCCTCGCCCAGGCGGGCCACGGAGTTTCCCCGCACCAGCGGGTGCCGGCCCGGGTGGATGAACACGCCCGGATCCGGCGCCGTCGGGGCGAACCCCTCGGGGGCGCTGGGGGCGTGGAACAGGTAGGTGTCCCGCCCGTCGAAGACGAGCACGGGAATGTCTCGTGGCCGGAAGCCCGGCCAGAGGACGTCCATCCGGCTATCGTCCGCCAGCGCCATCACCGCGAAAACGTCGGCCACGGGATCGTCCGGCGTCGGCGGGCCTGCGGCGCCCAGGCCCGCAAGAATCAGTGCGGCTGCACAGGTAATCCCAGTAGCAATTCGGTAAACTCCGGAATGGAGCCGGTGTCGGTTCATCGCAACTCCGAAGAGGGTTTGGCCGACTGGTCGAAGATGTAGATGTACAGCCCGTTGGCCAGCAGGAACGTCTCGGTGCGCGTCAGCGTGAAGCCGGCCCGCTTCATCGTTGCGGCCATCTGCTCGGGGGTCAGGTACTCGCTTCGGCCCGGCCGCGGCGCCCACTCCACGATGGCCAGCCGTCCCGTCCGCTTCAGCGCCTGGCGGGCGTTGCCCATGAGGGTGACGGGATCGTCGAAGTGATGGAACGAGGAGATGATGAAGATCAGGTCCAGCGAATTCGGGGGAAGTCGCGGGTCGTTCACCTCGCCCAGGACCGTTTCGACGTTCCGGATGTTCCAGCGGTCGCAGCGGGCGCGCAGATGCTTCAGGGCATCGGCATCGATGTCCTCGGCATACACGCGGCCGTCGGCGCCCACCCGGGCGATGAGCTGGACCGTATACCGTCCGCGCCCCGCGCCGATCTCGGCGACCACCTGGCCCGGCGCCACGCCGACGGCGTCCATCACCCGGTCGGGGGGCTGCAGCCGGTTGAGCCGGGCCTCGTTCTCGTTCTCCGGATCCAGCATGCCTTGGGATGGCGGTGACCCGCCGGTCGCCGACCCCGCCGCCTGGCAACCGAGAGCCAGGGCGGCGCAGGTGAGGATGACGACGAGACCTGCGGCGACAATTGGTCTTTGGTTCATGAAAATGTCCTCCTAAACCCCGCCGCGCTTGCGGGCCACGATCTGGACGTGCGGGGTGGGCGGGCCGCCCCAATCGCCGGCGAGGTCGCTCTCCCGGTACGTCACGATCTCGAAATCGCCGAACAGCGTCCGCAACTCGCCGGGCGCCAGGGCGTGGACGCCGGGCGGGAAGGGATTTTCGGCGCGCTGGACCACGTGCTCGAACACCACGTAACCGCCCGGCCGGATCGACCGCTTCAGGCGGTCCAGAAACGCGGGCTCCTCCACCGGCGCCCAGGAGAGAATCATCGCCACCAGGTCCCAGCGCTCCCGCCCGAAATCGTAATCGGCGTAGGACGTCTTGACTGTCTGAACATTCAGGCCGGCTTTGGCGGAGTCGGCCTTCAGGACCGCCAGACCCTCGGCCGACAGGTCGATCGCCGTCACCGTCCAGCCGAGTGCCGCCAAATGAACGGCGTTCCGGCCCATGCCGGCACCTACGTCCAGCGCCTGGCCGCCCGGTGGGATTCCTTTCATCGACTCGACGAGAAAGGCGTTGGGCGCGGTCTTGAAACCGTCTTTCGCCAGGTCACCGGTGAGGGGTTTGCCGTACAGGGGGTCGTAGATCAGCTCGATCCCCTCCGGCTGCTCGGTGAACTGGCCCCGGATGACGTGCAGCCGGCGCCGGACCTCGGACTCGGGCACGCCCTGTGTGTCGAGATGTACCGCATAATCCCGCAGCGACTTCCGGCCGCCGAGTGATTTCGACCATTCCAGGTAGTCGAGCCACAGGGCGCGGACTTTCGCCGAGTCATGCGAATCGGGCGTGTCGGGCACGGCGGGGCGGAGGATGAAAATGTTGTCCTCCTTGAGCTTGTCCTCGATCACCGCATCCAGGACGAAGCCGGCCGCCCGGGCCTCCCGGCCCACGGACTCGCGAGTCAGTACTCGGCCTTCCTTTTCGATCTGAGCGGGCTTCGGCTCCGCCATAGCCACGACGCCCCACGGCTTCAGGCTGGGGAGCAGGCTGCGGAGCAGGGGCACCGGCGCGTCCACGTGGTGGTAGACCCAGGCCATGAAGACCAGGTCGAGGCTGTCCTTGGGGAAGCAGGCGTCGTCGGTCCGGCTGAGGATGGTTTCGATGTTGTCCAGTCCCAGGCGCTGGCAGCGCGCCTGCAGGTATTCGAGCGAGGCGGCGTTGATGTCGTTGGCGTAGATCTTTCCCTTGCCGCCCACCCGGTCCGCCAGGTGGACCGTGACCCGGCCGCGGCCGGCGCCCACCTCGCCGATGACCATGCCGGGCCGGACGCCCAGGATGTCCATCACCAGCCCCGGCGGCTGGATTTCGTTGGCCCGCGCTTCCCGCGGTTCGGTCAGTTGAAGAGGCTTGCGGACAGCCGGATTCGATTCGTTGGTCTTCTCACTTGGAAGGGCGAGCGCCGCCACGCCCAGCAGGGCCGCGGCAATACAGATCACGACATTATGCTTCATGGGTTCGTCATCCCTCTCAAGGTTTGGTCAGGCTCTCGAGCAGGCGGGTCACCCGGGGCATGTCGGGATTGAGTTCCAAGGCCTTTCGGAGCGCGGCGACGGCCTCGTCGGTCCGGCCCAGCATCTGCAGGGCGTCGCCCAGAGCCGCCAGGGCGTCGGCCGACTCCGGATGGATCGTCACGTTCAATTGGAATACTTCGAGCGCCTCCGACTCCCGGCCCCACCACAACAGGCAGTGGTAACCCAGCCAGCGGAGTTCGTCCATGGTGGGGAGCGGGCCGGGAGGGACGGCGGCGCGCTGCTGCTCCATCGCCGACCGGGCGTCGGCTAGGCCCCCCTCGATGAGGCGGTGCATGAGCGTCGACGCGGAGGGAGGCGGCGGGAGGCCCTTCTTCCAATCGATGGTTCCCGGGGTTCCGGCGGCGCCTGAACGGGCGGCCTGCAGGGCGGCGGCCGCGTCGGGGGAGCCTTTCATGACGGCGTCGAAGAACACGCCCGCCAGCCGGCAGATCCCGTCATGGAGGGCGGCCGCGTCGTCGGCGACGGGGCCCCAGTAGCCGGGGATCGCCGTCCGGATGCCGAAGCGAGCGTAGGAGGAGAACTGGCCGTGACTGTCGGTGGGCACCGCGACGAGCCAACTGTCGCCGTACGTTTTCCGGTTGTAGAGTCCCCGGGTCTTCGCCGTGTCGGTGGACGGCGCGATGAAGCGAGCCTGCATCATGTGCATCCAGGGGACGGTGAAGCGGTCCTCGCGGTATTCCGGCAGGCTGCCCGGCAGGCCGGAGTGGTGGGGCGACAGGATCCCGGCGTCGAGGGAAAGGAACGCCTCGACGGACGGGTTGCGCATGGTGAGCACCAGTCCGGCCATCCCCCCCAGATCGTAGCCGATGACCCCCAGGCGGCGGGGGTGGACGCCCGGCCGCGAGCGCGCCGCGGCGATGGCGAACTCCATGTCGCGGATTTCGGTCTCCAGATCTTCGACGGAGAGGTTCACCAGGCGGTACTGCGTGCCGAGGAGCGGGCACGTGGCCACCACGTACCCTCGGCTGGCCATGTGCTCGGCGAGGTAGACCTGCGACAGGGGGGATTCGTAGTACAGCCCCTGGCCCAGCACGATCAGGGGGAATTCGCCGGCGGCAGCGGGCGCGCCGAGGCGGGCGGCCAGCGGCCGGGCCATGAGTGCGGCGCGCTCCCCGTCGTCCAGGCCCCTGGCCAGCGGCACTGGAAGCGAAGCGCCGCCCGTCGCCGGGCCGTCGGACAGACGGAAATCGTCGGCGGCCATCCGGACGAAATCCCCGATGGTGAGCGGTGCGGGTTCGGCCTCCCGGGCGGGGTACCAGAGGTAAATCCGCATGGGCCGGTCCCGGAAGCCGGCGCCGTCCAGTGAGGGAAACGCACGGGACGGGTCCGCGGTCCGGACCAGTTCGAATCCCACCGGGTGCGGACCGTCGGTCAGTGCCGTCCCGGATTCGACGGCCGCGGCGGCGACGATGCTCCACATCAGGCAGGCCGCGACGAGGCCGGATCGGATCAACGCACTCACTTGTCCTCCTTGCCGGGCCGGAGCGACTCGAGGATCGCGGCGTCCACCCAGAAAATCTGCCGGTGCCCGTTCCGGGTGCTCGTGTAGAAGAAGTGCTTGCCGTCCGGGCTGACGTAGGGTCGGTTTTCCGATTTCTCCGAATTGATCGCCCCGCCCAGGTGGACCGGATCGCTCCAGGCGCCGTCGGCGCTGCGGAACGAGACGTAGAGGTCGTCCTCGCCCAATCCCCCCGGTTTCATGGAGCAGAAGACCAGGTAGCTCTCGTCCGGGGCGACGAAGGGGTCCCACTCGTGCTGAGTGGTGTTGAAACGCGGGCCAAGGTTCACCGGTTCCTGGTACTTCCCGTCCTTCGGCGCGGACATGTACAGGTCCGACTCGCCGAAGCCGCCGGGCTTCCGGCTGAAGAAATAGAGGGTGCCGTTGGCGGCCAGACAGGGATAGCTTTCGTGATGCGCCGTGTTGATGGGTGGTCCCATGGGGCGGGGTTCCGTCCAGCCGGTGTCGGAGCGGGTGATCGTCCAGAGGTCTCCGGCTTTGCTGACGCTGTTGTCGGAAACACTCAGCCGGCTCGACTCGAAGATCACTGTCCGGCCGTCGGGGGCGACGGTGAAATCTCCGATCTCGTAGGCGTCGGCGAAGGCCAGCGGTTCGGGCTCCCCCCAGCTCCCGCCTTGCTGCGAAATAAGGAACAGGCGGGGTTTCCGGTCGACCCAAGTCTGATAGATGAAGTATTCCATTTCCGCACCCCAGCCGGAACACCCGAGGCTGACGTCTGGACCGAGCCGCTCCGGCGCGAACAGGCGCGGCGTCAGGCCCGGCAGCGGTTCGCCGAGATATGACGCGGCCGCCCGGTCCCGGAGGTCGAGTTCGCGGGCGACGGCGTCGAGGATCTCCTTCACCGGCGCGCTCTGGAAACCGTCCCCGGGCGGCGGGCCACCGCCGCGGGGGCCGAGGATGATGCCCGGCCGGACATGGGTGACGACGGACGGGAAGATCGCCGCGCCGTCGACGCCCTCCAGCAGCCCCGCGGCCTGGACCACCCGGTTGCCGGTGCAGAACGAGGCGATGAGCACCCCCGCCGCATGGGCGTCGCGGACGAACTGGAGGACGACGGGATTCTCGTTGAACTTTCGGAACTGCGGGCCGCTGGGGATGATGAGACAGTCGTAGCCGGAGAAGTCTTTCAGGTCGGGGATGAGGATGTCGCTCGTGAGCACAACGTCGCGCGCCTTCTGGTAGCAGCCGCGGTACTCGGCGTCGACACCCACTCGCCGCATGGTCCAGCCGCGCCGGGCGATCTCGTCCCGCAATTGGAAGTAAGTGTCGCCGAACCATTCGCCCAGCAGCACCAGGCAGCGCAGGGAGCGGCCGGGCGTCGCGCTTCCAGTCGCGCGGGCCTTGAGTTCGTCCAGCACCCCGGCGCTGACCCAGTGGATGTCGCGGCAGGTGCTGAAGAAGATGTAGCGGCCGTCGGGGCTGACCATGGGGCAGAAGGTGGTGGCCGGCGTGTTGATGGTGTCGCCCAGGTTGTGTGCCTCGCCCCAGGAACCGTCCGCTCGGCGGAAGCAGACATAGAGGTCGCCTTCGCCCCCTTGGCCGTCGGGACGGTGGTACGAGTCGAACAGGATGTAGCTCTCGTCGGGGGCGATGAAGGCGTGGGCGGCGCCCCGCGGCGCGTTCACGCCGCCGCCCAGCTTCTGCGGCGGACCGTATCGACCGTCGGCCCACGGGTAGACCACCACGCCTCCGCCGGCGGCGTTCGTCACGTCAGTCATGTAAAGATCACCGTCTCGCGACGCCGAGACGTACATGCCCGGTCCGTGGTAACGGGCTTCGCCCCAGCCGCCGCCGGGTGTGCGCTCGGTGTACCAGATGGCCCACTCCGGACGCTCCACGCCGGGAGGCGGCCGCAGGCAGCCGAAGTACAGCCGGCGGCCGTCGGGTGTGACATGCGGCTCGTCGGCGGGGAAGCCGCCGGTGAAGGCGGCCGGCTCGGGCGCGGTCCAGCCGTCGGGTCCCAGCCGGGCGACCAGCAGCGTGTTCTCGCCCCCTTCGGCGCGCCGGGTGAAGTACAGCTCCCGGCCGTCGGGGGTGAAGGCGATGGCGAACTCGAACGCCCCGGCCGAGGACACGAATCCGGGCGCGAACACCCTCGGTCTGGTCCCCGGCGGTGTCTGGCCCAGGTAGGGGCCGCGGAGCCCGGTGGCGGCGCCTAGCGGCAACGAGACGGAGGCGGTGGTCTCCCCGGCGGCATCCAGCTTCTGCCCCCGGATCCGGCTGATGCTATCCTGGCCGTTCCGGTTGCCCGGATTCAATTCCACCGATCGGCTGTAATACTGCTCCGCTTTGTCCAGATCATCACTGAAGTAGTATGCTTCGGCCAGGCTGTCCCAGGCGTTCCAGGACTCGGGGAAGGCCGCGGCGTTGAGCTCAAAGACGGCCAGCGCCTCGGCGGTCCGGCCGCCCTGCAGGTAGCGGTAGCCGAGAGCGTTCATCTCGGTCTCTTCCAGGAAGTAGCGGTCGTTGCCGGCGATGCCGGAGCGGTACTCGGCCAGCGCCGCCTCCAGCCCGCGGGCACCGATCAGCGTTTCCAGGGTCCGGGCGGAGGACTCGGACTGCAGGCGCCATACCATGTCGATGTTGGCGGCATGGAGATCCTGGCCCTGCCAGGTCCGGATGAGGCCGGCCAGGGAAGGGTACCGCGACTCGAATGGGAAACGGGCCCGGGTCTCCGCCAGGGTCGCACCTTCCCGGCGGGCGGCGGCCACCCCGTCCCAGATGTCCCGCAGGTACGCCGCCTGGGCCCGGAAGGCGTCGCCGCTCATAACCTCGGAGTGTCCGCCCACCACGGTCTGGACCGCGGCGTCGCCGGTGGGCAGGGCGTCCAGAGCCCGAAACCCGGCCGCCGGATCCGCGGACGCCCCCCCGAAATCGGGCAGCCAGCCGCTGTCGAACAGGTCGCCCACCAGGAGGAGCCGGAGCTCCGGCACGTGGACGAGGATGTCGCCCTCGGTGTGGGCCCGGCCGTACCAGGCGAGGTTCAGGGTGAGATCGCTCAGGTCGAAGCTCAGCCGGTCAGTGAAGGTGACGGTCGGTAGGGTGAGTTGGAAGCGGCCCTGGCGGAAGTCGTCCACCATGGCCGTGTCGTTGGCCAGCTCAACCCGGATTCGGGCGCGTTCGGGTGAATCGGCGGGGAGTGACTGCAGTCGGTTTTCCTCCCGCGTACGCCAGGTGATCCGGTTTCGGACGAACGCCGCGATGGCCGCCGGGCTTCCGTACCACTGTCTCATCTGCCGCCCGGCGTTGGCGTGGGCGATGATGGGAATGCCGGTGAACGCCTGGTTGCCGTCAATGTGGTCGAAATGGGCGTGCGTGTTCACCACCAGCACGATGTCCGACCGACCGAACGCGCGTTCCGCCGCCGCCCGCAGGGCCGGTGCCTTTGACGGCAACAGCCCCGTGTCGATGACCACCAGGCCGCGCGCGGAAGCCAGCACGATGGTGTTGGTGAACGATTCGCCGCCGACGTGGAGGACGGCGGCCCGGTCGCCCAGGCGGACCATCCGGATATCCGGATCGGCGGCGCCGGGCGCGTCTCCGGCCTGTCCCCGGACGGCTGCGGCGATGCAGAGCGCGACACCAAAGACAAGGAGGGTTCTTCTCACTGTGCATATCCCCCGATTCAAATTATCCCGGTCTGACGCAGACTGCACGTCCGGCTCCATCGCATCACTGCCGGTCAAGGGCTTACCGGAGTCGGTACGGCCGGGTTCGGCTGCGCCGGAAACAGCTTGACCGGCATGCCGGGCAGCAACAGGAAAATGTCCCGGTAGTGTGACCGCACCTGGTCGATTTTACCCGGCGCATCCCCCTCGAGACGGACCGGCAGATGGGTCAGACCGATGTGCGCCGGTCGGAGAACCTCCTGTAACAGCGTGGCGGTCTCGGGGACCAGAGGAAACCAGTAGTGCACCAACGCCAGGTCGATCGCCGACCCGCCTAGGCCGAATTCGCGGAACTCGTCGAGCGTCGCATCCGAGTCTCCCTCGTGGAAGATTTGCCAGCCGCCGAATCGCAGCGAGTACATGAGGTTCATGGGTGACTCCCGCTGGCCGCTGTGCCAGGTGCGGTAAGCCGTCAGTGTAAATCCGGCCACGGTGCGGGTCGCCTGTTCTCCGACGGCCAGGTCGAAGACAACGATCCGCGGCGCAAGTTTCGCCCAGTCCGCGGCCCGGGTGCGCAGATCTTCCACGGCGTCCGCGGGGGCCGTCAGGACCACCTTCGGGAATGCCTCCAGATAGCGCGCGGCCATGCCGGCGTCGAAGTGGTCCGGGTGGTTATGGGTGACCAGCACCAGATTTACCTCGTCAAACGGCGCGGCGCCGGTCAGCATCTTGTCCAGCGTGGCCGGATCGGGCGACCGGTATTCGGGTGGCGCCGCAGTGAACAGGGCGTCGATGAGGACCTTGTTCGTGCCGGTGGCCAGCAGCACGCCCGAATTGGCGACACGGGTGAGCGCCAGCGACTGCCGTCCGCTCCCAGGCCCGCCGAGACTGCCCGCCGAGTCGGGCGTCACCCCGCCAATCCGGGCGTGCAATACCAGGGTCGCCACAGTCAGCAGCGAGATCGCTAGCATAGTTCGTTTCATCTCGTTCCCCCAAACCGTCAGACGACGACGGACGTGTGATCCTTCTCCGTGGGCGCCGCCCGTGGCCGATGAGTGGCCGCCGCCTCACTGCCGGCTGGGCGCGACCGGATGCATTCCTCGGCCGGTGGACGCCAGGGCGCACATCCGGTCGGCGGACGGCTCGATGTGGTCCTGTACGAAGTGCCGGAACGGCGCGTAAGGACCGGATAGCGCGCCGGCGGTTGTCGCCGGGACCACCGCCCCCGCCGTATGCAGGTGCCGCATGAGTGTGTAGGCGGCGCCGACGGTCCGCGCCGAGCAGAGCACGGTCACGGGAACGGCGAGTTGAAATTGCCCCGCGTCATTCACCGCCGTTCTCCTTCGCCGTGCGGATGCCGTAGTCGAGCCAGATGCGCTCGATGTAGTTGCGCGTGCCCGCCTTCAGCCCCTCAAGAGCCCGGCGGCGGGTTCCGTTGGCCTCCGGGTGGCAAGGGTCCGCCGCCAGGACCACCTCAGCCAGGTGGAGGGCCTGGACAAACTCCTTATGGTCGATGTGCGCATCCGCGCATTGCAGGATGGCGTCGGCGCCACCGAGCTCCGCGAGATCGGCGTAGACGCCGGACGGGGGCAGGGCGTACATGGAAGCCGGATTCTCGTCGAACCAGCCCACCAGTTCCTGGTAGATCCCCCGCACTGTCCACTCCACCTTGCCGTAGAACTGCGGCACCGCGAGCTCCGGCGGCAACCGGACCTCCCGCATGAGGGTGTGGACGTCTTGCCCCGCGTTGATCCCCCGAACGGTCTCCGCCCAGACATGCTTCAGCGCGTCGCGGAAGCCGCCGGCCGTCTCGGCCACCTGCCGCCGGCCTGCCAGCGGTGCGCCGTGGCCCGGGAGGAAGAAGGTGGGCTCGAAAGCCAGCGCCGTGTCCAGCGCGCGGATGTACCCCGCGACCGGCCGGATCTGGGTGCCGCGGAAGGTGGAGTTGTTGATGAAGTACTCGTAGTAGTTGTCGCCCACGCAGACGGCCGACCGCTCGGGGATCCAGATGGTGGCGTGATCCGGCGTCTCGCCTGGGGTGTGAATCATGCGGAAATGCACGCCGCCCACCGCCAGCTCGTACGAATCGGCAAAATAAACGGTGGGTTCGGCGGCGGGCGGGGTGGGCGCCGGCGGTGTGGCTGGCAGCGGCTGGCGGGTCCAGATGGCGTTGCGGCGGGCGAAGAATCCGGCCAGCTCGTGCTTGTACGCCACGTATTCCCGGTAACTCCGCTGGACGATGACGGGGATGTCCGCACCGGCCCGCCACGCCTCGAAGCCTGCCGCATGATCCTCGTGGGCGTGGGTGAGCAGGATCGCCTGCAGCGGATGTCGAGCCAGGACTCTCCGGAAGTACTCCGGCGCCGCGTCCGCCCCCGCCGGGTCGATGAGGACGCTGCCGGCCGGCGTGGTGACGAGGTAGGCGTTGCACGAACCCTCGATTCGGTAGACGCCGTCGGCCAGTTGCAGGTACTCTAGGTAGGTGTCGGCCAGCCACGCGCGGAGCGACTCGCTCGCGGGGATGGCGCCCAGCCAGTCCGGGTTCTGCTGCCAGGCGGTGTCGAAGATCACTGCGGCGACGGCGTCGAGCGACGCCGCCCGCCGCGCCGGGGCCAACTGGGCGTGCTGATTGAACGGGTAACCCGCGGTCAGGGGGAGTGGCCGGAGGCGGTCCGGGGCGACCCGGGACTGGAGCACGGCGCTGAGCACCGCCTGGTGCAGGAAGAGCCGCTTCAGGAAGGTGGTGCAGGCGGCCTGCTGGTATGGCGTGTCGTTCAGGAGGCCGGTGAGAATCCGTGCCCATTCGGCGCAGATACCCCGCTCCGGATTGACGGCAAAGACTTCGCAGTTGTAGTAGGGCTGGACCTTCACCGCATCCACCACCGTCTCGACAGCCCGTAGCGCGCGGTAGTCGAGGTGCGTGGCTGCGTAGATGGGCGCCCAGTATGCATCCGGCGGAGCGCCCGGCGGGATGCCCACGGTGTTCGCCAGCGACACCGGCCGCACCGTGGCGTCAGCCGTGCCGCCCAGGTCCAGGGCGGCGGGCGGCTGCAGAATCAGCACGCCGGGATCCAGCCAGGCGAGGCTGGCCGCCTGTCCCCGGACACGCCGTTCCACCGCCGCCGCGGCGAAGGCCTTCAGGGCGAGGGGGTAGTGGAGCACCGCCGGCTCCAGGGCCAGCGGCACGAACTCCACGCCGGCGCCCCGCAACGCGTCACCCGGAACGCGGTCCGGATCGGTCAGGACCACGTGCACCACGCTGTCGCGGTACGGGCCGCCGCGCGCGCGCAGGCTGCGCACCAGCGCTCGGACCGACCGGACCTGCTCCTCGGAGCCGGCGTATGTGGCGACGGCCAACGCGGCCGGCGCCCCGGCGCCGTCGGTTGGGTGCCCGGAAGCGTCCGCATGGATCAGGGGAGAAATAATCAGGGGCAGGGTGATCAACAGAGCGACGGTCCGAGATGGTGGCAGGCGGCCCATGCGTCTCTCCTCCTGGTTGGTTGCTCGTGACCGCTTCTACGAGGAGATGGGCGCCATTCCTCACAGAACGGGCATTTTCAGGGACGAAACGGACTATTACAATGACGAAACCGTAAGCAGGGGACACAGGGGAACGGCCCGCCGGATTCTGCCCGTCATGGGGTGACCGATCTGAAAACAAGAAATGAGGTTAGCTTGGCGCCTTGGCGTCTTGGCGAGACGAATTTTCAGCTTTGGTGAGCGCCGCGTCGAGGTCCAGCCGGAGTTGGCGGCGCGGCGTGATCACCTCGAGCTCCCCGTAGAACTCGCACCGGTCGATAAACTCCCCCGCGATCACCGCCGCCGCGGCAATGGCCGGGCCCGCGGGGCCGCCCAGCACCAGTCCCGGCAGCGGCAGCCCGAAGCCCACGGCGACGCGCAGCGCGGACGCCGCCGCCGGGCCCAGGCGGAATCCGTCCCACCGCCGCAGCTTCCGGTAGGCGTACAGCGCCAGCTTCAACGCTCCGGCGGGCACGTAGAGCCACGGGTCACGGTACAGCACGCCGGTGAGGAAAAAACCGGTCAGCAGCGCCTGGTCGCTCAAGAAATTCAGCGGCCCCACCTGCATGGCTACCTGGTAGACGCGGTCGATGGCGATGAGGGCGGCGAAGCCGGCCGCGGCGGCGATCCAGCCGAGGTGCGGCCAGTCCGGCCGCAGGAGGTGCGCGCCGGCCAGCGCCAGGAACAGGGGGAGGATGACGATCTCGCGGCTCAGCCACGAGGTGCGCCAATTCGCTGCTGCGCGCCACGCTCTCGCCTTGCGGCCGAGGTGGAGCGCGCTCAAGACCAGCGCCGTCGCCCCGGCGGCCAGGAACGGCAGCGGCGGCACCGCCAAGGCGTCGCCGGCCGAAGCGGCCGCGAGCGCCACGAGCACGATGGCGGTCCAGGTGAAAAGCACCAGCGGCCATTCGCCCCGCAGCGTGATCTTCGCGGCGGGCCAGCCGAGCGCGCCCGGGTGGAGCGCGGCCACCGCCGCCGGGTCGAGCGGGGCGGTGAGTTCGGGCGGCGTGGCGCGGCGGAGCGGGGTGAAGCGGATGGCCGGCCGGAGCCCGGCCGGGGTGAACCCGGGCGCGGCCGGATCGCCCTTCGGATCCATGCAGTCCAGTTGCAGGGCGCCGGTGGGACAGCAGGCGACGCAGGCCGGCTCCCGACCCTCGTCCAGTCGCTCGGCGCAGAAGGTGCACTTCTCCATGAGGCGCTTCTCGGGGTTGTAGCGCGGCGCGTCGTATGGACAGGCCCAGGCGCAGTAGGTGCAACCGATGCAGCGGTCTGGATCGACGCTGACGGCGCCGGTGGCGGAATCCTTCCGGTAGGCGGCCGCGGGACAGTGCCGCAGGCAGGCCGGGTCGGCGCAGTGGTTGCACGCCAGCGACAGGTGCACCACCGGCAGTGCCGGGTGGCGGGCCTCGTTGAAGGTGTGCACCTGCCGCCAGGCGCGGCCCGCCGGGAGCTCGTTCTCGTTGCCGCAGGCGACGACGCAGGCGCCGCAGCCGGTGCAGCGGTTGAGGTCCACGTGGAAGGCGCGCTGCTCCGTCATGCTCGCTCCACCTCCACCAGGTTGTCGTGGAAGGCGGCGCCGAAGCCCATGTCCGTCTCGCGGGCGTGAGAGGTGACGTTCACCGCGCCCCCTTCCGACAGCCACCAGCCGTTGGTCACCACCACGCAGCCGGCGCGCAGACTGAAGTCGATTCGCGCCTCGATCCGCAGCTCGCCGCGGTCGTTGAAGATGCGCACCCGGTCGCCGTCGGCCACGCCGCGGGCGCGGGCGTCCAAGGGGCTGAGCCACGCCTGGGGCCGGTCGCTGAACTGGCGGATCACGTTCAGGTTGTTGAACTGGGAGTGGATCCGGTTCTTGGTGTTGGGCGTGAGGAACTGAAGCGGGTAGCGGGTTGGCTCCAGGCCGGCGCGCCGGGGCGATTCCGCCGGCTCGGTGTGATCGGGGAGCGGGTCCAGCCCCCAGCGGGTGCGCGCCTCCTCGGAGTAGAGCTCGATCCGCCCCGACGGCGTGGCGAAGCGGCCGTCGGCATAGGCCACCGCCTCGGCGCCGGGCGCCAGCACCGGTCCCTCGCGCAGGTGCTCCAGGGTCAGTTCCGGGAAGGGCGCCAGGCGCTGCGCCAGCCACCGCTCGATGTCGGCGTCGGCGGGGCCGGGGATCTCCGCCGCGATCGCCTCGGCGGGGAAGCCGAGGCGGTGGGCCAGCAGGCGGTAGATTTCGGTCTCCGGCTTCACCTCGCCCGGCGGCTCGATGAGCTTCTGGCGGAGCTGGATGTACGGGTGCCAGTAGGCGCCGATGACGTCGGTCTGCTCGAACAGCGTCTTGGCCGGCAGCACCAGGTCGGCTTCGCGGGCGGTGTCGGTGAGGAACTCCTCCACCACTACCCGGAACTCCAGGGCGCGGAACGCCTTCAGCACCGAGTGGGTCTCGGGGTTCTGGGGGATGGGATTGCCGCGCTCCACCCAGGCCATCCGGAGCGGCGGATCGCTCTGGGCCAGCATGTCCGGGCCCAGGCGCGCCGTGGATACGCCCACCCGCACCACGCCGTCGGGCTGCTCAGGCGGGTAGAAGTCGAGCGGATCGCGCACCGGGCTGAAGATCTGGGTCTGGAGGTTGGCGTACATCCAGCCGGCGCCGGGACGACCGATCTGGCCGGTGATGGCGAGCAGGGCCAGCATCGCCCGCATGGTCTGGCCGCTGTTGGTGTAGCGCTGCATGCCGAAGCCCGGCGACACCGTCACCGGGCGGACCGTGCCCATGAGTTCCGCCAGCCGGTGGACGGCGGCCACGGGCACGTCGGCCGTCGCGGCGGCGCGCTCGGGCGGCCACAGGGCGGCGCGTTCGGCGAAGGCGTCGAAGCCGAGCACGTGGGCGTCGATGAAGGGGCGGTCGATCCAGCCGTTCCGGATGAGCAGGTGGGCGACTCCCAGGGCCAGGGCGCCGTCGGCGCCGGGGCGCGGCTGGATGAGCAGTTCGGCCCGCTCGGCGGTCTCGGTGCGGCGGGGGTCGATGACCACGAGGCGCGCCCCGGCGGCCAGCGCCTCGTCCACGTGGGCCATCTGATGGACGTTGGTCTCGGCGGCGTTCTTCCCCCACATGACGATGAGGCGCGCGTTGGCCAGATCCCACGGCGCGTTGTGCTTCACCTCACCCAAGGTGAGCCGCGTGGCCTCCAGGCCGGCGGGCCAACAGAGGTCGCCGTAGGTGGTGGTGCAGCCGCCGAAGCGCCGCCAGAAGTTCATCCCCACGCCGTTGAGCAGCCCCTTGGTGCCGCTGCCGGTATAGTAGAAGACGCTCTGGGGGCCGGGATCGGCGTGGTAGCGCCGCAGGCGCGCGGCGATGAGGTCCAGGGCGTCGTCCCAAGGAATCTGCGTGAAGCGACCGTCTCCGCCGCGGCGCATCGGCTGCAGAATCCGGTCGGGCGAGTAAACCCGCTCGAGGTAGCTCAGCCCCTTGAGGCAGACGCCGTTGGCGGTGGCACGGTTGTCGGGGTGGGGCTCGATGCGGCGGATGCGCCCGTCTGCCACCTCCACCCGCAGCCCGCAGGTGCTGTAACAATTTCTAGGGCACGCCGTGGTGTAAATCGCCATTTTCTAGCTCGTGCTCGTACTCGTATTCGTGCTCGTACTCGTGCTCGTAATCGTGCTCGTAATCGTGCTCGTAATCGTACTCGTAATCGTACTGGCCAAGTGACAGCAACCGCGGAACGCACAAACCTTCCGACCCTGACATCATCCCAGTGAAAAGCCTGGTCTGGCGGGCTTATTCATGAAAGCGTTTGTCGGGGATCCCGTACGCAGCCTGTCCCAGCAAGGGTTGTACGG
>JAKQOW010000140.1 GCA_029565065.1 Acidobacteriota bacterium | reverse complement strand
CCATCGCGCCACGATCCCGGCCCGCCAGGGCCGGACGGCATTAGCCAGGGGCGCAGCCCCTGGTGGGCGGTGGTTGGTCGCGTGGTCGCCCCAGCGGGGCGACAGGCAGGTGGCGTGAATCGTGGTGGGCGCCGATCGATCGAGCTGTCGTTGAACCGCCGGGTTTTCCGAACGCCCCGATGTCGCCCCGGCGGGGCTCGGGGTGAGGAAATCAGGCGCCTGCGTCGACGGGCCTCGCACCAGGGGCTGCGCCCCTGGTGGGCGGTGGTTTGTCGCGTGGTCGCCCCAGCGGGGCGACAGGCAGGTGGCGTGAATCGTGGGGCGCCGATCGATCGGGCTATCGTTGAAACGCCGGGTTTCCCGAACGCTCCGATGTCGCCCTGATGGGGCTCGGGATGAGGAGAACAGACGCCTGCGACGATGGGCCTCGCACCAGGGGCTGCGCCCCTGGCTAATGCCGTCCGGCCCTGCGGGCCGGGCGCGTGCCGAACGCTCAACGATAAACCATCAACAATCAACGATCAACTGTTTCGAACCCGCGAACGTTCAAACGCCCGATCAACGGCACGCATGTCAGAATGGAAACGAGCCTCGAGCCTCGAGCCTCGAGTCAAGATCCCAGGTCCCAGATCCGATTACGAATTCCGATCACGATTACGATCACGAGCACGATTACGAGCACGATGAATACCATCGTGCACTGTTCACGATTCCGCTCTGGAGTGGTGGGGGCGGGGTGTGATTAAATAGGAGGGCACGAGCCACGTTCGATCGCATCCGCCGATGGCCCGCGCCGATCCCGGCGGGAACAGGAGCCGCGCCATGAGCAACGATATCCGGGTCACATCCTGGACGCAGGTCCAGGACGAGCTGTTCTTCGCGTCGTGGGATCCGGCCATCCGGCGGTTCCGCTCGCCGTACGTGTTCCGCGGCCTGTCCGACGCCGGCTACGCGCTGGAGTCGTCACTGATCCGGCTCCGCGGTCCCTACGCGCAGATGGAGCGGCACCTGCTGCGCAACTTCCGCAAATACGCCCAGGGGCTGTTCGGCGACTTCACCTCGTTCTGGCACCTGCTGGCGGTGGCCCAACACCACGGCCTCCCCACCCGGCTCCTGGACTGGACCTACTCGCCGGCGGCCGCGCTCCACTTCGCCACCGCCAACATCGAGCGGTTCGACATCGACGGGGTGGTCTGGATGGTGAACCTGCACCAGGTGCACGCGCGCCTGCCCCAGACCCTGGGCGAGCCTCTCCGGGCAGAGGGCGCCGACGTCTTCACCGTGGAGCTGCTCTCCCAGCTCACCAAAGCCGCCGACGCCGAAGGCCACGCCAAGGCGGATGAGGGGAGCTCGTTCCAGCACCTGATCCAGTCGTTGGAGGACTTCGACGCGCTGTCCGCGGGCGGCGAGTTCCTGCTATTCCTGGAGCCGCCGTCCATCGACGAGCGCATCGTCAACCAGTTCGCCCTCTTCTCGGTGATGCCCAACCCGTCGCGCCGGATCGACGACTGGCTGGACCGCCATCCGGAGCTGTTCCGCCGCCTCATCATCCCGGCGGCGCTCAAGTGGGAGATCCGTGACAAGCTGGACCAGAGCAACGTCACCGAGCGCGTGCTCTTCCCCGGCCTGGACGGCCTGTGCGATTGGCTCAAGCGCCACTACAGCCAGAAAACCTGACCGGATGGGTCGGGACACCCGAAAATTGGATCTGTACGGCGCGCCTCCTTCCGCGTATCATCCGCCGGAGTCGGCTTTCACCATCGGACGGAGACACCCATGAATTCGGAGCGCTCCAATCTGGCCCGCGGCTTTCCCCTGGCGATCGCCAGCGCGGCCATCCTGTCCACCACGGCTATCTTCATTCGCTATCTGACCCTGAGCTATGCGCTGGCGCCGCTGGCGCTGGCGTTCTGGCGGGATTTGTTCGTGGTGGCCGCGCTCGCCCCGGCGCTGACCCTGGCCGCCCCGCACCGGCTCCGCGTGGGCCGCGGCGATGTCGCCTTTCTCGCCGGCTGGGGCCTGGTGCTGGCGGCGTTCAACGCGTTCTGGACCCTCTCGGTCGCCGCGAACGGCGCGGCGGTGGCCACGGTGCTGGTGTACTCCTCGGCGGCATTCACGGTGCTGCTGGGCTGGCGGCTGCTGGGGGAGCGCCTCGACTGGGCCCGGCTGCTGGCGGTGGCCGCCGCGCTCGCCGGCTGCGCCCTGGTGTCGGGCGCGGCGGATCCCGCCGCGTGGCGGGCGCAGCTGGGCGGCATCCTCCTCGGGCTCCTGTCGGGCCTGGGCTATGCGGCCCACAGCCTGATGGGCCGAGCGTCGTCGCGGCGGGGCCTCGATCCGTGGACCGCCCTGCTCTACATATTCGGTTTTGCCACCCTGTTTCTTCTGGTGATCAACCTGACCCCTGGGGCGGCGGCGACGGGCGGGGCGGCCCGGCCCGCCGACCTGTTTGCGCTCGGCGACGCCTGGGCCGGCTGGGGGGTGCTGGTGCTGCTGGCCGTCGGGCCCACCGTGGCCGGCTTCGGGCTGTACAACGTGAGTCTGACCTACCTGCCGTCGGGGATCGTGAACCTCATCGCCACGCTGGAGCCGCCCTTCACCGCGGCCATCGCCTATGCGCTGCTCGGCGAACGGCTCACCCTGGCGCAGGCGGCGGGCGGCACGCTGGTGGTGGCGGGCGTGGCGGGGCTGCGGATCTGGGAAGGGTGGCTTGCCGGCCGGGATCGGCCGGCCGCGCCCTGCGCCCCAGGAGCGGCGTCCGCCGAATGAGCCGCGACACAACGTCCGGTAAACGAGCACCGGGATGCCCGCTGGATCGGGCATCCCGGTGAGGGGGACAACGCGATGATCGGTGGCTGGATCCCGCCGGCGGATCATTCCACCAGGACATGCAGCCGGTAGAACATGTCCCGGCCCCAGCCGACGCTGTTGCTGTTGCCGCTGATGAAATAGGTTCCGGAGGTCGGCGCCGTGTATTGCAGGAACGGGTGTGCGCCGCTCACCGGCGTTCCGGACGGGTTGTAGATGACGATGAGCCCGTCGAGAGGGGATCCGATCATCTCGGTCAGCATGACCACGTAAACGGTCTGGCCGGCGACGAGATCGATGGCGTAGAAGTCCTCGTCGGCTGTGTCGGAGGGTTCGTTCGAGGTGCCGTAAATCTCTACGGGGGCGGTGATGTGCTGGGGAGCGGTGCGGTCGTTATTCTCGATGTCGTAGATGATGTTGGATCTGAAGACGGACTCGGGCTGGACCGCCACGGTGCTGTACAGGTCGCAGTTGGCGTTAAAGACGTGCTTGAGCGCCAGCACCGAGATGTTCACGTTGCTGGACAGACGCACCGTGCCGTGAAATTTGTCGCCCCACACCACGTCATTGAACAGTTCCGACAGGAAGCGCGAATAGTGACCGCCGGCCGGCACCTCGATGGTTTGGGTGCTCACCGCGGCGCCGCCGGTGGCCGGAATCAGCGTGGCCACGATCTCGGCGTCGGCGTCACCGGGGTTGACGACGGCGAAGCCCATGTCCACTTTGGTGTCGCCGAGGATGTCTTCCACCGGGGCCACATTGGCGGCGAAGGCAAACTGAGTGGCCACCGGGGAAGGCAGGACGCCGGCTGACCATTTCACCGTGTCCGGATCGGTTGCAAAGTTATAGAAAGAAAAACTGGCGGAGACGTTCACCGGTTGCGAGGTCTCGGCCATGGCCCAGCCCACTTTCAGCGGATCGACGGCCCCGGAGAAGAAAAACTTGACGCTGTAGGGTTGGATGGTGAAGGTGAAAGTGCTCTTGTGACCGCCGCTACCCTCAGAGCCGCGTAGATCGATGATCCAGGGAGCGCCAGCCTCGTCATAAAAATTCAGCGTGACCTCGGTGGGTGTCGCCTGGACGTTGTTGAACCAGAATTCGCTGCCGAAAATAAAGCCGCCGTCCACCACATGGGGGAAATAATACACGGAATTCTGGGCGCCGACGGCGGCACCCAGCGCGATGACCAGGTAGCAAACTAATCCCAGATACATCGGAACATGCTTGTCCATGCTGTCCTCCTCATTCTGTGCTGCTGAGTGAGACGGCCGGAGTCTCTGGATTTCGTTAAATTTTTCATCAAGGGCCGGACCGATGGCGACACACCCGGACAGTGCGTCATCGCGGTCGGTCTGGCGGTGGGTGAGCCCGAGACCGTGCGGAAAATGTTGCCTTGTCCATGATGCGCAGGGCAGTAACTCGGCGTGGCGGTGTATGGGCCCGAGGTCGTGCGTCCGGGCACACACTTTCACCAGCCCCGCCTCAGCGATGCTTGTGCCCCTCGTCACCCGTCCGTTTACGGATGGGTGCAGCGCCGGTTGAACGTTTGTTCAGCCCGGTTCGCCGGGCTTGGCGGTTCCCTGGCCCCCGTTGAATGGTGGCAGGACGATTCAAGCCCCCTGAAGGGGGCTGCCGATTCAATAAAAACCGAATGCTTCCCCGCCGCTGAAGCGATGGGCTAGTCTCATCCAAGGCCGGTGAACCGGCCTGGGCGATGGTGCCGTCGATACATTGGGTGCGATGAGCCGAATAACGATCTGCCAAATTGTGGCCGAATATCGGGGGGCACCAAGTAATCGGGACGGACCGGTCGCCGCAGGCAGTGCTTTGGATGGACGACCGGGATGCCCGCGGCCGGGCATCCCGGAAGGGGTGGCACAATCAGTCGGACGCCGGATGCGGCCGGCGGCTCAGCGGACTTCGACGAACATCCGGTAGAACGATTCGCGGCTGTATGTGGCGTCGGCGCTGGCGCACTCGAGGCGGTGCGTGCCCGAGGTCGTGGCCGTGTACTCGAAGCGCGGATCCAGCAGGCCGAAGTCGTCGGTCATGAGCACGACGGTATTGACCGGGTCGTACAGCAACATCGCGGTGGAGAGCGGGGAGCCGAGGGCGTTCGCCAGAAACGAGACGTAGAGGGTCTCGCCGGCCGACAGGTAGAGGGAGAAGAAGTCGAGGTCGGGCCCGTCCACGGCCGAATTCAGGGTGCCGATGATTTCCACCGGTGGGAAGATGGGTTGCGCCTCCGCCAGGGAGTTGTTGTACTCCAGGTCGTAGAAGGTGTTGTACCGGAAAGCGGATTCGGGCTGCACCGCCACGGTGCTGTACACGTCGCTGCGGTCGTTCCAGATGTGCTTGAGCGCCAGCACCGAGATGTTCACGTTGCTGCTGAGCCGGACGATGCCGTGGAACCGGGTGCCCCACGCCACGTCATTGAACAGCTCCGACAGGAACCGCGAGTAGTGGTCGCCCACCTTGACCGTGATGGTTTTGGTGCTCACCGGCGCGCCGCCGGCGGTCGGGATCAGTTCGGCGGTGATGGTGGCGTCGGCGTCCTCGACGTCCGTGAGGCTCGGATTGACGATGGCGAAGCCCATGTCGACTCTCGTGCTATCGATGACATCCTCCACCGGCGACACATTGGCGGCGAAGGCGAACTGGGTGGCCACCGGCGACGGCAGCACGCCGGCCGACCAGATGACCTCGGCCGGGTCGGGACCGAAGTCGTAGAACGAGAAGCTGGCGGACGTGTTGATGGGCTGCGACGCCACCGCCTTGGCCCAGCCCACTTTCAGCGGATCGACGCACCCGGTGAAGTAAAACCGGGTGCTGTACGGTTGCAACGTGAAGGTGAAGGTGCTGTTGAAGCCGGTGCCCCCGTCGAAGCTGCGCAGGTCGACGGTCCAGGGGGCGCCGGACTCGTCGTAAAAACTCAGGGTGATGGTGGTGGGCGTGGCCTGGACATTGTTGAACCAGAACTCGCTGCCAAAGATGAAACCGCCATCGACGACGTGGGGAAAGTAGTAGACGGAATTCTGGGCGCCGGCGGCGACACCCAAGGCGGCAGCCAGGCCGCCGATCAGGATCAGACGAATCAGGACGCACATCCTCATGATCGCCTCCTTCAAGGCTGGTGGTTCAGCCGTTGGACTGCGTGATGCTCAGACTATTATACCAATTCCGCATCACTCGAATTGAGCATCACCTGCAGAAAACAGGCGGCCGAACCCGGTCGTGCGGCGGAACGCAGGGATGAAGTGAGGGTGTGCGGTCACGACGCCGACAACCCGCGAAGGTGTCCGGAATGAAGACGCATCACCGGCAAGGATGGAACGCCTTGCTGAAAAGAAGACCGGGATGCCCGGCGGCCGGGCATCCCGGGATGGATGGCGCGATCAGTGGAACCCCGGGCGCGGACGGCGGATCACCACTTCGCCTCGACGAACATCCGGTAGAACGACTCCCGGCCGTGGGTGCCGCCGGTGCTGGTCACGACGATGTAATGAATACCTGAAGTCGTCGCCGTGTACCAATAGATCGGATCCAGCAACCCGGTAATGGATGTGTTGGCGCCGCCCACCACCACCTGGCCCGGATCGTAGAAGGTGATGATGCTGTCCAGGGGTGAACCGATGATGTCCGCGAGCAGGAACGCGTAGATGGTCTGGCCCGAATCCAGGTAGAAGGAAAAATAATCGGAATCGGTCCCGTCGGCGGGCGAATTCACCGTGCCGACGATCTCGACGGGCCAGCGGTCCGGGTAGCCCTGGGCGTCGGCGAAGCTGTCGTTGTCCTCCCGGTCGTAGAGGATGTTGCAGCGGAGAGTGGAGTCGGGCTGGACCGCCAGGGCGCTGTAGACGTCGGTGTTGTCGTTCCAGACGTGCTTGAGCGCCGTCACCGCGACGTTCACGTTGCTGGACAGGCGGACGATGCCGTGCCAGCGGGTGCCCCAGGTCACATCGTTGAACAGATCCGACAGGAATCGCGAGTAGTGGCACCCGGCCGGCACCTCGATGGTCTGGGTGCTCACCGCGGCGCCGCCGGCCGCCGGGATCAGGGTGGCGGTGATGTGGGCGTCTTCGTCTCCCGGATTGACGATGGCGAAGCCCATGTCCACTTTCGTGGCTTCGGTAACATCTTCCACCGGCGACACGTTGGCGGCGAATGTAAACTGGGTGGCCACCGGGGAGGGGAGAATCCCGGCGGTCCAGACCGACTTCGGCGGATCGGGATTGAAGTCGTAAAACGTGAAGCTGGCGGAGACGTTGACGGGCTGAAAGGAGAGGATCCGGGCCCAGCCCACTTTCAACGGATCGACGCAGCCGGTGAAAAAGAAGACGGATTGGTACGGCTGGAGGACGAACGAAAAGACAGACTGGTGGCCGCCCAGGCCCTCGCGGCTGCGGAGGTCGATGTCCCACGTATACCCATTGTCATCAAAGAATGAGATGACCACATCATTGGGTGTGCTCTGCACGTTGTGGATCCAGATCTCGGTCCCGTAGATGTAGCCGCCGTCCACCACGTGGGGGATGATGTAGGTGCTGCTGTAGGCGCTTGCGGGCGCGCCCATCGCGACGGCCAGGCCGACAGCTAAAAGCAGCATCGTCAAGTTGCGCGGGTTCATGAATGCCTCCTTTCTGTGAGTTGTTCAATGAGACGGCCAACTGTAAGGATTTTTCATGGGGTGGTTGCCGGCGAAACCGGGCAGGGGACCGTGGCAAACCGAACGCTGTCTGCAAATGCATCTGTATTCTGCCGGCGGCCGGCGGGCGCGCGTCGCCTTACCATGTGAAGGTGAACTCCAGCGGTTCCGGTGACGGCAGCACGCCGGGGGGCGGCGCCAGCCGGATGTACAGTGGGATGCTCTCGTCCGGAGCGGCTGCGGCGGCCTTCACCGACAGCTCCGCCGGGGCGCCCCCGCCGGCGGCGGCGAACAGCAGGGCCAGCGCGCCGGCCACCTCGTCCGCGACCGCCCCCGGCGGCAGCGTGCCGGCGGCTTCGTGGAGCTGGATCAGGAACGCCACCACGCGGTTCAGGTAGAGCACGGGTTCCAGCCGCTGGCCGCTCACGGTGACGGCGTGGGGCAGGAACGCCTCGATCCGGCCCGGCTCCACCGCCAGCGGTGAGATGCCCGCCGCCTTGAATTGCTGCAGCCGCTCGCGGGGGAACACGGCGGCGGTGGGGGTGGGGCGGTCTCCGGTGTCGATGCCGGGCAGTCCGTGCAGGGCGATCTGGCGCCACTCGGCCAGGTGCGTGGGCCAGCCGAAGCGGGCCACGCTCTGGGCGGCCAGGGCGCCGGCGGCCCAGGCGGGGCTCAGCCAGAGCGGTTCCGTCTCGTCGCAGGCGGCGATCCCGTGGCCCAGCTCGGACCGGTGGGGCTCCCGGCCGGCGAACGGATTGCAGGTGGCCGCCAGCCAGGCGCCGCCGGGCTGTTCCGCCAGGCGCCGCCACTTGGCAAACGCCGCGTCCTCCAGGTAATTGGGCAGGTGGGGGAGCCGGGTGATCTCGGGCCAGCTTGGCAGGTGGAAGAAGGCCGGAGCCAGTTCCACGACGAGCGGCGCCTGGAGAGCGTCGGCGCAGCCGGCCGCCCGCTCCAGCATCTCCAGGCTGCGGGGCGAGCTGTCGAAGGGGAGCGCCACCAGGATCAGGTTGGGCGGCGCCGCGGCCAACTCGCGGACCAGCAGGTCCAGCGCGTCGGCCAGCGTGTCGGCGGCGGCCGGCACGATCCGGAAGCGAAGGCCGTCGCCCAGCGGGAACGGACCTTGGCGGGTGAGCGTGGCCAGCCCGCGCCAGGCGGCCTCGGCCGCCCGGAAACCGGCGTCGGCGAACACGGCGGACAGGATGCGGCCGAGCAGCACGTCCAGCTGGTCGGGCCAGGTGGAGGCGTGATGGTCCGCCGATGACGGCGCGACCGGCGCGGCGTCGGTCCCGGGGAGGGCAACCATGGAGAAGATGTCGTCAATGGCCGCGCTTCGGGCGCGGGCGACCGCCGCTTCGCCGGTGGGCGGCGGTGGGGGAATGGGCAGGGCGGGCCAGCGGCCGGTGGCCTCGGCGTACACGTCCTGGGGATCGGCGCGCCGGGCCAGCGCCTTCCGGATGTACTGGGCGGCCTCCCGGTAGGCGGTCAGCTCCGGCACGTTACGGGCGATCTGGTCGGGCCGGAAGTCACGCAGTTGGCGGACGGGCACCTCGACGCGGGCGGCTGGGAAAAGCTCTCTGGGTACGGGCACGGCGAACACAGCGCCGAGGTCGTTCAGGGCGGTGTCGAGCTCGTCGGTGGCGTAGGGCCGGCTCAGTCTCGGCGCGGCGGAGGGCGCGAAGGGGGCGATGGCAACCACCTGGTAGGGCACGGGAGGGATCCGTTGCATGGCGATGTCCTTTCTGTCGATTTGTCCCTATTTTACAACAATCGCGCGCGCATTTTGTCATCGTGCTCGTAATCGAGGTTCGGGGCTCGGGTCTCGGGGTTCGGGTTTCGTTCCCAACCCTCAACCCATAACCCTCAACATTCTTTGTGTCCTTCGTGACTTCGTGGTGAATGACTCGAACTTCGGACTTCGGATTTCGTGCTCGTAATCGTAATCGTGCTCGTAATCGTGATCGTAATCGATCGGTTTGATGTGATGAGAAGAGCGCTCCTTTTAGCGCCACCGAGACACGAGATATAATCTCGTGGGTGATTGCTCCCGGGGTCACGACGCCAAAAGGAGCGCACACAATGACAACACCATTGTACCTCGGAGTCGATTTTCA
>JAKQOW010000119.1 GCA_029565065.1 Acidobacteriota bacterium | reverse complement strand
TCGTCGGCCTTCGCCTGGGCGAACGCCGCTTCGACAGATGGTTTTGCGTCGGCGGGGAGGGAGGTTTGGACCGAGACGGCGGCCGTCAGGGCCAGCAGGCATCCGGCGGTCAGGGTGCATACCAACAGCAATCGTGTCGCGCGGTGCGTCATAACGCCTCCAATCCGGCAGGGTTTTCAAGACCGATGGCGGACAAAACCGGGGGTATTGTATCACAACCGGCGACTGTCCGGAGGCGCCAGCCTCCCGGTGCGGCGTCCGGATCCGGCCGCCGTCAGGCCCGGTTCAAATACTGCTTCCAAACCTGCTCCGGTTTCGATAGAATGCGTTTAGTCTTCATGTATTTCTGAACTATACGTAGAGCCACGCAAGGAGGCATTATGTGCGCCAAGATCCGTGAGCAGGATGCGTTGGATTACCATTCACTCGGGCAGCCAGGCAAAATCGAAGTTATTTCCTCCAAACCCTGCCTGACCCAGCGGGACCTGTCGCTGGCGTACACTCCCGGCGTTGCGATCCCCTGCCTGCACATCGAGAAGAATCCCGAGGACGTCTTCAAGTACACCAGCCGGGGCAACCTCGTGGCGGTGGTCTCCAACGGCACGGCGGTGCTGGGCCTGGGCGACATCGGCGCGCTGGCCGGCAAGCCGGTCATGGAAGGGAAGGGCGTCCTGTTCAAGCGGTTCGCCAACATCGACGTTTTCGACATCGAGCTGGACACCCACGACGCTCAGGAGGTGATCCGCGCCGTCCAGCTCATGGAGCCCACGTTTGGCGGCATCAACCTGGAGGACATCAAGGCGCCCGAGTGCTTCCTCATCGAGGAAGAGCTCAAGCGGACCATGAACATCCCCGTCTTCCACGACGACCAGCACGGCACCGCCATCATCGGCGGCGCCGCCCTCATCAACGCGCTGGAGATCGTCGAGAAGGACATCAGCCAGGTGCGCCTGGTCGTCTGCGGCGCCGGCGCCGCCGGCATTGCCTGCGCCAACATGTTCTGCGACCTGGGAGTCGTGCGGGAAAACATCGTCATGCTGGACACGAAGGGCGTCATCTACAAGGGCCGCAAGGAAGGCATGAATCCGTACAAGGAGATGTACGCCTCGACGACCACCGCCCGCACGCTGGCCGAGGCCATGGAGGGCACCGACGTCTTCTTCGGCCTGTCGACGAAGGACATGGTCTCCAAGAAGATGGTCCAATCGATGGCCAAGAATCCCATCATCTTCGCCATGGCCAATCCCGACCCGGAGATCACCTATCCGGACGCCAAGGACGCCCGCCCCGACGTGATCATGGCCACCGGCCGCTCCGACTACCCGAACCAGGTGAACAACGTGCTGGGCTTCCCGTTCATTTTCCGCGGCGCCCTCGACGTGCGGGCCACCAAGATCAACAACGAGATGAAGATCGCCGCCTCGCACGCCCTGGCCAAGCTGGCCAAGGAGGATGTGCCCGACTCGGTCATCAAGGCCTACGGCGGCATCAAGCTCACGTTCGGCCGCGAGTACATCATTCCGAAGCCGTTCGACCCGCGCGTGCTGCTCTGGGAGGCGCCCGCCGTGGCCCAGGCGGCCATCGACACGGGGGTGGCCACCAAGCCGTACGAGAACATCGAGAAGTACCGCGAGCATCTCGAGATGATGCTGGGCTTCTCGAAGAAGGTCATGCGCGTGGTCATCAACAAGGCCAAGGAGAAGCGGCAGCGGATCGTCTTCCCCGAGGGCGAGGAGGACAAGATCCTGCGCGCCGCCCAGATCATCGTGGACGAGAGCATCGCCACCCCGGTGCTGCTGGGCAATCAGGAGGTCATCCAGAACAAAATCGCCCAGTTGGGCCTGGATCTCCATGATTACGAGATCATCGATCCCCGGAAATCCGACCGGGCGGAGCAGTTCGCTGAGCTGCTGGCCGAGCGGCGCCGCTACAAGGGGATGACCCCCCGCACCGCCCGCAAGCTCATGCAGGACCCGGTCTATTTCGGCTGCATGCTGCTGGACCAGGGCCTGGCCGACGGCCTGGTCTCCGGCGTGACCTGTTCCTACCCCGAGACCATCCGGCCGGCGCTGCAGATCATCGGCCTCAAGCCCGGCGCCAAGCGCGTGGCCGGCCTCTACATGATGATCCTCAAGGATCGGATCCTGTTCCTGGCCGACACCACCGTGAACCTGAATCCCTCCGCCGAGGAGCTGGCCGAGATCGCGGTCATGAGCGCCGACGCCGCCCGCTACTTCGAGATCGAGCCGAAAGTGGCCTTCATGTCCTATTCCAACTTCGGCTCCGTAGTCAATGCCGACATCCTGCGGATCCAGAAGGCCGTGGAACTGGCCCGCCAGGCGCGGCCCGACCTGGTCATCGACGGCGAGATGCAGGCCGACACGGCGCTGGTGGCCGAACTGGCCCAGCAGAATTTTCCCCATTCCAAGATCCAGGGCGATGCCACCGTGCTCATCTTCCCCGACCTGTTCAGCGCCAACACCGCCTACAAGCTGGTCCAGCACCTGGGCAAGGCCGACGCCATCGGCCCGATCCTGCTGGGCATGCGCAAGCCGGTCAACGTGATGCATCACAACGTGACCGTGGACGAGATCGTTAACCTGACTTCCATCACCGCGGTGGCCTCGAAGCACATGTAGACCGCCGCGGCGCCGACGCCTCCCCCCGGCCGCCCCGCACGCGGGGCGGCCGTTTCTTTTCGAGGCTCGAGGCTCGGGACTCGGGGTTCGTGAACAGAGTTGAGGATGTTGCTGCGAACTCAGAAACGGAGAACGAGTCTCGAGCCTCGAGTCGATCCCCGGGTGTTCGAGCCGGCAGGATTGAAGTCCGAAAAGGGTTGACAACCTTCGCGGCTGTCATTATATTGTGTCATCTTTTTGGGGCTTCCGCCGGGCATGCACGTGCAGCTGTTGATGATTGGCAAGTTCAAGAACCGGGACCTGGCGGCGCTCGTGGCGGATTATGCGGACCGGATCCGACGCTTCCACCCGTTCCGCGTGGTCCATTTGAAAGAGTCGCGGTATGCCGACGAAACCCGGGCCGGCGATCGCATCCGGGCCGAAGAAGCCGAGCGCTTTCTGGCCCAGATCCCGGCGGGATCGCTCTGCGTCGTGCTGGACCGGGGTGGCCGGCAACTGGATTCGGTCGCTTTCAGCCGCTGGCTGGAGCGGACCGCCGAGCCGGCCAACCGCCCGCTGGCCTTCGTGGTGGGCGGTTTCCTCGGTGTGGACCACCGGGTTCTGGAGCGGGCGGACCTCGTCCTGTCGCTTTCGGACATGACGCTGCCGCACGAACTGGCCGTGCTGGTGCTCGCCGAGCAGCTGTTCCGGGCGTGCACCATCCGGCATCGTGTGCCGTATCACAAATGAAAGGAGATGGAGAGGGGATGCAAAAGAAAGATTTTGAAAAATACAAGAAGACTCTGATGGCGAAGCAGCAGGCGCTCCTCGACAGCGTCCAGGAGGCGGACAACTCCGGGCGCGAGGTGGACGAGGACCCCAGCGACATCGCCGACGTGGCCTCCAGCGCCTACAACAAGGAGTTTTATTTCAACAAAAGCAGCGCCGACCGGAACACGCTGCGCCTCATCCAGGAGGCGCTCGCCCGGATCGAGCGAGGCCGTTTCGGCCGCTGCCAGGGGTGCGGCATCGCCATCGAGGCCAAGCGTCTCAACGCCGTTCCCTGGGCCAAGTACTGCATCGGCTGCCAGGAAAAGAAAGAGAAAGGTACCCTGAGGGAATAGCACCGGGAGAGGGTCGTTTTCGCCGTCCCCGCCGCTCCATCACCGATCGCCCGCGTCCTCCACACCGTGGCCAGCCTGGTCTGGCCGGACCACTGCCTCCTCTGCCGCTCGTTCCTCGACCATCCGGACGAGCGGGGTGTCTGCCGGGAATGCCTGGCGCCGCTCCGCCCGCGTCCGGACACGGTGGCGTGCCCGCGCTGCGGTTACCGGCTGGCCACGCCCCAGGCGCTGTGCCCGCCGTGCCGCGGGACCGCCTTCCTGTTCGACCGGGCGCGGTCCGCGGGTGAATACGCCGGCGCCCTGCGGGAGCTGATCCACCAGTTCAAGTTCGCCGGCGCGTCGCGGCTGGCCGGGCCGCTGGCCGGCCTGCTTGCGGACGCCGCCCGTCTGGACGACGGCCTCCCGGCAGGAGCGTGCGTGGCCGCGGTGCCCCTCCACCCGCGCCGGCGCCGCCAGCGCGGGTATGACCAGGCGGAGCTGCTGGCCCGCGGGCTGGCCCGCCACCTGGGGCTGCCGCACCGGCGGCTGCTGCGCAAGGTCCGGGCGGCTCCGCCCCAGTCGTCGCTGGGGCTGGCGGAGCGTGCCGCCAACATCCGGGGCGCCTTCCGGGTCCGCCGCCTGCACCGCGGTGTCCCGCCGGCGGTGCTCCTCGTGGACGACATCTTCACCACCGGCGCCACGGTCAACGACGCCTGCCGCGCCCTGACCGAGGCGGGGGTGGAGACGATCCACGTCCTGACCCTGGCCCGGGTGCCGCTGGCGTAGCCCTGGCGGCCGGTCCGGCCGGCGCGCCCGGCCGCTCGGGGCGGAGCGTTTGACAGCCCGTGGTGATCGTGCTACAGTTTGCGTTCCCCCCGCCGGGGCAGGTTGCACCAATGGATATCCTTTCCCTTATTTTCGGCACCAGGAACGACCGGGAGCTCAAGCGCCTCCGACCCATCATCGCCAGGGTGAACGATCTGGAGCCCCGCTTCAAGGCGATGCGCGACGAGGAGTTCGCCGCCCTCACCGCGGCGTTCCGCGAGCGCCTTGACCGGGCCGAAGACGATGACGCCCGCAAGGCGCTGCTCAATGAGATCATGCCCGAGGCGTTCGCCGCGGCCCGCGAAGCCGCCTGGCGCACCCTGCGCATGCGCCACTTCGACGTGCAGATCCTCGGCGGCGCGGTGCTTCACGAGGGCCGGATCGCCGAGATGAAGACCGGCGAGGGCAAGACCCTGGTGGCCACATTGCCCGCCTATCTCAACTCCCTGGCCGGGCGGGGCGTCCACATTGTCACCGTCAACGACTACCTGGCCCGCCGCGACCGGGACTGGATGAATCCGATCTACCGGCTGCTCGGGCTGACCACCGGCGTGATCGTCCACGACCTGGACGACCGCGAGCGCTACGAGGCCTATCGCTACGACATCACCTACGGCACCAACAACGAGATGGGCTTCGATTACCTGCGCGACAACATGAAGTTCGAGCTGGAGCACTGTGTCCAGCGCCCGCACTGGTACGCCATCGTCGACGAGGTCGACTCGATCCTCATCGACGAGGCGCGCACGCCGCTCATCATCTCGGGCCCGTCCGAGGAGTCCACCGACAAGTACTACCGGATCGATCGCATCGTCCCCAAGCTCAAGCGCGACGTCGAGTACCTGGTGGACGAGAAGGCCCACACCGTCACCCTGACCGAGGACGGCATCCTCAAGGCCGAGAAGCTGCTGGGGGTCGAGAACCTGTACGACCCCGTCCACATGGACCTGCAGCACCACATCAACCAGGCGCTGCGCGCCCACAACCTGTACCAGCGCGACGTCAACTACGTGGTCAAGGACGGCCAGGTGATCATTGTCGACGAATTCACCGGCCGCCTCATGCCCGGCCGGCGGTGGAGCGACGGCCTGCACCAGGCGGTCGAGGCCAAGGAAGGGGTCAAGATCGAGCGCGAGAACCAGACCCTGGCCACCATCACCTTCCAGAACTATTTCCGGATGTACAAGAAGCTGGCCGGTATGACGGGCACGGCGTCCACCGAGGCCGAGGAGTTCTGGAAGATCTACAAGCTCGAGGTGAACGAGATCCCCACGAACAAGGAGATGATCCGCGACGACAACGCCGACGTCATCTACCGCACCCAGCGCGAGAAGTTCAACGCCATCGTCGACGAGATCATCGAGCTCCACGAGGCCGGCCAGCCGGTGCTGGTGGGCACGGTGACCATCGACAAGTCGGAGCACATCTCCAAGATGCTCACCCGCAAGGGTGTTCCCCACAACGTGTTGAACGCCAAATACCACGAGAAGGAGGCCGAGATCGTCGCCCAGGCCGGCCGGGTGGGCGCGGTCACCATCGCCACGAACATGGCCGGCCGCGGCACCGACATCCTGCTCGGCGGCAATCCCGAGTTCATGGCCCGCGAGGACTTCAAGAAGCGCAAGCTCGACTGGCGGGAGGTTCCCCCCGACGAGTACCATGGGGTGGTGGCGCAGATGCGTGCCCAGGTGGCCGAGGCGCACGAGCGCGTCAAGACCGCCGGCGGCCTGCACATCCTGGGCACGGAGCGCCACGAGGCGCGCCGCATCGACAACCAGCTCCGCGGCCGCGCCGGCCGCCAGGGCGACCCCGGCTCCTCGCGGTTCTACTTGAGCCTCGAGGACGACCTGATGCGGATCTACGGCGGCGAGCGGATCTCCGGGTTCATGAAGAGCATGGGCATGGACGAGGGCGTCCCCATCGAGAGCCGACTGGTCAGCCGCCAGATCGAGAAGGCGCAGAAGCAGGTCGAGGCCCACAATTTCCAGATCCGCAAACACCTCCTCGAGTACGACGACGTGATGAACAAGCAGCGCGAGGCCATCTACAAGATGCGCCGCGAGCTGCTCGAGGGAAAAGAGCAACGCGATTACGTGGTCGAGGTCGCCGGCGACATCCTCGACGGGCTCATCGACACCTACGCCCCCGCCGACAAGCGCATGGACGAGTGGGACACGGCCAACCTCGATGTGAACCTGCGCTCGCAGTTCGGCCTCGACCTCAAGACGACGGGGATCGATCCGGGCGCCTTCGACCGCCGCGAAGGGTTCGTCGACGCCCTGCGCGCCCGTGTCCTGGCCGTGTTCGAGGACAAGGAGCGGCAGCTCGGGCCCGAGTTCATGCGCCGCCTCGAGCGCTACATCATGCTCCAGGTGCTGGACGCCCAGTGGAAGGACCACCTCCTGGCCCTGGACCACCTCAAAGAGGGGATCGGACTGCGCGGCTACGGCCAGAAGGACCCCCTCGTGGAGTACAAGCGCGAGAGCTTCGACCTGTTCAATGACCTGCTCAACCGGATCGAGGAGGAGTCGGTGCGGCTGCTCTGGCTGGTGGAGGCCCGGGTGGCCGACCGCCAGGAAGAGCACATGCAGCAGCGCCGCCAAACCACCGAACAGGCGCTCTCGTACAGCGGCGCCGGCAGCGCCGCCGAGGCCGCGCCCGCCAAGGTGAAGACCGTGGTCAAGCAGGCCAAGGTGGGCCGCAACGACCCGTGTCCGTGCGGCAGCGGCAAGAAGTACAAGTTCTGCTGCGGCAAGCAGTGAGCCGACGGGAGGGGGAGATGCCCAAAGCGCGAGGGACCGACATGAAGGACAAGATCGCCAAGGAAGCATTGACATTCGACGACGTGCTGCTGCTGCCCGATTATTCCGCTGTGCTGCCCGGCGACGTGGACATCACCACCCGCCTGACCCGCAACCTGCGCCTGAACATCCCGCTGCTGTCCGCCGCCATGGACACGGTAACCGAAGCGGCCATGGCCAAGGCGATGGCCGAGGAGGGCGGCATCGGCATCATCCACCGGAACATGACCATCGAGGAGCAGTGCAACGAGGTGGACATCGTCAAGCGCTCCGTCTCCGGCATGATCCTCCACCCGGTGACCATCGCCCCGGAAGCCCGCGTGGCCGACGCGCTGGAGCTGATGAAGAAGTACAAAATCTCGGGCATCCCGGTGACCGAGGGGCCGAAGCTGGTGGGCATCCTGACCAACCGCGACCTCCGCTTCGAAACGCGGATGGAGGCGCGGGTGGCCGATTTAATGACCCGGGAGCGGCTGGTGACGGCGCCCGTGGGCACCACGCTGGAGGAGGCCAAGAAGCTCCTGCACCAGTACCGGATCGAGAAGCTCCTCATCGTCGACGAGCACTTCCATCTCAAGGGCCTCATCACCATCAAGGATATCCAGAAGATGATGGCCTTCCCCAGCGCCTGCAAGGACGCCCACGGCCGGCTGCTGGTGGGCGCGGCCATCGGCGCGTCCGCCAACACCATGGAGCGGGCCGAGGCGCTGGTGGCCGCCGGCGCCGACGTGATCTCCATCGACACCGCCCACGGCCACACGAAGAGCGTGCTCGAGGCGGCCCGCAAGTTCAAGACGCGTTTTCCGGCCGTCGAGCTCATCGTGGGGAACGTGGCCACCGCCGCCGCGGCCGAGGCGCTCATCGACGCCGGCGTCGACGCCATCAAGGTGGGCATGGGTCCCGGTTCCATCTGCACCACCCGCATCATCTCGGGGGCCGGCGTGCCCCAGATCACCGCGGTGATGGACTGCGCCGGCGTGGCTGCCCGCCACGGCGTGCCCGTGATCGCCGACGGCGGCATCAAGTACTCGGGCGATGTGACCAAGGCGCTGGCCGCCGGCGCCGAGTCGGTGATGATCGGCTCGCTGTTCGCCGGCACCGACGAAAGTCCCGGTGAGCTCATCTTCTATCAGAACCGCTCCTACAAGGCGTACCGCGGGATGGGGTCCATCGGCGCCATGAAGAAGGGGAGCGCCGACCGCTACTTCCAGTCCGGCACCGAGGCCGGCAAGCTGGTGCCCGAAGGCGTCGAGGGGCGCGTGCCGTACAAGGGGAGTCTCCGCGCCCTCATTCCGCAGCTCACCGGCGGCCTGCGCGCCGGCATGGGCTACTGCGGCTGCGAGAACCTGACGGCGCTTCGCGAGCGGGCCCGGTTCATCAAGATCACCCCGAGCGCCCACCGCGAGAGCCACGTCCACGACGTGGTGGTCACCCAGGAAGCGCCCAACTACCGGGTGGAATCGAAGGAGTGAGGGGCCGCCCGTGGCCGACGACTTCACCCACTGGGATGCCGAGGGCCGCAGCCGCATGGTGGACGTGGGCGCCAAGCCCGCCACCGCCCGTGCCGCCAAGGCCGGCGTGCGGGTGCGCATGCGCCCCGAGACGCTGGCCAAGATCCGGGAGCTGAAGCTGCCCAAGGGGGACCCTTTCGAAGTGGCCCGGGTGGCGGGAATCCTGGCGGCCAAGCGGACGCCGGAGCTCATCCCCCTGTGCCACCCGCTGGCGCTGAGCCATGTGGACGTCCGCATCGCCGTGGCCGCCGACGGGGTGGCCATCGAGGCCGAGGCGCGCTGCACCGGTCCCACCGGCGTCGAAATGGAGGCCCTCACCGCCGCCGCCGTGGCCGCGCTCGCCTTCTACGACATGTGCAAGGCGGTGGACAAAGCCATCGTCATTGACGACCTGCACCTGCTGGAAAAATCCGGCGGCGCCTCCGGCGACTACCGCGCGGAGTAAACCAAGGCTTTTCCCCATCTGTTGAAAGTTGAGAGTTGAGGGTTGAGGGTTGAGGGTTCGCGCTCGTAATTCGTAATCGTTCTCGTGCTCGTAATCGTCATCGAGGCTCGGGGCTCGAGGCTCGTTTCCGATCATTGGACGTCGGAATTCGGACATCGGTCCTGGGACCTGGGATTTGGGACCAGGGTTCTGGGACCTGGGTCCTGGCTCCTGGCTCACAGAACCCATTCACCCATTCACCCATCCACCCATTCACCGATTGAAGACCGGTCCACATCACCGGTGACGGGAGATTGCAACGAAGGTTCTGTTTGGCCTAGAATGTAGCGGCGACATTCTATTTCTTCTCAATGAAGCGGGTGTAGAGGCCTCATGGAACAGGGACAGGTGTTCTGCGTGCGGTGCGGCCGACGGTTGACGCCCGGCGGCGCCTTCTGCATGGGTTGCGGGGCCCGGGTGGCGGCAACGCCTTCACAACCCGCGATGCCGACTTCCCGGCCGCCGGCCCCGCCCGCTTCGCCGGTGCCACAGGTTCTGCCGCCGGTACCGCCGCCGATCTCGTCTCCCCAGGCGCCGGCTTCCGCACCGCCGGACGACCGGACAATTATCTCCCCAGTTTCCCCGATCTCTCCGCCGTCGCTGGTTCCGTTGATGCCGGCACTGGCACTCCGGTTCGAGGTGGGCACCGCCGCCGGCCGGACCGTCCCTCTAGTCGGACGGGTGACCGTCGGCCGCAGCCCCGAAAATGCCCTGGTCCTGGCGGGAGCGCCCACCGTCTCCCGGCACCATGCCGTCATTGACTGCCGGCCCGACGGCTGCATCGTCCACGATGCCGGCAGCACCCATGGCACCTGCGTCAACGGTGTCCGCCTCACGGACACGGTCCAGCTCCGTCCCGGCGACCGCCTGGCCATGGGCGGCGAACAGGCTGTGGTGGTCGTCTACACCGGTCCGCCGGGTGTGAGCGCCCCGCCGTCTCCGGTCGGGCCGTCGGAAGGCGCGGCTGTCCCGCCAGGCGGCCGCCCCCTCGCTCTGGCGGACAGCTCGCCCACAATTCCTCCGACGCCCGCGCTGCCGCCCACTCTGCCGCCGCAGCCACCCGTCTTTTCGCCTCGGCCGGCCACGGCTCCCGGCGCGGCGGGTCCCGACGGCCCGCCGCCAGTGCCCCGGACTCCGCCGGCGCCACCCCGCCCGTCCGCGGCCGCCCCGGCGGGGCCGGTCCCGGCTCAAGCCGTGCCCGCAGCGCCCCGGCGGCGGACGGCGCTGGTGGTTGTGCTGCTCGCGGCTGTCGCGCTGGTCGTCCTGGCCGCCATCGGAGTGGGCGCCTGGTTCCTGTTGCGTCCGGGCGGGCCCGAAGTCCTGGCCGCTCGGGAGATCGCGCCCGGCGGCGAGCCGCAGCGGCTGGAGTATGAGGACAAGCTCGCGGTGACCGTCCCGCCCGGCGCCTTCGGCACCTGGCCCGACAAGGGGAATCGTCCCGGCCCCTGGCGGGAACCGGTGAACCTGACCATCGCCGCCGCGGACGCGCCGTCCACCGGCACCGACAAGCTCCGGGTGCTGGCCGCCTATGACGTTTCCGCCGGCGATGACGTGCTGGTGGTGAAGCCGCTGGAGATCGAGTTTTCATACGACCCGAAGGCCATCCCCTCGGGGCGGAAGCCGGAGCACGCCCTGCTGGCCGCCAGCTGGGACCCGGTCATGGAGACCTGGGTCGCCGTGCCGTGCCGGGTGGATGCCGGACGGAACCGCGTGGTGGTCCAGGCCCGCCACCTGAGCGTCTACGGCCTGATCCTGCAGTGGTGGGAGAACGTGGCCCAGACCGAGCACTTCACCATTTGCTACGACGCAGACGAGCTTTCGAAGGATGTGTTCGTGAATCCCCGCTCCTGGCTCGAGAAACGACTGCGGGAGGGGGGGCAGGATCCGGCGGGCGACGAGCGCAGGTTTCTTTCGGCCGATGTCCCGCCGTTCGTCCTGGATGTCGGCCGGATGCTGGAACACGCCTACCGCAAATACCAGCTGGCCGGCTTCAAGGTGCCGTCGACGACGTGGTCGCGCCTGACTGTGTTCGTCGAGACCTCGGGCGCGAGCCAGCGGAGCAAGCTCACCGGGATCATCACCATCGCCTGCACGACGGCCAGCCCGGCCGACTACCGCCTGACAACCGCCCACGAGCTGTTCCACTCCGTCCAGGCCGAGTACTTCAGCGCGCTCGTCCCCGGCTACTCCGGCCTCGGCGCGTTGATGGCCATGAACTACCGCACCTGGTGGCTCGAGACGTGCGCCGAGTACGCCGCCTGGCATGTGGCCTGGGATCGCAACGCCGCGGTGGCCCGGCCCGTGCCGAAGTACCTCGAGGAGCCGCTCTCCCGGGAATACGACCAGACCAGCCCCCAGCACATGTACCAGAATGCCGTCTTCCTCCAGTATCTGGAGGACCGGGCGGGCGCGGACTTCCGCCAGGTCTGGGAGGACACGGTGAACCGGACCCGCCCGTTCCTGGGCCTCGAGCGGATGAGCGTGATCGGGTACGCCGCCTACGAACTGGGCCTGAACTGGAAGCCAACCGAGGAGTGGAAGCGCAGCGTCACCCTGACGACTCTGGAAAACCATTTCCTCGCGAAGCGGCAGACGCTCATCGACCACTACCGGGGCATGGCCGGCTGGCTGCTGTTCGACGCGTCGAGCCCGCTCACCGGCGTGGCCACGGGCGACGACCTGCAGGCCAAGGTGGTCACCAAGAGCGAGGACTTTCCCGCCGACGAGTCCCGCAAGATGGCCGTCCTGGCGGTGAACCGGAACTACGCCGCAGCGGTCTGGGCGGTGCGCGTGGCGTGCGACCCGCCGAACGGCTCCCGCCGACTGCGCGTCTACCGCGACGACGACCCGCCGACGGGGACGGCGGTGGACGTCTACGTCCTGCCGCAGAACGTTCGGCCGGCCGGCGGCCCGGCCGCGGCGGGCGCCATCGCCGCCAACAACGCCACCCGCGAGATCTGGCTGGACCTCCAGCACGGCGACGTGGTTTACTGCGTGGCCACCAGCACCCGCGACAAGGACACCTATGTGACCGTGTCCATCGACACCGGCGTCAAGCTCGCGGTCATCTCCGAGGCGATCCCCCGGGGGCTGGTCAACCGGCAGTATCGCTTCATCGCCCGAGCTACGGAGATCCCGCGGACTGTCCGGTCGCTGGAGCTGGAGTGGGACTGGGGCGACGGCAGCGCGCGGGCGTCCGAGCGTCGCGATCCGGCGCCGCCGTTCGAGGCCGACTTCCAATACATGCACGCCTGGAACCGGGAGAAGACTTACACTCTGACGGTGCGGCTGTTCGACACCTCCCGCGGCTACCGCTCGCTGCTCGCGGCCCTGCCGGTGAAGATCGGCATCGGCCAGGAGCTGACTCTCCGGATCGACCCGGCCACGATGGTGGCCGAGCCGAAGGACGACGTGACGTTCCGGGCGCTCGCATCCAAGATGCCCGCGGGCGCCCAGTTCGAGTGGACCTTCGGCGACGGCACCCCCAAGGTCTACACCCGCGACCGGGAGGTCTCCCACCGGTACGCCCGTGAAGGCACCTTCACCGTCGAGGCGGTGCTCGTGGACACGGCCAAACCCCGGGACGAAGGGGAACTGGCCGCGGCCCGGGCCGAGGCGGTCATCCGCAAGGAGGGGCCCGTGGCCATCGTGGTCATGGAGGTGCAGCTCCACACGGGCAAGTCCACCTCCATGAAGCGCCTGAAGGGGAGCGACACGACCTACATGAGCTTCGATTTCGACCAGTCGTGGCGGTTTCCCAAGGTGCAGGCCCAGGGCCTGTTCTTCTGGGGCCAGGGGTCGGAGCAGATCAAGAACACCGCGACCATGACCACGGTCCGGACGTGGAAAATCAAGGGACAGCTCACCGCCAACCAGCGGGCCGTCGAGTTGCTGGAACTGGAGGAAACCCACGAAACGCCGCTGTCGGGGGATGACGGGCGGGACCTGTCCCGGACCCGGGTGGTGCTGCGCAACATCCCGCTGGTGCGGAACGAGTTCGGCGGCATGGTGTGCGAGGTGATGGGCTCCGAAGCGGCGGCGCACGCGCCGATCGTCGAAAGCACCCACCGCCGCGAGTCCAAGTACGAAAACTATTCCTTCGAGCTGGACCGGAACGACATCGACTGGAACGCGCTGGACCGGAGCCGCTCGCTGGACAAGCCCATCCCGGCCTACGTGCGGGTGATCATCACGCCGACAAAGTAGTTCGTGCTCGTACTCGTAATCGAGGCTCGAGACTCGAGGCTAGCTGCTCGTTCCCGTCATGCGGACATCGGACATCGGATTTCTTGCTCGTAATTCGTAATCGTGATCGTGATCGTAATTCGTAATCGTGATCGTAATTCGTAATCGAGGCTCGAGGTTCGTTCCCGATCATCGGACATCGGAATTCGGATATCGGAAATCGGGCCTGGGTTCTGGGACCTGGGTTCTGAGACCTGAGTTCTGAATCACAGAGCCCGACTCTCAGCCTTTAACCCTGTTACTCGATTTCAAAATTCGCAAACATCAAACCAGTGAACCTGCGAACATGCGAACCTTTCGACCTTCAAACTCTCGATCGCGAGTTTCACCGTCGGTATTGGAAACGAATCTCGAGCTTCGATTACGAATTACGATCACGATTACGAATTACGATCACGATTACGATTACGAGTTACGAGCACGATGCAGCACAATCCTCACCATTTACTGTTCACTGTTCACTGTTCACCGATCACTCCCCGACAGGCACGGCGTTCACCGCTGACAGGAAATTGAGCGGCTGGTCGCCGAACAGCGCGAACACCATCAGCCCCGAAGACGGCGTGGTCTGGTTCTCGATGATCAGGTAGCCGCCGAAGATGCTGCCCAGATCGGGCATCTGCTGGTCGAGCAGGAAAATCGAACGGCCGCGGGCCGGCACGTTGACCGTGGCGGTCGCCTGCGGAAAGCCGTCCTGGTTGTAGGCGGTCAACAGGACCGACTGCGCCGTGGCGTCCGGATTGAGGATGCTCACGCCCGTGAAAAACGCCACGCTGCCCAGCGTCCCGATGGCGAGATGCCCGACGAGGAAGTCATCACCGCCCGGTGTCACCAGCCCCAGGCAGGATAGGAAGCGGCCGGCGCCGCTCTCCCCGAAGGTGATGGCGCCGGTCAGGCCGAAGCCGCCCAGCGGGTCCACTTTGATGTAGCCGGAGGTGGGGTTGACCAGACCGAAGAGGGTGGCCACATTGAGCTGCTGTTTGGAACGGCCGGCCATGGCCAGGGCGGGGACGGTGCTGATCAGGTTGCCGCTGTCGCCGTACAGCGACAAGGCGACATTGAACGATCCCGCCGACGTGTTCACCAGCGTCAGGAACGACTCGTAAACCACGCCGAAGTTGCCCGCCGCGGCGTGGGGGCTGTACAGCACGGTGGGGGTGTCGGGCACCGCCAGTCCGTCGACGGCGGCCAGCTTCTGCGCGTCGCCGAAGAGCTCGCAGCCGATCACCGGCTGGTCCGAATCCACGAACAGGAAATCCCCCGCACCCATCGACGGGAAGGTCGTGCCCACCTCGATGACCCGGCGGGCGCGACCGGCAAGATTCACCGCCAGCGTCCCTTTCTCGGCGCCGCCGCCCACCCAGCGGACGGTGATATGGGCCTGGGCGAGCGAGGGGTTCACCAGGAGCACCCGCGCGAAACCGCCGGCCGGCGGCCCCGCCGGCAGGACGAAGCAGGTGCGCGCGTCGCGGACGTCGGGCAGCTTCAGCCCGTCGAGGTAGGTCATGCTGTCGCCCTCGTTGGCCAGCCACAGGCCGTAGGTGTCCGCCTGGGTGATGAACGCCCGGGCCCAGCGGGCGGAGTTGTCGGCGTCGCTGCCCAACACGCTCGGGTCCGCCAGGTAGCGGGCGTACTGGGTGCCCGCGGCGATGGACGCGGTGACGCTCTTGCGGTACGCGCCGGTGTCGTCGTACAGCTCGAGGTTCAGGAGCGCGGGCTGCGCATCCAGGTTCACCACCGAAAACGACAGATCCTGGCTGCGGGGGAAGTGGACCAGGTTGAACGGCTGGTCGGCCAGAGCCGCCGCGCCGGTCCGGTCCGAGATGCCGCCCAGGGTGCTCCCGCCGGCCACCGACAGGACGTTGTCCTCGCTCAGGGTGACGTGGTTGACCGGGTCCAGTTCCACGTCGCCCAGCGTGTTGATGCTGTATGCGTAGGCCACGGTGCCGACCGCGTCGGAGACGCACAGGGCCAGCTTGTAGTAGTCGGCGAAGCCCACCAGCACGTCGGGGCCGTGATAACCGTCGAAGTTTTCCGCCTGGAGGGCGCTGGGCCGGTTGAGGAAATACACCTTCTGGCCCGCGCCCGGGTTGAACGCGGCGCCCGCCTGGGCTTTCCACACGGCGATCGACTTGTCGCCCTGCAGCGCCAGGCACAGGTCGCTGCGGCCGTCGCGGTCGAAGTCGGCCGACTGGATGTCCACCGGCTGGGTGCCCGCGATGGCGTACTCGGTCCGGCTGAAACTGCCGCCGCCGGAGTTCCGGAACACCGAGACCGTGTTCCCGCCGCTGTTGGCCACCGCCACGTCCGGGTCCAGGTCACCGTCGAAATCGCCGCCGGCCAACGCTACGGGGCCGCTCCCGGTGGCGAACGAGGCGCCGCTGGTGAACGCGTTGCCGAGCAGCAGGTTGAGCGAGTTGCCGGCCTGGTCGGTGTACAGAAAATCGGAACTGCCGTCGGCGTTGACGTCCTGAACCAGCGAGTCGGACGGTGTCCCCGCCAGCGCCAGCGTCCGGGCCGGCGGCAGCGGCCCGGCCGATTTCTGCGCCATGAACAGGTCCTGCCAGTCGTAGATTCTAAGAAGCCCGTCGCTGTCGCCGATGAGCAGGTCGGGCCGGCTGTCGCCCGTGACGTCGGCTGCGTCCAGGGTGACGGGCGTGAAGTCGCCCAGGTCCCGCCAGCTCATGCTCCCCAGGGAACCGTCGGCGCGGCGATACGACCAGAACACCCGGCGGTTATTCTGGTCGAGGGTGAGCAGATCCTCCCGGCCGTCCAGGTCCAGATCGGCGGTGGCGAAATCGGTGATGGTGGCCCCCAGCTGCGCCGCAGCCGACAGGTCTTGCGCTTGGGTCGAATCGCACTGGAACAGGTTCACGACTTCGGGATAGATCCAGTTGGGCACATCCGCGCCGGAACTCTGGTAGAACGCCCGGATGGTCACCGGAAAATGCGCGCCCAACGAATCGAAATCATAGTCCCGCACGTCGGCGATGAACTGGGTGCTGGCCTGCTGGTACAGGCCGGCCGAGCCCCAGTTGCTCGCCGTGTTGGGCGGCCAGACGCCGGCGCCGATGCCCAGAGTGAAACCGAGGAACTTCGACTCCTTGGACGGGATCCAGTTGATGGGATTTTCCGTGAGGCGGATCCAGATCTTGCTCTCGCCGGCCATGTAGCGGAAGAGCTGGACGGCGTGTCGGCCGATGTCAGCCGGGCTGGACGTGTCGTCGTTGGGTTCATAGGCGCCCGAAGCCGGATTGAACTGGTACTCGGACACGGCCAGGGGGCACACCAGCCTTCCGGGAGGTTCCAGCATCAGGTCGTACGGTGTGCCGGTGGCCAGCGTCTGGCTCAGAAAGGCTCCCGGCGGCAGCTGGATCTCGATGATCGCGGGATTGGCGGTCGTCACCCCCGGGAACGCATCCGGGCCGGGCGCCAGCAGGAGCGGGGCGGCGGGCAGGATCTGCGAGGGCAGCGTCAGGTCCAGGCCGCCCGGTCGGCTCGAGGCGTACTGGACGTAGAGCGCGTCGTCCGCCATGAGCCGGGTGAAGACGCCGCCGGCGGCGGCGGCGTACTCCAGCCGGGATACCTGGGGGACGAACGCCATGTCATAGACGACGATTTCATCGAACGCCGGATCGGCCGGCGACCAGGTGGTGCCGCTGTCGGTGGAGACGCAGAGCCCGTCCCAGGTGCCGGCGTACACGACGGACGGGGATCGGGGATCCACCTCGACGCACTCCACCCACAGGTTGGTCAGACCCGCGTTGCAGGGCAGCCAACTGCCGCCGGCGTCCGTCGAGCGGTACACGCCATCGCTGGTGGCCAGGTACAGCATGTTCGGCTGCAGCGGGTGGATCGCCAGGTCCATCGCGAAGAGCGACGGCAAGCCGCCGCCGGCCGGCGCCCACGTCTGGCCGTTGTCGACGGTCTTGTAAACGCCGTTGGACCAGAACGACACGTAGACCACGTTGGGCGCCGTCGGGACCAGCAGCAGGTCCGTCGCCGAATCGGACGGCAAGCCGGTGCTGGCGGCCACCCAGGTGTCGCCGCCGTTCTTGCTCTTGAACACCGGTTCCGGTGTCCAGCCGTGAGTGTCCAGCCCGACGTAGACGGTGTCGCGACTGGCCGGGTGGACAGCGACGCTATCGACATAGCCCGCCGGCAGGTTGTTCCGGACGCTGGGCCAGGTGTCGCCGCCGTCCTGGGTTCGGATGATGTCGTAGATGCCGCCGGCGAAGACGGTGTCGGGATCCACCGGGGAGATCTCCACGTCGGCGAAGTTGTCGCTGATCCCCTGGATGAGCTGCCAGGTGATGCCGCCGTCGTCGGTCCGGAACAGGTTGCCCGCCGTGCCGGCAAACGCGGTCTGTCCCGCTCCCGGGCCGATCGCGATGCTGTGCACGATCACGCCAGTCAATCCGGTGTTGATCTCCACCCAGCCGGCGCCGCCGTTGCCGGAGCGCCACATGCCGTTGCCCCAGGAAGCGGCGTAGACGGTGCCCGGGTTGCGGATGTCCAGGGCCAGCCCCATGCAGCTGGGGTTGTACATGCCATAGCCGCTGTCGTCGAAGTCGGTGCCGTTGACGGATTTGTACGTCCCGCCCATGCCGGTGGCATAGACCGTGTCGGGTGCGGCAGGATCGATCTTGATGTCGTAAACGGGGAGCCAGGAGATGTCGTTATCGGCCACCACCCAGGTGTTGCCGCCGTCGATCGTCTTGTACACGCCACCGTCCGTGCCGGCGTAAACGGTGTTGGGCTTCTCGGGGTGCACCGTAAGCGCCCAGATTACCGGGTTGCCCATTGTCCCGGTGGGGACCCAGGTGCCCCCGCCGTTGGAACTCTTGAACACGCCGGTGTAGCGGGTGCCGGCATAGAGAATGTTCGGGTTGACGGGATTGATGGCCAGGCTGCAAATCCCCAGGTCGGTCAGACCCTGGTTGACCGGGCTCCAGCTGCCGCCGCCGTTTGTGGATTTGAAGACGCCGTTGCCGTTCGTGGAGACGTACAGCGTGTTCGGCGTCGTCGGGTTGATGACCAGGTCAAATGTTTCCCCACCGGAAAAACCCGTGCTGGAGTTGGTCCAGGTTGTGCCCCCGTCCGTGCTCTTGAACACGCCCGTGGCCGTGCCGGCGTACAGCACCAGCGGATTGTCGGGGTGCATGGCCAGGGAGTACGCCTGGTGGTCGGTGAGGCCGGCGTTGGCGGTGCTCCAGCTTTGCCCCCAGTTCATGCTTTTGAACACGCCGCCCCCGAACGAGGCCGCGTACACCACGTTCGGATTCTGCCAGTCGACGACGGCGCTCATCATCAATCCGCCGTAGGGGCCGTTCGTGTTCCAGGCGTTGATGCCCGCCACTGCCGCCGCTGACAGGATCGCGCCTGCCAGCACCAGCACGATGAATGCTCGCCGCATATTGGCCTCCCGTAGATACCGCTGATCCGAAACGGATGAATTGTATTAATTATCGTCGAAAAACCGCCGATTGTTGCCTGGAATCCCAACCTTTTGCAGTCGGGTTCGTGAGGGATCTGCGGGAAGGCGCGAGCGTTCAACAGGATATCCGGCACCGGCTCTCAGGTCCGCCGCCTCGCCGGCGTACCATCAACTATCGACAATCAACCATCAACTATCAACTGGAACAGGCGGGGCGCGTGAGCTACCCTGCCCGCGCCGCTGGACGTTGCCGGAGCGGTCGGGTATGATGGAGCCGATGTCCTGAACCCGTGATCCATAGGAGATCCGCCGATGCGGCCAGTCCGATCCATCGGCCTGATGACGCTGCTCCTGTTTTCCGCCGCAGCCGCCCTCGCCCCGGCCCGCGGCGACGCCATGACGGAGGCCGCCGGCGTCGCCCCGCTACCGTTCCGGAATCCGAATCTCGACCCGGAGACGCGGGCGCGCGACCTGCTGGAGCGCCTCAGCCTGGACGAAAAGGTTGGATTCATGGTCCACGAGACGCCGGGTGTCGCGCGTCTCGGCATTCCGCCATACACCTGGTGGAACGAGTGCCTCCACGGCGTGGCCCGGTCGGGGCGCGCCACCGTCTTCCCCCAGGCCATCGGCCTGGCCGCCACCTTCGATCCCGACTTGATCGGCCGCATCGGCGCCGCCATCGCTGCCGAAGCCCGGGCCAAGCACGCCGCCCGGCCCGCCGGCGCCGCGGGCCTCTACACAGGTCTCACTTTCTGGACGCCCACCGTGAACATTTTCCGCGATCCCCGTTGGGGTAGGGGACAGGAAACCTACGGCGAAGATCCGTATCTCACGGGACGCCTTGGCGCGGCCCTGGTCCGTGGGCTGCAGGGGGACAATCCGCGGCGGCTGCAGGTGGCCGCCGGCGCCAAGCACTATGCGGCGGGGAGCGGCCCGGAGGCGTCGCGCCACCACTTCGACGCCGTGGTCGCGGAGAAGGACCTGCGCGAGACCTACCTCCCCGCCTTCGCCGCGCTGGCCGATGCCGGCGTCGAGGCGGTCATGTGCGCCTACAACCGCGTCAACGGCGAGCCGTGCTGCGGGAGCGCGCGCCTGCTGCGGGAGATCCTCCGCGGGGAACTCGGGTTCCGCGGGCACGTAATCTCCGACTGCTGGGCGCTCAGCGACTTTGTGGACGGCCATCGCACCGCCGCCGACGACTTGGAGGCCGCCGTCCAGGCGCTGCGGGCTGGCGTCAACCTGGAATGCGGTGAGGCCTATCGACAGCTGCCGGAGGCCGTCCGGCAGGGACGGCTGGCGCCCGCCGAGATCGACGCGGCCGTGCTGCCGCTGCTCCGCACCCTTGTCCGACTGGGGCTGTTCGACTCGGCGCCGCCTCCGCCTCCGCCGCCGGACGTGATCGGATGCGCCGCCCACGTGAAGCTGGCGCGGGAGGCCGCCGTCAAGTCCATGGTGCTGCTCAAGAACAGCCACGCTGCGCTTCCCCTGCCGGCGGACCTGCAAACGCTCTTCGTCACCGGACCGTGCGCCGCGAGCGTCGACGCGCTGCTCGGCACCTATCACGGCCTCGGCGGCGACCTGGTCACGGTGCTGGAGGGGATCACCCGCCGCGCCGCGCCGGGCGCGCGGATCGAGTACAACTCCGGCTGCCCCTTGGACGGACCCGTCGTCATCGGCAATATCTGGCCCGCGAGCTACGCCGATGCCACGGTGGCCGTTATCGGGCTGACCCCCGAGTTCGAGGGGGAGAACGGCGAGGCGTTCCGGTCCGCCGCGGGGGGCGACCGGACGAGTCTGGCGCTGCCCGCCGTCCAGGTGGAGCTGGTCCGCCGCCTTCGTGCCCAGAGCCGCCGGCCGTTGGTTGTGGTCGTGACCGCCGGTTCGGCGGTGGCCATCCCCGAAATCCTGGAGCTGGCCGACGCGGTGCTGCTGGCCTGGTATCCGGGCCAGGAGGGCGGCAACGCCGTGGCCGACGTCCTGTTCGGCGCGGCCAATCCCGCCGGTCGCCTCCCCGTGACTTTCTACCGGTCGCTGGCGGACCTGCCCCCCTTCGAGGACTACCGGATGGAGGGACGCACCTACCGCTACCACCGCGGTGAGCCCGCCTTCCCGTTCGGTTTCGGGCTGAGCTGCACGACGTTCGGCTACGCGGGGCTAGCGGTGGTGCCGGCGGCTATCCCGCCGGACGGCGCGGCGGAGGTTCGCCTCACGGTGGCCAACACCGGCGCAACGGCCGGCGACGAGGTGGTCCAGCTCTACGTGGAGCCGCCTGACGCCCGCACCGGCGGCCCGAACCAGGAGCTGAAGGGATTCCGGCGGATCCGTCTCGCCGCCGGCGAACGCCGCGAACTCCGCTTTCCCCTGACCGCCGCGGCGCTGCGGCGATGGGACGCGGCCGCCGGCCGGTGGACGGTGCGGCTCGGACGGTACGTGGTTCGTGTGGGCGGCTCCTCGGCCGGCCCCCGCGCCGCAGCGGCGCTGACGATCACGGAATAGGCGGAATCAGCGCCAGGATCCAGCAGACGCGCAGATGTTGATGGTTGATAGTTGGTAGTCCGTGTTCGTAATCGTAAGCCGGCGTAGCCGGAACCAAAGAGGCGTAATCGTTCCATCCAGCTCCGTGCCGCAATGCCGGGTTTCCGGCAAGCCCTTCCAGTTTCAAAGACAATAGCCAGGCGCAGCCCCGCGAACGCAGGGCAGCGCCTGGACAGCGGAATTAAACAAACAGGGCGCGCCCCGGGACAGGGGCGCGGGGAAATTGGGATCGAATCTTCGGAAAGAATCCCTCCCGATCGCTTGTATTGATGAATCCCTCATTCGGGCGGGAACCACGCCCATAAGCGGCTCGGTTTCAAATCCACCCATCGATTGGGTGACCGGGTTCGGGAAACCAATGGCGGCGCTTCGGCATCGACGAACGATAGCTGCGGTGATCGTCGCCGCGCCCCGGAGCCGGGGCGCGCGACGTCACAAACAATCGATTTTCTAGGCGCAGCCCCGCATTCGCGGGGCTGCGCCTGGCTATTTTCGTCGTGACGGCGTGGATCGGGCCGGTCGATGATGGGACGGGCGACCGGGGGGAAGAAACCGGTTAAAGATTGGGCCAAATTTTGGCAAGATTTGGGGAGTAACTGAGTCATCGTAATCGAAGCTCGAGGCTCGTACCCGTAATGCGAAATCTGATCGCGAACTTTGGCATGTGTCCTTCGGGTAGCGGACATGGGACTTTGACAGCGTCACAGCAGCAACCTGCTCACTCTATCAAGCCAGTTCAACAAGAGCTCAACCATCCGAAATATCCAGTGACGATTGGGATCTGACGGGACCCGTCTGAAAATCATCCCGATGGTTCCGACAATGCGGCGCGCAGCGCCCGGGCTTCGCGGCACAGCGCCTCCGCCGCCGCCCGCAGGTCCGGTCGGGCGGCCACAACCGGTGGCGCCCCGGGTGCCGGATGAAGGACGGCGGCCTCCTCGTCGGGGTCGCCCAGGCCGGCATCCCGGCAGCGGCCGGCCTGTTCCCGCAGCAGCCGGCTGATCGCCTCGTAGTCCGCCACACCCCGGAAGTAGGCCAGGTGCAGCTCCCGGCCGTGCCCGTCCTGATCCTCGCCCGGATCCGCGCCGCTCCCGCCGCCGGCGGAGCGCACCTTCACGTCGGCGATGCCCAGCAGCCCCTGGAGCGGGTTCCGTTTCACCGTGATCTGCTGGATGTTGGCGAAGCTCATGGTCATCTCCCGGACCTGCCACACGCCCTCCCGGATGCGCAGGCTGTGCGCCGTCACGATGTACCAGCGCATGAGGTAGTCCACGCGGACCATGGCCAGGGTGAACGGGATCTGGGCGAAGAAGCCCAGCACGGCGATTACTTCGAAGACGGCCAGGATCGGGTCCAGCCGGCCCAGGTCCAGGCTGAAAATGCGGAGATGAATATCGGGCAGATAACGGCTGGAATAGATGCCCGCCATCAGACCGAAGGCGGTGCCGATCTGCTTGGCGCCCCACGTCAGGAGCAGCAGCGTGTAGTAGGGCCGGGCCGCCCGGAACACTTGGGAAGGCGCCTCGGGCGCCTCCGGCTCCGGCGGCAGGCGCAGCAGCCGGCCCAGGAGTCGGATGATCTTATCTTCCATCACCCCCTCCCGTGCCCAGCCGCGCTGCCAGCAATTCCCGCACCGCCCGCAGCTCTTGCGCCGTCTCGTGCAGCGCTGCCGCCACCGCCGCGCTATCGGCCCCGACCGCTTCGCCGGCGGCCGCGGGCGGAGCGACGGCCGCAGGCGCCGTCCGCACCCCGCGCATGCGCGCGTAGAGGAAGTCGCGGATCCGGCCGCTGTCCGGCAACCCTTCAAGGACCATCTCCGCGTGGGCACTGCCGCTGGCGGTCTGGATCTGGATTCGGGCCAAGCCCAGCCAGCGCTCCACCACATTGCTGGTCAGGTGGATGTCCTGGATGCGGGCGTAGGCGATGGTGGTCTCCCGGTGGAACAGAACCCCCCAGCTCATGACGATGCCCGTGTCGTCGAACCGGTAGCGCATGGTGTGGTAGCGGAAATAGAGAGGGAATATCGCCACCGGGAACAGCGGTCCCATCAGAAGCGCGCGGACGGCGTACACCGCCAGAAGCCGCGGGATGGGCCGCTCGATGGCGAACACGGCTTGGGGATGGTCCGGCATGGCACACGCCTCCTCGGTCGGTCTCGGTTGGAACAGAAATGGTAGTTTATCAGGAATCGCTCCGGTATCAACGCCGGTTCGGCATGTAGTAAAATGGGATCTTCTGTCCGGGACTCACCGTGGGGAGGCACGCATGAAGGAAATCGTGGGCGTCATCTTCGGACTGGGCCTCATGGCCAACGCGGGACTGTTTGTGCTCCAGGCGGTGAAGATCGGGCGCGCCCGGAGCGCCAAGGGCGTGTCCATCCTCACCTTCGCCGGATTCTGCCTCCTGCAGGTGACGGGCATCCTGCACGGCATCTTCCAGCATGACCTGTATCTCCTCTCCGGCATGGTGGCCAGCCTGCTCGCGTGCGGCACGGTCACCGGGCTGGCCGTCTACTACCGGAACCGCTGAACCGCTGCATCCGCCAACCGCAACAAAAGTTGATCGTTGATGGTTGATCGTTGATGGTTCGTGCTCGTAATTCGTAATCGTGATCGTGATCGTAATCGTCATCGAGGCTCGAGGCTTGGGACTCGCGGCTCGTTCCCGTAACGCGGGCATCCGACCTGGGACCTGGGATCTGGGTAATGGGATTCGGATTCCAGGTCCCATCACCCAGGTCCAAGGTCCCGTTTCTCGTCTCCCGTCTCCCGATTCACCTGTTTACCCATTCACCCATTCCCTCTGATTGCCCACCCCGAATTTCTCAAATATTCCTTGCAATGAGGGAAGAAAAGGTATACAGTCCTGCCGGATTCGATCAACGGATCGATCGTTGCTCCTGCCGCCAGAAGTAACTTGTTGTTCAGCCAGTTCCTTCCAGAGCCCAGCCGAGTATCATCCGTTCCATTGTTCCGTAATCCAGGTGTTTGAACCGGCTCGGCCGGAATTTAATGAGATGCTCGTTCTTGCAACGGGCCAGGAGTATCAGCATGTCGACGAAGATTTATGTCGGAAACCTGCCCTTCAGCGCCACGGAAGACCAGCTGCAGCAGATGTTCGCCGCGTACGGAGCGGTGGAATCAGTCAGCGTGATCACCGACCGGGAGACCGGCCGGCCCCGCGGCTTCGCCTTTGTGGAGATGTCCAACGGCGCCAACGAGGCGATCCAGTCGCTGAATGAGAAGGTCATGGACGGCCGTACACTCAAGGTCAACGAAGCTCGTCCGCGGGAAGACCGCAAGCCCCGCTGGTAACATCAGCCTTCCGCCTCCGGGGAGCGCCCATCGGCGCTCCCCGGGGCACATCCAGCCACAAGTCCCCCTCCGGCTGACGGCAGCCAGCCTTCACTGAACCTCTGCGTATTCATTTTTTCCGCGGGCTCTGTGCCTGCGGCGGTGAACCTGTTTTACCTGGGCGGATCGGGCGGATTGATGGGCGGGCCCGGATCCTGCACGCCGCGGGCGGTCTCGCCCATGTCGGCGGCGCCGAGATCGCCGGAAACCAACCCGGCGAACGCCGGCAGGTCGTCGCCATCCTGGTAGCCGGCAAGGCTCTGCCGGTTCACGCCGGCGGCGAGGCCGGACAAGGCGGCTTCGGCCCTGAGGCTGGCGTCGTCCGGACCATCGGGATCGTCCGGGTCCGGCGGCGTCGGTTGCGGTTCCGGCCGGGGGACCGGCGAGCTGGCGCGGGGGTCCGTCGGCATCGGGATGCCCGGTACGACGAATCCGCCGGGCTCGTCGGGTCCGGTGGCGCCCGGTACCGGCGTTTTCACATGGCCGGGTCCGAGACCGTGCCGGATCGTCGGCCGCTTGGGATTGCCATCGGGACCCTGCTCCGTGCCGCCGATTTCGGGGGAGAAGGCGCCGAAGCCTTCCCGCGGGATCCGGAACTTCGACACCAGATCGTCCGACCGCTTCGGCGGATCCGGCGGCGGATCCGGCCTCACGATGGGTTGGCCGGGCGTCTGTTCCGTCGGCCCCGTGTCAATCCCGCCCGGTAGTCGCTCTCCCAGTCCGCCCGGGAACCGCGGCAGGTCGGAGGCGTCATGCAACCGCTCGAGCCCCTTCTCGCCGAAGTCGAGGACCGGCGGCTGGAACACGCCGAGTTGGTCCTGCGTGGACGCCCGGTGAACTTCCGCTTTTACCGGCCCCACCGGGGCCGGAGCAGATGGCGTATCGTCGGGTTCCGGCATTGCAGCCGGTCCGCTGGGTGGTTTGATCTCCATCGTTTACCTCCACCATTGAAAGATCTGTACGCCGAACCGATCGGGGAGCAGGCGCCCTGCCCGGGATAGTCACCCTGTCGGTCGGTCCGGATGTCTAATCTTATTATCGGCCCGATCCGGTTTTTGGACACCGAATATTTTGGGAATCAATTGGTGAATGGGTAAATAGGTGAATCGGGAGACGGGAGACGGGAGACGAGAAACGGGACCTTGGACCTGGGTGATGGGACCTGGAATCCGAATCCCATTACCCAGATCCCAGGTCCCAGGTCCGATGCCCGCGTGGTTGTGTAAAAAAGATTCTGCAAAAAGAAAAGGGCATGGTATCTCCAGGGTGTTCGGCGAAGAACCCCACATCCATGAAGGAGGAGCACCATGCCCAAGCGAGATGGTACGGCAAAGGCGGCGGAATGGAAAGAGGCGT
>JAKQOW010000093.1 GCA_029565065.1 Acidobacteriota bacterium | reverse complement strand
ATCGGGATCGTGGGGCGTGGCGAGGACGTACCGGAAATTCGCCGCGTGGCAGGCCGCCACGGCGCTCCGCAGGGCCGGGCCGCGCCCGCCGATGACCACGGTGTTGAGGCCGAGGCGGCGGAGCTGCGCCAGGTCTTCCTTACCGGCACCGTAAACGCCGATGGGGAAAAAGTCTTCGTAGAGCCCCGCCGGCAACCAGGCGGTCGCATCACCATCCGCGTTCGCCAGCCGGCCGCCGGCGCCGCTTTCTTTAGTCGTCTGACCCGCCGCGGGCACCGGCAGATCCTTGACAACAGCAGCCATAACCGCCTCCCCATCACTCCTTGCCGGTCCGGAGCGGGTATCTGCCGGGGCGGTATCCTGGGGCACCGTGGCGGTGGGCCGATGGGCCCGCGTTTTTGCCGCCGCCATTTCACCCCCCACAGGCAGTTTTGCCGGCGCCGCGGGCGCCGGGACCGGTGTCAGCAGCGGCCGGGTCATCCAGAAGTTCTTTCCCGCCTGATCGCTGGCAAAGACAAAGTGATTGCCCGCGGCACCGCCCGGGTCGCCGTGGGCATTTCCGTCGCCACTGCCGCCGGAGGGACGTCCTTCCCCACCCATTTTCTTCGGACTGCCGCCGGGACAGGTTACCCAACCCCGAAGGTTCTGCCACCTTTTGGACTGCAAATGACTGTCGAGCTTGATTTCCCGACCCCAGACGCGGACTTTCGCATAGACGCCGTTTTCCCAGTAATCCCGGTAGAAATATCCGGAAAAGAGGTAATCACGCCCCGGCACGCAAGGCGGCAGCGGCGCCCGCCACTCGTCCCGCCCGTCCCGGCCTGCCCGGATGCCCACCGCTCCCGGTCCGCCGACCGGCCCAGCTTCCGCGGGCACGGCGACCGTCAACCCCCGTTTTACGCCCTCCCCGGAGACGGCCCGGGCAGCGCCTTCCGCAACCTGCTTGTCTTTTCGGGCCGCAACTGTCTTTGTCGCGCTAACCACCGCGCCTTTGTCTTCCCCCCCGGCGCCGGCCGGCGCCGTTTCCGCTATTAAAGGCTCCGGTCCCGATGGCTCGGAAACCGGCGGACTCGATCCGGCGGCAAGGGGGAGCGACGCCCCCGGCGACAGCGGTGGGCGCCGGATGACCAGGGGATTGTTATCCAGTTCCGCCGCCGGTTTGGCAAAGCAGCGGCTCCCCAGATCGTCCGTCCGGGCGGCGGTGCAGCCCGTCCAGCCCGGCGGTGCCGACGCCCGGACGGGAATGGTGAGGTCGGGATTCGGCAGCAGGTTTTTCCGGAGCCGGAAGGAGCGCAGCGGCGCCCAGAGGTCCGCCTTCATGCCCCGGTAGGAATAGACCAGGATGCCGTCCGCACCACCGGCGGCGGCGTTTACAGCGGCAAGGAACTCCGCGGCGCCCGTATCTTCGGACTGGATGATCGGCCAAACGGCGGCCGGCATGGTCTCCCGGTAGTAGGCGGTCATCTCCCCGACCCAGGCGGGGGACCGTCCCACCATGCGGTGATAGACCATGGGGGAGACGACGTCCACGAGCCCGCCCAGGGCGAAGGGATCCTGGCCCAGGATCCAGGAGACCGCGCCTTCCCGCTCCCCCTTCGTCCATGGCACAAGAAAGGCCCCAAGGAGGAAGGAGCGGCCGGAGGACCTTTCCGCACCGGCGGCGGCCCGGGCATCCGCGCCCCTTCCCGGTGTCGCCGCGCCGGCCATCCTTCCGGAATCAGAGGCCGCACCGGCGGCGAACCTTGCGCCTTCATGCTGACCCGCCGCGCTGGCGGTTCCCCCGTAGTTCTCCGCCGCCCCGACAGCGGATCCGCCGGAATCCGCGGCTACACCGGTGCCGGTCGCCGTCTTGCCTCGCGGCGGCACCCCGCCGGTTCCGGTCCGTTCGTCCCGGAGTTTCCGGACCTCCCGGACAAAAGACAGGATCTGTTCCTGCTTCCACTGTCGCCATTCCCGGGAACGGTGGCTGCGGATCCAGGCCGCGGCGGCCGGGGCCTCCATCGCCGGGAGGGAAACGGCGGGACGCTTGCCCGTGGCGGCAAGGTGTTCCGAGAACAGGCGGCGGCAGCGCGGGCAGTAACAGGTGTCGGGATAGTAGGCGGCGGCGCCGGTCCTTTCCCAGAGGCCGGGGTAACGGATGAAATCCAGCCAGATCCCGTCGGCGTGGGGTCCGAATCGTTTCAGGAGTGTGTCGATATGGCGGAGGCGCTCGGCCCGCCAGCCCGGATGGGTGGGGCAGACACCGCCGATCTCCCGCTCCTGGGGGCGGTCCTCGCCATAGGGACGGCCGGCCGCCGTGACCGGCCGGGAGTCGGGCCATCTCTTCCAGGGGCCCCGGCCTCCGAAGGCGTTCACCGAGATAAACACCTTGTATCCCCGGGACTTGAACCATTGGACGGCGGCTTCATCCCCGGGGACGAAGACGGCGTTTACACCCCCCGACCGCAGCTTATCCTCCGTGCGGGCGGGATCTCCCACCGGGACGCCGGGGACACCATACATCCCCCGCACCGCCACCGCTTTTCCCTGGGCCACCGAAATCCCCGTTCCGGACGCCGTCGGGCCGGGCGCGCCCCCGGGCTGACCGGCTCCGATAATCGTCCCGCCCTTCCCCGTCGCCGCCTCGGCCAGGCCCGCCATCGGACGCACCGTCACCGCGAAGGCGGCGATGAAGATGATCAGGGCCAGAACCGCCGCTATTTTACCCCCCGGAGACGACGGCAATACCTCAAACGACATCATGAAATCATATCCGCATCTTCAAGATCGGCCGGCAGATTGCCGGCGTAAAAAAAGGGTTGCAAGACTGATTACTTGCAACCCTAATATCAACCAATGGTGGGCCAGGGCAGAATTGAACTGCCGACACTCGGATTTTCAGTCCGATGCTCTACCGACTGAGCTACCGGCCCGCGAACAGATGGTCCGTCTATTAAATATCGCTCCATTTGTCAAGGTATTTTTCTCCGGCGGCGCTCACGGCGGGAGCGGCTTCCCCCGGTCACGAATGACCACCGTACCGGCTATCTTGTCGTGCCAACCCTGCTTGCGGGGATCGACGGCGATCCACAGAAAACCCAGATAAAACAGGGCACCGGAAACGAGATAACCGATGAGGCGCAAAAAGGCAACCCCGAAGGTAATGCTACCGTCCGCCACCGGCCGGATGTGGAGGCCGAGGATCATCTTCCCCGGCGTCCGGCCGGCTACGGCGACAAAGTAGGTAAAATACAGGACCGTAACCACGACGACGGCCAGGAAGTAGAGCAGGGTAAACCCGGCCATCGCCTGGGAGACCCCGGCGCCCGGCGCGGCGGCCGGCCAGGGGCCTCCCCCTCCGGCCGCCTGGCCGAGGAGATGGGACAATCCGCCGGCCAGCAGAAAGATGAGATAGATGACGTTCAATATGACCTGATCGATGCAAAAGGCAAGGCCCCGCCGCCAGAAACCTCCGTAAGCTTCAGTCACGGTCCCGCTCCTTTCGGGGCGTCCCCACCGCCCCGGCGCCCTCCGGCTGGTCCGGCGCCGCAAATATCCCCCGCTCGTACTGGATGATCGTCAGGATTACCAGGGAGGCCGTCTCGACGCGCAGGATCCGGTGGCCCAGACCGGCCACGGTAAAACCCGAAGCCCGGGCCGCCGCCACTTCTTCCGGGGCAAAACCGCCTTCCGGGCCGACGACGACGAAGTAATCCTCCGGCGGCGGGCCGCCGGCGGGCCGCAGGATGGATTTGATGTCCCGGCCGCCTTCCTCCCAGAAGATGATCCGTCCCGGCAGGGGCGCAGACGGGGAAGCCACGACGCCGCGGCCTTGTTGCCGCTGTCCCTTCCCCACAAGCGGCGCCGGAAACAATTCATCCTCCGCGGCAGGCCGCGCCGCCGCCTCCTCATGGTTGCGGCGGCGGTTTCCGCCCCCGGATCGCGCCGGCGCCAATTTCGCTCCCGCTCCTTCGGCCAGGTCCAGCATTTCTCCGAACGAAGCGATCATCTCCATCGCCGGAACGTCCGGACGGCGGCACCGCCGGGCGGCCTCCACGGCGATCTTCTCCCACCGCTCGCGACGGGCGGCAGCCTTCGCGGCGTCCAGCCGGGGAACGGAACGGGCGGAATGGAACGGCACGATCCGGATCACCCCGATCTCCGTGGCCTTTTCCACGATGCCGTCCATCTTCACCCCTTTGGGGAGGGCCTGGGCCAGGGTGATCCGGACGGACGGGACGGCGGCAATCGCTTCCCGTCTCAAGATCCGGACGGCGACCTCACGGTCGTCCATCCTTTCGATCACGGCGGGAAAGTCCCAGCCCGATCCGTCGAAAAGGGTGACGGCATCGCCGGGGCGGAGGCGCAGGACATTACTCAGGTAGCGCCGGCGGCCGGCATCCAGGGCGTAGATACCATCTTCCTTGAGGGTCTGGGGCCAATAGAGGCGGGGGAACGTCACTACCGGTAGCCCTCGTTGCGCAGGACATAGCAGCGCCATTCTTTTTCGATGATGGTGCGGTGCGCCACAAAGGGCTCCGCCAGGAAGTGGTGTTCGATATCTTCTCGATTTTGTTCGATTATCCCGGACAGAATGAGAAAGCCGCCCCGGCTGAGGAGGTCGATGAGGCGGGGGCGAAGCTTGATGAGCATCCTGGCCGTGAGGTTGGCCGCAATGAGGTCGAAGGTCTCGGCGAGGGTGGCCGCATCCTGGTAGAGAACGTCAACCCGGTCCTCCACGCCGTTCATGCGGGCGTTCTCCGCGGCGATCGCCACGGCCTGCTTGTCGATATCCACGCAAACGACTTTGCCCGCCCCGAGCTTGGCGGCGGCGATACCCAGGATGCCCGTCCCCGTTCCCACGTCGAGGACGCGGCGGTTCCGTGCCTCCCGGTCCTGGAGGATGAGGTCCTCCATGGCCTGGAGACACATCCGCGTCGAGGGATGCTGACCAGTTCCGAAGGCCATGCCGGGATCGATCTCGATGAGAATATCGTGGCCGCCGGGACTGTAGCGCTCCCAGGTCGGCTTGATGATGATGTTCTTCGTCACCCGCAGGGGTTTGAAGTACTTCTTCCACTCCTCCCCCCAGTTGGATTCGGCGATCCAATCGGTGCGCCAGGAAGGCCGGGGCAGCTCGGGGAAGAGGCGGCCCAGTTCGTCGAGGTAGTTCTGGAGGGAGGTCAGGCGGTTTTCGACGCGGACGTCATCGGGCAGATAGGACTTGAGAGTCTCCGGGGAGGCATCCTCGGCAAAACCGCCGCCCTGGGGCTCCGGCGTCTCTTCCTGAAACACGCCCTGGGCGCCGTTTTCCATGAGGAAGTTGGTCACGGCTTCACTCAACTCCGCCGGGAGGCTGATCTCGATCTGCAACCATCGTTCTTTTTGCTGTGTCATGACTCGCCCTTCCTGTTCATTCTGTGGGGAAACATATCCTTTTTTTGATTATATTTCAAGTAACTTGAAATATTACCCCGGCCGTGATAGCCTGCCCGGCCAGATGCAATGGAGACGATCTCGTAATAAACCCTCATGCCCCGTGGGGCGCCACGAAGCATGAAAAGAGCATTTCATGCGAAGAAAATGGCATTTCATAGTAAGTTGTTTTATTCCTCACCCCTTCAAGGGGGAGGGAGCTAAGGAAACGAGAACCATATCGCCGACCCTACCCTTGAAGGAGGGAGCTACTGGGAGCGAAAACCATATCGCCCCCCTATCCCTTGAAAGGGAGGGAGATTTGCTACTTTTTACCAGGGCCTCAATTCAGATGGACACTGATTATGCGCCGGGGGTAAGCCCTTGAAATACTATCCCGTTTGTCTCGACATCAGGGAAAGGCCCTGCGTGGTCGTCGGGGGCGGCGAGGTGGCGGCCCGGAAGGTGGAGCGCCTCCTGGAATGCGGGGCCGCCGTGACGGTCGTGGCCGGGGAGCTGGGGGACATGCTGCGGGAGCTGGCGGCGGCGGGGCGCATCCGGCATGTGGCGGCGGACTATGAGGCACGGTATCTGGCGGGGGCCTTCCTCGTCATCGGCGCCACGGATCGGGAGGAGGTAAACGACCGCATCGCCGCCGACTGCCGCGCCGGGGGCATCCTGGTGAACGTCGTGGACGACCCGCGGCGCTGCGATTTCATCCTCCCCGCCCTCCTCACCCGGGGGAGCCTCTCCATCGCCGTGGCCACGGACGGCAAGAGCCCGGCGCTGGCCCGGAAGCTGAGGCGGGAACTCGCCTGGCAATTCGGGCCGGAATATGCGGCCTATCTCGACCTGCTGGGCCGCCTCCGGGAGCTGGTCATCGCCGCGGGCCGGTCCCCGGATGAAAACCGGGAGGTCTTCACCGCTCTGGTAAATTCACCGCTCTACGACCATCTCCGGGCGGGCCGGCGGGAGGAGGCCCGGGCGCTGATCCGCGACCTGACGGGTCTGGAAGTAGAGTCGAACTTCATATCCAGCCCGGAGGTCAAGCTTCCCCCCGTGCCCGGCGCGAGTGCAACGATGGAATGAATTCCCCCTTCCGCACGCGGCAGGGGATCACAAACGCAAGCGGAATAGAATGACTTTTACCAGGTCGTCAAATATGGTATCCCCATAAAAAAATGGACTTATATCTTCTCCTTTATCGTTTGGTCCTGGTTGCCTATCTGATCAGCACCCTGGCCTATATGTTTTCCCTGCTGTCCCGCCGGGTGACGCCCGCCAAGGCCGCCACCTGGATCATGGCCGGGGCCTGCGGCCTCCACGCCCTGTTCTTC
>JAKQOW010000053.1 GCA_029565065.1 Acidobacteriota bacterium | reverse complement strand
GGATCTGGCGATTCAGTACTACGAGAAGTACCTCGAAGTCGCGAATCCGCCCGAGGACAACCAGATTCGTCTGAAGCTGCCCGTCCTGAAGGAAATGCAGGCGAACGGCGGCTTGCTTGAACCGGCGGCCGAGCCGGAACCGGAACCTGCGCCCGAGGCCGCTCCGGCGGTTGAAGAAGCGGCACCGGCGGCTGAACCCGCTCCGGCGGCTGAACCCGCACCGGCGGCTGAAGAACCGGCACCGGCGGCTGAAGAACCGGCACCGGTGGCTGAGCCTGCTCCGGCGGTTGAAGAACCGGCACCGGCGGCTGAGCCTGCTCCGGCGGTTGAAGAACCGGCACCGGCGGCAGAACCCGCTCCGGCGGCTGAAGAGCCCGCACCTGAGGCGGCGCCTGAAGCGGCTCCGGTGGTCGAGTAGTTGATTTGTTGATGTTTGACCGTTAGGATAAATTGCCTCGCTGGAGGGAACCAGGATGAAGAAGTTTGTATTCGCGATGGTCGCGGTTGTGATGATGGCCGGCGTGCCGGCTGCCGCGCTTGCGGAAGGACCGGTCAAGTCGAAGTTCTACGACTTCTCTGATCAGCTTATCGACGGCGATATCAAGAAGCCGACCACGCTGTTCACCGACGCGCGCGCCAAGGTCAAGTTCGACCGTCTGCTGCGCCTGAAGAAGTCTTTCATCGAGCCGATGCTGGACACCGCCAAGGAAGACACCTTCAAGTAGTCCTCTCCGTCACGTCCCCAGATTCATTTCCGTAATCAGCAGAGATTGAATTGATGTGCCCAGGGCCTCGGCAGGGCCTGCGGCGCCGGCCTCGTGCCTGAAGGGCGAATGTGATTCGCCCCCACGTATGAACGGCCGTCCCTGCGGGCCGGCCTCCGGATCCTGACCCCGTCCCTGATCCTGACCCTGGCCCTGCCGCTGTCCCTGACCCTGCCGCAGAAGGGCGAATGTGATTCGCCCCTACGCGGAGGCGGTTCCGAGGCCCCTCGCTCGTCGAGGGGTCTCCCATACAGAGCCCACGGCGCCAGCCGTGGGATCCCGGTATCCCCCACGATATAGGCCCGAGCGTAGCAAGGCCCGTCCATGCAGAGCCCA
>JAKQOW010000045.1 GCA_029565065.1 Acidobacteriota bacterium | reverse complement strand
GACTTCCAGAAGGTGTCGCTGGCGTCGCAGGGCGGCCGCCCGTTCTACAACGGCAAGCCGCTCCAGGCGGCCGGCGCGGACGTGACCGTGGACCGCGGCGTCGACGGCGGGATCAAGTAGAGGTACCTCGCGGCCTCCGGCCGCGGGTTCGTCCGGCACGTCCAACCGAATCGGCGAGTCGGCGAACCGGCGACGGATTCACCACGGGGGACGCAGAGGACACAGAGCGCCCGAGGACGCTTAGAGTTCATGTTTCCGACTCAATTATGAGTTTTTGGCTTTGTGGAGGGGAGTGATGAGACGAACCGCTGTGCTGCTTCTTGTCGCCGCGTGCTCGGCGATGGCGCTGGCCACGGGCGGATACGAGATCGTGAAGATCCAGCCGGTCTTCAGTCCGGAGGCACCGGCATTCGGCGATTTCACGGTGCGGGTGCAGGTTCGCAACACCCAGGCCCAACCGACCGAAGCGGCGGTGACCTGCCTCTACCTGGGCCTGACCCACCCGGGCGTCTACTTCAAGGACGAGCCGCAAGTCGTCAAGCAGTACCTGATGGTCAAGCTCGGTCCGGGGGAATCGAAGACGATCGTCTTTGACAAGGGCTTTACGGGCTACCACCCGGAAACCCTGGGGGAGCTCGTGGTGAGCGTCGCCGGCACGGGCGTCGTGAAAAGCCTGCCGTTGCAAACAAAATTCCCGCCTGGTAGCCAGGACTGAGCGGTCAGCCGCGCACCTCGCGGCCTCCGGCCGCGAGTTCGTCTGGCACGCTTGACCGAATCGGCGAGCCGGCGAATCAGCGAGCCGGCGACCCGGCGACTCGGCGACGGATTCACCACGGAGGACACAGAGGACACAGAGGGCGCAAAGCGCCTGGGGGATTTCCGATCAGCGTCGGTTCCGGTTCGATACGTTCGGGAGATCGTGATCGCGGCGTCGCTGCTTGGTGTCGTGGCGACTTGGCGAGCGGCCGCTTGATCCGGAGCGCCGGTTTCATCCCCGCGGACCGCGGATCTTTTTCACCAGCGAGTAGACGCCTTGGGCGACGAGGGCGGCCAGGATCAGGTAGATGTACCACGGCAGATTGCGGCCGAAGAGCAGGACGTAGAGATACGGTGTGGCGGTGGCGGCCAGGAACACCGAGCTCCACAGCGTGATCCGGCCCTTATCTTTATGGGCCACCGCGCGGACCAGGCGATAAATCGAATAGTAGAAAAAGGGGGCGCAGGCGACCATCAGCCCGAGGAAGATCCACGGGTTCACGCTGTACTGGGCGCGGGCGGCGGCCGCTTGGTCGTTGATCCAGGCGAGGATGCTCTCCATGATCTCTCCAGACGCATGCCGAATATTCCAAACCGCGGGCCGTGCTGGAACGCGCGACGGAGGGATCATACCACAGGGCCAGGGGCGAATGGTTCCACACGAACGCCCCATCGAATATGATGAGAAGGTGAATGGGTGAATCGGGAGACGAGAGACGAGAAACGTAAGATGAGAAGCATCAGATAAACGGGAAGACCCGAACCGCGAACCCCGAAACCCGAAATCCAATGTCCGAAGTCCGATGTCCGCATTTCGGGAACGAGCCTCTAGCCTCGAGTCTCGAGCCTCGATTACGATCACGATTACGATCACGATTACGATTACGAATTACGAGCACGAGCAGGAGCACGAACTATCAACCCTCAACTCTCATCAACGAATAAAACCGAGCCCCGAGCCCCGAACCCCGAGCCCCGAGCCCCGAACCCCGAACCCCGAGCCCCGATTGCTGTGCTAAAATGGTGGCACCATGAAATCCAAGTGGAGCGGTGACATGGCGGAACCTCCCCGAGACTCCGAAGATCGCGCAACAGATCATCCGGCTGGGGATTCTCCCGAACCGAACGAATCTCCCTCGCCGGCCCCGACCGGCCCGGTGGCAGGCGTGGGCGTGGCCTGGCTGGTGACGCTGGGCGTGTCCACCATTCCCGACATGGCGTGGGTCCATTACATCGGCTCCGTGCCGCCGGGAATGATCGTGTTCAAAGCGGGGCTCTTGGCTGGGCTGGTCGTCTTGGGCCTGGCCTGGAAGAACCTGCGGCACCTGGGCGCCTACTTCACCCTGCTGCTGGTCAACGTGCTGGGGTGGTGGGCCATCGACCGCGTGCGCGCCCTGCCCGCGGTGGCGGCGTGGGAAGGGGACGCGGGATGGGTCGCCGGGATGATGGCGATCCAGCTCTTGAAGCTGGCGCTGGCGGCCGTCACGATCCTGGCGCTGCTCCTGGTGATGCGGCGGCGGCAGGCCGCCTTTCTGGTGATTGGCGACCTGGGCGCGCCGGCGGCGCGGGTGCCCTGGCTGGGCTTGATGCATCCGGCGCCGTGGAAAACCTTCGGACCCATCGTCGCCGTCACGGCCGCCACGATGATCGGGCTGTTCATGTGGGCCGCGAACCAGCCCACCGCGGACGTCTTCGCGCGCACCATCCCGCTGGCCGGGACGGTCCTGTTCTACTCGCTGCTCAACGGCTTCAGCGAGGAGATCAGCTATCGCGCGTCGCTCGTGGCGCCCCTCTACCGGGCGGTGGGCAAGAACCAGGCAATGGCGCTGACGGCGGTGTTTTTCGGGCTCGCCCATTACGCCGGCGGCGTCCCGCTGGCCGTCTTCCCCACCCTCGTGATGACCGGTTTCCTGGGGTGGCTCCTGGCCAAGAGCCTCATCGAGACGAAGGGCCTGGGCTGGGCCTGGTTTATCCACGCGGTGGCTGACATCCCCGTCTTCTTCTTTCTGGCGGCGAACTCGGTCGCGGCGGGACAGTGATCCCGTCCAGCGGAAAACCGCCGATCGGGTAAGCGGACCTCGGACTTCGGATATCGGACTTCGGGCTTCGTACTCGTAATTCGTAATCGTAATCGTAATCGTGATCGTAATTCGTAATCGTGATCGTAATCGAGGCTAGAGGCTCGTCTCCATAACGCGAACTTCGGACATCGGACCTGGGTTCTGGGTCCTGGGGTCTGGGTCCTGGATCACAGAACCTAGATCCTCTTACTCATTCACCCATTCACCCATTCGCCGGTGGTGCGGTGATTGTCCCGCCGCCTTGACACCGCCGGGCGGGCCGTTTATAGTGCACTTAAATTTTTCCATCCGAGGTGCGAGCATGCTGCAGGACGCCTTTTTGGAGCTCTTGCGCCGCGCCGCCTGCGACCTTCCCCCCGACGTGGAGGCGGCTTTGCGCCAGGCCTACGAGCGGGAGGAAGCGGGCCAACCCGCCAAGAGCGTGTTCGGGACCATCCTGGAAAACGTGGCCATGGCCCGCGAGGCCTCCACGCCCATCTGCCAGGACACCGGCTCCATCAACTTCTACATCGACTTCCCGGTGGGCCAGCGGGAACAGGACTACCGCGCCGCGGCGGAAGCCGCCGCCGCCGAGGGGACGAAGCGGACCTACCTGCGCCCCAACGCGGTGAATCCCATCACCGGCAAAAACTCCGGCAACAACGTGGGCGTCAACGCCCCGTTCTTCCACTTCCACCAGTGGGAGGAGCCGTACACGCGCGTCCGGGTGATGCTCAAGGGCGGCGGCAGCGAGAACGTGGGCGCCCAGTACCGGCTGCCCGACACGAGCATCGGCGCCGGCCGTGACCTGAAAGGGATCAAGAAATGCATCCTGGACGCCGTGCTCAAGGCCCAGGGGTTCGGCTGCTCGCCGGGCGCCATCGGCGTCGGGATCGGCGGCGACCGGATGACGTCGTACCTGCTGTCCAAGGAGCAGTTCTTCCGCCGGCTGGGCTCCGTCAACGAGGACGCGACCCTGGCCCAGATGGAGACGGAACTCTACGCCAAGCTCAACGAACTGAACATCGGCCCCATGGGTTTCGGCGGCAAGACCACCGTCCTGGGCGTGCACATCGGCGCCCAGCACCGCCACCCGGCCACTTTCTTCGTCGCCATCACCTACATGTGCTGGGCGTACCGGCGCAAGACCATGACCATCCGCGACGGGGAGGTGCGCTATGAAGATTAAGCTCCAGACGCCGATTTCGGAAGCGGACATCCTGAAGCTGAAGGTGGGCGACGAGGTGGAGCTCAACGGCACCATGGTCCTGGCCCGCGACATGGGGCACAAGTGCATGGTGGAGGAGAAGCCCGACTTCATCCGGCCGTTCCTGGCCGGCGGGATCATCTATCACTGCGGCCCGGTGGTGCGCAAGGACGAAGCCGGCGGGTGGCACTTCGTGGCCGCCGGCCCCACCACCTCCAGCCGCGAAGAGCCGTACCAGGCCGAGGTCGTCGGCGAGTACGGCGTGCGCGCCGTGTTGGGCAAGGGCGGGATGAAGGAAAAGACCCGCGCCGGACTCATGCAGCACAAGGCCGTCTACCTCCACGCCGTGGGCGGGGCGGGGACGCTGCTGGCGCGCCGCGTGGTCCGGATCATGGACGTGTTCAAACTCGAGGAGTTCGGCACGCCCGAGGCGTTCTGGGTCATCGAGGTGAAGGACTTCCCCGCGGTGGTGACCATGGACGCCCACGGCGGCAGCCTGCACGACGACGTGCTCAAAGATTCCACGGCGCGCGCCAAGGGCCTGCTGGACTGACGGCGTTCGGATTCGTACTCCCAATCCGGCGGAGCCGGGACCAATCGATGCTGACCGGAATCCTTTGAATGGGAGTAACCGGAATTCACTCGTCCCTCCAGCCGTTCATCGATCGGTTCAGCGCCTGAGACCGTGCGCACGACCCACCGGTTGGCAAGGTGGATGTACCGCGACCGGCACCTCCACGTTACCAACCGGTGGATTGTGCAAAAGGAAGGGAATGTTGAATGGGTGAATGGGTGAGTAGGTGAATGGGTGAATGGGTGAATGAGTAAGAGGATTTAGGTTCTGTGATCCAGGACCCAGACCCCAGATCCCAGGACCCAGATCCCAGGACCCAGAACCCAGGTCCGATGTCCGAAGTTCGCGTTATGGAAACGAGCCTCTAGCCTCGAGTCTCGAGCCTCGATTACGATCACGATTAGGAATTACGATCACGATTACGATTACGAATCACGAGCACGAAATCTGAAATCCGATTTCCGAAGTCCGATTTCCGAATTCCGACTTCCGCGTCACGGCAACGAGCCTCGAGCCTCTAGTCTCGAGCCTCGAGCCTCGAGCCTCTGGCCTCAAGTCTCCAGCCGCGTCGATTCAGATGGGAAAAAAAAGGGCGCCGGTCGGGCAACCGGCGCCCCGGAGGCTTACCCCTATTGGTTGAGGTAAGGTTGGAGGAGCCGGAGGAATCCCTGGAATTCCTCCGGTACAGGCATGAGGGCATCGGATAGGATCTTCCGGTGGTCGATCAACTTCTGATAGAAAGTGTAATTGGCCTTCCGGTCGATGGTCAGGGTCGCGCCCTGGATCGATATTCCCGCAAACAGGCCTTTGCTGCGTGAGTAGGACAGGATGCCGGCCCGCAGGGTCAGGTCAGTGCCCGCTTCGGCGTTGCGGCCCACCGGACCCGCGGTGGCGGCCGCGTCGCCGCTGAAGGTGAAGTTGTCGGACAGGATGGCATCGACGCCGCGGGGATTCTGGACCAGCAGGATCAGGTCCACCGCCTGGCCGCCGAGCTGCAGGCCGAAGCTGCCGCCCTTGATGGCGACGAAGCACGGATTGCTCCAGCGGTCCTTCTGCCGGCGCACCATGATGCCGTACCCCGCCCGGCCGCCGAACAGGAACGCCCCCTCCACCACGTGGGGGATGACGATCACCGCCTCGCTGCCCGCCAGCAGCTTGTCGGGAATCCCCTGTTCGGGGATGTTCAACACTTCCTCCAGCACGGCCGTGGCGTTGGCCACGCGGCTCACGGTCTTGGTGCGGCTCAGCGCCAGCGCATGCGTCCCGAGGCTCAGGCCGAGAGCGACGACGAGCAGTCCGGCGACGCACGGCGTCAGCGGGCGGGGTGCAGATTTCGGCATGTTCAACCTCCCAAGGCGGGCGGATCGCCCGCGGCCGTCGGCGCGGACAGCGCCCGCGCCGGCCGCGGCCATTCCGCCCGGAGGGCCGGCGGCGCCAGCGCGCCGGCCTATTCCAGCTTCCGGCGCAGGTACGCCGGGATGTCCAGCCGTCCGGGCGCCACGTCGAGTCCGGAGGCCATCCGCATGTCGGCCACGCAGACCGGCTCCATGGCCGTCTCGGCGACCGGCTTGCCGACGGCGGCGGTCGTCTGCTGGCCCGGCGCCGGCATGGCCGCCTTCGCCGCCTGGGCTTCGAAGCCGGTGGCGATGACCGTGATCTTGATCTTGTCGCCCAGCCCCTGGTCGTAAACCACGCCCCAGATGATGTTGGCGGTGGGATCCGCGGCGTCCTGCAGCACGGCGGCCGCCTCGCTGATGTCGTGCATGGTCATGGAGTCGCTGCCGGTCACGTTCATGATGACACCCTTGGCGCCGTGGATCTGGCAGTCTTCCAGGAGCGGGTTGGAGATCGCCCGGCGGGCGGCGTCGGCGGCGCGGTTGTCGCCCTCGCCCACGCCGATGCCCATCAGGGCGATGCCCATGTCCTGCATGATGGTGCGGACGTCGGCGAAGTCCAGGTTGATCATGCCGGGCACCGTGATCAGGTCGGAAATCCCCTGCACGGCCTGGCGCAGCACGTCGTCGCAGACGTTGAACGCCTGCATGAGCGGCGTCTTCAGGTCCAGCGCCTGGAGCAGCCGGTCGTTGGGGATGGTGATGACGGTGTCGACGCAATCCTTCAGGTCCTTGAGGCCCATCTCGGCCTGGGAGGACCGCCGCCGGCCTTCGAAGGTGAACGGCTTGGTGACCACGGCGATGGTCAGCGCGCCCAGCTCGGACGACAGGGAGGCGATGATGGGCGCGGCGCCGGTGCCCGTACCGCCGCCCAGCCCAGCCGTGATGAACACCATGTCGGCGCCTTCGAGCTGCTCGATGATCCGCTCGGTGTCCTCGAGCGCGGCGGCGCGGCCCACGTCCGGGTTGGCGCCCGCGCCGAGGCCCTTGGTCAGCTTGCCGCCCAGCTGCAGCTTGATCGGGGCCGCGCTGCGCTCCAGAGCCTGCAGGTCGGTGTTGGCCGCGATGAATTCGATCCCCTCGACCCGGGCCTGGATCATCCGGTTGACGGCGTTGCAGCCGCCGCCGCCGACGCCGACGACCTTGATCTTGGCGCCGACGCGGCCTTCCTCCTCGAACGTGAACAGACGGTTCGGAACTTTGTTCATGCCTTCCATGTTGCTCCTCCTCCAGCTATATGCTGAATAATTCTTGGATCCAGTTCTTCACCCGGTGCGTCGTCCGGGCGACGCCGGGGCGGCCGTCGACCAGCCGGTCGTCCAGCGACGACTCGCGGCGCGTCATTGCCAGCCGGGCCTTCTGAAACAGGCCCACCAGCGACGCGTAGGCCGGCGAGCGCAACTCCTCCGGCCACGCTTCGAGCGGAACGGGCTCGCCCAGCCGGGTGGGCACGTCCAGGGCCCGCTCGGTGAGTCCCGCCAGCTCGCGCAGCGCCGCGCCGCCGCCGGCGATCACGCAGCCGGCGAACTGGCCGGGCTCGAAGCCGGCCATGGTGATCTCGGTGCGGGTCATCTCCAGGATCTCCTCGATGCGCGGCTGGATGATCTCGGTGACGATCTGCGGGGCGATCTGGCGGACCCGGCCGGTGCCGGTGCCCTGGACTTCGAACGGGCCGGCATCCTCGCCGGCCTGCGGGTTCAGGGTGCCGTGCTGGCACTTGATCCGCTCGGCTTCCTTGAGCGTGGTGCGCAGGCCGACGATGATGTCGCGGGTGATGTGATCGCCGCCCACCGGCACGCTGAAGCTGTGCTGGATCTTGCCGCGCTGGAACAGCAGGCCGGTGGTGGTGCAGGCGCCGAAATCGAGGAAGATGGCGCCGAACTCCTTCTCCTCCGGGCTGAGGACCGCCTCGGCCCCGGCCAGCGTCTGCAGGGTCATCTTCTCGACGCTCAAGCCGGCCTGATTCACCGCCTTGGTGAAGTGGGTGATCTGGGTCTTGGGCAGGGCCAGGATGTGCAGCCCCACCTCCAGCCGCTTGCCTTCCATGCCCAGCGGGTTGTCGACCTCCATGTTCTCGTCCACCAGGCACTGGCGGACGATGATGTGGAGCGTCTCCAGCGTGTGCGCCAGGCTGACGTTGGAGGCGGCGTCGATGCACTTCTGGAAGTGGGCGGTGTTGATGGGCACCGCGTTCGAGCCCATGATCAGGGTGCCGCTGCTGTTGAAGCTCTTCAGGCCGCGGCTGTTGATGCCGAGAAACACCCGGTTCACCTCGACCTGGGCGGACTTCTCCGCCTCCTGGAGGGCGGCGCGGATCGAGCCGCTGACCTCGTCGAGATCCACGATGAGCCCGTTGCGGGTCCCCTTCGCGGCGACGGCGCCGAAGCCGAGCAGCGCCAGCGACTGGTCGGACTCCAGGCGGGCGATGCCGGCGTACACGCGGGTGGAGCCCGCGTCCAGGACGCCGATGAGCCGGTCTTTTTTACTCAGTGCCATGGGGAGCCTCCTGCGGGGTCTCCGGGGGGATCTCCATGGGCCGGACGATCACCCGGTCGTCGAAGCGCATATCGATGACGGCGATGGGGCCGTTCTCGGCCCGCGCCCGGTCCACGATCTGGAAGAACCGCTCCAGCCGCTCCGCCTGCTTCTCGTTGCCCAGGTGCACCCGGGGATTGCCATCGAGGGGGATCACGGTCAGGTTGGCCAGGTCGGTCAGGTCCACCTCGGAGAGCTGGGCGGACAGCTTGTCGGGCCGGTCGTCGATCGCCGTGAGGAAGGCGACGTACATCCGGATCCGCTCGAGATTCTCGTCGGCGGCCATGGGGTCCGTGCCGTCGTGCAGCCCCACCAGCACGGGCCGGTCGATGGCGTGCACGGCGGGTACGTACTCGTCGAGGAACACGCCGTCGGCGTCGAAGAGCCACAGCTTGTCCATGCGCGCGATTCCCACGGGCACCCGCTCCACGACCTTGATGTAGAGCCGGTCGGGGTACACCTTGCGCACCGTCACCGCCCGCACCCAGCTGAATTTTTCGAGCCGGTCGCGCAGCGAGTCGATGTCGAGGCGCATGAGGTTGCGCGGGAAGGCGCTGTGGATGAGCGTCAGCACGTCCTGCCGGTTCAGGTTGCGGCAGCCCTCCAGGACCACCTGGTTGACGCTGTACAGGCTCCGGTCGCGGCTGTAGGTGTACATCAGGAACAACGCCGTGAGCACGAGGACCACGGCCGCCAGCTTGGCGGCGACGAGCAGCGCCCGCCGGATGCCCCGGGGCGGTTCCGGCCGGTTGTCGTCGTCCAGGGGGGAGAATTTGCGCAGGAACGCCGATTCGTCCGAGATGGGGATGCCGGTCCGGATCGCGTCGTTGTCGCGGCTGCCGGGATTACTCATGGCCGTTGTCCTCGCCCAGGGCTTCCAGGATCAGCGGGGTGACCTGGTTGATGTTGCCGGCCCCGAAGACGACCACCAGGTCGCCGGCGGCGGCCAGTTCCGCCACGGCCCCCGCCAGGCGGTGAAAATCCTCCTCGTACCGGACGTCGGGATGGCCGCCGGCGCGGATCGCGTCGGCCAGCGCCCGGCCGGACACGCCGGGCAGGGGCGCCTCGCCCGCCGGGTAGATGGCGGTGGCGAACACGGTGTCCGCGCCGCCGAACGCCGCGGCGAACTCCCCGCCGAGGGCGGCCACCCGGGAGTACCGGTGCGGCTGGAACACCGCGATCAGCCGCCGCGGGCCGGTGGCGCGCGCCGCCTCGAGAGTGACGCGGATTTCGGTGGGGTGGTGGCCGTAGTCATCCACCACCCGCACGCCCCGCCCGATGCCGCGGAGCTGGAAGCGCCGGTCCACGCCCTGGAATTCGGCCAGCGCCGCCCGGATCGCGTCGGGCGCCAGCCCCAGCTCCAGGCCGACGGCGACGGCCGCCAGCGCGTTCTGGACGTTGTGGCGGCCCGGTACGGCCAGGCGGAATGTCCCCAGCGACGTCCCCTGCTGCACGACGTCGAAGCGGCTGCCGGCGGACTCGATGGCGATCCCCTCGGCGCGGATGTCGGCGTCGGGCCGGAACCCGTAGCTGCGGATCCGCCGGTCGAGCCGCGGCAGGATGGCCCGGACGTTGGGGTCGTCGAGGCACAGTATCGCCGTCCCGTAGAAGGGCAGCCGGTGGACGAAGGCGGTGAACGCGTCGAGGAGCCGGTCCAGGGTGCCGAAGTGCTCCATGTGCTCCGGCTCGATGTTGGTCACCACGGCCACGGTGGGGAAGAGCTGGAGGAAGGAGCCGTCGCTCTCGTCGGCCTCGGCCACCAGGAACTCGCTCTGCCCCAGGCGGGCGCTGCTGTCGAAGATGTTCAGCCGGCCGCCCACCACGGCGGTGGGATCGACGCCGGCGTGGTGCAGCAGCACCGCGATCATGGAGGTGGTGCTCGTCTTGCCGTGGGTGCCGGTCACCGCCACGGCGAATTTCATCCGCATGAGCTCGCCCAGCATCTCGGCGCGGGGGATCACCGGGATCCGCAGCTCGCGGGCGCGTTGCACCTCGGGATTGTCCGGGCCGATGGCCGTGGAGACGACCACCACGTCGGCGCCGTCCGGGTGGCCGGCCGCGTGCCCCGCGGTGATGCGCGCCCCCAGGCGGGCCAGCCGCCGGGTGATCTCGGTGTCGCGCAGGTCGGAGCCGGACACGTCGAAGCCCAGGTTCAGGAGCACCTCGGCGATCCCGCTCATGCCGATGCCGCCCACGCCGACGAAATGCACCCGGCGCGCCCGGCGGTACAGGGCGGCGTAGGTCTGGGCCGGCCCGGTGGGCCAGCCCGGCGGCGGTTGCGGGACGGCGTGCATCATTCGGCGTACTCCCGCGAGAAATTGATCACGACGCCCATGGCCAGCAGGTTGATGAGCAGCGACGTGCCGCCCATGCTGATGAAGGGCAGGGGGATGCCCTTCGTCGGCCCCAGGCTGATCACCATGGAGGTGTTGATGAGCACCTCGATCACGATGAGGGTGATCAGGCCGAGCCCGAGCCAGTTGAACATGGGCACGGGGTTTTGAATGGCCGCCTTGATCCCCCGGCAGAACAGGTAGCCGAACAGGGCGACGATGGCCAGGCAGCCCAGGAAGCCGAGCTCCTCGCCCACCACCGCGAAGATGAAGTCGGTGTGCGGCTCGGGCAGGAAATACAATTTCTGTGTGCTCTCGCCGAGGCCGAGGCCCCAGAAGCCGCTGTGGCCCATGGCGATGAGCGACTGGTTGATGTGATAGCCGATCCCGCGGGGATCGGCGTCCGGCGCCATGAACGTCCGGATCCGGTTCAGCATGTACGGCGACGACAGGACCACCACCACCAGCACCGGCAGCACGGCGGCGCCGGCGAGGGCGAGCTTGAGCACGGGGAACCCGGCCAGGAACAGGTACAGCAGGACGATCACGAGCAGGATCACGACGCTGCCCAGGTCCGGCTCGAACACGATCAGCGCCAGCATCGGGACGATGGGGGCGGCGATGCGCAGCAGGTGCAGGAACGGCCGCTCGCGCAGGTCGGGCGCACGGCTCAGGTAGTAAGACAGGAACAGGATTGTGGTCAGCTTGGCCAGCTCCGACGGCTGGAACGAGACGCCGAACGCGTGCAGCCAGCGCTGCGTCCCGTTGATGGGCGACTGGGTGAACACCAGCGCCAGCAGGACGTAGGTCACCACCAGGGCGGTCGCGACCACCCACCGGTTGGTCAGCCACTGCAGCCGCATCTGCACCACCAGCAGGAAGACGAACACGCCGATCGCCGCCCAGGCGAGTTGGCGGTAGAATAGGAAATGGGGCGAGTGGAACTTGGCCTGGCTGGTGGGGATCGAGGCGCTGAACACCATCACCAGCCCCACACAAACCAGGATGAGGGTGGCCAGGAGCATCGAGCGGTCCAGATTCCAATCCAGCCGGATCATGGTTCCAACTCCCGTTTCAGAGCCAGCACGTCGCGCCGGAACACTTCGCCCCGGTGCTCGAAGTTGTCGAACATGTCGAAACTGGCGCAGGCGGGCGACAGCAGGATCACGTCGCCCTCCGCCGACAGCGCGAAGCCGGTCCGGATGGCGTCGGCCAGGTCGCGGCAGCGCGAGCGGGGGACATCCGTCGGGAGGGCGCGTTCGATCTTGTCGGCGGCCTGGCCGATGAGCAGCACGTGGCGGACCCGCTCGCGGATGGGGCGGACCAGCGGCGCGTAGTCGCTCCCCTTGTCCTTGCCGCCCAGGATCAGCAGGATCTTCCGGTCAAACGACTCGATGGCCAGCAAGGTTGAGTCGACGTTCGTCGCCTTCGAATCGTTGTAGAACGTCCGGCCGCGGATCGACGCCACCGGCTGCAGCCGGTGGGGCAGGGGCTCGAAGGTGCGGACGCCCGCGGCCAGTTGCTCCGGCTCCAGCCCCAGCAGGCGGCCCATGAGCACGGCCGCCAGGACGTTCTCCAGGTTGTGCCGGCCGGGGAGCGGGATGTCGCTCCGCGGCATGACGGCGACGGGCTCGCCGCCGGTGCGCACCCAGATCGTGCCGTCCGCCAGCCCGGCGCCGTTCAGGGCGGCGGGGTCGCCGACGGGCCGGGCGTCGAAGGTGTACACCGGGCAGCGCAGCCGCGCGGCGCCGGCGGTCAGCCGCGCGTCGCCGGCGTTCAGCACGGCGGCGTCGCCAGCCTCCATGTTTTTGAAGAGGTTCCACTTGGCCTCGGCATACGCGTCGAGCGAGGCGTAGCGGTCCATGTGGTCGGGGGTGATGTTCAGGATCGCCGCCACCCGCGGGCGCAGCGTGACGATGGTCTCGAGCTGGAAACTCGACAGCTCGGTGACGAAGCAGGCGCCCGGCCGGTCGACGCCGACGAAATCGCTGAGCGCCTGGCCGATGTTGCCCACCGCGTAGGCCGGCCGTCCCGACAGGGCCAGGATGTGGGCGGTCAGGGCGGTGGTGGTGCTCTTGCCGTTGGAGCCGGTGATGCCCACCATGGTGCCGCGGATCCAGCGGGACGCCAGCTCCACCTCGCTCCAGATCGGCACGCCCTGTTCGCCGGCGCGGACGAGGAAGGGCACCGTCAGCGGGATGCCGGGGCTCAGCACCACGGCGCGCGCGCCGGCGAGCAGGCCCTCGGGATGGCCGCCGAGGTGCAGCTCCAGCTCGCCGGGGGCGATCCGGGCGGTGTCCTCGAGGACGGTGAGCGCCTCACCCAGCTCGCCGGCGGACTTGGTGTCGGTGACCAGCACCCGGTGGCCCCGCTGGAGCAGCTGCCGGGCGGCGGCCAGCCCGCTGCGGGCCAGGCCCATCACCACGTACGTCTCGGGCACGAACAGCGGATTCATGGCTGCCTCCCCTCGACGGAATCGCCGGCACGCAGGGCGCGCACCAGCCGGTCCAGGCCGACGCCGCGGGAGCCCTTGACCACGAGGAGCATACCCGGCGCCAGCTCGCGGCGCACCTCGGCCAGGGCGGCGGCGGCGTCGGGCACGAACCGGGCGGCCTGGCCGGCGGCGGCGGCGGCGTTGACCATCTGCTCGGCCTGGCCCTGGACGCCGATGAGGAGGCGGCAGCCGGTGCGGGCCACCAGGGCGCCCACCTCGCGGTGCAGCGCGGCGGACTCGGGGCCGAGCTCGCGCATCTCGCCGGCCACGATCAGCGTCGGCGGGCGGCCGGGCCAGCGGGCGAGTGTCTCCAGAACCGAGCGCATGGCCTCGGGGTTGGAATTGTACGCGTCGTCGACGAGCCGCACCCCGTCGGGCAGTTCGTGCAGCTCGCCGCGCATGGCGAAGGGGCGGACGGCCGCGGCGCCGGCGGCGACGGCCTCCGGCTCGAGGCCGAGGCTCAGCGCCACGCCGGCGGCGGCGGCGAAGTTGAGCAGGTAGTGGCCGCCCAGCATGGGCAGGCTCACCGGGATGTCCCGGTCGCGCCAGCGCAGGGTGCCCTCGGTGCGGCCGTCGGCGGCGACGGCCCAGCGGACGAGCCGGACGTCGGCCCCGTCCGCCTGGCCGAAGCTCACCGCGGCGCGGCCGGCGGAGGCCGCCAGCCGGCGGACCGGCGGGTCGTCGGCGTTGTACACGAACACGCCGTCGGGCTTCATCCCGGCCACGATCTCGCCCTTGGCGGCGGCTAGCGCCTCGCGGTTGGGGAAAAACTCCAGGTGCACGCTGCCCACGTTGGTCACCACAGCCACGTCGGGCGGCGCGGCGGCACAGAGCGCAGCGATCTCGCCGCTGGAGCTCATCCCCATCTCCAGCACGGCCACCTCGTGCTCCGGCCGGAGGCCGAACAGCGCCATGGGGATGCCCAGGGTGTTGTTGAAGTTGCCGGGCGAGCGGAACACGCGGTAGCGCGCCGCCAGCAGCTCGGCGGTGAATTCCTTCGTGGTGCTCTTGCCTGAGCTGCCGGTGATGCCCACGATCCGGCCGCTCCAGCCGCGCACCCGCCACGCGGCGAAGCGCAGCAGCGCCTGGCGGGTATCGTCCACCAGCACCAGCGGCAGCTCCGGCACGCCGTCGGGCACCCGGTTGACCACGGCGGCGGCCGCGCCGGCGGCCTGCGCATGGGCCGTGTAGTCGTGGCCGTCGGCGGCCGCGGTGGCGATGGCCACGAACACCTCCCCGGCTTTCAGGTGGCGCGAGTCGTTCTGCAGCCCCGCGACGGCGACGTTGCCGCCGCCCCGGAGCAGGGCGCCGCCCATCACGGCCGCCAACTGGGCCACGGTGAGGCGGGGCGCCGTCATGGCCGGCCTCCTGCGGAGGCCTGGAGCAGCGCCAGGGCGGTGGCGTAGTCGCTGAAGGGGATGACCTGTGTGCCGATGATCTGGTACCGTTCGTGGCCCTTGCCGGCGATCAGGATGGTGTCGCCGGGACGGGCCAGGCCGATGGCCGCGCCGATGGCCGCGCGGCGGTCGGTGATGCGCCGGAAGTCCTGCCGGACACCCCGGATGCCGGCGACGATCTCGTCGATGATGGCGTCGGGATCCTCGCTGCGCGGGTTGTCGGAGGTCACCAGCACCACATCGGCCGCCTCGGCCACCACGCGGCCCATGCGCGGGCGCTTGCCGCGGTCGCGGTCGCCGCCGCAGCCGAACACCACCACCAGCCGCCCGGTGGTGAGCGTCCGGAGGATGGCGCAGGCGTTGGCCAGGGCGTCCTCGGTGTGGGCGTAGTCGACGAACACGCGCACCGGGTGGCCGGGGAGCACCTCCTCGAGGCGGCCGGGCACGGGCGGCATCGCCGCCAGCGCGGCCAGGAGGTCCGCCTCGGCCACGCCGGCCAGCACGGCCGCCGCCACGGCCTGGACCACGTTGTGCAAGTTGCCCCGGCCCGTGAGCGGCACCGCGAGCTCGCGGTCCCGGCCGTCCCAGCGCACCGTGGCGCAGAGGCCGGGCGGATCGAAATCGTAGGCCAGGATGCGGAAGTCGGCGTCGGGCGACGTGCCGGTGCCCACCGCCTCGCCGCGGAACGCGCTCTTGAACTCGCGGCCGAACGGATCGTCCACGTTGAACACCGCGCGGCGGGGCAGGGGGCCGTTCCGGCCGTCGAACAGCCGCGCCTTGGCGTCGGCGTAGGCGGCCAGGTTCGGGTAGTAGTCGAGATGGTCGCGGGTCAGGTTGGTGAACACGGCGGTGTCGAACACCAGGCCGTGCACGCGGTGCAGCGACAGGGAGTGCGCCGACACCTCCATGATGAGCGGGCCGCCGCCGCTGTCGGCCACCTCGCGGGCGAAGGCCAGCAGCTCGGGCGCCTCGGGCGTGGTCCGGTCGGCGGGGATGTCGCGGCCGTCGAAGCGGTAGGCCACCGTGCCCACCACGGCGGGCCGACGGCCGGCCTGCCGGAAAATCGCCTCCAGGATGTAGGTCAGGGTGGTCTTGCCGTTGGTGCCGGTGATGCCGACGAACGGCACGGCCAGATCAGGCCGGCGGTGCACTTCGCGGGCGACCAGCGCCATCGCCGGCCGGATCTCGGCCACCTGGATCCAGTTCCAGGCGAGAATCTGATAAAAAGTAGGGGGCAGTTCGGATAGAACGGTGATCGCGCCCCCTTCCCGCGCCGAAGCCAGGAAATCATGCCCGTCGTGCTTCTCCCCGCGGACGGCGGCAAAGATGCCGTCGCGGCACACCCGGCGCGAGTCGCAGGCGATGCCGCCCACTGGCGCGCCCGGATTGCCATGGAAGGCCACGGGCCGGAGTTGCTGTAAGATGTCAAATACGCGCATATATGTGATGCCCGAAACCGAAACGGAACGTGCCGATCGTCTACTGCCGCTCGGCCAGCCGGCCGTCGGCCGCCGGCGCCAGGGTGCCGGTACGGGACAGCTCGGTCAGCCGGTGCGGTTCGTTGGTGAACCACACCGTGCAACGCGTGGACGGCTTGATCAACGCCCCCGGCGGCGGGATCTGCTCCACGGCCAGGCCCGACCCGCTGGGTTGCAGGATCAGCCCGATCCGCGCGCACTCCTTCATCACCTGGCGGAGGCTCTTGCCGGTGAAGTCCGGCATCGTGAACGAATTTTCAGGAATCAGCGCGATCACCGTCTCCCGGGAGGCTTCCTCGACCGGGAGCAGGACGTCGACGGGAGTCGGCGGCGGCGCAACGGCCGGCGTGGCGTCGGGCGGCGGCTCGACCGCGGCCAGCCGCTCGGGGGCGACGGGCTCCGTCGGCTCCACTTTCCGGAGCATCAGCACCTGGCGGGCGATCTCGGCGAAGACCGGCGCGGAGACGTCGCCGCCGTGATAGTGCGGATGGGGTGAATCGTAGATGACGGCGATGACGAACTCCGGACGGTCGGCCGGGGCGAAGCCCACGTACGAGGAGACAAATTCGGTGGGTGAGTACGTCCGGAGCTCCGGATCGTACTTCTGGGCGGTGCCCGTCTTGCCGGCCACGCGGTAGCCGGCGACGGCGGCCTTCTTGCCCGTGCCTTTCGACACCACCATCTCCAGCGCGTTGCGGATGATGCCGGTGGTCCGGGACGACAGGACGCGGACGCGTTCGGGTTCCTCCCGCTCCACGAGCCGGCCCTGGCTGTCCAGCACCCGGTCCACCACGTAGGGGCGGACGAGGTAGCCGCCGTTGGCGATGACCGCCATGGCGCGCAGCATCTGGACGCCCGTGACGCCCACCTCCTGGCCCATGGAGATGGCGCCGATGGATATGCCGCTCCAGCCCGAGTGGTGCTGGATGCGGCCCGGTTCCTCCGCGGGCAGGTCGATGTCGGTGCGCTGGCCGAAGCCGAAGGTGCGGATGTAGCGGTAGAGGCCCTCCTCGCCCACCCGGAGGCCCAGCTTGATGGCCCCCACGTCGGACGAGTTGGCCAGGACCTCGTTGAAGGACAGGTTCTGGAACGGACGGTGGTCGCGGATGATGTGGCCGGAGAGGGAGATGTAACCGTTGCCGCAGTCGATGACGTCGTCCGGCGAGGCGATCTCCTCCTCCAGGGCTGCGGCGGCGGTGACGATCTTGAACGTGGAGCCGGGCTCGAAGTACCGCTCCACCGCGAGATTGCGCAGGTTGGCCGGCGGCGTGTCCTTGAGGTTGCCGGGATCGAAATCGGGCCAGGCGGCCAGGGCGAGGATGCGTCCCGTCTCCGGCTCCATGACGATCACCATGCCGGAGGCGGCGTTGTATGTTTCGATGCCGGCGGCCAGTTCGCGCTGGGCGACGTGCTGGATCCGGCTGTCGATGTTCAGGATCAGCGAGTGGCCTACCTGCGGTGACCGCAGGGTGGTGGTGGTGAGCACGTTGAGCCGGCCGTCCTTTTGGATGAAGAGCTCGCCCGGCTGGCCGCGGAGCTCATCCTGGTACTGGCGCTCCAGGCCTTCCAGTCCGAGCTCCGTATCCTGCCGCAGGCTCACCGCCCCCAGGATGTGGGACGCCAGCCGGCCGTTGGGGTAGACCCGGCGGTTCTCCTGGAGGAGGCCGACACCGGCCAGATTGAGGGCCAGGATCCGCTGGGCTTCGTCGTGGCTGATGAAGCGGCGGATGTAACGGAACTTGAGCGGTCCGTTCATCTTGACCAGGATCTGACGGGCGTCCAGCCCGAGCACGCGGCCCAGCTCGCGGGCGGCCGTGTCCTTGTCCTGGATCTCGGGAGTGTACACGTAGACCGAATCGAACGGGATGCTGGCTGCCAGCGGCTCCAGACGACAGTCCAGGATCCGGCCCCGGGTGGCCGGGACCTTGATGATGTCCTCCTGTTGGCCGCGGGACTGCCGGGCCAGCTCGTCAGCCTGGAACACCTTCAAATAGAAGACCTTCCCAAGCACCAGGAGCTGCCACGCGCAGACGACCCCTACAAACAGGAGAAGCCGCTTCTTGTGGAGCAGCGTGTTGTCCATCCGATCCTTGCCCTAACCTGAACGTGCCTTACCTTGCCTCGCCTGACTGTTTCGCCGCCTCGGTCGGCGCGGCGTTCATGGCCAGCCGCTCGGCTTGCCCGGCCGAGAGTCTGGATGTGTCCACGAAATGCACCTGGGCGAGATCCAGGGGTTTGAAGCCCAGGCGCTGCGCCTCCGCCTCGAGACGGGCGGGCGCGGTCAACGCGCATTCCGTCATCTGAATGGCCGAACGCTCCTGCTCCAGGCGGCCGAGCTCGGCCTTGGCCTGCTCCATCTGGTAATCCAGGGCGACCAGACGGTTGGGGATGTAGATGTACCCCAGCCCCAGCAGGAAAATCAGGATGATCCCCAGGACGACGTAGATGACTTCCCGGGTGCTTTCATCCCGGTTGCGGTGCTTGACCCGATAGTTGCTGACTTTCCTGTCGATGACTTGGCCAACCATTTGTTTCCCCTTTCCGCGCGCCCCGCCGGGCGCACGGGCTCAAATCCGTTCCGCGACCCGCATCTTGGCGCTCCGCGCCCTCGGGTTGAGCCGGATCTCTTCGGCCGTCGGCGCCTCCGGCTTGCGGGTGATCAGCCGGACGCGCTCCCGGCGCGGGCAGCCGCACAGGTCGGGCGGCCGCCGGCAGATGCAGTGTCCGGCCAGGAGCTGAAAATTCTGCTTGACGATCCGGTCCTCGAGCGAATGGAAGCTGATGACCACGAGCCGTCCGCCGGGGAGCAGCAGGTCGACCATCTTCTGGACCAGGTCGCCCAGCCCTTCGAGTTCGTTGTTCACGGCGATCCGCAGCGCCTGAAAGGTGCGGGTGGCCGGGTGGATCTGGCCGGGCCGGCGCGGCCCCAGGGCCCGCTCCACGATGTCGGCCAGCTCGGCGGTGGAGGCGATGCGGCGCAGCTGCCGCACCTCGCGGATCCGCCGGGCGATGCGGCGGGAGTGGCGCTCCTCGCCGTAGGTGAAGATCAGGTTGGCCAGCTCCTCCTCTGGCAGGCTGTTCACGAGCTGGGCGGCGGTGACCTTCTGGGTCTGGTCCATCCGCATGTCCAGCGGGCCCTCGGTGGAGAAGGAGAAGCCCCGCTCCGGGTCGAGGAGCTGGAGGGTGGAGACGCCCAGGTCCAGGAGCAGCCCGTGGATGGCGGTGATGCCCAGCCGGTTCAGGATGAGGGGCAGGTTCTTGAAGTTGTCGCGGCAGAAGGTGACTTGCTTGCCGAAGCCGTTCAGCCGGGTGGCGGCCAGGGTGAGCGCCTGCTCGTCGCGGTCCACGGCCACCAGGCGGCCTTGCGGCGACAGGCGGCGGGCGATCAGTTCGGCGTGGCCGCCGTGGCCCACGGTGCCGTCCACGTAGAGGCCGTCGGGGTCCCGCACCAGATGCGCCACCGCCGCGTCCGCCAGGACGGTCCGGTGCTGGAGCGATGGTTCGGCGTTGCAGGTCAATAGTCCTTCCAATGACATGTGCATCGGATCAAATTCCAAATCCCTGCAGTTTCTCGAACACCTCGGGCGAGGGGAAGTCCTCCTCGGCCCGGCGGTCGGCATGCTGGCGGTCCATGACCACCAGGAAATTGATCCCGCCCATCACGGCCACCTCGGCGTCGAGGCCCACCTTGTCGCGCAGGTGCTGCGGCAGGGCGAGCCGGCCCTGATCATCCACCGTGCGCTCGGCGCCGAAATAGTTGGCGGTCATGAGGAAGCGCTGTTTTTCGGGCATGGAGTCCGGCACGTCCATGAGGCGCTGTTCTTTCTGTTCCCAGACCTTGAGGGGGTAGATGCAGAGCTGGTGGTCGCGCAGCACCGTGAGAAACACGTCCGGTCCGTAGTCGCGGAACAGGCGCTCCCGGAAGACCGCCGGAACTTTCAGCCGGCCTTTCTCGTCGATTTTCGCTTGCTCGAATCCTCTAAACATCTTAAACTGAACCCGTCCAAGCGATGACCGAGTCGATCCACGATGATCCACTTTGGTCCAATTTAGGTCAATTTTAGTCCACCGACCCACCACTGTCAAGTAAAAATGTGATTTTTCTCACTTTGCGGAGTCGCTCATGAAATCAGCCATTGTCGGTCTGAAGTACACGGGGAAGAGCACCATCTTCAACATCCTCACCCGGGGGCAGGGACCGGCCCAGCCGTCCGGCCGCCAGGAGGTCGTCCAGGGGGTGGCCCCCATCCCGGATCCGCGGCTGGACCGGCTGGCGGCGCTGTACCAGCCGCACAAGACCACGCCGGCCACGGCCCAGTACGTGGATCTGCCGGGCGTCGAGGCCGACGAGCTGAAGGAAAGCACCTTTCTCGGGAGCCTCCGGCCGGCGGAGGCGCTGGTGCACGTGGTCCGGGCCTTCGACTCGCCTGTCGTCCCGCATCCGCTCGGGAGCGTGGATCCGGCGCGCGACGCCCTCAACATGGAGCACGAGCTCATCTTCGCCGACCTGTTCCAGGCGGAGAAGCGCCTCGAGCGCCTGGAGAAGGACCTGAAAAAGATCAAGAACAAGGAGCTGGAGGCGGAGCACGCGCTGCTCGTGCGCGTGCGCGGCCACCTGGAGGAGGAGCGGCCGCTGCGGGAGCTGGCGCTCGCCGCCGAGGAGGAGCGGCTGGTCCGCGGCTTCACCTTCCTGTCGCAGAAGCCGCTGCTCGTCGTGGCCAACCTGGACGAGGCCGACGTGGCCCACCTGGGCGACGTGGCGGCGCACTGCGGGCTGGGTGACTGGTGCGGCCGCCCGGCGGTGGTGGTGACGGGCGTCTGCGGCAAGATCGAGGCAGAGCTGGCGGGGCTGGCACCCGAGGAGGCGCGGGAGTTCATGGCCGAGCTGGGCATCGCCGAGCCGGGCACCGCCCGGCTGCTGCGGGAGAACTACCGGCTGCTCGGGCTCATCTCCTTCTTCACCGTGGGCAAGGACGAGGTCCGCGCCTGGACGATCCCGCAGGGACTCAACGCCCAGCGCGCCGCCGGCGTGATCCACACCGATCTCGAGAAGGGGTTCATCCGCGCCGAGGTCTGCCGCCAGGAGGACCTGGTGGCGCTGGGGTCCATGCCCGCGGTGCGCGAGAAGGGGCTGCTCCGGCTCGAGGGGAAGGAGTACATCGTGGCGGACGGCGACGTCTTCCACGTGCGCTTCAACATATAATAATAGGATGCGGACCGCCCGGCGGCGGGAACCGAACGGTTTCCCCAACGTACAATACGATGATTCGTACCGCCGGAGCCCCGGCGCGGCGCCGGCGGTCCGGGGGACGGCTGAAACTTTTCCCCCCAGGGACAATCCAAAGCGTGAGACGCGGCCAACGGAGGACGTTATGAATCAGGGCAAGCAGAAAGCGGTTTACCTCTCCATTCTGGTGCTGGCACTGCTCATCGGCATCGGGATCGGCACGGTGATCACCTACCGGGCCTCGGCGGAACACCAGCCGGTGGCCGACAAGATCCGGATCCAGGGCGAGGGGAGCCCCCTGTCGGTGTCCAGCCGCCTCGACATCGTGAGCGGCTTCGCCGGCGTGGCCGACGCCGTTGGCCCGGCGGTGGTCAACATCAGCACCAAGACCAAGGTGAAGCTTAGCAAGATGCACCAGGAGATGGGGCCCTTCGGCGACGACTTCTGGCGGCGCTTCTTCGGCGACGAGATGCCCCGCGACTACGTCCAGCGCAACCTGGGCTCGGGCGTGATCGTGGACAGCAAGGGCTTCATCATCACCAACAACCACGTGGTGGAGGACGCCGACTCCATCACCGTCAAGCTCCGGGACGGCCGCGAGTTCGAGGCGACCGTGGTGGGCGCCGACCCGGGCGGCGCCGAGGGCGGCGCCGACCTGGCGGTGATCCGGATCCAGGACACCAAACCCCTGCCGTTCGCCCGGATCGGGGACGTGGACAAACTCCAGATCGGCGAGTGGGTGGTGGCCATTGGCAGTCCGTTCGGGTTGGAGCAGACCGTCACCTCCGGCATCGTCAGCGCCAAGGGGCGGGCGTTCCCCAGCCAGTCGCTGTTCAGCAACTACATCCAGACCGACGCCGCCATCAACCCCGGCAACAGCGGCGGCCCGCTGGTGAACCTGCGCGGCGAGGTGGTGGGCATCAACACCTTCATCGAGACGCGCACCGGCGGCAACCTGGGCATCGGTTTCGCCGTGCCGTCCGACGTGATCGTGGGCGTCTACAACCAGATCGTGGAGCACGGCAAGGTCCGGCGCGGCTACCTGGGCATCAGCATGAACACCCTGCCCATGACCGACGCCATGAAGGCGCACTTCAAGCTCAAGGGGAAGAGCGGGGTGCTGGTCACCGACCTGAGCGGCGACGACTCACCCGCCAAGGCCGCCGGCATCCAGCCCGAGGACGTCATCATCGCCGTCAACGGCAAGCCGGTGGGCGATCCCGACGCGCTGCGCGGCGTGGTCGCCAACCTGGCCCCCGGCACCCAGGTGCCGGTAACCCTGGTCCGCGACGGCCGGGAGATCACCAAGGAGCTGACGCTGAAGGAACGGCCGGGGCAGCTGGCGGCCCGCAGCGGCCGGCCCATGGACATCGACGCGGCCGACGAGACGCCGAAGCCCGAGATCGGCCTCACCGTCGAGGACATCCCGCCCCGCTTGGCGGAGCAGCTCGACCTCAAGGCGGACGCCGGCGGCATCCTGGTGACCGAGGTCAAGCCGGGCTCACTCGCCGACGACGCCGGGCTCATCAAGAACGACATCGTCATGACGCTGGACGGCGCCAGGGTGGAGACGGCCCGCGCGTTCGTGGAGCGCGTCCGAAGCCTCAAGGCGGGCGAGTCGGTGGTGATCAATTTCCACCGCTTCATCGAGCGGACGAAGTTGACCTACTACACCTCGTTGACCAAACCGTAACCCGGCGACACTGTATTAACCAAATCATCACCCACGAGGGGGGCGTTTCGCCCCCCTCGTTGTTTCAAGCTACAGTTGCGCCTCCGCCGACTGCGACGGCTCCGCCGCCGGCCGCCATCGGCGCGGGCGGCCCGTGAGACCGCCAGGCTCACTGCGAGTAGTGACGGAGCGGTTCAAGCCTCGGCCAGGCTCCCGGAAAGCGTGCCCCGTCCCATCCTGTGCGGCCGCCCGCACAGCCTCCCTCCCGCAATCCCGCTCGCCCGCCAGGGCTCGCACCAGCCACCCCGATCGCCACCCCGAACGGTCTGGCTGGCGCTGATCGACGATCAAATAAGTATTGTGTTGGTATGATACATGCGTGATAATTGGGACAAATATCCGAGTGATCTGATCGGTCTCTCTGTCGGTGGAACGGCTTTTCGGCCCGTCGATCAATCCGGCGCACGCATCGCAGCGCGGGCGCCGGCAGGAGTCAGGGGAGTACGAACGCGCACGCCACCCGCCCGGAAACGCAACAGAAGTCGGACCCTTCCGATAATCCCTACAACTGTATAGTCAGGGGAGGTGCTTGATGTCGCATCAATCAGTCGTCCAACGATCGGGTCATTGGCTTGGCCGCGCCCGGCTGATCGGGCTGGCGGTGCTGCTGGCTCTGCTGACCGGCGGCGCCGCCGCCAGCACCACCGCCTGGGCCAGCCATGTCACCGCCGCGGCCGGCTGGAAGACCAGCATCATGGTGTATGCCCGGACCTGGCCCGTGAACGGAGATCAAAGTTTCACGCTCCTGAAGTACAGTGCCACCGGCGCGCCCCTCGGCCAGGTGGACGGCCTGGTCCACGGGAACTCGTGGTGCACGATCCCCCCTGAGGAACTGAACTACGAGGGTTCGGCCGCGATCGTCTCGGTCAACAACCTGGTGGTCAAGGTAGCGTACCAGTTCGGCGACACGCCCAGCGTCTGCGAGTTCTACCTCAAGAGTGGCGTGCAGGATAAATGGATCCTGCCCAACTCGGTGCGGCCGTGGATGGACTGGACGGGGCTGGCGGTGCTCAACACGGGCTTCGCACCCGTCGACATCACGGTGGAGGCGCACAAGGACGGAGTGCCGGTGGCGGTGATGGCGACACCGGTGACGCTGGCGCCGCAGGCGAAGTTCGTGAGCCTGTCGGACCAGATCTGGGTGGGGATCGGGTACACCGACGCCGACACGTTCGTGGTTACGGCCAGCTCCCCCATCCAGGCGCCGCTGAGCATCACGGGGAACCACGCCCAGGACCGGCACCTGTTCTTCTCCGCCCAGCCGGCCCTGCCCATTCAGGATCCGCTGGCCATCACGCCGGACGGGACGGACGTGTGGGCCAGCCACATCACGGCGGCAGCGGGGTGGCGCACGGGGATCAGCATCTACAACCCGAGCAACGCCAACGGGCACATCGACCTGTTCCGGTACGACGAGGCGGGTGCGGACCTGGGGGCGCAAGTAGACACGGTGGCGCCGTACTCGTGGCGGCGGCTGGACAGCACGTGGCTGCAGTACGAGGGCTCGGCGCACATCACGTCGAGCCGGTACCTGCTGGTGAAGCTGGA
>JAKQOW010000023.1 GCA_029565065.1 Acidobacteriota bacterium | reverse complement strand
CAAACCGGGGGCCGTGGGCATCCGGGCGGGCCGCGACGGCCGGGGTGAGTGGCGGGCGCCGCTGCCGCCTTGCGTGCCGGGGCGTGATTACCTCTTTTCCGGATATTTCTACCGTGATTACTGGGAAAACGGCGTCTATGCCACAGTCCGCGTCTGGGGACGGGAAATCAAGCTCGACAACCATTTGCAGTCCAAAAGGTGGCAGCACCTCCGGGGTTGGGTAACCTGTCCCGGCGGCAGTCTGAAGAAAATGGGTGGGGAAGGACGTCCCTCCGGCAGTTGTGGCGACGGCAATTCCCATGGCGCCCTGGGCGGTGCTGCCGTCAATCAGTTTGTCTTTGCCAGCGATCAGGCGGGAAAGAACTTCTGGATGACCCGGCCGGTCCTGACGCCGGTTGCATCCGCTTCGGCCACCGCCGCCCGGAACGATTCCCACGCCAAAGGGATCGACAGCGCCGGTTATGCCGTCACGGCGGGAAAATCTAGTCCGTTCGGCGGTGAGGTTCCAGGCGCCGCCTCGGGAGATGCCCGCTCCGGACTGGCAAGGAGTGATGGGGAAGCGGTTATTGTCGCCGTTGCCAAAGACCTGCCGGTGGCCGCGGCGGGCCAGGCGGCTAAAGAAATCGGCGCCGCCGCCCGGCAGGCAAACGTGAGTGGCGCCTCCGCCTCCGTACCGGCGGGGCTCTACGAAGACTTTTTTCCCATCGGCGTTTACGGCGCCGGGAAGGAAGACCTGGTGCAGCTCCGCCGCCTCGGCCTCAACACCGTGGTCATCGGCGGGCGCGGCGCGGCCCTGCGGAGCGCCGTGGCGGCCTGCCACGCGGCGAATTTCCGGTACGTCCTCGCCACGCCCCACGATCCCGATGAACTGCGGCCGTTCCTGGACGAAATCGCCGGCCACGTCCATCCCGGCTACCTGGCCTTCTATGTCAACGACGAGCCGGAGATCCGTTCCGCCCCCGTCAATGCCGCCGAAGACGTCCAGCGGCTGCTGAAGGATCGTTATCCCGGGGCGGCGACCTGTATGGCCATCGTCCGTCCCGAGGCCTGCCGCGACTACCGGAATGCAAGTGATTTTTTCATGATGGATCAG
>JAKQOW010000171.1 GCA_029565065.1 Acidobacteriota bacterium | reverse complement strand
GTTCACCGTTCACCATTTACTGCCCCAGGCGCCGGAGCTACTTGAGGTCGCGGGCGCAGCGGAAGCCCACGTTGATGTAGGCGGTGCCGGGCCAGTCGCGGCCGCGGGACCAGACCGCGGCGTCGGCCAGCGGATGGCGCCAGTCGCCGCCGCGCATGACGCGGAAGCGGCCGCCCGACGGGCCTTGCGGATCCGCCGCGCCGGCGCCGAACGGCTTGTCGTCGTACCAGTCGACGACCCATTCGGCGACGTTGCCCGACAGATGGGCCAGGCCCAGCGCATTCCGTCCGCCGGGCAGGGCGGTGACGGGGACGGTGCCCAGGCGATCGCCCTCGCTCGTGTTGGCGCGCGCCGGATCGGCCGCGGCGCCCCACGGATACGCCGCTCCGGCCGCCAGACCGGCGCGGGCGGCCGCCTCCCACTCCGCCTCGGTGGGGAGCCGCTTGCCGGCCCAGCGGGCGTAGGCCGTGGCGTCGTCCCACGTCACCAGCACCACCGGGTGGTGGTCGCGGCCCGCGGGGCAGCGGCCGTCATTCCACCGGTACGGCTCGGCCAGGCGGAGGAACTCCTCGTAGCCGTCCGACTTCCATTTGAACTTGCGCTGGTAGTACTCGAGCGGCTGGACGGCCGGGGCCGGACGGCCGGTGGCCCGGATGAACTTCAGGTACTGGGCGTTGGTCACCTCGAAGCGGTCCATGAGGAACGGGCTCACCCGGACCGGGATGCCGGCCGCGCCGCGCCGCTCGCCGAATCGGAAGGCGCCGCCGGGCACGCGGACCATGTCCGTGTCGGGCTGTTCGCCGGCGGGCAGTTTCAGGGCGCCGGACACGTCGGGCCGCGCGTCGGGCAGTGGCGCCAGCAGGTCCAGCTTGTCCGGCACCAGCGATGCGGCCCGGATCTCATGCCGCGTGAGCTTGCCGTCCACGTGGCCGAAGCGTACCTTGGCCTTGATCTTCAGCGGGATGTAGCGGCCGTCGGCGGAGGACCAGACGTAGAAGTAGTCGTCGGGATCCATCATGGTGCCGAACAGGTTCAGGATGTTGTACCGGTAGGCCGGAAGGCGGCCGATCACCGTGTCCAGCGTCTCTTTCCCGTCCAGGGTGACGGTGATCTTCTTGACCCGGCCGAGATAGGAGCCGTTCAGGTCGGCCGGAAAGCGCATGGCGCGGCCCAGCGTCCGCAGGGCCGGCATCATGGCCAGGGCGTCCGGCATGGGGGAGGGGAAACCGTAATGCAGTTCGTTGCGGGTGACGCGGACGCCCTCGGGCGTACGGGAATACTCCTTGAGCCACATGTGGCGCGTGTCGGGATAGAAGAACATCATCTGCTGGAGGTAATCCGGCCCCTCGCTCCGGATGCCCCAGACGTGGAGCCCCTGGAAGTCGCCGGGGAGGAAGTAGCTCTTGAAATAATCCTTCACCGGGAACCGGAAGCCGGGCACCGACTCCGCTATCCCCTCGGCCACCCAGACCGGACGTCCCTCAAACCGTCCCTCGCCGGCGAAGCGGAAGGTGAAATCGCCGGCTTCGATCGAGGGCAGCAGGGGCGACGCCTTCCATTTGAACCGAAAGGTGATGGTTTCCCCCACAGGGAACGGCAGGGGTTCCAGGGCGGCTGCGGCGGGAGCCGGCCGGGCGGGCCCCGCCGCCACACCCAGGAGGAGGGCACAACCGCAGAGGAGGAGCATACACCGTCCGGTCACCGGATTCACCTCGCTGGCAGTATGGAATTTCTTCGTGTTCCTTTCATTCGTTCCAGGCGCTTTTCCACAAGATTTCCACAGAAATTGTGCACATTAAGTCTCAAGCCCTATCTGTCCGATATAGATGAGGTATCTTGGCTAAAAGTTCTTAAAGAAAAGGTTGACGGCAAGTCTTCACGCCGGATTTCCGGAGCGCATGATTTGACAGCGAATCTGGGCCTCACCGCCTGTGGAAAACCGGCGGTCAGGACGGCGGCACATCCGGCCGGGCGAACAGGTAACCGGCCACCGGGACGCCGAGGATGACGAACTCCAGCGCCAGCGCCACCGGGTGCACCGGGGCGGCGGGCAGGATAAAGACGAGCTTTTCCACCACGTAACCGGCCATCACGAGACCGGCGGCGGCGATGATCGGGCCCGGACGGGTCTTGGCCGCCCGGGCCACGAGGATCCCGAACGGCAGCACGAACATCGCCAGCAGCACGAACACGGCCATGGCGCCGTACGGCTGGACCGCCACGCGCTTGTAGACGTAGCCCACCTCCTCGGGGATGTTGCCGTACCAGATGGTCAGGTACTGGGCGAAGATCTGGCCGGCCCAGAGGAGGGCGAAGCCGAAGATGAGCTTGGTCGCGTCCACGAGCACCGGCCGGTAGCGGGCGGGGTCGCGCCGGGCGCGGAGCAGCGCCACCAGGGCGGTGGCGGCGATGCCGAGGTAGAGCGCCTCGATGAAGAAGTACGCCCCGAACAGGGTGTTGATCCAGGGGGCTTCCAGCGACATGACCCAGTCGAACGCCATGAGCGACTGGGTGACCACGAAGCTGAAGAGGTACAGGGTGCAGTACACTTTGGCCGATCGGGCGCCGCGGCGGTCGGCGCCGGCCCACAGGTGGGCGGCCACCGCGGTCAGCAGGAGCAACGCGACGTTGCGGATCACGAAGAAGTTCGGCTCCAGCCAGCGCGTGGGGTGCCCCAACCACGGGTAGACGGACAGGTTGGCCGAAAACACGAGGAACAGCGCGGGGAAGGCGAACAGCAGCGGATAGATGCCCATCAGGTGCCCGCGCAGGGGGAGGAACCACCGGGCGCCGGACAGGTCGGCCGCCGCGGCCAGGGCGACCATCCCCTGGCAGATAGCGGCCCAGAAGAGCACGGCCACGACGAGCGCCATACCCGAGGCGCCACGGAAGGCCCACTCCACGACCAGGGCCAGGATCACGGCGGCCGCCGCGAGGGTGGTGACGCGCTTGCTCATACGGCCTCCCCGGTGTCCTCGCGGATAATGAACTCCGGACCGCACTCGGTGCCGGAGACGATGGCGGGAATGTCCGGGAACCGGCTCAGGAACAGAAAGCCGAGGAACGAGATCACGCCGCCGAACAGGATGGTGAGCTCGAACGCCACGATGATGTAGGTGGGGAGGGCCACGATGGGCTTGCCGCCCGTGCGTAGGGGCCAGTCGAGCGCGGTGCCGACGGTGAAGGCGAATCCGGCGGTGAGCCCGGCCGCCGCGCCGATCAGCGTGAACAGCTTGAGCCAGCTCGGCCGGAGGTGGAGGATGTGCTCCACCTCGTGGACGTGGAACGGCGTGGTCACGGTCAGCCGGCGGGGGTGCACGCCGGAGCGGACCAGCTCTTCGAGCTGGTGGAGGAACGCCGCCTTGTCGTCGAACTTGTACTCGCGGATCATGACGAGTGCTCCTTGACTTCGGCGATGGCCAGCACCGGCAGCATCTTGGTGAAGATCAGGAATAGCATGAAGAACATGCCGAAGCTGCCGATGGTGATGCCGATCTCGCCGAACCGGGGGGCGTAGTTGCCCCAGTTGTACGGGTCGAAATCGCGGGCCAGCGAGGTGACGATGATGACGAAGCGCTCCAGCCACATGCCGACATTGACGAACAGCGACAGCACGAAGAGGTATTTCAGGTTCCGGCGCAGCCGCTTCACGAACAGGGTGAGGGGCAGGAGCCCGTTGCAGAAGAGCATCAGCCAGTACAGGTAACGGTAGTCGCCCACGGCGCGGAAGGAGAAGTGGGCGATCTCGAAAGGATTGCCGCTGTACCAGGCCAGGACGAACTCCACGATGTAGGAGTAGGACACGATGAGCGAGGTGAAGAGCAGGATCTTGGCGATGGCCTCGAAATGGTCCACGGTAATGTATGTGTCCAGGCCGAGGATGCGGCGCATGGGCACCACCAGCGTGATCACCATGGCGGTGCCCGAGAAGATGGCCCCGGCGACGAAGTACGGGGCGAAGATGGTGGTGTGCCAGCCGGGGATCACGCTCATGGCGAAGTCCCATGAGACCACCGAGTGGACCGAGATCACCAGCGGCGTGGCGAACGCGGCGAGGAACATGTACAGCCAGGCGTAGTGCTTCCACTGTTCGGCCGTCCCCTGCCAGCCCAGAGACAGGATGCGGAACACCCAGTGCCGCCAGCCGGTGAAGCGCCGCCGCGCAATGGCCAGGTCGGGGATCAGGCCGACGAAGAAGAACACCGCGCTGATGGTGAAGTAGGTGCTGACGGCGAACACGTCCCAGATGAGCGGCGAGCGGAAGTTCACCCAGAGGTGGCGCTGGTTGGGGTAGGGCATGAGCCAGTAGAAGAACCAGCACCGGCCGAGGTGGATGAGCGGGAACAGGCCGGCGGTCATCACCGCGATCACCGTCATGGCTTCGGCCGAGCGGTTGAAGCTGCAGCGGAACTTGGCCCGGAACAGGAACAGCACGGCGGAGATGAGGGTGCCCGAATGGGCGATGCCCACCCAGAAGACGAAGTCGGTGATGTACACCCCCCAGCCCACCGGCGAACGGATGCCGGCCATACCCAGTCCCTCGTAGATCTGCCATCCCCAGCAGCCCAGGCCCAGGGCAAAGGCAGCGGCCGAGACGGCCAGGGCGGCCCAGTAGAGCTTCGATGGCTTCCGCATGGCGGCGAGGACGTCGTGTTCCAACTGATCGAAGTAGGTGCCGAGGCTCATGTCACTTCACCTTTTTGCTCAGGTAGTAGACGGCCGGTTCGGTGCCCAGCATTTCCAGCAGGCGGTAGGCCCGGCCGGAGTGGGCCAACTGGTAGACTCGCGATTTCTCGTCCAGGATGTTGCCGAACGTGATGGCGCCCGCCGGGCAGGTCTGGGCGCAGGCGGGCACGATCTCGCCGTCACGCACCTTGCGGCGGCCGTCGTCCTTGGCCTTGTCCTTGGCGTGGGTGATGCGCTGGATGCAGAACGTGCACTTCTCCATGACCCCCTTGGGTCGCACCGACACGTCGGGGTTCTTCAGCCGGTCCAGCGGCGCGGGGGCGTCGTATTCGAACCAGTTGAAGCGGCGCGCCTTGAAGGGGCAGTTGTTGTTGCAGTAGCGCGTGCCTACGCAGCGATTGTAGACCTGGACGTTGAGGCCCTCCTCGTTGTGGTAGGTGGCGTAGACGGGGCAGACGGTCTCGCAGGGGGCGGCGTCGCAGTGCTGGCACATCACCGGGATGAAGACGGGCGCTTCACCGCCGCGGACGTACGGCTGCACCCGGAGCCACGACATCTCGCGGCCGCGGAGGTGCTCCTCGGGCCCGGCGACGGGGATGTTGTTTTCCATGTAGCAGGCGGCCACGCAGGCGGAGCAGCCGACGCAGCGGTCCAGATCCACGGCCATGGCCCAGCGGTAGTCCACGTACTCGTACGGTTCGTACAGCGAGTGCTTCTCGTGGTGGTGGTGGGGGCCTTCGTCGCCGGGGAGGATGCCGCGGTGCGTCGCGTCCATCCCGCCGGACAGGAAGGGGAGGGGCGTCCGGCGGCCCGTCTTGACCGCCGAGATGCCCCCCCGGCAGGCCAGCAGCTCACCGGTGGCCGGATCCGCCTTCAGGCCGAGTCCGGCGGCGGCGTCCACGGCGGCGAGCAGGACGCCTTCGGGAAGGCCGGGCAACACGCGGACAGGCCGGGCGGCACCGCCCAGCCGCAGCTCGTCGCCGTCGGCCAGCCCCATGGAGCGGGCCAGGCCGGGCGGCACGTTCACCCACGGGCCGTACGTGACGGTGGACAGCGGATCGGGAATCTCGTGGAGCAGCGGAATCACCCGGCTGCGGCCGTCGAAGGTGCGGAGCGACGGCGCCACCACCAGAGCCGGCGCCGCCAGCTCCGGCGCCTGACCCAGCGCGGCCAGCGCGCCGGCGGCTCCGTCAGCCAACTTAACCGCCTCCGCCCGAACCGGGCGTTCCACATATCCTTGTTTCCACCAGGCGGCGGGGTACGGCCGCCACGCCGCGAATAGGTAATCCTTGAAGCTGGTCGTCTTTCCCGCAAGCTGGAGCAGGATGTCGCCCTCAGAGCGGGTGCCGTGCAGGGGGCGGAACACCGGCCGGATCAAGCCGAGTCGCCCGCGCTGCGGTTCGGCGTCGCCCCACGACTCCAGGGCGTGGGAGACGGGGAGGATCAGGCGGCATCCGGCGAAGGCGGGCGAGAGAAAATCGGTGAGGCCCACGCTGAACGCGGCCTCCGGCAACGCCTCGACGGCGCCGTCGAGGAACTCCAGGCCGTGGAGGCGGCTCATGACGAGCACGCCGATGCGCTTAGCCTTCAGCCGCTCCGCCACCTGCCGGGCGTCGGCCAGAGTGCCCACCGCATCGAAGGTATGATCCGCGGAGAAATCCACCAGCGCGGGGATGGCGCCGAGGCTCCACTGCAGCAGGCCGGCGAGCAGGGCCACGGCGTGTCCGTCCGCGTGGGCCACCGACACGCCGCCGGCGACCACGAGGGGCTGCCGGGCGTCGGCCAGCGCGCGGGCGAGCGCGTCCAGGTCCGCGGCGGGGACGCCGGTTTGGCGGGCCGCTTCCTCGCGGGTCACGCTTGGCATCGCGGCCGTCACGCCGGCCGGAAGCGGCTGCCGCGCCGGCACGGTCCGCAGCAGCCAGGCGAGCAGGAACCGCTCGCTCCCCGGGGCGACGGCCAGCCGACGGGCGGCTCGGGCGCCGGTGAGACTGAGCGCCGGCTCGGCGTGGAACCAGGGCCAGCCGGCCTCGAGCTTCGGGGCGATCTGCCGGGCGAATTCCACGGGGGAGAGGAACGTGTCCACGATGTCGGCGCCGACGGTGAGCAGGGCGTCGGCCCGGTCGATGCGGTAGGCCGGCACGGTGCGGCGGCCGAAGAGCCGGCCGTACGCGCCGCGCAGGGCGCCGTGGTGGAAGATCTCGAACTCGGGCAGGCGCTCCAGGCCGAGCGTCGCGCACGTCTCGCCGATGAGGCGGTGCAGCGAGGCGGTGCTCCGGCCGCCCCAGAACGCGTTCGTCCGGCCCGCGCCGGCGGCGGCCGCGAGCTCGGTGCGGACGCGCGCCATCGCCTCGTCCCAGCCGATCGGTTTCAGTTCGCCACCGGGCTCGCGGTAAAGCGGACGGCGCACCCGCTCCGGATGATACACGCGCACCAGCGACGCCTGGCCGCGGACGCAGAGCGCGCCGCCTCCGACGGCGTGATGCGGGTTGCCTTCCAGCTTGACCGGCAGGCCGTCGCGCACCGTGACCGTCAGGCCGCAGCCGGCGGGGCATTCGGTGCAGACCGAGTGGACGTGGATCGGCTCGCCGGGGATGTGTCCCTCCGGCGGGGGCAGGACGCGGGAAACCAGCTTGTCCTGGCCGAAGCCGGACGACCAGGACGCGGCCACGCCGCCCGTCGCGATGCCCAGCACCTTGAGGAAGTCTCTGCGTTCCATCATGAACTCCTGTGGCTCCGATCAGTGGTGGCAGATCCAGCAGTCCACCGAGACCTGCTTCGCGCGGTGGCAATCCACGCACCAGCCCATCGTCAGGCTGCGGACCCGGCGCACCCGGCTCTCAGCCTTAACCTCGCCATGGCAAACGGTGCAGTCCACGTTCGCCGCGATGTGTCGCTTGTGGGTGAAGCGCACGTGCCACGGCAGGCTATGCACTTTGACCCACTCGATGGGCTGCTGCGCCTTCCAGTATCCGGTGAGCTTCACGATCTCGGGCCGGTCGGTGGCCGCCGATTCGTGGCATTCCATGCAGCGACTGAGCGGCGGCACCGTCGCGCGGGCTGACACGGCGGCGCCGGTGTGGCAGAACGAGCACTCCAGGCCCAGCTTGTTCGCGTGGATCCGGTGGCTGAAGTCGATGGGCTGCACGGGCGCCTGCTGGTATTCCAGCCAATACCAGCCCAGGGCGCCCACGGCCAGGGCGCATACGACGAAGTAACCCACCAGGACCGGGATCAGCTTGCGGGTGTTCAGCGCCATGGCTCACTTCCCCTCGTCATGCTTCTTAAGCAGGAACGACGCCACCGAGGCGACCTCCAGCTCCGTCAAACCCTGATTGGGCATGGCCGGGTAAGCGGCGTCCACCTTGACGGGATTGCGGAGGAACGTCTTGAGCTTCTCCATGTCGCCCGCGTACTTGGGCAGAACCTGGTTGTACGGCGGGCCCACCACCTTCTGATCGAAGCGGTGGCAGGCGGTGCAGCGGTCGTTGTAGATCTTTTCGCCCAGCTTGTCGTCGGCCACCATGTTCTTGGCCAGCTGCGCGGCGCGCTGCCCCTGCCACTCGGCCAGCGCCCGGGCGCTGCTCTCGTTGAGGAGCACCCAGTGCTCCTGGTTGGCGGCGGCCTGGAGCGAGTGGTCTTTGAGGATGAGCAGGCCGCTGACGGCCAGGGCGCCCACGAACGCCGCGGCGATCCACCGGGACGCCGATCGACCCAGCATGGTGACCGACCAGATCGCCAGAACGGCCAGCAGGACCAGGACCAGGGCGCTGAGCCAGAAGGCGTTCAGAGACAACGCGGGTTCGGGTGCCACGTACAGCTCCCAGATCATGAAGACGGGCAGCAGCAGGCTTCCGCCGGACACCATGGCCAGCGCCATGCGCCGGAGCGTTTCGGCGTGGGGCGCGTCGACCGGCAGCCGCTTCTCCGGCCAGTGGAACAGGACGAAGAGGATGGCGGCGCCAGCCAGCAAAACGGAGACCAGACAGAACACCTTGAAATGGACCACCACGGTCACCGAGAAGACGTCCGGCATAGGTCGCCGGATGAACGGCCATTTTTCGGGGGTGAAGATCAGGTTCATGACGCTGGAGAAGAAAAAGTATCCGCCCGCCAGCAGCACCGATCCGGCGGCGACGAACGCCGCTTGTCGGCGGTGCTGGCCCAACGCCAGCAGCAGAAAACCGAGAATGATCGGGAGCGTCAGCCGCAGGATATAACTGCCCACGGGCACCATTTCACCGAACAGGAAATGCTGGAAAAGAAACAGCAGGCTAGCCAGGGGCAGCACGATGAAGATGCAGACGGTGCTCCATGTGAGGGGCGCCACCCGGCCCAGGTCGCGGGCGGCCGCGGGATTCCGCCGCCAGAACACCAGTGACAGCAGGTTGCAGATCCAGGCGATGCCGGCGAAGGGCAGGTGCGCCCAGAGCATGAAGACGACGAGCACCGGCAGCATCTGCAGGTGTTCCACGCCCGGCGGCAGCAGCATGTTCTTCAAGATATCCATCCCGATGAACCCCTTTCGTGGAATTCCATCTCAGCGCCAGACCAGGGCCCGGTCCAGCAGCAGCAGGGCCAGCGTCAGCACGGCAAAACCGTTGATGGTCCCGAACGCCCGCCGACAGAGCCCGTCCGGACGGTCCGACGGCGGCAGCAGCCGAACTGCAGCCAGCGACAATCCGGCGGCCGGCAGCAGGATCAGCCAGGCGATCCAGCTCCACCCGGGATCCAGATAGAGCGGCAGCACCAGGCCGGTCACCGCCGCAGCCAGCGTCCAGGCGGCCGTCACGCGGACCAGCCGGCCGGGCTGGAAACGCTCCGTCAGCACGGGAAAACCGGCGCGCCGGTACTCGTCCGCGTGAGCCAGGAGGAGCAGCCAGAAGTGGGGCACCTGCCACATGACCATGAATCCGGCCAGGGCCCACACCGCCGGCGGCGGGGGCCCATCGGCGGCCGCCCACCCGCCGATGAGCGGCGGCACGGCGCCCACCAGGGCGCCCGGAATAGCGGCCCAGGCGCTGCGGCACTTGAGCGGCGTGTACAGGCCGTTGTACCAGAGCACCGCCAGCAGGCCCAGCGCGGCCGACGGCATGCCGCCGAACACGGCCAGCGCGCCCGTTCCGGCGGCGATGGCGACACCGGCGGCCCCGAGTGCGACCGCGGGCCGCAGGCGCCCCGAGGGGATGGGCCGGCGGGCGGTGCGGGGCATGGCGGCGTCGGCGCGGCGCTCCTGGTACTGGTTCAAGGCGCAGGCCCCCGCGGCCAGCGCGAACACCGCCACCGCCGGGGGCAGGATCGACGCGGCCGGGCCCGGCGGCGTCAAGGCTGCGCCCACGGCCGCCGTCAGGGCGGCCAGCAGGGCGATCCGCGGTTTGAACAACTCGAGCAACGCCATCATTTCAGATTCTTCAGATACGCGATGATCGCGTCCACGTCTTCGGCGCTCAGCGGGTCCGGCGATGCCGGCATCTCCATGGCGGCGCCTGTGACGATTTCGGCATTCGGTTCCAGAATCGCCCGCCGCAGGTAGGCCTCGTCGGCGGCAATCTCGCGCTCGCGGCCGTTTACGAGGATCACCGTGCGCCGATTGAAGATCCCCTTGAAGGTGGGGCCGGCGCCGGGCGAGCCGTCGACGCTGTGGCATGTGAGGCAACCCTGGTCGTCCATGAGCGCCAGAACGGCCGGCGCCCCCGACTCCGGTTCGGGCGCACCCTCGTTGTACCAGGTGTCGAATTCCGACTGGCTCATGACGATCACCTTGGACATCATGTAGGCGTGGTTCTGCCCGCAGTACTCGGCGCAGTAGATGTCCGCGGGGCCCATGGACTGGGGGCGGAACCAGAGGAAGTTCTGCCTTCCGGGGACCACGTCCTCCTTCACCCGGAAGGCCGGGATGTAGAAGCTGTGATTGACGTCCACCGACTTGAGTTCCAGCCGGACGGCGCGGTCCAGCGGAACGTAGAGCTTGTCGGTCCTCTTGCCGTTGGGATATTCGAACGCCCAGTCCCACATCCGCCCGATGACCTGGACGGTGAGGGCGTCCGCCGGAACGTCGCGCATCTTGCGGAATTCGGAAAAGCTGAACCAGAACATGACCAGCACCAGGATGGTGGGGATGACCGTCCAGGTGATCTCCAGCCAGGTGTGCTGCGTGACTTTCTCCGGCTTGGGGTGACGGCGGCGGTGGTAGCGGATCACGAAGTAAATCATGAGCACGGTCACCAGGGCCAGCATCACCACCGAGATGCCGACGATGAGCAGGAACACCTGATCGACGCCCGAGGTGAAGGTGGAAGTGGGGGTGTTCATCGGTCACCTCAGCGGAAGGAGATGTCGGCGAACGTCAGCACCATGATCACGGTCATGGTGATCAGGGCGAGGGAGAGCATGATCTTGAACAGCCGCTCCTCCCGTTTCAGGTTCATGAATATGAACAGGACCAGCGCGCCTTTCACCGTGGCGATGGCGATGGCCGTCATGATGCTCCACTGGCCGAAATGCAGGCTGGCGGCGATGATGGTCACGCCGGTGAGCACGAGCAGGCCGAACCAGATCATGATGTAGGTGCCGTATGGCACGAGCTCTTTCTTTTCCATGGTCGGCCTCCTCACGAGATCAGGTAGAGCAGGGGGAAAAGGAAGATCCAGATCACGTCCACCAGGTGCCAGTACAGGCCGGCGTTCTCCAGCTTGATGAGCTGCCGGTGAGCGACCGCTTCGTTCTCGCGGTACACGAGGGTGACGTCGACCGCGTCCAGTTGGGCGTCCGCCGCCTGGTGCCAGAGCGGCCCGCTGTCCCCCTGGAGGGCGAGGGCGGTGGGCGCCGCGATGGGCACGCTCACCGTCCGGCGCGGGCGTCGGGCGATCATCGCCAGAATCACCGCCAGCACCCCCACGCCCACCAGCACGTGCACGCCGTGCAGGCCGGTCATGGTGAAGTAGAGGCCGTAGAACACCTTCTCGCCGTCCGGGTGGAGGGCCAGGTCCTGGGAGCCGGGGTAGAGCCCATGGTGGAACTTGGCCGACCATTCGAAGTACTTGTTGACCAGGAATAGGATTCCCAGCAGAGCGGTCACCCCCAGCAGGATGACGCTCAGCCGCCGGTTGAGCCGCTCCAGGGCGGCCACCGACAGCACCATGGTCAGGCTGGAGGTGAGCAGGAGCGCGGTGTTGAGGGCGCCGATGGAAACCGACAGCGTCGTGGTGGCGTAGTGGAAGTCGGCCGGGTAGTACGTCCGGAAGACGGCATAGGCCAGGAACAGCCCGCCGAAGAGGAGCAACTCCGTGAACAGGAACAGCCACATGGCGATTTTGGCGCCGGTGGCGTCCACGTGGACGTGAGGTTCGTGAAGCGTCGCGGTGCTCATGCGTCCCCCTCCCCGTGATGGTCGTAGGGGCCGGCGGTCACCGTGGGGATCTCGATGAAATTCTCCGCCGGAGGCGGTGACGGCACGCGCCACTCGAGCGTGGTGCCGCCCCACGGGTTGTCCGGCGCGCCGCGAGGCGCGCGCAGCGACTTGACGAAGTAGATGAAGAAAATGAACACCCCCGTCGCCAGCAGCCAGGAGCCCACCGTGGAAATCTGGTGCCAGATCTGGAATTCCGGCATGTAGTCGTAGTACCGGCGGGGCATGCCCAGCCAGCCCATGATGAACATGGGGAAGTACAGGGTGTTGAATCCGACGAAGATGAACACCCACGAGATGAAGAAGGGGCGGTAGCGGAACATCCGGCCGAACATTTTGGGGAACCAGTAGAGCAGGGCGGCGAAGATGGCGATGCCCACGCCGCCGAACATCACATAGTGGAAGTGGGCCACCACGAAGTAGGTGTCGTGGATGTGAATGTCCGTGGCCAGCGCGCCCACGACGAAGCCGGTGAGTCCGCCGATCGAGAAGAGGAAGATGAACGACAGCGCGAAGAGCATGGGCGGCGGCACCTCGATGGCCCCCTTGTAGAGCGTGGCCACCCAGTTGAACACCTTGATGCCGCTCGGGACCGCGACGATGAAGGTGAGCAGGGAGAAGATCCAGCGGGAGGTGTCGCTGATGCCGCTGGTGAACATGTGGTGGCCCCAGACCAGGTAGCCGACGAAGGCGATGGCCAGGCTGGAGAAGGCGATGGCCTTGTAGCCGAAGATCTTCTGCTTGGCGAAGGTGGGGAAGATCTCCGAGATGACGCCCATGGCCGGCAGGATCATGATGTAGACGGCCGGATGCGAGTAGATCCAGAACAGGTGCTGGTACAGGAGCGGGTCGCCGCCCTTGGCCGGATCGAACAAGCCGATGCCGAACAGCCGCTCCAGGAAGACCAGCAGCACCGTGATCCCCAGGATGGGCGTGGCCAGGATCTGGATCCAGGCCGTGGCGTAGAGCGACCAAACGAACAGCGGCATGCGGAACCAGCTCATGCCGGGCGCGCGCAGCCGGTGGATGGTGGTGATGAAGTTGAGGCCGGTGAGAATCGACGAGAAGCCCATCACGAAGACGGCCAGCACCGCCAGCGGCACGTTGGTGCCGGTGCGCAGGCTGAATGGCACGTAGAACGTCCAGCCGGTGTCGGGCACGCCGCCGCCCGTGAACAGCGACAGCAGCGCCATGATGGCGCCGATCGCGTACAACCACCAGGAGGCCAGGTTCAGGCGGGGGAAGGACACGTCCTTGGCCCCGATCTGGATGGGCAGAAAGAAGTTGCCGAACATGGCCGGGATGCCGGGAACGATGAAGAGGAAGATCATGATCACCCCGTGGAGGGTGAACAGCGCGTTGTATGTGTTGGGCTGAACGATGGTCGGTCCCGGCAACAACAGCTCGAGGCGCATGAGCAGGCCGATGCAGAGCGCCACGAGAAAGAAGCCCAGGATCAGACTCATGTACAGAATGCCGATCCGCTTGTGGTCGGTGGATAGAATCCAGCCCAGGATGCCCGTGCGGCGGCCGCTGACCTCGAGATAGCTGGGCAGGGCGCCGCCGTCCGCGTTACTGTGCGACATCGCGCGACTTCTCCTTCTGGCGTTTTTTCGAGGTGATGACCAGGAACAGCAGAAAGCAGCCGATGAGGACCAGGAGCAGCGTCCCGGTCACTTTCAGGATGTTGAACACGTAAGTCTTGCCCTCGGGGTCGTAGCTGAAGCAGTAGAGCATCACCTTACTGATGGTCGGCCCCACCCGCCCCTCGGCGGCCTCGAAAACGGCCATCTTCAGGTCGAACGGCAGGAATGTCATCCCGTACAGGTAGCGGACGATCTTCCCTTGCGGCGAGATCGCCATCATGGTGACCGGGTGCAGGTAATCCTCACCATCGCGCTTGTACTTGAAGCCCACCGACCGGGTCAGCGCCCGGATCGCGGCCGTGTCGCCGGTGAGGAAGCGCCAGCCCTCAGGGGGGAACGGCCGGCGGAAGGTTTTCAGATAGTTGGACTTCTTCTCCTTAGCCAGGTCGGGGCCTTCCCGGTCGTCGAACGAGATGGTCAGCATGGTGTAGTCCCGGCCGGCCACGAGGTCCAGTCGGTCCAGGCCTTCGGCGACGCCGTTCATGAGCGGATTGCAGATGCTGGGGCAGCGGTAGTAAACCAGGATCAGCAGGGTGGGCTTGTCCACCAGATCGTCCAGACGGACGTCGCGGCCCTCTTCGTCCTTGAACATGAGGTCCAGGGGGATCGTTTCGCCGAGATGCTCCTCCACGCCGATTTCGTCATCGGCGGCGGGCGGGGGGGGCGCCTGCGCCGACAAGGTGGCGGTCAGCAACAAGCAGATCATGGCGGTCATGGGACGCGTCATGAGGCCCTCCTGAGTGTTTAAAATATCTTAACAAAAGAATACAGAAATCCAACCGAAAAACATCCGGTACCGACTTCGTGACTTGGCTGAAACGCAAGAGCTATGGTACCATGTGACTCCTTGATCCGACATAGTTTTTGCGGGAGCGTTCCACCATGACCTCCACCAAGTTCACCATCAGCCGGGAAGATGTCCAGAACGAGCTGTTTCACGTTCAGCGCATCCTGGGCGAGCTGAAGAAGCGGATCGTCGGGCAGGAGAAGCTGCTCAACCGCCTCCTCATCGGACTGCTCACCGGCGGCCACATCCTCGTCGAGGGCGTGCCCGGCCTGGCCAAGAGCATGGCGGTGAGCTCTCTGGCCGAGGTGCTGAACCTGGACTTCAAGCGGATCCAGTTCACGCCGGACCTGCTCCCCGCCGACTTGATCGGGACCATGATCTTCAACTCCCAGACCACCGCCTTCGAGCCTCGCAAGGGGCCCATCTTCACCAACGTGCTCCTGGCCGACGAAATCAACCGGGCGCCCGCCAAGGTGCAGTCGGCCCTGCTGGAAGCCATGCAGGAGAAACAGGTGACCATCGGCAAGGAGACGTTTCCCCTCACCGATCCGTTCCTCGTGCTGGCCACCCAGAACCCCATCGAGCAGGAGGGCACCTACCCGCTGCCCGAAGCGCAGGTGGACCGCTTTCTGATGAAGATCCTCATCTCGTACCCGGACAAGAACGCCGAGAAGAAGATCCTGCAGCGGATGACCGAAGGGGAAGGCGTGGCCATGGACCTGGCGCGGGGCCGGCAGATCCAGCTCCAGAAGGTGATCGTCCCGGAGCGCATCCAGAAGCTGCGGATCATGGCCAACAAGGTGTACATCGACGACCGGGTCGTGGACTACATCCTCGACATCGTGTTCGCCACGCGCTGTCCCGCCGACTACGGACTCGACGTGGCGCGGTTCATCCGATTCGGCTCGTCGCCGCGCGGCACCATCGCCCTGAAGGTGGGTGCCCGGGCCCACGCGTTCCTGATGGGCCGGAATTTCGTCGTGCCCGAGGACATCAAGGAGGTGTGCGCCGATGTGCTGCGCCACCGCATCCTCCTGTCGTTCGAGGCCGAGGCCCAGGGCATCACGGCCGACGAGATCATCAAGACGATCCTGAACACGGTCAATGTTCCGTAACCGCCCCGGCGGGATCCGACCGGCCCGGAGGCATGGGATAGAGTCGTGCTGGAACTCAAGGACCTGCTCCGCAACCTGCACCTGATCCAGATCCGCACCCGCAAGAAGATGCAGGGCGGGCTGGCCTCGTCATACCGGAATGTCTTCCGGGGGCAGGGGCTCGAGTTTTCTGAGGTGCGCGAGTACGTGGAGGGGGACGACATCCGGCTCATCGACTGGAACGTCTCGGCCCGCCACCGCAACCTGTACGTCAAGCAGCTCATGGAGGAGCGGGAGCTCAACATCATCACCGCCCTGCAGGGCTCCCGCACCATGGATTACGGGACCACCACCCGCACGAAATTCCACGCGGCGGCCGAGATCGCCGCGCTGCTGATCTTCTCGGCGTTGCATACCGGCGACCGGCCCGGTCTGATCGTGTACGGCGGCGACGCCCCCATGGAGTTCGTCCCCCCGCAGAAGGGGAATCAGCAGGGCTTCCTGCTCCTGAAGCGGATCCTGGCCGCGCGCCTCGTCGGCCATCGCGGCGACCTGGACGAGCTTCTCAAGTTTCTCACCCACGGGCTCAAGAAGAAGAGCGTCGTCTTCCTGGTGGGAGATTTCATATACTCCCGGTGGATCCCCGAACAGCTGGAGATGGCGTGCCGCCGCCATGACGTGATCGCCTTGGGGATTCTGGATCCCACCGAGGTGGAAGGGCCGCCCGGCGGGGTGTTCGTCCTCGACGGCGTCGCGTCCCGCGCCCGCGTGGTCGCGGTCAATCGGCGGACCCGCGAACAGTACGCCGCCGGAGTCAGGCGACGCCTCGAGGAAGTCGCGGCCATCTTCCAGAAGGCGGGCGCCGATTTCCTGCTCCTGAAAACCGACTCGGCGTATGAGACAGAGCTTCAGCAACTCTTCCACCGGCGGCTACAGATCCAAACTCGCGCCTGACCCGCCCGAAACCAACCGTCGCGTCGGGAATCTGTTGATGTAGCGGCACATGCCCGTTGCGTGCGGCCGAGGTTTGTGTATAATGTTCCGGAGGTGAAATCTCATGATCCGGAGACGATCTCTGACGATGTTTGCGGCTGCCGTGCTGCTCGGTGCCGTCGTCGGGCTCGGCGTCGCTCAGGACGACACCGGCCAGGTTCGCAAGGGACAGAAGGGCAAGGACGAGAAGATCGAAGGCTACACGTCCGTCAGCGTCAACATCCCGGCGGTCACACTCAACGTGGTGGTCACCGACAAGGACGGCAACCTCATCACGGGGCTGGACAAGAGCTACTTCAAGGTGTATGAGGACGGCCAACTGCAGGAGCTGACCAATTTCTTTCCGGATCTTTCGCCCATCAACGTGGTGCTGGTGCTCGAATCCAGCGGGATCATCTCCGGCCTCGAACACGATTTCTGGTACGCCGTCCTGGATTTCGTCAAGAACCTGCGCCCGGACGACTACTGCGCGTTGATCACCTACGACATCAAGCCCCGCATCGCGGTGGACTTCACCCTCGACAAGCAGAAGATCATCCGCGAGGCGAACATCAGCCTCTACTACAAGGGATTCAACGAGAGTGCGCTGGCCGACGTGGTCATCTTCACCATCGACCGGATGCGGGACGTGCAGGGCAAGAAGGCGGTCATCATGCTGAGCACGGGTCTGGACACCTTCAGCAAGAAGACCTACGACGACGCCCTCAAGGCCGCGGCGACCTCGGATTCGGTGATCTACGCCGTCAGCATGGGGCAGCTCGAGCGGACGATTAACGAGCCGCTCTATTCTTCGGCCACCCGCTCCGACCTGCTGATGGCCGATCTCCGTCTCAAGTCCATCACCAAGAAGACCGGCGGCATCGCCTTTTTCCCGCGGTTCAGCACGGAATATCCCAGCGTCTTCCGCAATCTGAACATGTATCTGCGCTACCAGTACACCATGGCCTACACGCCCACGAACCAGAAGCTGGACAACAAGAACCGGAAGATCCGCGTCGAAGCGGAAGCGGACATAAATCGTGACGGCAAGCCCGACAAGCTGAAAGTGAGCCACAAGGAAAGCTACAAAGCGGTGGAAAAGTGACCGGATCATGCGGTCCGGCGCGTTCCGCCATGCACGGTATTACTGAGGATGCAATGAAAGCCCTGTATTGTTTGCTGGCGGGTCTGTTGATGGCGGTGATGGTCGTGCCGACGGCGGCGGGCGATCTGCCCCACCGCAAGGCGGCGGTGGCCGGTTTGTGGTACGAGGCGTCACCCGACGGTCTCCGGACGCAGGTGCAGTCTCTGCTTGACCGGGCGGCCCGCAACGCAGTGCGCAAACCGGAAGAGCCGCCGGTGGCGCTGGTGGTGCCCCACGCCGGCTACGTGTATTCGGGCTCCACCGCCGCCGCCGGCTACGTGCACTTGCGCGGCGGCAAGTGGGAGCGCGTGGTGCTGCTGGCCCCGGCTCACTACGGCGCCTTCCGCGGAGCGTCCATCGCCCCCGTCGCTGCCTACGACACACCGCTGGGCCCGGTGTATCTCGATCTGGAAACCTGCCGGCGGCTGCAAGCCCACGCCCTGTTCGTGGACGCGCCCGACGCGCACGTCCGGGAACACGCCCTGGAATGCCAGCTGCCGTTCATCCAGGTGGCCCTGCCCAAGGCCCGGATCGTCCCCCTCCTGGTGGGCGACCTGAAGCCGGAGGATGTGCGGACGCTGGCCGGGCTTCTCGAGCCGCTTCTCGACGAACGGACTCTGCTCGTGGTCTCCTCTGACTTCACCCATTACGGCCCCAACTACGGCTTCGTGCCGTTCCGCGATGATCCGGCGGGCAACCTGAAAAAATGGAACCTGAAGGCGGCGGGCCAGATCGCCGCCCTGGACTACGACGGCTTCATGGAACACCTGCGGACCACCCACGACACGATCTGCGGCCGCAACGGCATCAGCATCGCGATCCGTGCGCTGCAGCAACTGGCGAAGAGCAAGGTGATCAAGGGCCGGGTGCTGGACTACACCACCTCCGGGGAAATCACCCGCGACTTCACGAACTCCGTCAGCTATGTTTCCATCCTCTTTGCCGACCCGCTGGTCGCCGGCGACGCACAGGAGGTTCCGGCTGCGGCCGAGTACACGCTGACCGCGGCTGAGAAGAACACCCTGCTCACCATTGCCCGCCGGACGCTGGATGTCTATCTGAACGTAGGCCGGCAGCCGGCGGTGGACGCCGGCGCGTATCCGCTCACCCCGCGGCTCAAGGAACTCCGCGGCGCGTTCGTCACACTCACCCGCGGCGGCGAGCTGCGGGGTTGCATCGGTTACGTCACGCCGCAGGTCCCGCTGTACCAGGCGGTCGCCGACATGGCCGTCAACGCGGCGGTCCGCGATCCGCGGTTCCCGCCGGTGACCAGGGACGAGCTCAAGAAGCTCCGGATTGAAATTTCCGTCCTCTCCCCCCTGGCGCCGTGTCCCGATCCGCAAACCGTGCAGGTGGGGAAGCACGGCCTTGTGATCCAGAAAGGCGGCCGGTCCGGGCTGCTCCTGCCCCAGGTTCCCGTGGAGTGGGGCTGGGACCGGCGGCAGTTCCTGGAGCAGGTCTGCCGCAAGGCCGGTCTGCCCGCCGGCGCCTATCGCGAGCCGGACGCCGTCCTGATGACCTTCACGGCGGTGGTCTTCCATGAGAAGGAGTAGGCGTCAGTTTCTGGCCGACAGTATCAAGACCGCCGCGGCCGGCCCCCTGCTCATCGGCACATCGTCTGCCTGGTTCCGCAACGCATTCGGCGAGACCGTTCCGGCGGACCGTTGGCGGGGCCGGGTGATTGTCGCCCGATCCGCCAAGGGGAGCGCCGCCCCGGCGACGCCGGGCGCGCTGCTAGACCGCGCCATGGCCCGGTTGATGGAGGATGAGTCCGTCACGGCCGCCTGGAAGCGGCTGTTCCGGCCCGATGACGTGGTCGCCATCAAGGTGAACGCCATGGCCGGCCGGCCGCTGGTCCCGCGCTTCGAGCTGGTCCGGGCGATCGCCGCGCGGCTCAACGGAGCCGGAATCCCGGACGAGCACATCATCGTCTGGGACCGCTCCGATCGGGAACTCCAACGGGCAGGCTATTCGCTGAACACCACAGGCAGCGGACTGAAAATCTTCGGCACCGACGCGCTGGCGGACGGCTATGAGCCGCAGCTCAGCCAGGCCATGACGGTGGGCTCCTGCTTCGCCCGCATCCTCACGCGGCACTGCACCGCGGTGATCAACCTGGGCGTGCTCAAGGACCACGACCTGGCCGGCGTGGCGGTGATGCTGAAGAATTTCTATGGCGTCATCCACAACCCGAACAAGTACCACGACGACAACTGCTCCCCGTTCGTCGCCCACCTCTGGACCCACGACAGCATCCGCCGCAAAGTCCGGCTGCACATCGCCGACGCCCACCTGGCCCAGTATCACGGTGGGCCGGCCTTCCATTCAACGTACACCTGGCCTTTTCACGGGCTCCTGGTCGCCACGGACGGCGTGGCCGCCGACCGGGTGGCGCAGGAGATCATCGACCGCCGGCGCCGCGAGGCGGGGATGTCCACGCTGGCCGCCGAACGCCGCGCCCCGGCCTACCTCGCGGAAGCCGGGCGATTGGGCCTCGGGGAGGCCCGCCTGGACGCCATCCGCTGGCTGGAGATCTGATCCGGCCGGCGCCGAACGCGCCCTCCGGATCGAGGAGATGGTCATGACGCGCTGGAGCCGACGGGACATGGCGAAGCTGTTCACCCTCGCCGCCTGCGGCTGCGCCCTGGGCCAGGACCGGGCCGGGGGAGGGCGTCCGGCCGTGGACCTGGGCGGCCTGAAGTTCAAGAGCGGGGCGGTGCCGCCGGCGCGGGAGGCCCGCTCTTGGGAGCCGCTGGGCGACCGGAAGGTGCGCTGCAAGCTCTGCCCCCAGGAGTGCGTGGTGGCCGACCAGGAGCGCGGCACCTGCGGCGTGCGCGAAAACCGCGGCGGGAAGTACTACACGCTGGCGTACGGCCAGGTCTGCTCCACCCATATCGATCCCATTGAAAAGAAGCCCCTGTTCCATTACCTGCCGGGCACCACGGCGCTATCCATCGCCACGCCCGGCTGCAACATGGAATGCCAGTACTGTCAGAACTGGCAGATCTCCCAGTTCCGGCCGGAGCAGGTGCCGTGCGTGGATCTGCCGCCGGCGCGCGTGGCGGCGCTGGCGCGCCAGTACGCCAGTCCCACCGTCGCCTACACGTACTCCGAGCCGGTGGTGTTTTACGAATACATGTACGACGTGGCCGTGGAAGCCCGCAAGCTCGGAATCGGCAACGTCATGATCTCCAACGGCTTCATCCAGCTCGAGCCGCTTCGCAAGCTCATCCCCGTGCTTTCGGCCATTAAGGTCGATTTCAAGGGCTTTTCCGAGGACTTCTACACCAGAGTGTGCCGCGGTCATCTCAAGCCGGTCCTCGACGCCCTGGCGGCGATCGCCGCGGCCGGCATCTGGCTGGAGCTGGTGATGCTGGTGATCCCGACGCTCAATGACAACCTGGAGGAAAACCGCAGGATGTTCCGCTGGGTCCGCCAGAATTTAGGCGACCAGGTTCCGCTGCATCTGACGCGTTTCCACCCCATGTACAAGCTCCAGAACCTGCCGCCCACGCCGGTGGCCACGCTGGAGAAGCTCAGCGCCGAAGCGCGTCAGGTCGGCCTGAAGTTCGTCTATGTGGGCAATGTCTACGGCCATCCCGAGGAGAGCACGCGCTGCCCCTCCTGCAACCGGATGCTCATCCAGCGGGTGGGCTTCGAGATCGTCCAGAACGCATTGAAGGACGGGCGCTGCCCCTCGTGCCAGACGCGCCTGCCGGGAGTGTTCGGCCGATGATCGTCACGTTGAAATATCACCGCCACACGGTCACCGGCGAGCTGCCGGACCGGCGCTTCCAGGTGGCGGCGCTTCCCCCCATGGAAACGGCGCCCGATCTGGCGGGGCATCTCGTGGAGGCCTGCGACCGTCCGGTAGATAGTCCGTCTCTCGCCGCGTTTCTCGCCGGCCGCCGCCGCCCGCTGCTCGTAGTCTCCGACGCCACCCGCAGAACAGGCTCGGAAATCATCCTTGACGCTCTGTCAAAATACTTTAATTACTACAATATAAAATACGAAGAAATAAGAATAATCATCGCAACTGGCATCCACCGTCCACCGACGCCGGAGGAGATCCGGCGGCTGGTGCCGGCCACGGCATTCCCAGGGGCGAAGATCCTCGTGCACGACGCCGAGGACGCCGACCAACTGGCGGATTTCGGATGCACCCCTGCCGGTAATACTGTCCGTTTGAACCGGGCGGTGGCGGAAGCCGACGCGATCGTGGTCCTCGGAGGAATCGGCTTTCACTACTTCGCCGGTTTCACTGGGGGGAGGAAAAGCCTGCTGCCCGGCCTGGCCGCCAAAACCACCATCATGTTCAACCATAACCTGGTTTTCAAGCCCGACGGTTCCGGTCGACATCCCGGCGTGGGCACCGCCGCCCTGAGCGGCAACCCGGTCCACGAGGACATGGAGGCGGCGCTGCGGCTGGTGGGCGTGGAGCGCGTGTTCGCGATCAACGCCCTGACCACCGCCGACGGCGCCGTGGCTCAGTGTGTCTGCGGCCATGCCGTCGCCTCGCACCGGGAAGCATGCCGACGCTACCTGGAGCGGCACACCGTCCCGCTGGACCAGCCGGCGGACGTGGTCATCGTGAGCGCCGGCGGCCACCCGCGCGACATCAATCTCATCCAGTCACACAAAGCCATCGAGATGGCGCGGCACGCGCTCCGGCCGGGTGGAGCCATGGTGGTTCTGGCCGCCTGCCCGGAAGGGATGGGCCATCCCACCTTTTTCCCCTGGTTCCGGTTTCGGAGCGAACGAGAGTTCCGCGAAGAGCTCATCCGCAACTACGTCATCAACGGCCAGACCGCCCTGGCCCTGTTCGAAAAAACCCAGCGGTACCACATCCACCTGGTTTCGGAGCTGCCGGCAGAGCAGGTGGCGGCGACGGGACTTGTCCCGGCAGCCTCGCTGCCGGCAGCCTTGAAGGCCGCGCTGCACGGACTGCCCGAGGGATACCGCGGACTGGTGGTGCCCGAAGGCGGCCTGACGTTCTTCACTGCCGGAGCACGCGCATGACCCTGCCCGCACCGTTCACTCATGCGTTGCGCCAGCTGCTGGGGCCCGAGAACGTGGCGGACGCTCCCGAGACTCTGGTTTGCTATTCGCTGGACGCCATGAACGAGCCGGCGCCCGAAGGGCCGGAGCTGGTGGTGTTCCCGCCAGACGAAGCGGCAGTGGCCGGCGTCATGGCTCTGTGCCAGCGCTTCCGTATACCGGTGACGCCGCGCGGCGCCGGTGTCGGGATGACCGGCGGCTGCGTTCCGGCCTGCGGCGGCATCGTGATGGCCATGACCCGGCTGAACCGGATCCTGGAAATCGACAGCGACAACCTGGTGGCTGTCGTCGAGCCGGGCGTGGTCACCCAACACCTGCAGGACGCCGTCAAGCCCCTCGGCCTGTTCTATCCTCCCGATCCGGCCAGCGCCAACACCTCGACGCTGGGCGGCAATGTGGCCGAATGCGCCGGCGGGCTGAGCGCGGTGAAATACGGCGTCACCAAACACTACGTGCTCGGCGCGCGCTTCGTCCTGCCCGACGGGACCCTCTGCGCCGCCGGCGGCAAGATGGTCAAAAACGTGGTGGGGTACGACCTCCTGGGACTGTTGGTGGGCTCGGAGGGAACGCTGGCGGTCATCACCCAGCTCACCCTCAAGCTGCTGCCGCTCCCCGAGGTGCGCCGCACGCTGCTCGTCGCCTTCGCCTCGGTGGAGGAGGCGGGCGCCGCCGTAGCCGGCATCATCCGCGCCCGGATCGTCCCCACGGCGCTGGAGCTGATGGACCGGCCGTCCATCCGGGCGGTGGAGGACGTCCTGCACTACGGCATACCCACCGATGCCGAGGCGCTGCTCCTCGTGGAGATCGACGGCAAGCCCGGAGACGTCGAGGCGGATTTTCTCCGCCTGTTGGAGCAGGTCAAGGCGCGCGGCGGGCACATCGCGCTGGAGGCGGCCGACGCCGCCCAGCGGGAGCGCATCTGGGAATTCCGGCGCACCATCTCGCCCGCCATCACCCGCCTCAAGAGCCTCAAGATCAACGAGGACATCGTCGTCCCGCGGAGCGAGATGCCGCGCATCCTGCGCCGGATCGAGGAAATCGCCGCGCGGTTCCAGGTGGCCGTCGTCTGCTATGGTCACGCCGGCGACGGCAACCTTCACGTGAACCTGCTGGCCGAGCGGCAGGACCGCGACGAGGTGAAGCGGGCGCTGGACGCCGTTGAGGAAATCTTCAAGGCCAGCGTGGCGCTGGGCGGCGCAATCAGCGGCGAACACGGCATCGGTCTGGCAAAAAAACGATACATCCGCTACAATCTCTCGCCGGAAGTTCTGGCGCTGACCCGGCGGATCAAGCAGGCCTTCGATCCCGCCGGCATCCTCAACCCCGGCAAAATCTTCCCCGACGAGCCCTGACCGGCGCATGGACAACAAGACCGTTTACTGTCCCAAGTTCAAACATTTCAAGGACACGCTGGTCTGCCGGTTGAACTGTCCGTCGGCTCGCCGCTGCCGCGTGTTCCAGGACTATCTGCGCGCCAACGACGCCGAGTTCACGGCGCGGCTCGACGCCTACCTGATCCGGCATCCGGGACGGTACGAGCGGCAATTTTATCTGGAGGTGCTACGCGTGGTGAAAGAAGACGTGTATCTGGTGATCGACACGGCCGGCAAGCCGGTCATGATCAAGAAAACTGAAATCCTGCAGCGAGCGGAGAAGGGGGAGCGCTTCCCGCACATCTACAAAATCTCCAGCGAGATGGAGCTGCGCTACCAGTTGGTGCCCAAGCAGGCGAAGCAGGGGCGCCGCAAGGCCGAACGCCCGGCGACTTCCAAGGCGTAAGGCGGACGCGACCCGCGCCGCCACGGGCGCAGCTCCCGGCAAGGCCGCCGTCCTGTGGGGCAGGCCGGAGTCGCTGCAGGTGTTGGATCCGTTCAGCGGACGTCCTGAATGAGTTTCAGGAAGGGTTCCGCCGCCACGAAGCCGGTGACCCGGGGCGCGGCGAGAAGCCGGCCCTGCGAATCGTGGAAAGCCACCACCGGCAATCCCACAATTCCATACGTGGATTTGTAGTAGGCATCGCGGGGGGAGGGACGGGTCATGTCCACCTTCACCACGACGAACCGACGGAGCTCGGCCTGGACTTTGGGATCGGACCAGGTGTACAGATCCAGTTCCTTGCAGGCGGCGCACCAGTCGGCGTAGAAGTCCACCATCACCGGTTTCCCCGATTCTTTGGCGGCCGCCAAGGCCGCGTCGAGGTCATGTTGCCACGCCACGCCGGCCTCGGCTCCGACTCCAGCCGCGCGGGGCGGCTCGGCCGGGCGGATAGCGCCCATGACGAAGGCGAATGCGCCCACCGTCAGGGCGGCGATGGCGAAGCTCTTGTGCAAAATCTGGCGCCAGTTGGCCCCGTGCAGGTCATGCCGCAGCCCGCGTGACAGGAACCCGATGACCACGAGCAGCGGGCCGGCCAGGAGGAGGGCGTCGCGGCTGAGGAAATCAAGTCGCAACGACGGCACGATGTCCTTGAGGAAATAGAGTCCCACGGTGAACATCGCCGCTCCAAAGATGCCCTTGACGATCTCCATCCAGGCGCCGGATTTCGGGATCTTCTGGATGAGGGTGGAGAAGGTGCCCAGCACCATGAAGATCAGGCCGAATCCGATGGAGTACGTGTACAGGAGCAGGAAACCCAGCAGCGCGTTGCGGGTGGTGGCCACGTAGGCCAGCACGCCCGCCAGCGCCGGGCCCGTGCAGGGCGCCGCGATCACGCCGGACACGAGCCCCATGGTGAAAGCGCCCACGAATCCCTTGCCCCCCACCCGCGCGGCCTTCGTCTGCATCGACGAGGGAAGGTTGAACTGAAACACGCCCGCCATGAACAGGCCCAGAACGAAGAACAGGGCCACGATGCCGCCTACGATCCACGGGTTGCTCATGTGCTGGCCGAACACGGCGCCTGACAGGGCCGCGGCCACGCCGAGCACCGAGTAGATCACAGCGATCCCCTGCACGTACACCAAAGACAGCAGGAAGCCCTTCAGCTTGGTCTCGGCGCCGCGGGCGCCGAACACGCTCACCGTGATGGGGATGACGGGGTAGACGCACGGGGTGAAGCTCAGGCCGATGCCGTACACGAAGATGAACAGAAACGCCAGCAGATGGCTCTGGCCGATCATGTCCCGGATGGCGTCGGCCTCGGACGGCGTGGCGGTGTCAGAGGATGGCGATGTCGGCGCAGGAGCCGGCTTTGGCAGATCCGACTCCTGAATGGCAGGATTGGCCGGAAGCACCACCGCAGTCGAAGAGACGGATTCACGGGGAGGCGCCGGCGGGGTTGCCGGGGGGGGCTGCGCCCGGATCGGCGCCCGGCCGGCCGCAATCACGATCTCGGCTTTCAGCGTCGTCGTGGCGGGCAGATAGCAGATCAGCTTGGAGCAACCCTGGTAGTCCACGGTGACCGTGATCTGGCCGCGCTCCGGCGAGCCGCCTCCGGCGGTCAGGGAGATGGGGAAGCGGTTGGTTCCCTCGTAGATCTCCCGTTCCATGTCGCTCGCCGGGTCGAATTTGACGTGGGGCGGCGGATAGGTCGCTGCGCCCACTTCCATGCCGGCCGGTCCGGTGGCCTTGATCACCAGCATGTCTTTGTAGAGGTAATAGCCCGCGTCCGTCCGGATCTCAAGTTCCAGCCGGGCGGCGGCGTCCCTGGTCAGCTCCAGTTTTTCCGGAACCAGCTTGAAATGGAAATAGTTTTCAGCCTGCGCCGGGCTGAACAAGCCGGCTGCGATGAGCAGCAAGGCACCGGTTACGAGGAAGCGGGCGATCATTCGTTCTCCTTGGCGGCTGGTGTGGCGGCCAGATGCTTCTCAGCCTCGGCCTTCAGGGCGGTCAGTCGTTGGATGTAGTCTTTCATGTTCGGATCCGCGAGGTAGCCTTTGGCGAACTCGGCGGCGTTGCGCCAGTCCTTTTTCCGGATCAGGGTGTCCACGAAGCGCCACTTGGCTTCGGCATAATCTGGCTTGAACTTGACCGCTTCACGGAAGCGCATGATCGCGGCGTCGTACTGCTTCCGCTTGACGTAGTAGCAGGCCACTTCAAATGCCCGTTCCGCCTTGATGGGATCGGGCTCGACGGCCTCATCCTCGAGGATTTCCTTCTCCGGCTGCTGCGTCTGATCGTCACGGATCAGCACGGGAGCGGGTTTGCGCGGTTTGTCGTCCTTGCCGGCCTGCGAATCGGCCGATAGAGGCAGACAAAGCCAGGCGGCCAGCGCCAGCAGCGTGAATATTCTGATTCGGACCGTCATCACCGCACCTTCCACCCTGTTGGGATGCCGAAAACCGCCAAGAGTTTATCGAAACCCGGCCTCTGGCGCAAGTAGGGAAGACGAGGCTCGCTGCCGTTTCTGTGATACAATGCGCCCCATGAACCTGTTCGACGATCCCAACCTGGTGTTCGCCGTGGTCTACCTGAACGGTCCCCGGGAGAAGTACTGGGGCATTCTCTACCGGAACACTTCCGTGGGAATCTGGCTGACCGGCACCGACCTGAGCACCGTGCAGGACTGGCTGGACCGGGGCGGGCCGGCGGATGACCCCTTGCCGCTCCTGACCACCACTTTCTTTCCGATGCACCGCGTGGAGAAAATCGCTCTGGACGAGGGCACCCGCGGCGTCGCTTCCATCCACGACGCTCTGGTGGCCAGGCTGGGTGATGCCGTCGCCGAGTTGCTGCCCGGATCGTTCCACCTGCCGGGCGAAGTCCAGTGAACCGCCGGACCGTGAGGTGATCCATGATCAAGCAGTTCCTGAAGAAAAACTGGAAGTCGCTGGCGATCTGGTCCGGCGTCGGGGGACTGGCGGTGGGCGGCGCCGTCTACGCTTATAAAAAAGGCTACGTCGGCAACCCCAATCCGGCGGAGCCTCTCCCTGATGACGCCGATGAGTTGACGCTCGAAACCCACCCCTTCGAGATCCAGGTGGGAGAAGTGCTAACTCCGGCCCGCTGCGTGTACCACCTGCAGCGAACCCGGTTCCGGATCTGGAGCGTGCTGGAGGAGCCATCCACCGGCCACCCGGTGTTCTTCGTCACTCCGACTCAGTATGTCACGGACCCGGCCGGGGTGGAGCGCACCAGCAAGATGGACTCTTTCTATGCCGCCGTGGGGATCCCGCGGTACCTCAAACGCCGCGACCTGCTGGACCACCTGCGCCAGGACAGCCAGATGGTCTTCTACCTGTGCCTTGTGGGCGGCGGGAACCACGCCGTGCCCACCGGCGACAAGGTGCTGAGCCGCGGCCGGCTCAAAGCATGGGCGGCGGTGGCCGCGGTGCCGGCTACTGTGCCAGGCTCAGACTGATCCGTTTCCGCTCCGTGTCCACCCCGACCACCTTCACCGTGATCCGCTGACCTACCGCGCACACGTCGTACGGGTTTTTGACCTTCCGGCCCATTCGCGAGACGTGGACGAGGCCGTCATGATGAACGCCGATGTCCACGAATGCCCCGAAATCGGTGACGTTGGTGACGATGCCGGGCAGCACGAGGCCTTCCTTGAGGTCGGCAATGTCCCGGTAGTCGGTCTCGAACTCGAAGCTGGCGGCCTCGCAGCGGGGATCGCGTCCCGGCTTGCGGAGTTCGGCGACGATGTCCCGCAGGGTGGGCAATCCCGCCTCGTCGGAACAGTAGCGCTCCAGCTCGATCCGCTGGACGAGGTCGTCGTTGCCGATGAGCGCGCTGACGGAGACGCCCGTATCGGCGGCCATCCGCTCCACGATGGCGTAACTCTCGGGGTGGACGGCGGAGGCGTCGAGGGGGTTGGCCGCGCCCCGGATGCGCAGGAAGCCCGCCGCCTGCTGGAACGTCTTTTCGCCGAGGCGGGGAATCTGCCGCAGCTCATCCCGTGACGTGAACGGACCTTCCTGGAAGCGGCGTTCCACGATGGCTTTGGCCAGGGCCGGCGTGATGCCCGAGACGTACGCCAGCAGCGACGTGGAGGCGCTGTTGAGCTCCACGCCCACCTGGTTGACCACGAACTGGATCACCTCGGCCAGCTTGTTCCGGAGCTTGCGCTGGTTCACGTCGTGCTGGTACTGGCCGACGCCGATGGACTTTGGATCCACCTTGACCAGTTCGGCCAGGGGATCCTGGAAGCGCCGGGCGATGGAGATTGCGCCGCGAACCGTCACGTCGAGGTCGGGAAATTCCGTTCGGGCCGCTTCGGAAGCCGAGTAAACGGATGCCCCGGATTCGTTGACCACGACGATCTTGACGGATCCTTCCAGTTCGTATTTCTTTAGCATTTCCCGCACGAACAGGAACGTCTCGCGTGACGCGGTCCCGTTGCCGATGGCGATGACCTCAACCGCGTGGGTCTTGATGAGGGGCAGGAGCGCCGCTTCCGCCTCCTGGACCCGGTGATGGGGTTCCACCGGGTGGACGGTGGTTTCCGCCACGAACTTGCCGGTCCGGTCCACGACCGCGACCTTACAGCCGGTGCGGAAGCCCGGATCCATGCCCATCACCACCCTGTCGCCGCCCGGCGGCAGCATCAGCAGATTGCGCAGGTTCTTCTCGAATACAAGGATGGCCTCGTCATCCGCCTTGCCTTTGATCTCGAGCAGCAGTTCGAGGGCGATGGACGGCAGCATCAGTCGGCTGTATGCATCCACAAGCGCCTCGGTCAGCAGGGGGGCGAAGTAGGACTGCGGGTCGGTGATCCAGAATTTCCCCAGCACTTCGAGGATACGTTCATCGGGACCCGACAGCTCGATGCTGAGCACGCCCTCTTTCTCGCCCCGCCGCATGGCCAGGAAGCGGTGCGACGGCACCGTACGGAGCGGTTCGCTGTGGTCGTAGTACATCTCGAACTTGGTGCGTTCCTCGGGGGCATCCTTCTTGAGCCGGGAGGCGATCAGGCCCTCGGCGGTGTAAATCCGCCGAGTGAACTTGCGGAAGTCGGCATTCTCCGAGATGTCTTCAGCCAGGATGTCCTGGGCGCCCTGCAGGGCGTCCTGGATATTGTTCACACCGCGCGCCTCGCACAGGTAGGGCGCGCAAATGGTGGCGATGTCGGCCTCCGGATCGCGGTAGATCCGGATGAATGCGGCCAGCGGCTCCAGCCCCTTTTCCCGGGCGATGGTGGCGCGAGTGCGCCGCTTGGGCCGGTAGGGGAGGTAGAGATCCTCGAGCTCGTGCTTCTTCATGCAGCCGAGGATCTTGTCCTTGAGCTCCGGGGTGAGCTTGCCGGCCTTGTCAATGGTCTCGAGAATCGTCTTCTTCCGTTCCTCGAGCTCGGTCAGATACTGGTGGCGGTCGCGCACCGACTGAATCTGGACCTCGTCCATCTCGCCGGTTTTCTCCTTGCGGTACCGGGCGATGAACGGGATGGTGCACCCTTCGTTGAGAAGTTGGATGGTGTTTTCAATCTGGAAGGGCTTCAGCTGGTCGAACTCGGCGATCAGGTAGTCCACAATGCGTGCTTTCATACGTTCAAACCCGTTGTGTGAAGATTTAAAATCCCTCTGGCCAGCCCTCGCGCATGCCGTCAGCGGGCGCCGGCAACGGGCGCCCGCTCCAGGATGAACAAGTGGCCGGACAGGAAATCACTGACCCAGACACGACCTTGGGGGTCGGTCCGGATCCGGCTGATATCGAAGATGGCGTCGCCGAAACGGCCGTCCAGGTAGAACGCCACGTTGCGGGAATCCAGGCGGGCGTCACCGAACGGGTACTGGAAACGGTGAATCGTTTGGAACGAACGGGTCGCCGGATCGAACGCGAGGATGTCCAGCGCGTCCGGACCGTGCGCGGTGAGGATGGCGATGCCGCCCTGGGCGGCCAGATTGTCGGGCCGCCCGTCGACGGGCACCGCGATCTCCGTGGCGGCCAGGGTGTGCCGGTTCACCAGGTTCAGCGACCGGCCGGCGTGGTTAAGGACCAGGAGCCAGTCACCGGCGATGGCCAGCCGGAGCGGCTGCTCGCCGGCGGCGATCCGGCGGCCGGTGAATCCGTCCTTGTCGATGACGTGGACCGCCCGGTCGCCGAAATCGGCCACATAGATGCGGCGGTCGTCGAAGGCGCAGTCGGCGGGAGTCGGACCGGTGTCCAGGCGGTGGAGCGTCTGGCCGGACCGGGCATCCACGATATAGAACGAACCGGGTCCGTCGTCGGTCTCCGCATCACGGGCCACATAGAGCCAGTCCCTCGCCGGGTCGTAACGCAGGAACCGGGGCGTGTTTTCCCGTTCGTACTCGCCTTCCAGTTCCACCCGGAACTGGGGCGAAAACTCGCGCACGATGTCGGGCAGGACGGTTATGAACTGCTTCTCCTTGCCCCAGCAGTTCTGCAGCAGGTGGATGGCCCCCTTCCGGTCCAGCGCCATCTCATGGACCTGGCGAGGCAAACGGCGGTCATCGAACGTCATGTCCTCGGAGCGGATGCGCAGCAGGCCATTCCTGGCGCCCCAGATGTACACCACCGGCCAGTACGACTGATGGGGTCCGTAGGCCACATAGACGTCGCCGCCGGGAGCCGGAGCGGCGCTGGTGGGGTACGTGCAGGGCAGGGCGTGCAGGCAATAGCTGCCGTCGGGGAAGACTTCGGCGAGCGCGTCTTCGGAGTTCACCACCAGCATGGCGCCGCGCGCCTCGGACCAGGCCAGATCCACCGGCGCCCAGCCTGTCCGCACCTTGGCGACGGCGCCGGTGTCGGGATCCAGGACGGTGAGCGCCGCCCCGAAAGAGCCGTTCACCGCGGTCGCGCCGATGGGGATGTAGAGCCGCCGGCTCACCGGATTCCAGGCCAGGCCGAACATGTGGGGGATGATGCCCAGATCTTTGTACCGGCGTTCCAGCCGGCGCTCGGCCAAGTCGATCCGGTCCACCTCGCCGTAGGCCCAGCTGGCCACGTACAGTTTGCCGCCCTCGGCGTCCAGGGCGGCGGCGTCGTTGCCGAAGGCGGGCAGGGGCACTTCCGTGACCGTGCCGGCCGACTTGAAGTCGACCACGTGCAGCACCGGGTCGTTGTCGTAGGCGATGTACAGCTCGTCGCGGCCGGGGCTGCAGGTGATGCCTACTCCCTCAGCCAGTCCCGGGAGGGCCACCACCTGCTCGCCGGCGGCGTCGGTCCGGATCCGGGCGGCCTGCATGACCTTGCGCTGCGCGGTCTCGGTCACTAGATAGAGGATGTGAGCCGCGGGATCGTATCCGGCGAGATGCCAGCGTCCACCGGCGGTCAGCGGCAGGTCGCGCCGCGGGCCCAGTTGACCGCTCTGCGGATCCACCAGGTACATCGCCGCGGCGGCGCCGTCCACGGCGACGAAGCGGCCGAGCCGCGGATCGGCCACCACCTTGCGAACGGGCGGCGGCGGCGTCATGTTCAGGTTGCCGAACGATTCGATGCCCGAAGCCCAGCGGATCCGGCGAACGCTGCCGTCGGCCGGATCGGCCAGCAGCAGCTCCTCGCTGGCCCGGCTGGCCAGCAGGGCGCGGCCGGAGGTCGCGTCGACGGCCAGCGACTCATACTGCTCGCCGGTGCTCAGGGTGACGGCGGATGCCCGTCCCGGCAGCAACACGTGCAGCGACCGCTCGCCGATCACGTAGATGGCCCCGTCGCGGGGATTGACGGCGAGAGCCTCGCTCTTCAGCCACTGGGGCACGCGGTTACCGATGGACAGGTTGCGGACGGCGTGGGTCGCACCGTCGATGACGGACACCGACGCAGTGAGCGTATTGGCCAGCACGATCCGGTTGCGCGGCGGATCGGCGCACAGCAGGAGCGGCCCGGCGCCGTTGACATCCAGTTTCAGCGTGTCCAGCAGATCCACGGCGGTGACGCGGAACGAATCCGCCGCGGCTACCGATACCGACGCCGACAGCGCCATCACCATCATCAGTCCTGCCGCCATCCGTTTCATGGCCAACCCTCAACGGTTCTGTCTGAGTTGAATGTCAAGTGTATCAAGGCCCCGCTTAAAGATCAACGTGGAAGGCGCGCCGCTCCAGCCAGTGGTCGGCCAGGACCAGCCGCGTCATCGCCGCCACAACCGGGACCACCCGTAGCGCAATGCAGGGATCGTGGCGGCCCTTCACCGTCACGGTGGCCGGCTCGCCGGTGATGGTGATGCTCGATTGCGGCCGGGCGATGCTGCTGGTGGGTTTGAAGGCCACCTGGAACACGATCGTCTCGCCGTTGGCGATACCGCCCTGGATGCCGCCCGAATGGTTGGTCGACGTGCGCACCCGGCCATCCCGCATGACGAACGGGTCGTTGTGCTCCGAACCGCGCATGCGGGACGCGGCGAAGCCCGTTCCGAACTCGACACCTCGGCAGGCAGGAATGCTGAGCATCGCCTTGGCCAGATCGGCATTCAGCTTGTCGAAGACCGGGTCGCCCAATCCGGCCGGGACGCCGCGGACCGCCACGACAATCCGGCCGCCCACGGAGTCCCCTTCGGCGCGCACCGCCTCGATCCGCTCGGCGATGGCCGCCGACGCCCGGGGATCGGCGCAGAAGACGGGGCTCGCATACACGTCGGTTTCGGAGACGGTGTCCGGATCGATCTCCGCTTCGATCGTCTCCACCGAGCGGACGCTGGCCACAACTTCGATTTCGCCCGCCCGGCGCAGCAGCATGCCGGCCACGGCGCCGGCGGCGACCCGGCCCACCGTCTCCCGGCCCGACGCCCGGCCGCTGCCGCGCGGATCACGGATCCCGTAGCGGGCCAAGTAGGTGTAGTCCGCGTGAGACGGGCGCAGGATGTGCTGGAGTTCCGCGTAGTCTTCGCTTCGGGCCGCCCGGTTGCGCACCAGCAGCAGGATCGGTGTGCCTAGGGTCAGGCCTTCGTGGACGCCGGACAGGATCTCCACCGCGTCCGGTTCCGGACGGGGGGACGTGTGGGGCAAGCCGGGACGGCGGCGTGAGAGCTCCACCTGGATCTCCTCAGCCGTGATGGGGAGTCGGGACGGACATCCGTCCACCACGCAGCCCATGGCCGGGCCGTGTGATTCGCCGAACGTGGTAACCCGGAAGATGCGGCCGAACGAGCTGCTCATATTGTCTCACCTCGGTGGGGGGATGATCCGGTCGTGAGCCGGTCCAGAACATCAAAAAAACCGGGATACGACACGGCGGCCGACTCGGCGCCGCGGATGCGGGTGATGCCGACAGCAGCCAGCGCCGCGACGGCGAGCGCCATCGCCACGCGGTGATCGCCGGCCGCATCCACGTCGGTGCCGTGAAGCGGAGAGACGCCTTCGATGGAAAAACCGTCCAGATGTTCCTCGACTCCGGCTCCGAGACGCCGTAAACCGGCCGCCATGGCGGCGATCCGGTCGGACTCCTTCACCCGCAGTTCGGCGGCGCCGCGAACCGTCGTTTCCCCGCGGGCCAGGGCGGCCAACGCCGCCAGCAGCGGCAATTCGTCGATCAGCAGGGGAACGTCCGCCGGATCGATCCGGACACCTCGGAGATCCGCACCGCGGACGGTCAGCGTGCCGCCGGGCTCCCAGGGGTCCGACGCATCCGGTGACCAGGCGATCTCGGCTCCCATTCGCTCCAGGTAGCAAAAGAAGAGGGTGCGCGTGGGATTGAGACCCACCCGGCGAATGCGCACCGTCGCGCCGGGGATCACGGCGGCGGCGCCCGCCAGAAACGCCGCTCCGGAAGGATCGCCGGGTATCTGCATCTCGAACGGAGGGATTCTGTCAATGGGACGCACCCGCAGCTCAAGGTCATTGACTTTCAAAGGCAGGCCCAGCCGGAAGAACAACCTCTCGGTGTGGTCACGGGAGATGACGGGCACGCGGCAACAAGTGGGGCTCGCCGCGCCCAGCCCGGCCAGGAGCACCGCCGACTTGACCTGGGCGCTGGGCGTCCGGAGCATCACCAGTCCGCCGCAGAGCGGACGCCCGGCGATGTGAACGGGCGGAAAACCCCCCGTGGTGCTCACGCGGGCACCCAGGACGTTCAATGGTTGCGCCACCCGTTCCATGGGTCGGCGGCGGAGTGAGGCGTCGCCGTCGAGAATTGAATCGAACGGTTGCCGGGCCAGGATGCCCGCAAGCAGGCGCATGGTGGTGCCGGAATTGGCGGCGTAGAGCACCCCGGCCGGCGCCCGGAGCCTACCCAAGCCGAGGCCGTCGACTCGCAAGTGTCCATGATGCGGCCGGATCCTGACTCCCAGTGCGCGCAGGCAATCCACCGACGCCTGGCAATCGGCGCTGCGTGAAGGATTTCGGATCAGGGACGTCCCGTCGGCTTCGGCGGCCAGCAGCAGTGCCCGGTGAGTGACCGATTTGTCGGCTGGTGCGACTGCCTCTCCTGCGAAAGGCTGCTTGATCCCGGTGATGACGCGCATTATTTTTTTCCAAAATCTGACGGCCGGCTCATTTGGCCCCGCCGGGGCGAATGGAGCCAATCTACGTCCAAGTCCCTGAAAATGCAACAATATTCAGACCCCTTGAAAACAAGGACACGCAATACATCCAGCTTCGTGATAAAGAATCTATATGTGTCACAATATTGAAATAATAAATATTCGTACGGCAGAATGGATACCGTACTCTATGCACAAATGCTCTGTGATCTCTGTCACATTCTAATTTATCGAGGTTAGCCCATGAACCATTCGCTTCGTTCCGTTTGCCTCTGTTTGGCATTGTTGGCCTTTTCGATGGCTGTCTTCGCCGGGACCGTCATCCAGCGGGAACCGGTGATGAAGCCGGCCGAACAGCCGGCCCATGTTGAAACATTCAGTGAGCGGTCCCCGGGACACCTGGATGTGGACAGGTACTTCTGGGAACAGGCCGAGCGTTACGATCGTCTGGTGGCTGAACAGGCCGCCATCCGCCTGGGAGCCATCATCAGGGTCATGGTGACCGACGAAGAGCTTCAGGCCGTTGACAATTACATCTGTGAGACCTGCGCCGGCGATGACGGCACCGCGTCCCGCAAGGAGCGGGTGGGTATCGTGAAGCCGACGGGCGTCCAGGCGGACTTCTCCCGCTTCTCCTCCCGGGCCATCGCCCGTAACGGCGGCATCGGCGCCAATGGCGCCGTCCGCTGGATGATGGACGGCGGATTCGTCTGGACCGCCCAGGTCGTGTCAGATGGCGCGGTCGCCCTGCGGATTCATCTGTCCGACTTCTCGCTACCTGAAGGCGCCGAGTTGTACATCTATAATATGGACGGCGAGGCCTTCGGCCCGTACACCGGCCGCGGTCCCTCCGACACCGGCGATTTCTGGACCAATTCGGTTGGCGGCTCCACCGCCTTCCTGCAGCTTCGCCTGTACGGCCGCATCTCGATGGAGGATATCCAGGCCGTCAGTTTCACCGTCGCCGATGTCGCTCATCTGGGACAGAAATTCCTCCTGCCGTTCCTGCAGCGGCTGGACACGCTTCCGGACAAGAGCTTCTGCTCGTTCAATGCCGCCTGCGTTCAGGATGCGACGTGCTATAGCTCAAGCGACTATTCGCATATCGAGGAAGCCCGCGACGCCGTGGCTCACATGCTGTTCGTATCCGGAGCCTACATGTACATGTGTTCCGGTGGTTTGCTGGCTGACAAGGACACTTCCACCCAGATTCCCTATTTCCTCACCGCCAACCACTGCATCAGCCGCTCCAGCGAAGCCGCCAGCCTGGAATGCTACTGGCAGTTCTGGACGTCTACCTGCCGGGGCGCCTGCTACGATCCGGTGGGTGATGTGCCCCGCACCCTGGGTGCGGCCATCCTGAGCACGAACAAGACCGGCGACTACACCCTGATGCAGCTGAGCCAGAATCCTCCGGCCGGCAGCGTATTCCTCGGCTGGAACAGCACGCCGGTCGCGAATACCAACGGTGCGGCCCTGTATCGAATCTCCCACCCGAAGGGAGCGCCTCAGGCGTATTCCACCCACACGGTGAACACCAGCGCCGGCACCTGCCGCAGCTGGCCCCGCGGGAACTGGATCTACAGCCGCGATGTGATCGGCGCCACCGAAGGCGGCAGCAGCGGCTCGCCGGTACTCAATGCCAGCGGCCAGGTGGTGGGGCAGCTTTCCGGCGCGTGCGGCACCAACCTGAACGACGTCTGCGACGAGGTCAACAACGCCACCGTGGACGGCGCCTTCGCCTCCTACTTCAACAGCGTGTCCCAGTGGCTCAACGCGTCATCGGGCGGCGACTCCAAGATGCATGTGAAATCCATCGTCCTGACGACCAAGAAGAAGGGCTCCAAGTACACGGGCGTGGCCACGGTGACCATCGTTGACGCCAACGGCAGCCCGGTTGCCGGAGCCACTGTCGCCGGCGACTTCTCCGGCTGGTTCACCTCCAGCGCCAGCGCCGTGACGAACTCTTCCGGGGTCGCCGTAATCTCGAGTGTGACGAAAACCGGGACCGGCGGTTTCGGTTTCTGCGTGAACACCGTGACCCTGACCGGCTGGACCTACGACTCGGCCGCCAACGCCGAAAGCTGCGACAACTACTGAACCATCACCGCTTCGAGCGATTCTCAAACAGCAACGCGGGACGGAATTTCCGTCCCGCGTTTTTTATATATCGCGAGGTTGTGGTCGTGGCGCTGACTATTCGTGCTTGCCGCTGACCGGACGGATCTTGCTGGTATACAGGTAGCGCTTGATCTTGCGGGTGGTCGTCTTTTCGAACTCCTCCCACTGGACGGTGAAGCGCTGAACCCGCTTGTAATTGGCCAGGCGCCCGCACTGTTTCCGGACTTCTTGCTTGAGGATTTCCTCCACCTCGTGCTCGCTGATTTTCTTGCCCTGCTTCGCCAGGTACTGGTCGAAGTAGGCGATGTCCGGCACGATGATGGCGTGAACCTCCTCGCAATACTTGTGGGCGTCGGGCCCCTCCCAGACCAGTGACTCCAGGATGAACGGGCTGCGGTTGAGCTGGTACTCGATCTCCTCGGGGTAGACATTTTTGCCGTTGGCGGTCACGATGACTGCCTTCTTGCGCCCCTGAATGAACAGGAAGCCGTCCTCGTCGATGAATCCGAGGTCGCCGGTATGGAACCATCCGTCGACGATAACCTCGGCTGTGGCTTCGGGGTTGTTGTAGTAACCGAGCATTACCATGGGGCCGCGGACGCAGATCTCGCCGTTGTCAATCTTGAATTCGGCACTCGGCACAGGCATACCGGCGGAGTCATCCTTGAAATTATGAACCCGATTGAGGGTGATGACAGGTGACGTTTCCGTCAGGCCATAACCCTGGATGACGGTAAGGCCGAGTTCCCTCAACCCCCGGGTGATATCGGGGGAGATCGCGGCGCCGCCACTGATGAGCAGTTTCAGGCGGCCGCCGAACCGTTCGTGCAGTGTCTTGAACACCTGGCGGCGGATGTTCTTGTGGAAGAGGCGCTCGGTGAACGAGGCGATGCCTTTGCCGATGCGGAACTTGGTCATGCCCTTCTCGGCGATCCGCTCCATGATTTTGCGGTAGATGGCGTCGTAGAGCAGGGGCACGCCCAGCAGGATGGTGGCGTGGACTTCCTGCAGGTTGTCCGGAATGCGTTTGAGATTTTCGGCGAATGCCACGGTCATGCCGTGGGAAACCGGGCCCAAAAAGCCGCAGGTGCATTCGTAGGTGTGGTGCAGGGGCAGGACGCTGAGGAAGACCTCGGGGTGGCGGATCGGGATGACCTTGAGCATGGCTTGGAGGTCCGCGATGATGTTGGTCTGGCTGAGCATCACGCCCTTGGACGTACCGGTGGTGCCGGACGTGAACAGGATGCAGGCGGGTAGGTCGGGTTCGATCACAGTGTAGGGGTAATCGGAGGCATCCTTGTCGAACAGGCGGCTGCCGTCGCGCAGGATGTCTGTGAATTTCAGCACCATGGAGTTTTCCGCCCGGTCATCCATGTTGATGATGTGGCGCAGGTGGGGCAGAGAGCCGGTCATCTCCAGCACCATGTCCACGTACTTCTGGGAACCGACGAAAATCTCAGTCTGGGTGGTGTAGAGGATGTGGAAGAATTCCTGGCTCTTCAACTCCTTGTCGATGGGCACACAGACGGCGTTGCCGCACGCGACCGCCAGATAGGTGATGCACCAGCTGATGCGGTTCTCCGACGCGAACGCCACATTCATCTGCCGGTTCATGCCCAGGCTGCGCAGGCCGCATCCCAGCGACATCACGGAATAGAAGAGCTTGTTGAACGTCGTGGAGCGCCATTCGTTGTCCACCTTCTCCATGAAGGCGGGGTGCGCGCCCCACTTCTGGCGGCTGTTAAGGAGCATCTCCCGGAAATCGTTGAACGGCTCAACGGGATAGAACTTGTCTTCCGGTTTGCGCACCTTGAACCTCATCGGGCCGGTTTTTTCTTTATTCTACCAGATCTGTCGCGTTTCGCAATTCAGCAGATGCGGGGCAATTGCTCGCCGACGAGCATGTCGAGCACCCGCGCACCGCCGATTGCGGTCCGGAGCGTGACGGTCGGACGGCCCGGGCAGTCCAGCACGCGGCCGATCACGGTGGCGGCGGCACCCAGCGGGTGTCTCCGGAGCAGCTCAAGCGCCGGCCCGGCACATTCCTCGGGCAGGCAGAGCACGACCTTGCCCTCATTGGCGAGGTAGAGCGGATCGAAGCCGAAGATCTCCGCAGCCCCGAGCACCGACGGGCGCACCGGCACCAGCTCCTCGTCGATCTCGATGCGGACGGCTGCCGCCGAGGCAATTTCGTTCAGAACCGTGGCCAGGCCGCCGCGGGTGGGATCGCGCATCGCATGCACAGGCAGGCCGGCCTGGAACAGCGGATCGATCAGGGTGAACAACGGCGCGCAGTCCGACCGGACTTCCTCCGAGACCTTGAATCCTTCGCGGGCCAGCATGACGGCGATGCCGTGGTCGCCCACGGGACCATTGATCAGCACGACGTCGCCGGGGCGCGCGCACCGGGCGCCGACCTCGCGCCCCGGAGGCAGGAGGCCGACACCGGCGGTGTTGATGAACACCTTGTCGCCCTTGCCCCGCGGCACCACCTTGGTGTCCCCCGCCACGACCGGGATGTCGGCCTCGAGCGCCGCCGCCTGCATGGATTGCAGGATGCGGCGCAGATCGGCGAGCGGCAGGCCCTCCTCGAGGATGAAGCCGGCGGTCAGCGCCAGGGGGTGCGCGCCGCTCACCACGAGGTCGTTGACGGTCCCGCACACCGCGAGCCGGCCGATGTCCCCGCCGGGAAAGAACAGCGGGTCCACGACGTACGAATCGGTGGTCAGCGCCAGCCGGGCGCCGCCCGTATCGACGGGTGCGCTGTCTTCCAGCAGGTTCAGCGCAGGATTGGCGAAGGCCGGCAGGAAATACTCCGTCACCAGCCGGTGCGACATCTGGCCGCCGCTGCCGTGCGCCAGAAGCACGACGTCGGTGGTTGAGCGGTTATTCATGGCCGGTCGGCTCGTCCGCGAGTATCTCGCCCAGCTGCCGGAACAATTCGAGGGTGCGCCTGGCCTCCTCCTCGTCCAGCCGCTCGATGGCGAAGCCGGCATGGACGATCACGTAATCGCCCACCGCGGCGTCGGGCAGCATCATCAGGCTGACTTCCCGGCTTACGCCGCCGATCTCGGCGATGCAGCGGTCGGCCGCCGGGATCGAGACGATCTGCATCGGGACCGCTACACACATGGTTCCTCCCAACCGGTCACGTGGCGTTCCGCGGCAACCGCCAGCTGTCCCAGGGCGATGCCGCCGTCGTTGCAGGGCACGAGGCGGTGCAGGAGGACCCGGAGTCCGGCGTCCTGCAATTCGGCGCTGAGCTGGCTGAGGAGCCACAGGTTCTGGAAGACGCCCCCGGACAGGGCGACCGTGGCGATGCCCCGCTCGGCGGCGAGCCGGCGGCACAGGTCGGCGAACAGTCGGACGAGGCCGCGGTGGAAACGCGCGCTGACCCTGCCGGCGGAGATACCGGCGCGCACGTCATCTGCGGCGGCGTGAACCGCCGGCGCGATTTCGATCACGCCGTCGGCGCACGGGAACGGGTACGGCGGTCCGTCGTCCGTATCGTCGAGGAGCATTTCGAACTCCATCGCCGCCTGGCCTTCGAAGGTGACCCGCTGCCGGGCGCCGGACAGCGCGGCGAATCCGTCGAAGAGACGACCACAGCTCGATGTCTCCGGGGAATTCATCCGCCGCTCGATCATCTGGATCACCAGCCGCAGGTTGTCCGGCGCGATGTCGGAGAGGAAGGGCAGCGGGAGTTCGCTGAAACCGGGTCCCAGCGCGTGATGCAGGTAGCTGACGGCCATCCGCCACGGCTCCCGGATGGCCCGGCTGCCTCCGGGCATGGCGACATCGCGGAAATGACCGACGCGCTCGTAATCGCGCAGGTCGGCCACCAGCACTTCGCCGCCCCAGATTCGGCCGTCGGGACCGTAGCCGGTGCCGTCGAGCGCCAGACCGATGACCGGTCCGCGCTCGCTGTTTTCCGCCAGACAGGCGGCGATGTGGGCGTGGTGATGCTGAACGCCGTACAGCGGCAGCTCAGACCGCCGGTTCAGAGCGTACTTCGTGGACAGGTACTCGGGATGCAGGTCGTAGGCAAGGAGAGCGGGCGTGATCTCGAACAGCTCCTGCATCCGCTGGATGGCCTGCTCGAAACTGGCGCTGACCTCCGAATTCTCCAGGTCGCCGATGTGCTGGCTCAGGAAAACGTGCTCGCCGCGGTTGACGGCGACGGTGTTTTTAAGTTCGGCGCCCACCGCCAGCACGCTGGGATAACTGGCCGTCAGCTTGACCGGCGCCGGCGCGTAGCCGCGGGAGCGTCGGATAAAATAGATCCGGTTCCGAAAGCTGCGGCAGACCGAGTCGTCGTTGCGGACCAGGATGTCCCGATTGTGCACCAGGAAATAGTCGGCAATCGGCGCCAGGATCTCAGCCGCGTGCCGGTTGTCGACGATGATCGGTTCCTCGGAAAAGTTCCCGCTGGTCATGACCAGCCACGGGGCGGCACTGTCGGCGAGCAACAGGTGGTGGATCGGCGTGTAGGGGAGCATCACCCCGAGGTCACGGTTGCCGGGGGCGATCGCAGACGCCAGCGGCCCGCCGGAACGTTTGGGCAACAGCAGGACGGGACGCTGGGGGGATCGGAGCAGCACCTCCGCGTCGGGTGTCAGCTCCACGATCTCGCGCAGCGCCGCCAGCGAAGCGGCCATCAGCGCGAACGGTTTTTCATCGCGCCGCTTGCGCCGCCGGAGCAACTGCACCGCCTCCTCGTTACGGGCATCCACGGCCAGATGGAAGCCGCCGATCCCCTTGACGGCGACTATGCGTCCGTCGCTGAGCAGCCGGCCAGCCTGTTCGATGGAATCGCGACAGGGGATGAACAGCCCCTGGTTGTCCCACAGTTCGACGCGCGGTCCGCAGCTCCAGCAGGCGTTGGGCTGGGCGTGAAACCGCCGGTTGGCCGGATCCCGGTACTCGGCCTCGCACGCCGGACACATGGTGAAGCGGTCCATCGTGGTGGCCGGCCGGTCATAGGGCAGTCGGCGAATGATGGTGTAGCGGGGTCCGCAATTCGTGCAGTTGATGAAGGGAAAGCGGTGGCGCCGATCGTTGGGGTCCATCAGTTCCCGCAGGCAATCGGCGCAGGTCGCCACATCCGGGCTGACGAGGGTGGTTGCGGCGGCTGCTTTCGAGCTGGCGACGATCTCGAATCCGGAGCGTCCCATGGGCGGTGCGTCGTTCCACTCCAGGTGATCCACCAACGCCAGCGGCGGCGCCTCGGCCGGGATGCGGTCCACAAAAGCCGTGAGGCTGTCGGCCGCTCCTTCGACGTCCACCAGGACGCCCCCGGCGTCGTTGCGCACGGAGCCGGACAATCCCAGCTCGATGGCGAGACGGTGGATGAAGGGGCGGAATCCCACGCCTTGAACGATGCCCTGAATGCGGACGATGCGGCGGACGGAAGGGCGACTCACGACGACGAACCCTTTTTCTCCAGAACCTTGTCCACGAGCCATGCGGCCAGGCTATCCAATCCTTCGCCGGTCCGGCACGAGACCGGGAACACGACCAGGTCGGGATTCAGGCCGCGCGCGTAGCGGACCGCCTGGTCCGGATCGAAGTCCGTGTGGGGAAGCAGATCGATCTTGTTGATTACGAGCAGATCGGCTTTGCGAAAGACGGCTGGGTACTTGGCCGGCTTGTCGTCCCCCTCGGTGGTGCTCAGTATGACCAGACGGGAATCCTCACCCAGCCAGTAGGACGACGGGCAAACCAGGTTGCCCACGTTCTCGATGAAGATGACGTCCAGTTCGTTCAGCGGCAGGCCGTCGACATGGTCGAGGATCATCTGGGCGTCCAGGTGGCACGTGCCGCAGGTGATGATCTGCCGGACGGGCGCACCCACGCGGGCGATGCGGCGGGCGTCATTTTCGGTCTGGACATCCCCCTCGATCACGCCGCAGCGCAGCTGCGCCGACAGGCGGGGCAACAGGCGTTCCAGCAGGCTGGTTTTTCCGCTGCCCGGTGACGAGAGCAGGTTGAACACATAGATCCGGCGGTCGGCAAACTGCCCGGCCAGGCGCGCCGCCAGATCGTCATTCCGGGCCACGACCTTCTGCTGGATGGGCACAATTTCCTTCACGATCGCTCCAAAACTTCCAAATTGACCACTTCCATCTCATCACCTGAAAGCAGTTGGATGCGGCTCGAGCCGCAGGCGGGGCAGGAAAATTCAGAATCGTCACCTGCAAATTCCTGCCGGCAGTCCCGGCACTCCAGCCGCATGGGCGGCGTCTCGATGCGCACCTCGGCGCCGGCCAACGGCGTGTTCTCGGTCACCACCGTCAGGGCGAAGCGGAGGGCTTCGGGATCCACCCCCGACACCGGTCCAATCTTCAGGTTCACGACAACGACCTTTTCGAACGGCCGGTTTTTCAGGGATTCCATCGAGATGGCCAGGATGTCCTGGGCGAGCGATACTTCGTGCATCCGAGCGGTCCTGCCAATCGGCCTTTTAGCATCCGGTGTGGGGAAAGTCAAGGCGGTGCTAGAGAATCCCCTGGACTTCCTTGTTGAGCCGGTCGAAAAATTCCGTCATATAGCGGTGGCGGTCTTCGGCGATCTCCCGCCCGGTTTCCGTGAGCATCCGGTCCTTGATGTGGCGCAACTTGACCAGGTACTCCCGGTAGGCGGTGTCGTCCGGGGTGTAGGGTTGGCTTTTCTCGGGATCCACCGCGGGATCGTGCAGCCGCGCCCCCACTTCGCCGGCGAAGAGAAAGGCCCGGCCGATACCCACGGCGCCGATGGAATCCAATTTGTCGGCGTCGAAGAGCACCTCGGCCTCGATGGTCTGGGGGCGCACCTCTCCCCGGTAGCGGTGGGACGCGATGCAATGGCAGATTCGCTCCGAGAGCACGGGCTCCAGACCGACTCTCTCCAATACGTCGCGGGCCAGTGCAGCGCCCACCGTCGCATGGCAGACCCGGCCTTCCGCATGGAATTCGGTATCCCGGCCGATGTCATGGAGCAGGGCCGCCGGCAGCACGATGTTGGGATCGGCGCCCTCGCGCATGGCGATTCGCCAGGCCAAACGAAACACCCGCTCAGAGTGCTCCCAATCATGGGAACCGCGGGCGTTGTGGAAAAAGGTGCGGGCTTCCCGGCGAACAGCCTCCAGGTCGACTAGTAAACCCGGCATAGCACCGCCTTGAGATACTCGCTCTCCGGGTGGAAGATGTTGATGGGGTGGTCGGGGGGCTGGGGCAGTTTGCCGAGGATCTGCACCTCGCGGCCGGCATCCACGGCGGCCATGAAGAGAATCTTTTGGAAAGACGACTGATCGATGTAGTACGAGCAGGAGCAGCTCAGCAGGTAGCCGCCACTCTTGAGGCGCTTCATGGCATTCAGGTTGATGTCCTTGTAGCCCCGGTAGGCGGCGGAGAGGGAAGACTGCCGCTTGGCGAAAGCCGGAGGATCCAGGACGATCAGGTCGTAGCGGGTGTCGTCCTCTCTCAGGAACTGGAACACGTCCTGTTGGCTGAAGCCGTGGGTGTCCGGATCGAGATGGTTGAGCCGGAAATTCTCCTTGGTCAGTTCCAGCGCGGCCGCTGACGATTCGACACTCACCGTCCGCGTGGCGCCGCCCGAGGCGGCATTGACGGCGAAGCCCCCGGTGTAGCCGAAGCAGTTCAGCATCAACCGGCCCCGGCTGATCTGGCGGATCAACAGCCGGTTGTCCCGCTGATCAAGGAAGAAACCGGTTTTCTGGCCGCCGGGGATATCCACCAGGTAGCGGATGCCGTTCTCGTCGACGACCACGCCCCGTTCCGGCAGCGTGCCGAAGTGGAGCTTGGAGACGCTTTCCAGGCCTTCCTCCTGCCGGGCGGCACCCTCGCTTTTCTCATAGATGGCCGCCGGCTTCATCATGACCTCGAGGATTTCCAGAATCTGTTCCCGGAACCGGTCGATGCCCAGTGTCTGGATCTGGATGACGAGGCAGTTGTCGTAGCGGTCGATGATCAGCCCGGGCAGGAAGTCGCCTTCGGAGAAGAGAACCCGATAGCAGTTGGTGCCGCCGTCCGCGAACAGCTTCTGACGCATCTGCCAGGCCCGGTAGATCTTGTTCCAGAGAAAATTGCCGTCGATCTGGGTGGGCTCGAAGGTGAGCATCCGGACGGCGATGGAGGTCAGCTCGTTGAAATAGCCGGTCCCGAGATACTTGTGGTCGGAGGAATAGACGTCGACCACCCCGCCGGAGACGACCTCCGGATCCTTCTTCATGATGGCGCCGGAGAACACCCAGTGATGGTGGGCCAGTACGGGTTTGTCTTTGCCCGGTTTGAGGTAGATCTTCGGATGCATCGTGTTATCCGTTCGTGGTCCGATTATAGCAGAGAACAATGCCTGGTGAAACAGATCTCGGCGAAATCACCACCGGATCGCGGTTTGCCGCGAGGTTGCGGCAAACCGACGGCGCGTCAAGGCCGGTTCGCCGCGTCGTCGCGGGTGCACAGCCGCAGCAGCAGGAACTCCATGTGGTCGCGGGAACTCACCCGGATGCTCTTGAAATCCTCTTCCGCCTGTCCGATCAGGCTGAGACAGTGCCAGGCTTCCTCGGCCGTATAGTTACAATGCGCCCGTTCGATGTTCTTCAACTGGAAGGCCTGCAGCCGCATGTGCGTCAGGATCTCCTTTTCGGTCGCTCCCTTGTTCCGCAGGCTCTTGTAAACGGCCACCTGTTGGAAGAAACGGTTGAGCATGATGAGGATGCCCAGCGGGTGTTCGCCGCCGTCCAGCAGGGTCGTGAGACGCGCATGGGCGGATTTCGCCTGCCGGCAAGCCAGGTCGTCCAGCATGTCGAAGATGGTGGCCATGGGATTCCGGATGCTCAGGCGCTCGATGTCGGCCCGCTCGATGACTCCCCCCTCGCCGGCGTGGAGGTACAGCTTTTCCATCTCGCTGACGATGAGTTCCATGTCGCCGCCGAGCCGTTCGGCGAGATACTGGATGGTGGCCCGGTCGAGCCCGTACCGTTCCGAATCGGAATAGCGCTGCAGAAAATTCACCAGGGCTTCCAGCCGCAGGTGCTGGAAGAGAAAGCAGGTGGTGTGGGCTTCGACCAGCTTGAGCAGGTTTTTCTCCGCGGCATTGTGGTCGCGGGACCGCTTCGGATTGAAATCGGGCGCGAATTCGAACACCGCCACGGTCTTGGCCGCCGGGTGCTGGAAATAGTCGCTGAGCCGGGCGAGTTCGCCCGCCGGCAGCCGGTTGGCATTTTTCAGGATCAGCAGTTTGACGGATGACAGCATCGGCAGCGTGCGCGCCTGGTTGAGAAAATCCTGCAGGCTGCCTTCAGTGAGGTCGACGGCCAGATCGTTGAGCCCCGCCTCGCTCTCCGAAGGGAAGAAGTGGGCCCGCAGCATGGCCAATGCCCGGCGTCGCAGAAAGGTTTCGTCGCCGAAGAAGGCGAGCAGCCGGCCCATGGACTTGTTTTTGAGCCGGTTCTCAAAATCCCAGTAGTGGTAATAGCCTCCGTCCATGGGTGCTCAGAACGACTCGAGAAGCGTGGCTACCAAGCTGGCCGCAAAGGTGCGCGCCGCGCGTTCGACAGCCGGGGCGTCCTCGATGTAGAAATCGACGGCGCGGTCTGCCAGCGCGTATTCCTCGCGGATGACGAAACGACCATCCTTGTACAGCACCTTGTCGTTGCGGCGGTCGATGAACTGGATGTCCAGCTCAATCATCAGGAGAAACACGGTGCCGACGTTCTGCCCCTTGACTCCGATAGGGGTGATCGAATAGTTGAGGATCTTCACGCCGAGTACGGCGTCAGCGGCCGCGGGATCGGAGACGATCCGATAGCTGCCGCGTTGGAGGAATTCTTTCTTGACCGCACTCGTCAGCGTCTGCTCCAGCCCGCTGCGCAGAGTCTGGTTGGTGAAGGTGGGCACGGCGATCGTGCGGATGTGCTCCGGCAGGCCGTTGTAGCGTCCGGACACCTTGTAGCCGCAGGCGGCCAGGGCCACCCCAAGGACGATGATGGCGATCTTGCGGATCATTTCAGGATTATGTTAAACACCTTGTTCTTGACGTACAAGTGTTTCTTCAAAGTGCCTTCGGCCAGCAGCTGCTGGATGCGTGGCACGCCGAATACCATCTCTTTCACGGAGGCTTCGTTCGCGTCAACGGGGATCTGGACACGGGCGCGGAGCTTGCCGTTCACCATGATTGGAATTTCCACGTTCTCGGTGACCAGATAACGGTGGTCCGCCTTCGGCCAGGCGCTGTCCAGAACATAGGTGCCGTGGCCGGTCTGAGCCCACAGCTCCTCGGCCAGGTGGGGCACGAACGGGGAGAACATCAGAATCAGCGCCTCGACCGCCTGCCGGAAGACCGCCCGGTCGCCGGGGGCGTCAAGCCCGGCATTGTCTGCGGCGTACAGTTCGTTCGTCATCTCCATGCAGGCGGCGATGGCAGTGTTGAACTGCAGGCGCTCCTCGATATCGGACGTGACCTTGGCAATGGTCTGGTGGGTTTTGCGCAACAGGTGCAGCTGGCGCTCCGTCGGCTCTGCCGGCAGCGGGGCGACATCGCGCGTGGCCAGCCAGTGGGCGTGCTTGGTGACGATCCGGTAAACACGGTTCAGAAACCGGAAGCATCCCTCGATGCCCTGGTCGCTCCAGTCGAGATCCTTCTCCGGTGGGGACGCAAACAGGATGAAGAGGCGGCTGGTGTCGGCGCCGTATCGCTCGATGAGGTAGTCCGGATCCACGATATTGCCCAACGACTTGCTCATCTTGGCGCCATCCTTGATCACCATCCCCTGGGTGAGCAGACGTGTCACCGGCTCGGGGCCTTTCACCATGCCCAGGTCGCGCATCATCTTCCACCAGAACCGGGTGTAGGTGAGGTGGCCCACCGCATGCTCGATGCCGCCGATGTAGATGTCCACAGGGAACCAGTAGGCGACTTTGGCCGGATCGATGGCCGCGGATGCGATCTCCGCGTCAGTGTAGCGGAGGTAGTACCAGGACGAATCGATGAAGGTGTCCATGGTGTCGGTGTCGCGACGCGCCGGGCCGCCGCACTTCGGGCACCGGGTGTGGACGAATCCGGGGATATTTTCCAGCGGCGAGCCGCCATGGTAGTCAATCCGTTCCATGGGCGGCAGGAGCACGGGCAGATCCTGCTCCGGCACCGGCACCAGGCCGCACGCCTCGCAATGGACGATGGGAATGGGCGTGCCCCAATAGCGTTGGCGGGAGATGCCCCAGTCGCGCATGCGGAAGGTCACGGTGGCGCGGCCGAAGCCCTCGTCTTCCGCCCGCCGGGACATCCGGTCCATTGCTTCCTCGGATCTCAGGCCGGAGTATTCGCCGGAGTTGATCAGAACGCCCTGGGCCTCGAACAGCTCGCCCTCGCCGGGACAGCCGTCGAGGGGCGCCACGACGGGGCGGATGGGCAGATTGTACTTGATCGAGAATTCGCGGTCGCGGCCGTCATGAGCCGGTACGGCCATGATGGCGCCGGTGCCGTACTCCATCAGGATGAAATTGGCGATCCAGATGGGCAGGCGCTCGCCGCTGAACGGGTTCACCGCGAAACGGTCGAGGCAGATGCCTTCCTTTTCGGTGTCGACGAACGAGCGGTCGGTTCGGATCCGACGGATGATCGTGTCGATGGCTTCGTGCAGCCGGCCCCTTTCGGGATGGCTCTCGATCAAGGCCTCCACCATCGGGTGTTCAGGCGACAGAATGATCGCATTGGCGCCGAAGATCGTGTCGATTCGGGTGGTGAAGATTTCAATACGCTCCGCGGAACCGTCCACGGCGAAGCACACCATGGCGCCGGAGGAACGGCCGATCCAGTTCCGCTGCATGGTCCGGACACGTTCGGGCCACCCGTCGAGGCGATCGATCTCATCCAGCAGCTCGGCGGCGTAATCGGTGATTCGGATGCACCACTGGGCCAGCTTCTTCTGGGTGATGGCGCTGCCGTCGCGCCAGCAACCGCCGTTGACCACCTGTTCGTTGGCCAGAACGGTCTGACAGACGTTGCACCAGTTGACCAGACCGTGCTTTTTGTACACCAATCCCCGCTTGTACATCTCGAGGAAAAACCACTGGTTCCAGCGGTAGTACTCGGGCAGGCAGGTGGTGGTCTCACGCGCCCAGTCATAACTGAAGCCCAGCCGCTTCATCTGCGACTTCATGAACGCGATGTTGTCGAGCGTCCATTTCTCGGGATGGATGCCGTGCTTGATGGCGGCGTTTTCCGCAGGGAGGCCGAAGGAGTCCCAGCCGATGGGGTGCAGGACGTTGAATCCGTTCATTCGCTTGAATCGGCTAAGGGCGTCACCGATGCTGTAGTTGCGGACATGCCCCATGTGCAGCCGGCCTGAGGGGTAGGGAAGCATCTCCAGAACGTAGTACTTGGGCCGGTCACCGCCTTCGGTGGAGCGGTAGACCTGATGCTCATCCCAGCGGGTTTGCCAATTCTTTTCGATGTCCCGAAATGGGTATATCTCCGCCATGATTCAACTCCGCGTGATGAGGGCGAATAAAGGACGCGAGTGTAGCACTCCGCTGTAAATAATTCAAGGTGAAAAGATTTCTCATTTTTCAGTTGATTTTTTTCAGTGCATTGTGTAATTGATATGTATCAAGCACTCGGAAAATTAAGTCCCGGGAGGTTTTCGCGTGATCAAGCAAGATATCGTCCAGAGAGTGGCCGACCGGCTGGGAATCACCAAGGTCAAAGCAGCGGAGGTGGTGGTCGGTTTCTTCGACGTCATGAAGGAAGCCTTGAAGGACGGCGAGCGGATCGAGTTGCGCGGATTCGGCGTGCTGATGGTCAAGAACCGCAAGACGGGCATCGGGCGCAATCCAAAAACCGGTGAAGTCAAACAGATCCCGGTGGGCAAGACCGTGCGCTTCAAGCCCGGCAAGAACCTGGAATCCGAGCTCATCGACTGACGGGCGCTGATTGGCTGAACCATCATTGGAACCATGGCCGGGTGCGACGGAGACGTGGAATAACCGGCCACCACTGACAACCCGGGCATTTCTCCAAACCGAAAAGAAGAACCTGATTATCGCCGGCCTGTTGCTGGCGGCGACGTTCATGACCGCCACGCTCGCCGGCTATGGATGGGACCTGCAGTACCGGATGGCCGCCGGCTGGGATCTGGACGTCATTGCCGAACTGCTGACCAAGCCATGGATCGTGCTGCGCGGTCTGCCATATGCCGCCGCATTACTGTTCATCCTGCTGTGCCACGAGATGGGCCACTTCATGGCCTGCTGGAGGTACGGCATCCGTTCGACGCCGCCGTTCCCCATCCCGTTCCCCTCGTTTCCTTTCCTGGGGCAGAATTTCGGCACCATGGGCGCGTTCATCAAGATCCGAACGCCCTTCATGAACCGTCGACAGCTTTTTGACGTGGGCGTGATGGGACCGTTATGCGGGATGGCGGCCGCCATACCCATCTTCCTGGCGGGTTTGATGCTCAGCGTGCCGTCCGCCTATGCCTACGAAGGCGAGGTCCTGGTGTTCGGGGACTCGCTGCTCACCGCGTGGCTGTTCCGTTTGTTCTTTCCCACCGGCGTCGAAGCCATCGCCCTGCATCCGTTAGGGTGGGCGGCCTTTTTCGGTTTTCTCGCCACCAGCATCAACCTGTTGCCCATCGGCCAGCTCGACGGCGGTCACATTGTCTATGCCGTACTGGGTCCCCGCGGGCATCGGATCATCTCCATCGCCTGTTTCGCGGGTTTGTTGGGATCGTCGATCCTCTCCTGGCCGGTGCCCGGTTACCTGCTGTTCGCCGTGATCCTCTTCCTCATGAAATTGAGACATCCGCCCACAGTGAACGATGAAGAAGGCATTGACCGCAACCGCAAGCTGGTGGCGCTTCTTGCAATGGCGATCTTCGCATTGACTTTCATCCCAATACCGATAACCATCGAATATTATTGATAGATTGAACGAGCCGACCCGTCTATAGGCCAGGCGGTGTCACCGCGAGCGCGGAAATAGACGGCCAGAGGAATTCCCCAAGCGAAATAGCCGAATTTCATTATTGTTTTTCGGAACTTGCGCCAGTCCCGGTTACAAAATGTCTCAACCAGGTCGCGGACCAGTTCGCCGAGACGCTCTCTGAGGCAGCGGCCGGCGACACGATCGCCCGAAAGGAAGAATTTACCGAACACCATCACGAATCCCATCACGTATCCCAGATCCAGGCGGTCCGCCGCGTCGAGGTCGTTCCAATTGTTGTGATAGACCAGGGGGTGAGGGGAATACTTCATGCCCCGCCGGGCACGCAGGGCGCGGTACGTGACATCCGTGTCCTCGCCGCTGCGCACGCGTGACCCGGCCCCCATCTCCGGATTGTACAGTCCAATTGTCTGAAACAGCCGGATTCGGAACGCCATGTTGTTGCCGTGTCCGAGGTAACGATGGGGCGGCACCGGTTCGGCGACAATCCGCTCGTCCTCATCGGCGATGAGACAATGGCAAAAAAAACCGTCCGCGAACCGGTCACCCCACGGCAACACGCGGCCGAAGAGGCCGTCGATCTCGGCATGGCGTTCGAATTCGGTGAAGATCGCCTCGATCCAGCCGGGATCACAGATGCAGTCATCATCGGTAAACGCCACGATCGGCGCAGCGGCGTTCAATACGGCGAGGTTGCGCGCCCTGGCCAGACCCCGCGTTTCGGTTCGGATCAGTCGCACGCGGGGATCGGCGAGGCTCTCGACGAATGCGGCGGACTCTTCGCCGTCGCTCTGGTCCACCACCAGCAACTCGAATCGGCGGAACCGGCCGTCCAGAATGGATGTCACGCACCGCCGCAGATCGTCGGGACGATTGCGGGTGCAGACCAGGACGGAAATGGGCACTTCGGGGCGGTTCACGCGTCCAGCACCTCGTGGTAAACGTCCAGCGTCTGCCTGGTTACGACAGCGAGGTTATACGTCTCGACCACCCGGCGCCGCGCGCCCGTACCCAGTTGCTGCGCCAATGACGGCTCGGCCACCAGGCGCTCCAGCGCCGCCTCCAGCGCTTCGGGTGACCCGGCGGGGACGCAGAGGCCGCTCCGGCCATCCTCGACCATCTCAGCCATGCCACCGGCGTCCGTGACCACCGCCGGGCGGCCGCATGCCATCGCTTCCAGGCAGGCGTACGGGAAATTCTCAAAATCCGCCGAAGGGAAGACACAGGCGACACTGCCGCGATACCAGGGCGGCAACTCCAAACGGTCCACCCGGCCAAGGAATTCCACTGTGTCGTCGAGCCCGTCCAGCAGTCCCGTCCGGGCGGCGAACTCCTTGAATTGGAGATTGGTCCCGTCCAGCCGGAAGGTGGGCGTGTCATGGCCGGCCAAAACCAGCCTCAGCTCGGGATGCCGGTGATGGATCCCGCGGAAAGCCTGCAGCAGCACCTGGACGCCCTTGCGCCGTTCCAGCCGACCGGTGAAGAAGAGGTAGGGCGGGTGGTCGGTCCGGGGGCCGTCGGGTGTGAAATGGCGTGTGTCGATTGGATTGGGCACCACTGTCGGCGCGCGACCGAGGTTCAGCCAGATCGCGGCCAGTTCAGCCATCTTGCGGCTGGGGGCGGTCAGCGCCCGCGCGCGGCGCGCCTGGTAACGTTCCAGCCGGTCGCACCATCGGATTTCCCGATTGACGGGCAGGTCGTTGAGGCGATAGTTCATCAGCAGCGGGGTGTGCACTTTCACCACGAGCGGCGGCACGCCGCTTCGCGCGACGAAGCAACCGTTGGCGTCGTATTCGGCGGTTTCGCAGATATCCACCCGGTCACGCCGGTGAATCTCCCGCACCTTGTAGCCGGCCGCCTGGGCATACTCCAGTTTGCGTCGCAGGTAAGGCGCCCGGCGGGTGGCGAACTGAAATCCCCGGTAGACGATCCGCTTGAGAACTCGCCGGGGCGGGGCAAAACCGATCCGGTGGACGGTCACGCCCGCCTCAATCAGGACACGGGCGGGACCCAAGGCCCCCGCGACGACCTCCACGCGATGGCCCGCTTCGGCCAGTCCCCGGGCCAGATTGTAGGTGTAGGTGCCGATGCCCCCCCAGCCGGTGTCCGGCGGGTACTCTTCCGAGATGAGGCATATATGCAACGAGTCGGTGGCCATCGGCCGATATCACTTTCCCGTGAACTTCCGGAAGACGCGATACAGGAATTTGGACTGGATGGTTTGGAGCGTCTCTTCCAGACCGGTCACCTGCTGTCGAAGCCGGTCACATTCTGTTTGGAGGCGGATCGTCTCCGCATCCAGTTGCTCCTGCAGCCGGGTCGCGTGTTCCCGCAGCCGGGCCGATTCATCCTGCAGCTGCCGGGCATGCTCTTCCAGGCGGGCGATGGTGGCCTGCTGGTAACCGAGCGCCTGGTCTTTCTCGGCGATCAGGTTCACGCTCTGCTGGAGGTTGCTTTCCTTGTCGGCGATGTAGCGGCGCAATTCGGCGATCGTGGCGCTCGACTCGGACAGGTGGCGCATCTTCTCCTGTTCCAACTCGCGGAGCGTGTTCAGGTCATGTTCGCGGGCGGCGAGTTCATCGCGCAACGCCCGCGTCTCCCGCTGGAGCCGTTCCATCTCGAGGCGGGCCTGGTCCGACCAGTTGAGCGAGGCGCGCAGCAGGGAGGCAGCCGGCGGCGCTTTACGCAACGGTCCGCTGAGAAGCTTCAGGATCGGCTGGATTGCCGTCCGGTAATCGAAGACCTCGCAGGACAGCCGACTGGCCGCCTCGGCATAGCCGGCCGGCAGCGGTCGGGGAAGATTCAGGATTTCTCGAAAGACCCGCCGAATCGTCTGATCATCGGTATCCGGCAGCACCCAGCCGGCGCCGTACTGCCCCACGTAGCGTGCGATGTAGGCGAACGGCGCGCATACCATCGGCAAGCCGCACCGGAGGTAGTCGATCTCCCGGAATGAGAGCGCCAACTGCCGCTCCGGGTTCTCCTCAAAAAGATCCACCGCGACGTCCGCGGCCGCGTACTCCCGCAGCAAGTCGGGGTAGGGAAGCAGCCCGCTGGACTGCAGGCGCGGAGAGGACGGCAGGGACTCCACGGCGTTGTGATACTGGTCGGCGTCAATCGCAAACGGGTAGCGGCCGCCGAACAACTTCAAGACACCGCGTCCGGCCGCCTCCATTTCTTCGAGCAGGATGCGGAGGAAGCGGGCCGAGCGAATCCATGGCCAGTGCACGCCCCCGGCCACGAAAACCGGATCGGGCCCGGTCGATGGCGAGTGGGCGACTGCCTGGCCGGCGGCAGCCAGCGGCACGACGGCGACGGACGCCCGGTTCATCTCCACTCCAGCCAGTTGCAGCATGGCGTACAGGTATGCCCGCTGAGGTTCCGTACAGCAGGCATGATAGTCGGCCTTGTTCATCGCGGCCAGCACGCGGAACAACCACTGTTCCAGCGGCAGACGCTGGAACGCGAATTCCAGCATGCGCGGAGCGATCCAGTCCGCCAGGATCGGCGTTTCGCAACCGGCTTCCGGAATCATCTCCAAGCCTTCGCCCTGGATCAGAATCAGCAGTTCGGGCCGGTGGATCTTGAGGATGGCTTGGAATTCGGCCGAAGTGTCGAATAGGGACATGGTGTCCGGAGGGGGCACGCCCCGGTAGAACGAGCTGTGGGTGACGTAGCGGACCGCGACACCCCGCTCGGCCAGGGCCGCTCCCAACTGGTGGGCCCGCAGTCCGTTGCCCACCGTGGGGCGCTCGGCATCCGGCAGGTTGCCATGAACGTGGATGAGGACCTGTTGCGGCATGCCGGTTACCATCCTTCCAAATAGTTGAAAAATTGTAGTTTCTTTCAGATATTAAATCAACGGGTTTGTGCCGCTGGCTTGTCGGCGATCATTGCGATGGTGAGGCGGGATCGGCCGGTCGCTCCAGGATGTTGCCGCCGCCATCCAGGACGTAGCGATACACATGAGCCAGATAGGCCACGCCTTCATCCCGGCGCGTGCATCGCACCTGGAAGGGGTAGAGCCGGTTGTGGAAATCGTAGGGATGAATGTCATCGGGACAGAAAATAGCCACCGAGACCTGGTAGTCGCCGTTCATCAGGGGACATTTCGGAATGACATAGTCCACCCGTCCCTCCGCCGGCAGCTCCGGCAGGCTGGTGCCGTCCTTGGCTGACGAGGAGCCGTAACAGAGGACGTTGTCATTGCGCCAGATCGAGACGCCGATGTTCGGATTGGCCACACGCGTGTGGCTCCGGAAAAACAGGCGGATCATGAGCGTTTCGCCGTGATCGAACACGGTTCGGGGCTGTTCGCGCTCGTCCAGAATCTCCACCCGGTAGATCTCGGCCTCCCGGGTACCCATCCGGTCGGGCAATCCGCCCGAGGCCTCATTGGTCAGCGCGGCGCCGCCTGAAGCTGTTTGCCCGTCGTCGGCATCCGTTGCTGTGGGTGTCGCCGCAGGGATCCCGGACTGTTCTTTGCGGAGTTGCCGGCCGATCCGCTCCCGCTGAAAATCGAGATAGGCGTTGGTCACATCGATGCTGCTCCCTTGAGCCACGATGCGTCCGCCGTCCAGCCAGACCGTACGCTGGCACAGCCCGCGCAGGGTGTTGATCGCGTGCGAGACGAAGATCACCGTCTTGCCGCGTTCGCGAAATTCGTTGATCTTCCGGTAGCATCGGCTTTGGAAATATTCGTCACCCACGGCCAGGATCTCGTCCACCAGCAGGATGTCCGGATCGGTGTTGATGGCCACGGAGAAACCCAGCCGCATGAACATCCCCGTGGAATAGATTTTGATGGGCCGGTCGATGAATTCGCCCAGCTCGGAAAACTCGATGATGGACTGGAGGCGTGCGTCGATCTCGTTCCGGGTCATGCCCAGGATGGAACAGTTCATGTAGATGTTCTCGCGGCCGGTGAACTCATGATGGAATCCGGCCCCCAATTCCATCAGCGCGGAGATCCGGCCCCGGACCGACAGGGAACCTTCCGACGGCCGCGAAATTCCTGAAATCAGCTTCAGCAGCGTGCTTTTGCCGGCGCCGTTGCTGCCGACGAAGCCGACGGAATCTCCGGGCTGGATGACCAGATCGATGTCCCGGAGTGCCCACAGCTCCTCGTGGGCGCTTCGCCGGCCCAGCGAGAGAAACTCCTTGATCCGATCCAGCGGATGCCGATAGATGCGGTATTTCTTGCCGACGCCTTTGAGTTCGATGATCGGGTCCATGGTTCAGATCATAAGAACGGGGTAGAGGATTTTCAAGACCAGAATGACTTCGACGAGAATGACGCCGATCGTCGCTTGATACTCGCGGTTGCGGTGGTACTGTGCGGCGCTGAACCGTTGCCCGGTGCGGCTCATGCGAACGGAGAAGGCGGGTAGGAACAGCGGCACCCGCCGGCGGTATTCTTCGAACGGTGGGCCGTAAGCATCGGCGATCTCCCGTTCTTCCTGGTGCATGACCGGCCAGTAGATGAGAATGAACAGGATGCCGAACACGAGCCCCAGCGGCCACCAGCCGCTCTGCAGGGCGAAGCCGAGTCCCATTAAAAAGGATCCGAAATAGAGCGGATTACGGGTGCGGGCGTAGGGACCGGAGGTGGCCAGGGCCTGACCTTTGCGGATATGCCCGGCGGCCCAGCCGCGCATCACGAGGCCGGCCAGGATGAGCGGCGCGCCGGTGGCCAGCCATAACCAGGTCGGGCGGCTCAGCAGAAAGAACAGCGCGGCGCAGACAAAACCGATCGGAACCCGCAGTTTTTGCAGTAACCGGCTCTTATTGCGCACTGGCGGCCTCCGCTGTCTGCAGCCGTCGGACGACGGCGGCGAACACTTCATCGACCGTGAAATCCATGCAGCGGTGCATCGCTTCATCGCACCGCCGCTTGTAGCTGTTGGAACAGGGCAGGGTGCGGTGCAGGGCGATGTCATCCGGGTGGAAAGGGCCGTTCCGAAAGGGGTCCGTGGGGCCAAACAAGGCCACGACCGGCGCGCCGCTGGCCGATGCGATGTGCATCGGGCCGGTGTCGCCGCTCAGGAAACAGTCGGCGTGACCCGCCAGGGCGGCCAATTCGGTCAGGTTCAACCGGAGTGGTCGAATCCGGCTGTCCTCGTTGCGCATACGCTCAACCAGGGGCTCCTCGCGGGGGCCGTGCGTGACCACGACTTCACGGGACAGATGCTCCCGCACCAACCGGCCCACCTGCGCGTAGCGCTCGGCGGGCCATTGCTTCGTGGGCCAGCCGGCGCCCGGGTTGATCATGATGAACGGCCGTCCGTCCAGCGCGCATCGTTCCTTCTCCGCACGGACGGCAGCGGACGCCGGCAGCTGAAACGGGAACACCCTGGGAACAGGCAGCGTAACCCCGAGCGGGGCCACCAGGCGAGCGCAGCGGTCGATCACGTGTCCCGAGCCGGCGTCCACATGTTCATCGTAAAAGCGGGCGGCGGCCGGTTCGCGCAACGACTCTCTGTTCCAACCGACCCGGTGGCCTGTTCGAGCCAGGCGGACAACCGCCGCGGATTTGAGCAAGCCCTGGAAATCAATGACCACGTCGTAGCGGGTGTCGCGGATGTCTCGGAAGCTCCGCCAGGGACTCCTGGAGCCCGCCAGGTGGCGGCCATGGCGCCAGCCGTGCGTGTGGAGCCGGATGACACGGCTCACCGGCGCCAGGCACTCGACCATCGCCGCGTTGCGGTGCTCCACACACCAGGTGATCCGGCAATCGGGCAGGAGCGCCTTGAGTGCGGTCACTGCCGGTACGGCGTGAATGGTGTCACCGATGGCTCCGAGTTTGACAACGAGCACATTCTGCAGGCTCACGCATCGTCTCCTCTGGGGGGTGGCGGGTTCATCGAGCGGATTCGCGCGAGCAGATCCCGGGTGGAGTGATCCTTGGGATCGCCGACGATACGGACCTGTCCGCCGTATCCCCGCACCACCTCCCGCTCGGGCACCGTTCCCTCCGTGTAGTCCGTGCCTTTGGCCTGGATGTGCGGCCGCAGGGTGAGCAGGAGGCAGCGGACGTCCGGCTCGGAGAAGATGGTGACGTAGTCCACCGCCGCCAGCGCGGCAACGATTTCGGCGCGGTCCAGTTCGGGCATCACCGGTCGTTCCGGCCCCTTGAGGTCCCGGATGCTGGTGTCGCTGTTGAGCGCCACCACCAGCAGGTCGCCCAGCGAGCGGGCGGCCTCCAGGTACCGCACGTGACCGACGTGGAGCAGGTCGAAACAGCCGTTGGCCATGACGATGGTCCGCCCGGCCTGCCGCGCCGCGTTCAGGATGGGGACCAGCTCCGCCACTGATTTGAGTTTGGCATTCATGAACCGGGCAATCTCCGGGCGCTGAAATCGGACCGGATGGCGCTCAGCAGTTCTTTGTCCGAGACCGTCGCCGTACCGCGTTTCATGACCACCAGGCCGCCGGCATAGTTCGACATCCGGGCGGCCACCTCGAACGACGCCCCGCAGGCGAGTGCCAGCGTGTACACCGAGATGACCGTGTCACCCGCACCAGTGACATCCGCCACCTCGTCGGAACCGAAGACCGAGATGTGGACGGGTTTTTCGTCGCGACGGTACAGGGACATGCCCAACCGGCCGCGCGTGATCAGCAAGGCGGCCAGATCTTGCTCCGCCAGAATTCGGTTGGCCACAAAGTCCATCTTGCTCAGATCCTCGCCGATGCTCGTTTGGTAGGCTTGTTCCACTTCCGAAATATTGGGCGTCAGGCTGGTGACATGCTGGTATTGCCGCAGGGTAAAGCGGCTGTCCACGACTAACGGCAATTCCATTTGCCGGCAGTGTTCGGAGAGCTCGTTGATCAGGCGTGTTTCCACACTCCCGTAGCCGTAATCGGAGACAACGACCGCGTCCACCTTGGGGAGGAAGCTGAGCGCCTTGGACAAAAGCTCGTCCCGGGAGCAGACCGGCTGGCCCTGGAGGTCCTCCCGGTCGATGCGCAGCATCTGCTGCATGGACGAATGGAACGCGCCGGCCAACACGCGGGTTTTCACCGGTGTACAGTAGCCGTCGCCGCGGAAGATGCCGGATACGTCCACGCCCGTGTTCCGGAAAAAATTGAACAGCCAGTCGCCCGCCTCATCGTTGCCCAGCATGCCCACGGGGTAGACGTGGCTGGACAGTGACAGCAGGTTGTTGACGGCATTGGCGCCGCCGCCCGGAATGTTGATGGTCTCTCGATATTTCAGGATCAGCACGGGCGCTTCGCGTGAAATCCGGGAAATTTCCCCGAAGAGAAACTGGTCCAGCACGAGGTCGCCAATATGCAGGATGGTTGCGCCCCTGAATTTCTCGATGACCTGGGTGTAGTCTTTCAGCGTGGGTTTCATGTTGCCTCCGTACCGAGGATCCAGTCGACAGCCGCCGTCAGGTTGGCGACGACGGCATCCGGGCAGTCAGGTGTCAAGTGAACCACGGGCGCGATCGATAGTTCCGGCTGCAACCAGAGCGAGCGACATCCGGCCCGCTTGCCCGCCTGGATATCGCTGAGCTTGTCACCCACCATGAAGGAGCGCGCCAGATCGATGCCGTGTTCGTGCGCCGCCCGCAGCAGCATGCCCGGTTCCGGTTTGCGGCAAGAGCAGGATTGGCGGTATTCGGGCCGGCTGCCATCGGGCAGATGGGGGCAATGATAGATAGCGGTGATCCGGATGCCCTGATCCCCAAGCAGTTCGTGCAAGCGGTCGTGGATTCGGGCCAGAGTTCCCTCGGTCATATATCCCCGGGCGATCCCGGACTGATTGGTGACGATGATGAGCAGAAAATCCGCCTCTTGAAGTCGCCGCAGTGCATCCGTCACACCAGGCAGCAATTCCAGCCGGTCGGGATCACTGAGGTAAACAAGATCCCGGCAAAGGGTCCCGTCCCGATCAAAAAAAACAGCTCGACGCATGTCCACGATTGCCCTCGAAGTGGCCAAGTTTACCAAAAAAGGCACTTACGGGCAACTCGGCATTCAGCGGAATGTTAGGAGCGGGATTGACCGAGGGAGCGTCCGGCGATGCTCTAGCTCTCGGGGGCGATTTCGCGCCGGGTGGGATTCATCTGACACAACAACCATTGGGAAGAGCGGTGCAGCGATCGCTCGATCTCCCAGACCGGCATCTGGAGCTGCGCGGATATCTCCTTGGCGTCGAGGTTCTTGTAGTGTTTCAGAATGAAAATATTCCTGTCTTTCTCGGGCAGCGCCTGGATGGCCCGGACAATCATTCTGGAAACAACGTCTTTGATCTTCTTATTCTTGTCGCAGCCGACCATGCTCCACTCCGTTCGAACTCCATCGCGGGAACATTTAAAGTTAAGATGACAAAACTCGCTTTCAGGATCAATTGTTTTTCATCTTCTTGGAATATTACGATGCGAAACCGTGTTTGGTTCGATTGCCTTCTGGGTGGGGGAGCCGATCGGAAGACAGCCGGTCGCCACGAATAACTTGCCGCGTACCGGCGGGGTCGTTACAATGGGGACATCTGGGCGCGAGAATCGATCATGACACAGTCCCGAAAGATGACCGTGCTGCTGGACTCGGTGAAGAAGCTGATCCGGCGCGACGATTACAAGCATGTGGCCAATATCCTCCGCAAGGTTCACGCGGCCGATATCGCCTATGTGCTCGCGCATCTGATGGAGGCGGAACGCCTCCGACTGGTACAAGTCCTGGCAGACACGGACCTGGTCTTGGCCGCCGAGTCTATCAGCGAACTGCACACCAAGCCGGGTGGTCAACTGCTGGCCATCCTGCCCGTCGAGCTGGCCGCAAAAATTCTCCAGCAGATGGATTCGGATGATGCGGCACTTTTCGTTGCCGACCTCCCGGATGACAAGGGGCGTGAGATCCTCGCCCTGATGGCCGCGGAGGAATCCTCATCGGTCCGTGGTCTGCTGCGCTACGAAGCCGAGACCGCCGGCCGGATCATGAACGCGGATGTCTTCTGCCTGAACCAGCGGGTCACGGTGGGTGAAGCCATCCAGAAGCTCCGGGAGAGGCGGGAAGCCGTATCCTGTTTCTACATCTACGTGGTGGATGACGGCGGCCGCCTGCTCGGGGTGCTATCCCTGAAGCAGCTGCTGTTCCATCCGCCGGAAGTTGCGCTCCAACAGATCATGCGTACCAACGTCATCAGTGTGAACACCGAGACCGACCAGGAAGAAGTATCCCGCCAGGTGGCCAACTACAATCTGCTGGCTATCCCGGTGGTTGATGACGAAAACCGGCTGGTCGGCATTGTCACCGTGGACGACGTGATCGATGTCATCCGCGAAGAGGCCACGGAAGACATTTTTTATATGGCTGGCGTCGAAACCGACGACCATGCGTACACTTCGGCGCGACTGTCCATCCGCAAGCGCATCCCCTGGCTGGCCATCTATCTCGGCATCGGGTTGTTCACGGCCTGGGTGATTTCTCTGTTCCGGGGCGCTCTCGATCAGTACGTCATCCTGGCCCTGTTCATGCCAATGATCGGGGGCATGGGGGGAAATGCCGGCACACAGACGATGACAGTCGCGGTTCGCGGCATGGCCATGGGGGAACTCGACGCGCAAACCCATCCCAAGTTCATCCTCAAGGAGCTTCGGGTCGGCGTAGTCAATGGTTTACTGCTGGGCATCATCGCCGGATTGATCGCCTCCGGCCTCGAGTTCGTGTGGACCGGCCATTACAAAATCGGCATCATCATGTTTCTTGCCATGTGGCTCAATATTTCTCTGGCGGCGTTGTGGGGAAGCCTGATCCCGCAGATTTTCAAATGGATGAAGATTGATCCGGCGCTGGCGTCCGGCATCTTCGTGGCCACCTTGAACGACATCATCGGCTTCTCCATTTTTCTGGGGATGGGCACGCTCATGCTGAACACCTTCGGACTCTGATCCATGCATCCTCTAGAGGACGATGCGCTCGTTCTGCGGATCTACCCGTTTGCGGAAGCGGATGCGGTCGTGGTCCTGCTGACCCGCCACCATGGCAAGGTTCGCCTCATGGCCAAGGGATTGAAAAAAATCCGTAGCCGCCATCTGGGGATCGTCTCTCCGTTCAATCTCATCACCGTCCAGTTCAAGCCGGGGCAGGGGGATCGTCTCGGCATCCTGTCCGGAGCCACGCTGCAGTTCGGGGTCGATATCGCCCATGGTTCCCTGCACGATTTCTACTTTCTGTCGTTGATGGCCGAAGTCGGGATGATCATGGAGATTGATCCGATGACCGGCGAGAAAGTGTTCCGCCTGTTGGACGCCCTGGTGCATTGCGTCGTCAACCACGGTTTTCGTGAAATCCTGCTCTGGTATCTCCTGTTCTGGATCGCCCGGCTGGAAGGTGAGCTGGCGGACCCGTCCGCATGCGGGATCTGCGGCCGACTATTCAACGCGAACCGGATGGCGCTCGGTTTGAATCCAACCACCTTGGCATTTCATTGCCGGACCTGTGCAACGCCGGCGTCGTCGGGCGGGTTGGGTGGTGACTATCGTGGCGCGCAACGCGCCTTCCAGCGTTTTCTGACCACGGCGCCTGACCGACTGACGACGTCACGATCGGTCCCGAAAGAATATGAAGCAATCACCCGGTTACTGGTGGCCCGGATCGAACAGCTCAGTGGCCGGGCGATCCGAAGCCTGACACCGCTGCTGGCTGTTCTGCTGCAGCAACCCGAAGCGAAAAAATGAATTCCTCAGTTTCTAACAGAAGATGTGGAAAACTCATAGGAAATTCGGCCAAAGCGATCTTTATCCTCTTTAGTATCTAATGTTTTAACGAATTGCTAACACTTTATGCAAGGTCTGATAACCGTTGTCAACCCGTCGGCGATAACCTATAATTAGATCCGCTCGCGAGCAGGATGAAAGCTGAATGATTGCCGTATTGAAACAAAAGATCCAGCCCAAGCAGCTGGAGGTTTTTTTAAACGAACTGGCCGCTGCCGGTGCGATTGTCTACCCGGTCCAGTTATTCCAGCAGTCTCTCGTAGTGACCTCGACGCTTTCACCGGCGGCCGCCGGATTGCTCGACCAATCACCCCTGGTGGAATCGACCATCGACACCGGTTCGGTGTTCCAGCTGACCAGCCGCAGCTTCCAGAAAAAAAATACCGTCATCCCCATCGGCGACGCGCGGATCGGTGACGGCTCGGTGGAGATCATCGCGGGTCCCTGTGCGGTTGAGTCCAGGGAGCAGGTTGGGGCCATCGCCGAATTGCTGCAGGGACAGGGGGTCCGGCTGTTTCGTGGCGGATTGTTCAAACCGCGGACTTCACCATATTCATTCCAGGGTTTGGGATTCGCCGGTCTGGACATCCTCCGGGAGCTGAAGGAGCGACACCATTTCATGATCGTCACCGAAGCGCTCAGCGAGCGCTGCCTGGAGCAGCTGATCGGCACCGCCGACATCATCCAGATCGGTTCGCGCAACATGCAGAACTTCTCCCTGCTGAAGGAAGCCGGCGGGGCCGGGATTCCGGTGCTGCTGAAGCGCGGCCTGGCTGCCACGATGGATGAGTTTCTGCTGGCCGCCGAATACCTGATGGCTCACGGCAACTCCAAGGTGATCTTATGCGAACGCGGCATTCGAACCTCCTGTTGCCACACCCGTAACACCCTCGATCTGAGCGCGATCCCCTATCTGAAGGAACAGAGCCATCTGCCTGTGATCGTGGATCCCAGCCACGGCACCGGACGGTCCGAGCTGGTGCTGCCGATGGCGCGGGCGGCGGTGGCGGCCGGGGCAGACGGACTCCTCATCGAGGTGCACCCCTCGCCGGCCGACGCCTTGTCGGACGGCCATCAATCGCTGACGCCCGACCTGTTTTGCCGCCTGGTGGAAGAGGTCGATCGGGTGGCCGTTGCGGTGGGCACCCGCCTGGCAAGAAATTCACAGCCTTTTTGAACTTTGGCCCCCCTCCACGTATCCATATTATCGAAAACTTTGTTAGAGGTGGTGCAAAATGGCAAAGAGAAAATTTCACATCGCGTTCCTGATGGGGATGCTGCTTTCTTTTTGCCTGGCTGGCGACTCGTTCGACTACATCCCCCGGATCAGCTATGTCGACGGCGACGTGAGCCTGCAGGAGCGGGGGAGCACCGGCTGGACGACCGTGGACGTCAATCTGCCGATTCAGATCGGGGACCGGTTGGTACTGGACCAGAACGGACTGATCGAGATCGAGATCGATGACGGATCGTTTTTACGGGTGAACCAGTTCAGCGAGTTCATGTTCCAGAACCTGGAGAAAGACCGGATTGTCATCGAGTTGGTGCGGGGTGAGGTGATTGCCCGAACCACGGATGCGGCGGATTACGTCTTGATGACCGCAGCCGGCGATGTTGTCTTGCGATCGGAGGGATTGTACCGGATCAACGCCCGGGATGACCGTTCGGTGGAGCTGATCGTCCGGTCCGGCAAGGCGCGTTTTGTCAACGACAAGCTCGATAAGAAACTCGGGCGCAACGAGCGAATCGTGGTGTACGGCCTCTCCGATCAGTTCGTCATGGGTGGGGGAGACCGTTTCGATGACTTCGACAATTGGAGCGATCGGCGGGACAGCCGGTATGCGTCGGCCAGCGAGAGCTACCGCTACATCCCGCGTACGGTATACACCGGTGCGGCCGATCTGGATCTGTATGGTCGCTGGGTGTTCGTGGCCGATTATGGACACTGCTGGATACCGACCGTCTACTACTCCGGCTGGGCGCCCTATCGATCCGGCTACTGGCGGTATTCCCCCGTCTGGGGATACACCTGGATCTCGTATGATCCCTGGGGTTGGCTGCCGTACCATTACGGATCGTGGACCTTCACCGGATCATTCGGTTGGGTGTGGGTTCCCGGCTCATCGTGGGGCTGCTCCTGGTGGGCGCCCGGCCGCGTCCACTGGGGCTTCTGGAACGGTTATGTGGGCTGGGTGCCGTGCGGCCCCGGCGATTACTACTACGGGTACTGGCGCAACGGCCATGACCACAATGTCTACGTCAATAATGTCGTGGTCAACAACTATTACGGTTCCGAAAACACCCGGCACAACGGCGCCGTCACCTATGTCAGCGAGGATGATTTTCGACGGGGCCGGCCGGTGGGCGATGGCGTTTACAACCGCAATGCGGTGGGGCGCAGCGTGCAGCGGCAGGAGACCGGCATCAGCTTCCGACCGGATGAGACCGTCAGCCGCGAACTCTTCCGCCGAGACCGCGTTGTAGCCGGTCCGCCCAAGGTGGATCCGGTGCGTTCCGCAGACGCCAGCTATTCCCGCAGCCGGGCCGGTGGAGCCGTTGAAGCCGGCACCCGCGTCTCGCGCGACGCCGGTTCCTCGACGTTGCCCGCCAGCCGAAGCCGTGAGTCGATGGCCGGTGAGACCGGGTCCGGTTCGGCCGAGAGCCGCTCGACCGGATACGGGTCGGATTCAGGCACCATCAATCGTGGCCGGCCCGACATCAGCAGGAACAGCGTCCAGGACAGTTCCCGTTCGCGGCAGGCCGACGACAACAGCAGCGGAACCAGCTATCGCCGCAGCGGATTGACGGACTCGACCGGTTCCTCAGGCTCAACGGGATCGGTCCGTGGCACCACCAGCCAGGGCAGTTCCAGCACTGATCGAAGTTCTTCCGGCAGCCGGTCCGGCACCTCCAGCTCCACTGGATCCACATCGCGCTCCATCGATCGTTCCGGTTCGAGCGGATCTTCCAGCCGGTCGTCGTCGCCACCGCCGGCGGCGCCGACGCGCTCCACTCCGACCCGTGAGAAGAAAACTCCATCACCGAGTGATTCCTACTCGCGCGTGTTTCCGACCACCGACTCCGATGCGCGCACGGCTTATGCGTCATCCGGTTCCACTTCGTCAACCGGATCCAACGCCTCGTTCAACCGAGCCACCGCTTCTTCAGATAACTCCCCTGCTTATGGGAGTTTTACAAACCAGGGCAGGGGATTCACCATCTCCTCGACTGGCTCGAACCGTTCGTCCGCGCTCCCGGCGTCCGGCAATACGCCAGCGGTAGCGAGGTCTTCTTCGAGCTCATTCAGTCCCTCGACATCCAGAAGCAGCAGTGGCATCAGTGTGACCCGTTCAAGCACGCCAACCGTATCCGCCCCGTCGCGGAGCAGCGGCAGTTCGATTTCGGCGCCATCGCGACCGGCGGGTGCCACCAGCAGTTCGGTTGCCCGCTCGTCGAACACGATTTCCTCAAGCAGTTCCCGTTCCACGACCAGCAGTTCGTCAAGCGGCCGGCGCCGTTAAAACGAGCGCATACGAGACTTGTACCAGATTGTGCTGAACATCCCCGCTACACGCGGGGATGTTTTTTGCCTTCTGTGACGGTGATCGTAACCGAGCACGATTTACAAGTTTACATAATATATCTTATCAGACTCTTTTCTGACGCATGCGGTAGGCGTTGGAAGCCAATTTCTTTTCTGGTACAATCGGATGACCCGATCGTTTGGTGTCGAATTTCATGAAGATCATCTCCAAGCTTATATACAAGGAACTCCTCCCCACCACGCTGATCGCCGCCATTGTCATGACGTTCATGGCATTCACCAAGGAGTTTCAACGGTTCGCCGAGCTGTTGATCACTTCGGGCTCATCGCTGTCCGCGTTTTTTACCGTGATCATTACCATCTGCTCCAACGTCCTCTATGTCATATTGCCTATCTCCATTTTGGTTGGCATCGTCTCCGGATTCAGCCGCTTGTCGGCCGACAACGAGATCATCGCGCTTAAATCCGGTGGCGTTGCGTTGCGGCATTTTTTATCACCCGTATTGCTGATCGCCATCATCGGAACCGGTATCACCTTCTTCTTGGCGAATATCGGTGCTCCGGCTCTCAATGCGCACTTGCGGGACATCCAGTACGAGGTTGCCATCTCCCAGATCACGACTGAAATCCAGCCCAGAACCTTCAATGAAAAGTTCAAAAATTTTGTATTCTATGTGGAAGACACCAACCGATCCACCAACACATGGAACGGCATTTTTCTGGCTGATCAGCGCGACCTCAGCGCGCAACGCATATACCTGGCCCGCACGGGACATGTGTTTTTCCAGCGCCGGGCCAAGTACCTGCAACTTCACCTGGAGAATGGCGTAATATATTCATTTAACAAGGATAAACCCGTAGCTGACTCCCTGACATATTTCGGCTCAATGGATATTCCGTTGAGCGAACTAAACGTTACTCCTCCCGATGAAATTCCGAAGCGAAATATCGAAAAAAGCATGGCTGAACTGAGTGCGGAGATACACAGCGGGCAATTTCCCGAAGGGAGTGATCCCCAGACAAGCATCGAGATCGAGTATTACCGGAGATTTTCAATCCCCTTTGCGTGTCTTGTATTTGGCCTGATCGGCTTGCCGCTCGGAATGCAGACCAGACGGAGCGGCCGGATGTACGGATTTCTCATCTCCATTCTGGTAGTTGTTCTTTATTATCTGACGTTTCTCTACTCGTGGAAGATCGGCTTTTATTCTGGTTTGGTTCCCGTCCGTTATGGAGTCTGGATCGCCAATGTTCTGTTCGCTGCCGTGGGCATTTACATGCTGCTGGCGGCCAGGCAGGATCACCATCCGTTCTCGGTTCTGGCTAACCGACCGGTGGCGTCAAAACTGATTTCACTCATCGAAAATTACAAACAAAATTGGGTAGATAAAGCCAACAGATTCAAGAAAAAAACTAAGCTAGACCAGATTGCATCATCTGAGCGCCCTTTTAGATTTACACGCGTATTGGATGTGTATATTCTTAGAGAATACTTGAAGATAATACTTCTAATTATCGCAAGTTTTTTGTTTTTATTTATTATATTCACACTTTTTGAGAACTTTGACGAGATCATCACCCATCACGTGCCGTGGACAACGGTCATGGAATATTTCCTTTTCATCTCACCGATGATCATCGTGCTGAGCATGCCCATCTGCCTGCTGCTGGCATTGCTCATCAGTTTCGGCATCATGGAGAAGACATTCCAGATCACGGCGTTCAAATCGTGCGGCGTCAGCCTGTATCGGATTACCCAGCCGGTGGTCATTTTGGCGTTCGTTCTGGCGGTGGGGATCTTCGGGCTCCAGGAATACATCATGCCGTACACCAACCAGCGCCAGGATCTGATCTACAACATGATGAAGGGACGCACTCCTCAGACGTACCGTCCTGACATCACCTGGATCATGGGTAGTGACGGTAAAATATACAATTACAGATATTTCGACACCGAAGCTGACGTCTTCGCCGATCTGTCGGTATATAACCTGCACCTGGACCAGGCACGCCTGAACTACCGGTATTTTGCGCCGCGGGCAATCTGGGACGGACGGATCCGGAAGTGGATTCTGATAAACGGGTGGGAGCGTAACTTCCATCCCGAGAGTCCGTATTTCAGAGTATTTGATTCCCTGGCCCGGGATTTCGCGGAGCAGCCATCTTATTTCAAGACAGAAGCCAAAAAATCGAACAAGATGTCGTTCGTCGAGCTTTCGCGATACATCGACAAGCTCCAACAGGGCGGCTTCAACACGCTGGGCCTGGAAGTGGATCTATACGCCAAGGTCTCCTACCCGGTGATCAATCTCATCATGCTGCTGATCGGAATCCCCTTCTCTTTCAAGATGGGTAAACGGGGCGCCTTGTATGGAGTGGCTATCAGCATCATCATCGGCATCGCCTATTGGGCGCTGTTCAACGTGTTCACCGCAATGGGCGCCTACGGCAAACTGCCGCCTTTGCTCGCCGCCTGGGCGCCGAACCTGTTCTTCGGTTTTGCCGGGATTTACATGTTCCTGAGCGTGCGCACATGACACCTCCCGCCGTCGCCGAGGCCACTCCATGAAACGGACCCTGCTCCTGGTCGCCAAGGTGCTCATCACGACTTTCCTCATTCTGTACCTGGTCTTGAGCAAGGACATCGATCTCAAGCGGTCCTGGCAGTACGTCCAGCAGTCCGATTGGCTGCTGCTGGCACTGGCGTTTGTGCTGCTGATGAGCGGCCAATTCCTGTGCACGATCCGCTGGCGGCTTATTCTTCTCCACCTCGGTATCCGGATCGGCCTGAGCCGTCTGGTGCAGTTCTATCTGATCGGGATGTTCTTCTCTTTATTTTTCCCCACCGTGATCGGCGGGGACGTGGTCAAGGTTTACTATGTCCGGAGGGACAGCGGCAAATCCGCTGCGTATGGTCTGGCGTCGGTCTACCTGGAACGGGCCACCGGTTTTTTCGCCCTTCTAACCTACGGGATCATTGGCGCTTGGTTGCAGCCGATCACGTTGACACCCAACGATTTCCGGCCGATCGGCTGGTTGGGCCTGGATCGCATGGACATCATCTGGATCCCGATCGGATTCATGGCATGCTTCCTGCTGGCCAATGTCATCATCTGCATCCAATTCTTTTACGGATTCGCGATCCGGCTGCTGGAGCGACTGGGACTCGGTCGTCTGGCCGAGCGGATCATCACGCTGCGCGACGCGCTGGGCGCATTCCGCGACCGTCCCCGGTCGCTGGCGGTGCCAGTCCTGTTGTCGTTCATCAACATCGGACTGGTGGTGTTCATGAACTGGCTAGTTGCCCGCGCCCTTGGCATCCGGTTGAGCATGATCGTGTTTTGCGCCGTGGTGTCCCTGATGACCGTCCTGGTCATGCTGCCCATCAGCATCAATGGCATCGGCCTGCGTGAGAACTCCTTCGTGGTGCTGCTGGCACTGGTCGGGGTTAATCCGGAGCAGAGCTTCGCGCTATCATGGATCAGTTTCCTGATTATCGTCTTGTCCGCGTTGCCGGGCGGGATCTGCTACTCCTTGTTGAAACGCGAAATCCCCGTGCCATCCGGCGAGGATATTCTCAACAAAACCTGATCCGCCCTGGGCAGGTCCAGACAGGTCCGATCAAATCCCTAATGATGCGCCATGTGATCCGGTCCTTTGGAACAGCAGACCGGTAGCGTGCCGTTTCCGGATCCGGCGGTCAGGCGGGAATGGTTGGAATCTTCGGATCGTCCTTGCCTGCCGGCAATCCGCCGCGCTGCTGAATCTGGCGACGGATGCTGCCGAAGATTCCGGACAGGAAATAAATCAAGGCAAAAGCCAGCAGCACTTCGTGGGAGAAAAACCAGATGCCGGCCAACAGCAAGGCCATCAGGAGGATGTTCCGCGAAGCGATCCGCCCGCGAAATCCGAAATTCTTGAAGCTGCCATACCGGGCGGTGCTGATCATCATGATTCCCAGAATCAGTGTCAGTCCGATCAGGCCGAAGTAAAAAGCATGTGACTGAAAGAATGACCAGTGGCCGTACTTCTGAACGAAATGGACCAGTGCGGCGATACAGCCTGCCGCGGCCGGAATCGGGAGGCCGAGGAAGTGTTTCAGTTCCGGATTCTGGGTGTTGAACCGGGCGAGCCGCATCACACCGCCGATCAGATACGTGAAGCAGGCGATCCAGCCCCAGTAGCTGTAGGCGCTGAGATGCCATTGCCACAACACCACCGCCGGGGCAATGCCGAACGAGATGGCGTCGGCGAGCGAATCGAGCTGCACGCCGAATTTGCTGGTGGTGCCGGTCAGCCGGGCGATGCGCCCGTCCAGCCCGTCGAGTACGATGGCGATGCCGATGCCCTTGGCCGCGTTGTCGAACTCGCCGGCCAGCGCAGAAGTGATGGCGTAAAAGCCGAAGAAAATGTTGGCTGTGGTCAGCGCCGACGGAAGGATATAGACACCCCGCTTGGGTGGTGGTTTCGGACGGTCGGTCTCAATCACATCCATCGGTGAACTCCGCGAGTATGGTCTGACCGGCAGTGACCTTCTGGCCGAGCTGGACTTTGATCGCAGCTGTCGCCGGCAGCCAGAGATCCACCCGGGATCCGAAACGGATCAAGCCGATCCGTTCCCCTTTGATGATCATATCGCCCGTCTGTTTCCGAAATACGATGCGCCGCGCGATTAATCCGGCGACTTGGGACATCCGCACGCAGCGCTCACCGTCTACGAGAACGATCTCGTTGTGCTCGTTTTCGACAGTCGCCGCTTCGCGATTCGCCGGCATAAACTTGCCGCGAGCATAATGGTAGGACTCGAGGCGGCCGCTCACCGGAGCGCGATTCACGTGGACATTGAAGACATTCATGAAGATGGATATGAACCAGACATATGGCGGATCAGCATCATCGAGTCGCCGAACAACCACGACCTTGCCGTCCGCCGGAGAGACGGCCACGTCGCCGGGGGGGACTTCCCGCTCCGGGTCGCGGAAGAAATTGATGCAGAACAGGCAGGCGGCCAATCCCGGAATTCCTGCATACGGATGGATCAGCCAGGCTGGCAGAATCGCCACGACGGCGGCGGCGATGATGAATGGGAATCCGTCGCGGTTGATCACGTAAACAGTCCTCGTTCACTGCTGGTTGTTCTTGCGGTACTCCGCCGCAATTTCCAGCATGCGATCCTTGAGCTGGAGTTTTTTCTTCTTCAATTCTACTTCGCGCAGCTGATCATGGGGGGTGAGATATTTACGTCCGGAGAGATCACGCAATTCGTCATCGTGCCGTTTGTGCTCATCGGCAAGGCGCTGGAACTCCTCGTCTTGCCGAAGTAAAATTTCTTTGATTTCCTCGAACCGCATGGTGGCCTCCTGGGGTGGGCTGACTCCTATTCTTTCACAAAACGGAACGATTTGCGATAGACGACGTTCGCGCCGGCCTGATCCAGAACGATCCGGATGGGGTGGGTCTTGGTCCGGCTCAAACGATCGGACGGCTCAAAACTGATCAGGTACTGATTTCGGATGACCAGCGAGAGGCGCCGGCCGATCTCGTTGGGATCGGCGTCCTCTAGTTTGTCGAAGACTGATCCGCCGGTCTCCTGGCTCACCGTCCGCAGGATCTGGCCGCGTTTGAACAGGCTCTGCCCGCCCATGCCCGAACCCGAAAAGTAAAGCGCATAGACGGGCACACCGTAGCGTTGGACGTGATTCAGGGTGATGTCGGACAGGTTTTCGTCGCCGTCGGAAACCAGAATCAACGCCTTCTTGGGCAGATCGTAGCCTGCGAGTGAATAAAGCGCGTGATCCAGGGCAATCGCCGTCTTGTTGACCGGAGCCCCCGTGCGCTTGGAGTAGTCCCGGATGTCCTTTTTGAAGAAAGACCAGATCGACTCCTGACTGGAAAACATGTATGGATGCAGGTTGGTTAGTGTCGCCAGTATCTCCAACCGGTCGGAGGTGGGCTTTTGCACCTCGGCATATTGCGTGCCGTAGGTGGCGAGGAAGAACACATCCTCGAAACCGAATTGATGGATGAGGGACTGCACCACCTGCTTGTTCCAACTGAACCGGTTCATGACCGATCGGGAGCTGTGGTCGAAGACATAACCGATAACGATCGGCAGATCGGTATTGTGGAGGAATTGGAACTGGGTGATTTCCGCGTTGCGCACATACAACCGGAAATTCTCTTTCCGCAGACCGATGATCATCTCGCCATCCGGAGCGGTCACGGTGACCGGAACCACCACGCGGACGGACTCCGCCTTCAACACCGATCGGCCCGCAACCGGCTCCTGCGGGCGTATGGCGGTGCCCAACAATCCCAACAAGATCAATGCGATGTTGATGTGGCGCTTGAAACTTTTGGGAAGTGTTCCCGTCATGCTTACTCCATCCGAATCATACTCATGTTTAAACCCCGGATTCAAGCACATTTTGGCTTGCGTACGACGCTATTTGATATATACTTTCAGTACTGTCCCGTTAACGGATTTTCAAAGCGTTCTAACATTTAATAAATGAATGGCTTACTGGGCATTTTCGCCAGAAACGATTTGAACTTTCGGTTAGCATCTCCGGCAGGACATTTCCCGCTCGGAGGCGCTGACCA
>JAKQOW010000161.1 GCA_029565065.1 Acidobacteriota bacterium | reverse complement strand
TCTCGGTGCTGGAGCCGTTCCCCATCGGCGAGGATCAGGGGACGCTGTTCAGCGGCCATGTCGCCCACGGCGATTTCGGCGGCGGCATCGTCTATGACACCTGGCTCACGCTGGTCAACACCTCCGACAGCGGGGCGGTGGTGGAAGCGATCCTGTACGACAACGACGGCGACTACCTGGACAGCTACGCCGCCATCAATCTCGGCCCCCGCTCCAAGGTCGTCTACAACGTCGGCACGATGATGGGGCTGACGGGAGCGGTCACCGGTTATCTGCGAATCGACCTGAAGGGGCTCACCGGCGTGGTGGGCTGCGTGACGTTCGGTGACGCCACGGCCGGGGTGTTCCGATCGGTCTTGCCGCTGCAGTCCCCCCGACACCGGCGGTTCATCCTGGGGCACATCGCCAACGGCACCCTGGACGAGATTCCGTTCTTCACCGGCCTCGCCGTCGTCAATCCGTACTCCACGACCCAGTCGGTCTACCTGTCGGCCTACGATCAGAACGGCATGCTACTGGACACCATCAAGTTGTTCCTGCAGCCGAATCGCCGGGTGATCGCCATGGTGGACCGGTTGATCCCCGGCTTGATCAACATTTTCGGCGGATACCTCATCGTCGAATGCGATTCCGTTCACCCGGAGTTCATCGTGTTCGAGCTCTTCGGCGACACCGGCCTCAACTTCCTGAGCGCCGTGCCCGCTGTGCCCATTGAGTGAATCTTTCTCATCAGGAGGAGTGATGCATAACACGTTGCGGTTAGCCGGCTGCCTGGCCCTCGCCGTGCTCATGGCTGCGCCGGCGCTGGCCCAGGGGTCCAGTGACGAAGCGCTGCCCACCAGCCTCTCGTCGTTCCGCTTCAACTTCATCAACCCGGGCGCCCGGGCCACGGCCATGGGCGGCGCCTTCATCGCCCAGGGCAACGACGCCACGGGGTCGGAGACCAACCCCGCCGGCCTCATCTTCATCCCCAAGCCGACCATCCACGGCGAGTATCGCTACTTCAAGTACTTCGCCGACCGGGCGGTGGACGCCACCGACGACGCCGTGATCGGCCAGCAGTTCGAGGACAGCGTCAACAGCCCCACCTTCATCAGCTTTGTCTATCCGTACAAGAGCTGGGCGTTCGCGTTCTACCGCCAGGAGCTGGCCAACTTCGAGGCCAATTACTACAACGGAGCTTTCCTGATCCCCAACGACCTGCCCGGACCGACGAACATCTGGGTCATGAACCGCGTCTCTTCGAACCTTAACTTCAATCTCGATAACTACGGCTTCTCGGTCGCCAAGCGGCTGCACGAGACGTTCGCCGTGGGCTTCTCTGTACGCGCCGCCCGTCTGGCTGTGGAAGGCAACGATCTCTCCGACATGAACCAGCCGCCGCCACAGCTTGAACCCAAGGTGTACACCAACGACGGCAGCACCATCGGCCGTTTCATGGTCGCGGACGACGACAGCTGGGGCATCAGCTTCGTCGCCGGCGTCCAGTACAAGCCCAACGACTACTTCAGTGTGGGCGCCGTGTACCGATATGGCGAGACTCACAAGATCCACACGGTATTCAATGACAATCTCCACATATTCGACAACAATACCGGCAATTACATCGAGCTGAGGCAGGATTACCCCGAATTCGAGATCAATGTGCCCGACCGGTTCGGCGTGGGCGTCTCCATCACCCCCACCGACCAGTGGGTGTTCAACTTCGACTACGTCCGCATCCGGTACACCGATCTGAACGACCAGTTCCTGGAAGTTCTGCGCCAGTCGGCCAGCCCCGACGCCGACGCGTATTTCGGCTGGGAGGACGGTGACGAATACCACGCGGGCGCCGAGTACCTGATCCCCATCGGCCGGAGCAACTCCGTCGCCCTGCGGGCCGGCTACTACCAGGCCCCGGATCCCTCCATCCACTACCTGGGGGGCGCCGACGCGGCCCATGCGATTCTCTATCAGACGACCTTCCCGGAGATGAAGGTGGACCACCACGCCACCTTCGGCGCCGGCTTCGTGATGTTCGGTCACCTGCAGATCGACATCGCCGGGGACCTGGCCCGCGACAAGGACAGCTTCGCCATCTCGGCGATGTACAACTTCTGATTGATCCCTCATCAAAGGATCCCCGCTCCAGTCCGGAGCGGGGTTTTTTTGTAATTCTCGACTTCAGCCTTTCCTAATAGTTCCCGCAAAATTGAGTGTACTCACACTTGAAAATTTCCATTTCCCTTGATAAAAGGACAAAATTGTCTTTCCCAACATTCTATTGGTGGAGGTTCTGATGAAAAAATTCTACTGGTCATTTCTCTTAGTGTGTTTACTTATCATGGGTTCTCAATTTTTATGTGCGTCACCCATTGAGCGAAAAATCGGAAGAGGATTACAGGCCAATCCAAATCAACAAATGTTTGATGCCGAATTCTCCGCTATGCGCATGAACGAGACTCACACCGGCACCTACGTGTACGATTTTCACTACCCGGTTGAAACAGACCATCCCATGAGAAAACTGTTCCCGGGTGCATCATTGTTTTATTTCCAATACTCAAATGTGTATGAAAAGGCGATTGATGCAGATAAAGTGCTTACAAACAATTGCGGGACTCGAATTACTTGGTGGTGTGAGTCGGATGAGGAGCTTTGTGACATTTTCTACGAAGCAGCACCCGGATACATCTGGGGTTATTGCGTTGCCGAGATACACCCTGGTTCCACTCTGGGTTGGAAAATCTGGCCACTTTCAAACGGCACCGGAGGCAGCGGGATAACCTTCCCTCCCGTAGTCGGCGATTGGCTGAGTGAGAAGTTTGACTATACCGATCTATCAGGCAACACAATTTCGATTGAAATGGTCCACTGCATTCAGATCGATCAATACGATTTCGTTGACAAGAAACCGTATTTCTATTTTTCTGTTCCGGAGGGAGTTACTGGAGTATTCGGAACATATTTATTCAGAGAGATAGCCTACGGGCGTCAGAACGAAACTCCCTTTTATTGTTATTCATGGGTGCTTACTGGAAGGCCTAATTATTGGAATTATTATCGTCCTATGATCAACCTCATCGAATAGCTGTTCAAATCACCGCTTGACAACGAGAAGGGCTTGAATATAATTCGACCTCTCTGCTGATCTTTAAACGTGTTCTATCCGTGCCGAAGTGGTGGAATTGGCAGACACGCTAGGTTCAGGGTCTAGTGGCCAATGTGGCCGTGGGGGTTCAAGTCCCCCCTTCGGCACCATGTTTCAACAGCCTGTCGCGAGAGCGACAGGCTTTTTTTTCGCCCGCCCCGGTGATCACGGCCAAATGACGACGGGTTGGATTGGGGGGACCGGCACGGCGGGGGAATCCGGACGGCAGTTACGGCATCCATCCATCAGATGAAAAGGATCCCGACCAGCTTCTGGTCACGCTTTACTTCACCACTGGATTGTAGTATTGGTCGTTGACAGGGGAAGTCGCCATGAGAGCAAAAGATCTCGCCATCGCCCGTGAGTTAAAGGCGCGGCTCGCCCGCTTTGCCGGGCTGGTCGACTTCAAGGTGTTCGGGTCGCGGGCCAGAGCCGCAGCCGATACCGACTCCGATCTGGATATCTTCATCGCCGTGGAATCGCTCGACGGCGAGACCAGAGAGAAGATTTCCGAAATCGTCTGGGAGGTGGGTTTCCAGAACGAGACCGTGATATCGCCGCTGATCTTCACGCGTGACGAGCTGGAAAACTCACCGTTGCGGTCGTCACCCATCATCGAGGTTATCGCCGAAGAAGGGGTAGCCGTATGACCGACCGGGACGCCCTCTTCGCCTTCCGCTTGCAAGAAGCGACAGAGACGCTGGCAGATGCGGAGCGCATGCTGACGAGCGGTTTCAGCCCGCGCTCCATCACCAATCGGGCCTACTACGCCATGTTTTATGCCGTCCTGGCCTTGTTTTTAAAAAACGGCATCAACCCAAAAACTTCGAAGCACGCGGGAGTGATCGCGGTCTTCGATAAGGAATTCATCCACTCCGGCAAGATCAACACCCGGTTTTCGAAATTGTTGCACCAGGCCGCCGAGGCACGCCAAATCACAGATTACAAAGAACTCGTGGTCATTACCGCCGAGGAGTCTGCGGGCCACGTAACCATCGCGAAAGAATTCATCCATGAAATCGAGCGGGTGTGCGCGTTGTGATTACTCAGCCTATGCGTTTGTTTAAAAGCATCGTGGCGGTATTGATCGGAGCCGTCGCGGGCTTCCTGCTTCACTACCTGTCCGCCTGCGCCGGATCCACCTGAGGCATCACCGGCAACCCGTTCCTCACCGTGCTGCTGGGCGGCGGGATGGGTTGGCTCATCGCCTCCGGCGGAGGCGCCCGGTCCGACGGTTCCGGCGGCAAGCCCCCGACGGCCGCCGGTCCTGAATCATGACGCCCGCAGCCGGCGCAGGGACGTGACGCGCGGAGCGTCCGCGTCCAGCCGACCGGCCATTCAGTTCCTATCGATTCATCGTCGGAACGTCCGGATCATCCGGGACCGGCTCGTGCGCCTTGCGGCCGTAGACCCGCTCGTAAGCGCGGCAATACGGACAGACGCTCCCTTCGATCCGACGGACGAACCAGAACGCGAACCCGCGCTGGCGTCGCCGGGCCCGGGTGCAGACGGGGCACTCCACGCAGCGCCGGGCCATGGCCCGGTCCCGGACGGTGACGGCGGTCGGCTCCATGATGGTCCTCTCCTGGGGTGGCGGCAGCGGCGGCGGGATGCCCGGCCGGCGCCGGCCGAAAAAAAGAGGCACCCGCAAGGGTGCCTCGTATATTTGGTGGAGCTAAGGGGATTTGAACCCCTGACCCCATGACTGCCAGTCATGTGCTCTTCCAGCTGAGCTATAGCCCCACGGCAAAGATCCATCCAGCGAGCACCCTTAATACCGCAGGGGTTCTTTATTGTCAAGACCATTTTCCGCTGTGGTATAATCCCGGCTTGAATTTCGGGCCGGGAGCACACCCACCATGGCGCGATATGCTGTGATCGGACTGGGGATTTTCGGTTTCCATGTCGCTCAGTCCCTGTACGAGAAGGGCCATGACGTCATCGCCGTCGACATCAGCGAGGAGATGGTGCAGCGCGCCCGTGACACCGCCTCCCAGGCGGTCCATGCCGACGCCACCGACCGCGAGACGCTCGAGGCGCTGGGCCTGCAGGACGTCGACTGCGCCATCATCAGCGTGGGTGAACGGATCGACAACTCGATCCTGATCACCCTGCACCTGGCCGAAATGGGCGTCAAGAAAATCGTGGTCAAGGCCGTCAACGACACCCATGGCAAGATCCTCCGGAAGATCGGCGCCACCGAAGTGGTTTTCCCCGAGAAGGAGATGGCCATCCGCACGGCCGACCGGTACAGCCACCGGGACGTGCTGGATCAGATCCCCCTGGGCGACGGCGTCACCATTCTGGAGCTGATCGTGCCCTCCTTCCTGGTGGGCAAATCCATCCTGGACGCCAAACTGCGGAAGGAATACGCGCTGAACGTCATCGGCATCAAGGAACTGCAGCCGGACGGCGGCCACGTCTTCGTACTCGCCCGCCCGGATTTCATCCTCAAGCGCACCGACGTGCTCGTCCTCGTGGGCCCGGATGACCGGGTGGAGGCGTTCAAGGGGATCCCGTCGTGAGCGAACCCGGCGCGCGTCGCCGGACCTGAACACCCGACCGGTTCAAACGTTATATATTAATGAAAGGAGGGATCGCACCGATGGTCATCACAACGTTTGCCGTGATCGGCGCCGGCACCATGGGCAACGGCATCGCCCAGACCGCCGCCACCGCGGGCCTGCGAGTGAAGCTGGTGGACACGCAGTCCACGCCGCTGGAGCGCGCCATGGCCACCATCGGCAAGAGCCTGGCCAAGTTCGTCGAGAAGGGCGTCATCACCGACGAGGCCCGGCAGCAGACCCTGGGTCGGATCACCCCGACCCCGTCCCTGGACGAGTGCGCCGACGCCGACTTCGTCGTCGAGGCGGTGTTCGAGGACTTCGCCACGAAGCAGGAGATCTTCCGGCGGCTGGACGCGCTCTGCCGTCCCGAGGTCATCCTGGCCAGCAACACGAGCTCGATCTCCATCACCCGCCTGGCGGCGACCACCCGCCGGCCCGACCGCGTCATCGGCATGCACTTCATGAACCCGGTCCCCCTCATGAAACTGGTGGAGATCATCCGCGGCATCGCCACGAGCGACGCCACCTATGCCGAGACCCGCGGCCTGGCCGAACAGTTCGGCAAGGTGCCGGTGGAGGTCAACGACTTTCCGGGCTTCATCTCCAACCGGGTGCTGATGCCCATGATCAACGAAGCCGCCTTCGCCCTGATGGAGGGCGTGGCCGGCCGGGAGGCCATCGACACCGTCATGAAGCTGGGGATGAACCACCCGATGGGGCCCCTGACCCTGGCCGACTTCATCGGCCTGGATGTCTGCCTGAACATCCTGGAGGTCCTGCACGAGGGATTCCGCGATCCCAAGTACCGGCCGTGCCCGCTGCTGCGGAAGATGGTCGACGCCGGCTGGCTGGGCCGCAAGTCCGGCCGGGGCTTCTACGAATACGACAAGTCCTGACAGGGAGGCGTACGCCGACGCACCGATGAACATCTGCCAGCGCTGCCACGCCCGCAATCCCGATTTCGCCCTCCGCTGCACCAAGTGCCACGCGGAGCTCACGCCGCCGGTGGTGCCCCACCAGTACCGGGACGAGGTGAACTACCTCCTGGACGACGCCGACCTGGAGCGGATCTCCACCATCGAGTTCAGCCTGAAGAGCTCGGAGAAGAACCTGGAGGAGCTCGTCGGCTACCTGGAGAAGCAGTTCCTCAACAACCTCTACCTGAGCATCTCGGTGGAGAAGATCATCGACGCGCTGGAGCAGCGCGGCGTGCTGGAGCGCAAGGAGCTGGAGCGGCGCGTCAAGGACGAGCTCAAGGGCCAGCTCTTCGGCCATGACCAGCGCCAGGACCTGGCCCGGCGGCTCGAGCCGGTGGCGGCCCGCTACCGCGGCCCGGCGCCGCAGTTCAAGCGGTACATCCGCCTGGCCGTGCCGCTGCTCTACACCGCCCGGCACCGCCGCGGCGTGCAGCTGCTGGAGCAGGCGCTGGCCCTGGACGCCGAGAACGAGGGGGTGCTGCGGGTGCTCGCCGAGCTGCATTTCATCGCCGGCCGCCAGGCGGCCGCCCGGCGCTGCCTCGAGCGGCTCCTCCAGCGGCATCCGGAGCACGCGCCGGCCAATCTGCTCATGGGGCTGATCCAGATCAAGCGCGGCCGGTTCGAAGACGCGCAGTCGCACCTGGAGGCGGCCGGCCAGCGGGCGCCGCGGGCGTTCGCGCCCCAGTTCCTGCTGGGCGTCACCCGCTTTCTGGCGGAGGATTTCAAGCACTCGGGCCGGACGTTCCGCTCCGCGTTCCAGGCGCGGCCGCTGCCCCGGGTGTCGCTGCTGAGCTCCGTCGCCTATTACCTGGGCGACGCCACGCGGGAAGCGGCCGCGGGCACCCGCAAGGTCACGCCGCGGCTCGGGCGCACCGCGTTCTTCCATTTCCTGGCCGGGCTCATCGAGCGGCGGCGGCGGCAGCCGCAGCGCGCCGATCACCACTTCGAACAGGTGGTCCGGCACAACCCGCGCTGGCAGCCGGTGATTGAGCAGGTGCGCACCGGCGATCCGGCCACGGTCCGGCGGACCGAGGTCCGAATCTTCACCTCCCGGATGCACCGGGAGATGGAATCGCTGATGGGCCTGCTCATCAGCGAGATCCAGTCCATGGAACCATAACTGATCAGAGGAGCACATATGGCCAACGAACGCGACCAGAAGAGCAAGGCGATCGAGACGGCGCTCAGCCAGATCGAGCGCCAGTTCGGCAAGGGATCCATCATGAAGCTGGGCGACCGGCCCCGCGACCTGGACATCCCGGTGATCCCCACCGGCGTGCTGTCCATCGACGCGGTCCTCGGGGTGGGCGGCTGGCCCAAGGGCCGGATCGTCGAGATCTACGGCCCCGAGTCCAGTGGCAAGACCACGCTGGCCCTGCACGCCATCGCCGCCGCCCAGCGGCAGGGCGGGTCCGCCGCCTTCATCGACGCCGAGCACGCGCTGGACCCGATCTACGCCAAGAAGCTGGGGGTGGACACCGACGAGCTGCTGGTCTCCCAGCCCGACCACGGGGAGCAGGCCCTGGAGATCGCCGAGCTGCTGGTGCGGAGCGGCGCCGTCGACATCATCGTCATCGACTCCGTGGCCGCCCTGGTCCCCAAGGCCGAGCTCGACGGCGAGATGGGCGACTCCTTCATGGGGCTCCAGGCCCGGCTCATGAGCCAGGCGCTGCGCAAGCTCACCGCCATCGTGGCCAAGTCGAAAACCTGCCTGATCTTCATCAACCAGGTCCGCGAGAAGATCGGGGTTATGTTCGGCAATCCCGAGGTCACCACCGGCGGCCGGGCGCTGAAGTTCTACTCCAGCATCCGGGTGGACATCCGCCGCATCGGCTCCATCAAGATCGGCGAGGAGGTCGTGGGCAACCGGACCAAGCTCAAGATCGTCAAGAACAAGATCGCCCCGCCCTTCCGGGAAACGGAATTCGACATCATCTACTCCGAGGGCATCTCGCGCGAGGGCGATCTTCTGGACCTGGGCATCAACCTGAAGGTCGTGGACAAGAGCGGCGCCTGGTTTTCCTTCGACGGCATGAAGCTGGGCCAGGGGCGCGAGAACGCCAAGCAGTTCATCAAGGACAATCCCGACGTTCAGGCGAAGATCGAGCCGCTGGTGCGCGAGAAGATGGGCCTGGTGCGGACGCCCGGCGACGCCGAAGCAGCGGCGGCCGGGGACGAGGAGGCCTAGCGCGCGAGCCACGGCCGGTCCGCCCGACCGCCTCCCCTGGTGGCGGAGGGAGGGTGAGACCCGGGCGATGGTCCGACTGAAGCGGTGACGGGATGGGCGACATCCGGAAGGACATCGAAGGGCTGCGGCGGGAGATCCGGCATCACGAGCATCGCTACTACGTGCTGGATACGCCGGAGATTTCCGACTTCGAGTTCGACCAGCTCATGCGCCGCCTCCAGGAGCTGGAGGCGGCGCATCCCGAGCTGGTCACCCCCGACTCGCCCACACAGCGCGTGGGCGGCGAGCCGGCCGAGGGGTTCGATGTCCACGTCCACGCCGCGCCCATGCTCAGCCTCGACAACGCCTACTCCCTGGACGAACTCCGCGAGTTCGACGCCCGGGTGCGCAAGCTCATCCCCGGCGAGGCGGTCGCCTACGCCGCCGAGCTCAAATTCGACGGCCTGAGCATGTCGTTGCTCTACGAGAACGGCCGGATGGTCAAGGCCGTCACCCGGGGCGACGGCCTGCGCGGCGAGGTGGTCACCGCCAACATCCGGACCATCCGGACCGTGCCGCTGATGCTGGAAGCTCGCGGCGCCGGCGAGCGGGAGCCGGCGGGGCCGTCCGCCGCCGGCCGTCTCGAGGTGCGCGGCGAGGTGGTGATGCCGCTGGCGAGCTTCGAGCGGGTGAACCGGTCGCGGCGGGAGGCGGACGAGGCGCCGTTCGCCAATCCCCGCAACGCCGCCGCCGGCACGGTGCGGACGCTGGACGCCCGCGTGGTGGCCGGCCGCCGCCTGGACTTCTACGCCTACGGACTCCTGGTCGAAGGCGCCGCGCCGCTCCCCACCCATTTGGACACCCTGCGCTGGCTGAACCGCCACGGATTCAAGACGAGCCCGCTGGTCCGCGAGTGCGCCGATCTCGCCGCGCTCGAGGCCTTCATCGAGGATGTCCGCGGCCGGATGCCCGATCTCCCCTTCGAGATCGACGGCGTGGTGGTCAAGGTCAACGCCGCGGCGCTGCAGGCGCGCCTCGGGGCCACCGCCAAGATCCCGCGCTGGGCCGTCGCGTACAAGTACCCGGCCCGGCAGGCCACCACGCGGGTGCTGCACATCGCCGTCCAAGTGGGCCGCACCGGGGCGCTCACCCCCGTGGCCGAGTTCGATCCGGTGCTCCTCGACGGCTCCACGGTGAGCCGGGCCACCCTGCACAACCCGGAGGAGGTCCGGCGGCTGGACGTCCGCGTGGGCGACTGGGTGCTCATCGAGAAGGGGGGCGACGTCATCCCCAAGGTGGTCCAGGTGATCACCAGCCGCCGCGCGGGCGAGCTCCCCGAGTTCGTCATGCCGGAGCGTTGCCCGGTCTGCGGCGGCACGGTCCACCGCCCCGAGGGCGAGGCAGTGGCGCGGTGCGAGTCGGCCGACTGCCCGGCCAAGCTCAAGGGATCACTCCTCCACTTCGCCTCCCGCCGGGCCATGGACATCCAGGGCCTCGGCGAGGCGCTGGTGGACCAGCTCGTGGACAAGGGACTGGTGGCCGGCGTGGCCGACCTCTACACCATGGACTTCGACACGGTTGTGGCGCTGGAGCGGATGGGCCGCAAGTCGGCGGAAAATCTGTTCGCCCAGATCGACGCCAGCCGCGCCCATCCCCTGCACCGGCTCCTGTTCGGCCTCGGCATCCGCTTCGTGGGCGAGCGCACGGCGCAGCTGCTGGCGCGGCGTTTCGGCGCCCTCGACGCCGTGATGGCCGCGCCGGAGGAGGAGCTGCGCGCCACCGAGGAGGTGGGCCCGGTGGTGGCCGAGAGCATCCGGGCTTTCTTCGCCGAGCCGCGCAACCGGGCGCTGGTGGAGCGCCTGCGCGCCGCCGGTCTCAACCTGGCGGAACCGGAAGCGCCGCCGGCCCCCGCCGGCGGCGAGGATTCGTTTTTCGCGGGCAAGACGTTCGTGCTCACCGGCACGCTGGCGGCCATGAGCCGCGACGAGGCGGCCGACACGATCCGCGCCCGGGGCGGCACGGTCACCGGCTCGGTGAGCAAAAAGACCCACTACCTGGTGGTGGGCGCCGACGCCGGCTCGAAGCTGGCCAGGGCGCAGGCGCTGGGCGTGGCGGTGCTGGACGAGGCCGCGTTCCTCGAAAAGTTGAAGGCAGTCTGAATCACCACAGAGACACAAGGGCACAAGAGGATTGGATGGGTGAATGGGTGAATGGGTGAGCAGATGCGAACATTTAAACATTCAAACGTTCAAACCTTCAAACAGTTCGATTACGATCACGAGCACGATTACGAGCACGATTACGATTACGAGCACGAATACGATTACGAGTAAGAATCGAGGGAGCGAGAACGAGCCGCGAGCCTCGAGTCTCGAGTCCCGTAGATCGATGCTGCGAATAGAGGCAACTACCGATGATCGCGCCAGTCACCGACCCTGAGATTCTCGAAGGCTACAACACCGACGCGCTGGGCTACCGCGGCGCGCCGGAGGGGCTGTTCCGCCCCGCCGAAGAGGCCGAGGTGCGCGACATCCTGGCGTGGGCCTCGGCGGAGCGACGGGCGGTCACGCCGGTGGGCCTGCGCTCGTCCACCACCGGCAGCTGCGTGGCGCCGTCGGGATACCTGCTGAGCCTGGAGCGGTTTCAGACCCCGCCCGACATCCGCCCCGACACGCGTACCGCCGTGGTCCAGCCGGGCTTGAATCTCGCCCAACTCAAGGCGCAGCTCGAGGCGCACGGCTTGTTCTTCCCGCCAGACCCAACGAGCGAGCCCGACTGCTGCATCGGCGGCGCCGTGGCCACCAACGCTTCCGGCGCCCGCAGCCTCAAGTACGGGGCCATCCGCAACTGGGTGCGCCGGCTGCGGGTGGTGCTCGCTTCCGGCGAGGCGCTGGAGCTGCACGCCGCGGCGGTGGACAAGAACGCCGCCGGCTACTACGGCTTCCAGGATCCCATCCAGTTCTTCATCGGCTGCGAAGGGACCCTGGGCGTCATCACCGAGATCGAGCTCCGGTGCCTGCCCCTCCCCGCCGATTACCTCTCGCTCTACGCCTTCTATCCCGATGAGGCTGCGGCCCTGGCCGCGGCGGCCGCGTTCCGGGAAAGCGCCCCCGGCGTCCGTTGCCTCGAGTACTTCGACGGCGGATCGCTGGCGCTCATCCGCGACGAGAAGGGCGCCGCCGTGCCGGGTGGCGCCGGCGGCATGCTCTTCATCGAGGAGGAGGCGCCCGCAGGGGGCGTCGACGCGCTGCTCGAGGCATGGCTGGAGCGGCTGGAGGGGAGCGGCGCCCTGGTGGACGACACCATGGTGGGCGACACCCGGGCGCGGAAAGAGGAGATGAAGGCACTCCGCCACGCCATCCCGTCCACGCTGAACGAGCGCGGCATCCGTTGCCGCGGCGCCGGCGGCGGCAAGGTCTCCACCGACTGGGCGGTGCACCACACCCGGATCGCCGCGATGTTCCCCGCCGTCCGTGCCATCTGCCGGGCGCACGGCCTGGACGAGGTCTACGGCTACGGCCACATCGGCAACGGCCATCCCCACTTCAACATCGTGGCCGCCGACGCCGACGCCAAGGCCCGGGCCAAAGCGGCCGTCCACGAGATGTGCCGGCTGGTCCAGGCCGCCGCCGGCACGGTGAGCGCCGAGCACGGCATCGGCAAGGTGAAAAAGGAATTCCTCCCCTACTGCTTCCCGCCCCAAGCCATCGAGTGGATGCGCGCCTTCAAGCGCGAGCTCGACCCCGCCCTCATCCTCGCCCCCGGCAATATTTTCGATTTCTAGAAAGCGCGTTCACCACGAAGGCACTAAGGACACAGAGCCTTCTCTTTCGTCCTCGTAATCGTAATTCGTGATCGTAATCGTGATCGAGGCTCGAGGCTCGAGACTCGAGGCTCGTTACCGATCATCGGACATCGAACTTCGGACCCGGGACCTGGGTTCTGGGCCCAGGATCACAGAATCCGGATCCTGTCACCCATTCACCGGTTCACCCATTCACCTAACACAACGCTTGTCAAAAGATTGGAGGCATCTCCAATCCACTATCTCCTATCTTCTTACCGTTTACCGTTCACTGTTTGCTATTCGCCCAGCCGGCGCCGGCGGGCGCTCACTTGGCCGCGGCCGGGACGATGACGGCCTTGACGATGTAGTCGAGCTTCGGAAAGCGGGCGATCAGGTACCGGTTCCCCTCCTCCTGCATGCGCCCCTGGTCGGGGCCGCGGCCGCGGGGCGCCCCCTCGCCGTAGCCCGAGTACAGGGTGTCGACCACATCCATTCCCTGCACCACCCGGCCGAACGGGGCGAAGCCCATGCCGTCCAGGTTGGTGTTTTGGTCGTCGAAGTTGATGAACACCTGGGTGGTCCGGGTGTTGGGCCCGCGCATGGCGAACGACACGAAGCCGCGCAGGTTCGACTTGACCACCGGATCGTCGGTGAGGGTGGCGCCGTTCCAGGTGGCGTTCACCGCCGGATCGCCGTTGATCCCGAACTGCACCATGAACCCGGTGATGACCCGGAAGAAGCGGCAGCCGTCGTAGTAGCCGCTCTTGACCAGCTTGTAGAAGCGGTCCGCTCCCCGGGGCGCCCAGGCGCGGGTCACCTCGATGACGAACACGCCCTTGGACGTCTCGAACCGGGCCTGGTAAACGGCGGGCGCCTGGTCCTTCGACTTGGCGGCTGTCTTCGGCTGGGCGGCCGACTTGGGCTTGGCCGCGGTCTGCTGGGCGGAGGCTGCGGCGGCCGCCAGCAGCAGCGCCAGCGCCAGCCCAAGGTATCGGATCATTCGTTGCATGGGTCATTCTCCTGTGTGATGAGATCGGGCATGTGGCGCGGAGTCCTGCTGGAAATCCACCCGCCCATGATAACAAAAAAGCCCGGCGGGAGAAATATCCCCCGGCTGAAAAATGGCTCCTGAGGTAGGACTTGAACCTACAACCCGCCGGTTAATCCCGTCCCGCATTGGCGGGAGACTCTGCCGATTGAACGGATTCACATCGTGAACAACAGGAATACGATCTGAATCCAGTTGCTTCCAGGTGATCTTCGCTTGTGCTTGCACAAATACTGATAGATTTATAATCTACTTCTGATCGCCCGGACCGGACTTCGGTTAAAATAGGGCGGTTCATTTCCAGGCGGATACTTATCCGGGGAGAACATGCGCGTGTTGCACCGTCGAGTCGCTTCCGTTGTCCGTATCCAAGCCTTCGGGCTGGTGCTCGGCGCCTTGCTGGCATTTCCGCTCGCAGCCGACCAGACGGCCGAGCGCCCATTGCCAGCCCACCAGCAGTTTCTGGACGAGGTCTTCGACAAGATCCTCGACTGGGAACGCCACCCGCCCCGGCCCAACCACCGGGAGCGCCGGATCACCACCGACTACGACGGCGACAAGGTGTCCGAACGGCTGGAGGAAATCTACCGGATCACCTGGTACCGCGAGCAGCCGGTCTACGTGCTCGAGGCCAAGAACGGCAAGCCCATGCCGGCGAACTATATTCAATCGCAGGAAGCGCGGAAAAAGAAAGCCATCGACGACGAGATTGCCAACCCCTCCAACAAGGAAAAAATCCAGGCGATCTACCTCACGCCGCTCCTGCAGCGGTACAGCTATAAGCTGATGGGTCGCGAACACCTGGGGGACCGTACCGCCGTCAAGGTCCGGTTCGACCCGATCCCGGGCAAGTTTCCCGAGCAAAAGATCGCGTCCAAGATCATGGAGAACGTGTACGGCTACGGCTGGGTCGACGAAAACGAGAAGGAACTGATGCAGGCGGTGGTGGACAACAATGGCTCCATTCACATTGGCTGGGGCATCCTGGCCAACATCAGCCAGCTGCACATCCACTACACCCGCCACTACCTGCCGGAGCAGCGTTTCTGGTTCGTCCGCAGCCTGAAGGTCCGGGCGAAGGTGCGCATCTTCTTCTGGACCTCCTACAACCGCCTCGTCGAGTCCACGTTCTACGACGTCAACGCGCCGGACATCGCCGGGATCAAATACGCAGAACCCAAACAGTGACCATGGGAGCGAACACACCCAGACGCTCCGCATAAAATTATTGACAGTATTGATGCCCTTTGGTAGATTACCCCTCTCTGAAGGGCGGCTTGAATTCCCGTCAGACATTGACAATTCAACGTTCCTGAGTAGCTCAATCGGCAGAGTCCCGCCGACGGCGGGATTAACCGGCGAGCGTTGATAACAAGATTGTTCCTGAGTAGCTCAATCGGCAGAGCAGCCGGCTGTTAACCGGCGGGTTGTAGGTTCAAGTCCTACCTCAGGAGCCATTTTTCAGCCGGGGGAGATTTTCCCCGGCTTTTTTTTCATGTACTGGGTCTACATTCTGCAGAGTCAGTCCACCCGCCGCTTCTACTGCGGCCACACCGGCGACTTGGAAAACCGGATTCGCCAGCACAATGATCCAGCTTATCGGCTCACGCGAACGACCAAACGGTTTCCCGGTCCATGGCAGCTCGTTTGGCAGGGCGGATGCGCCACGCGCGACGAAGCTATGATTCTTGAGAAACGGGTCAAGAAACAGGGCATCGGCCGATTCCTCGAGCGCGCTCAATCGGCAGAGTCCCGCCGGAGGCGGGATTAACCGGCGGGTTGTAGGTTCAAGTCCTACCTCAGGAGCCATTTTTCAGCCGGGGGGATATTTCCCCCGGCTTTTTTTAATAGCGTGGCCGTCGGCTTGATGAACGGTAAAGCCATCGGCGGGACAGCCGCCCATCACAGCAGCGCCCACGCGCCCCAGGACAGACACCGCGTGGCCGATTGCCGCCCCTCTGACACACCGCCCCATCGATCGGCGGCCCTGCAGCTAGCGCCCGCTGGGATAGACTTCCGCGACCGCCTCCGCCGCCGCCTCGGCCATCATGTCGTACAGCACCACCTCGTCGGGCACGGGCACGTCGTGGCGGTGCGCTTCCGACCACTTCGCCAGCTCGTCCTGGAGCGGATCCACGGCGTCCACGAAGGCCTTCTTCTCCGCCAGCGGCACGCTCCGCATGAAGTGGTCGCGCTCCACATCGTCGCCGATGGCCCACGTCCGGGCGTAATCCAAGAGGTGCCGCAGGTGCTCCGGGATCCGGTTCGGATCGATGGACACGCCATCCGCCTCGGCATAGCGGGAGGTGATCTCAACGGGCTCGACGGCCGGAGACACGCCGGCCGCCGGCTGATCGCCGGCCGGCGACACCGGCGGCTCATCGCCGCGATCACCCAGGTTCCAGACGACCGCCACCACCACCACGATCAACAGCACCAGGGCCGCGACAATCAGCACAATCGTCATCATGGCTGTCTCCTCGTTCGAGAATGCGCCAGTTCGTCCCGGACGCGGCGCAGCAGCAGCGCCAACGACTCCTCCCACCGCGCGAACGCGTCCAGCCACTGGCACGTGCCCAGCAGGTAGCGCATGCCCCCGGTCGGTTCCACCGGTTCCAGGCGCAGGGGGATGATCAGGGCCTCTTGCCGCAGGCCGGCTTCGATTTCCCGGAGGACATGCGGGGACAGGTTGGACGCGCTCGAAAAGACCACCACGACGATCCGGGCGCCTTCGATGCCGCGCATGATGGCATCCGGATACGACTCGCCGGGCAGGATGTTCCGGGGCGCAATCCAGCAGGCCGTTCCCCGGGATTCCAGGTGCTGGCAGACGGCCCAGGCGTGGGCGAAATCGGTGGACGAATAGCTGATGAACACCGGCGGCTCCCCGCCAGGGCCCGGGGCCGCGGCAACCGGCCGGTCCGCCTGCAGGCGCAGCTCCAGCATGCGATGCAGCTCGTTGGCTCCGAACGTCGCCGCCGCCATGGCCAGAAGCTCCGGACGGGCCGCGATCTCGGCGGAGGGGAGCCCGGTCAGCAGCATGTCCGCAAACGCTCCCTCTTCCAGCGGCGAGCCCCGGAAGCCGAAGCGCCCCATGGTGTCGTCAAAATACCTCTCCACCGCCGTGGTGACGGCCTCGGCTGCTTCCGGCTGCCATACGCCCAGAAATTCATCGCAGAAGAAACCGGGGGACAGGAGCCGGTTGGCCAGCGCCGACTGCAAAGCGACGATCTTCGCTGGAAAGGGTGAATCGAGCCTGAGGGCGGCAAGGAGCTTGCGGACGGCCCGCTCCCGTTCCCGGTCCGGGAGCAGCGGCCAGCAGTTGCACTGGTACACCAGCCGCGTGTCCGCCAGCTCCGGCATCGGTGTCAACTGGTCGATCAACGGAAAGAGCCGGAAATCGGTGGCCAGAGACATTCCGCCGTGCCGGTACCCCTGATGATTGAGCCAGAACTGGCAGGGTGGCAGGTCCTCCACCACCCGGGCAAATTCCTCCCGGGTGGCGACCGGCCGGGGCTCACCTGCGGCGGGCACGGCGCGCGCCAGCGCATCGACCCGGTGCTCCGCCTCCTGCGGCGAGGACGCGTTCAGCAGCAACAGGACGTCCCGATCACCGGCACGGCAATCCAGCCGCAGGGCGAAGCCGCCTCCTCCGGGTTGGAGCAGGATCTCCCGCCATGGGGCCGGCAGCAGCGTCGCGGATTCCGGTGGCCGCCGGACCGCGGCGACGCTGATCACCTGATGCCCGTGCTCGAATTGGGCGGTGTAGATGACAGCCATATCGGTCAGGAGATGCGCTTGAGCCGAGACGCGGCCGGACGCTCAGGCGGCTGGTCGCCTCCCTGCGGCTCCTTCTTCTCGGCCCCGGCCAGAACACTCCGGCGCGATTCGCGCTGGACCGTGAAATCGATGGCCTGATCGATCTTGTGCTCCTCCATCTTCAGCCGCACCAGGCTGCTCACCGCCAGATGCAGTTGCTCCGTGAGGAAGTTGGCGTCCATCAGGTCATATTCGCTGGGGATCATCACCGCAGCCACCACCCGGTTGGCCACCGCGTCTTTCCCGCTTTCCCGTTCGATCCCTTTCGCCATCTGCTGCTCGGTCCACGTGCCGGCGTTCACATGGGTATCCCACCCCACATAGAGGTCGTCGCCGTGCGTCACGATGTGGACGAATCCGGCGGCGCGGCGGTAGCGCAGCACGATCTGCTCGCGCTCCACCTTGCCGTCGACGCCATGGTGCCAGATCCGCTCCGGGATCACAGTGAACAGCGGATCCGCGCCGGCGGTCAGCCGCTGCAGCAGTGCCTGACGGAATTCATCGGCCCGGGAGCCCAGGTTCTGGATGCTTGCCTGCCAGGAATCCAGGCGCAGGAGCGTCCGCGGATCCTGAGGCGGCCGACCGGTGGTGAGCACGAAGGTCTTGCGGCGCGACTTGAAGAACCACAGCCCGATGAACAGGCCCACGCCTAGGAGCTGCCCGACGGGAACGCCCACCGGCAGCAAGAACAGCACCAGGGCCAGCAGCGAGAGGCCGAGACTCAGCCAATCCCGGCCGAAACAGGTAACCCGGTTGGCGGGGCGCCACAGGTCCCAGCCAAACTGCCGGACCTGGGAAAACCGCGGCATGGGCCGGACCTTTTCGGCGGTGAGGTACTGCTGGATGCTGTCCAGGTCCCGGTTGCGGAGTTCGATGACGCCGGACACCACGCGGGTCTGGACGCCGGTGCGCAATTCCACGGTGTACAGGTGCTCGAAGCGGTGGTAATCGAACCGCTCGATGGTCACCTGCAGCGATCCGCGCAGACTCAGGTTCCGCGTGGTCTGCGGCACCGCGAACTCGAAATGCACCCAGATCTCCGGGGCGTCTTCCGGCGATTTGTAGCCCACCACGTCGATGCCGGGCCGCGACCAGAAGGTCTCCATGCGCTCATACAGCTCGTCGCGCAGCGCGACGGCGCGCGAATAACTGTTGCTCTCGTTCCGGGCCGTCACCAGCGATTCCAGTTCCCTCGCCGCCGGGGCGGCCGCCGCCGCAGTCTTGGCCGTGCCGCTCCGGCCGCGGAACACCGCGATGGCCCCCAGAAGGATCAGGAAGCTCCCGGTGCCCCAGACCAACGGCGAGAACCTGGAGTAGGCCTGCAGCCACTCGCTCCCGGCGTAACTGCCGAATAGGTCGCTCAACAGTTCCCGGGTCGGTTCAAACCGTTCGCCCAGGATCAAGAGTCTCCAGACCCCGCCGTTCAGGCCGGAAAGAAAGAAACCCGCCGCCAACAGTCGGAACCGGCTGCCGGCTTTCCAGAACAGAACGGCGGCGATCAGTTCGAGCAGAAAAAGGAAATTGACAATGGATTCGATGAAATCGCTTTCCATATACCCTCCGCGTCATGGCGTTCTTTTGGTCCGGCCCGCTGGAGCCCGGATCCACGAGGGGGATCCGGCGCCAGCCCGCTCCCCGCATGACGGGCAATCTCAGCGGCAAGACGGGATGCCCGCCTGCACGGAACGCGAGCGGGATACGGGTCACAAGCCGTCGACTTGCGCTGCCCGGACATTCGGCGTTCATGCTCCGAGCCACAACGGTCACTCACCCTGGCTGAAAGGCCGTCTCTTCCTGGAAAGATGGCACCAATATAGGCAACAACGAGCCGCGAGTCAAGCGGACCGCTCCCGGATCTTCGGGCAAATTGGCTGGCGGCACGGCTTGCGGTGGGAGCCAAAATCCATGTGCCGACCGGATTGTGTCGGCCCCCCGGGCGGATCAACCGGAATCCGCAGTGCTATAATGGCGGCACAACTGATCCCGGATGTGCGATCGGACCGGCGCACTGAGTGAGGAGGCGACTATGAATCCCGCGGATGAGCAGACCCATGAACAGATCGGCGAGTTGTTCCAGGAACTGACCAAGTACACCCCCGACCACATTCCGGCCGGGCGGCAACCGTCGGAGGAACCGGCGGCGTTCAAGGAGTACCCGGCGGCGGACGCCGTGATCCCGCTGGCCGCCGCCCCGCCAGACCTGCAGTTCAACCTCTGGCAGGCGCTGGCGCACCGGCGCTCCCGGCGCGAATTCGCCGCCGGCGCCATTCCCTTCGCCAGCCTGGAGGCGCTGCTGTGGGCCGCCCAGGGGGTGACGGAGCGATCCTTCGGCTACCTGTTGCGCACGGCGCCGTCGGCCGGGGCGCTCTACCCGGTGGAAACCTACCTCTATGCCCACGCCGTGGAGCGGCTGGCCCAGGGGATCTACCACCTGAACATCCCCCGCTGGGCGCTGGAGCGGATCCGGACCGGCGACGCGAGCCGGCTGCTGGCCCACGCCGCGCTGGACCAGGGCATGGTGAGCCGGGCCGCCGTCACGTTCGTCTGGACGGCGGTGGTGCCCCGCTGCAGCTGGAAGTACGGCCAGCGGGCCTACCGGTACATCTACCTCGACGCCGGCCACATCGCCGAAAACGTGGCCCTGGCCGCCGGGGCGCTGGGCCTGGGCTGCTGCGCCATCGCCGCGCTGTACGACGGGGAGGTCAACAAGCTGCTGGGAGTGGACGGCCGGGAGGAGACGGCGATCTACATGACCACGGCGGGACCGGCGCTCAAATAGCGCCGCCCGGCCAACCGGCGGGGTACGGCCGGCGGCCGGGCGGCGGGTGCATCACCCGTGCATTGCGCTACCGGCGGCGTGCGGACAGATCCGCCCCCTCGTCGTCACCGTCGGGACGGTGGCGGGGCGGGCTGAGGTGGTACGCCTCGTCGAGCACCTTCAGCACCAGGCGCTTGTACTCGACCTGCTCGTCGGTCAGGGCGGCGGCCACCGCCGCGGCGAACTGCTCCCACAACTCGCCGCGCTCGTACTCCAGCACCATGATGTCGAACTGCAGCGCGACGATCTCAGCGAAGTTCTCCTCCCAGTTCTCGCGCAGGATGCGGATCTCCTTCAGGATCGCCCCGATCTCGGCGTACTTGTCGATCAGGCTCTGGCGGTGCGCCACGGCCAGGGTGTCCAGCGCCGCCACCTGAGCGTCACTCAGGCCCAGCTCGGTTTTGAGCTCCGCCATGAGGAGCGTTTTCCGCTGCTCCCCCCAATCGGGATCGTCGGCCCACGCGCTGCCGGCCAGGGCCAGCATCAGCACTCCGGTCATCAGGATCAGATTCCGCTTCATGGTTACCTCCAGGGGATCTTGTTATCCGGTTAAACCCCCCGGCGCCGTCCCGGTTGCACGGAATTTTCAGCCGGCGTCCATGACAGGCCCGCCGCATTCTGATAGGATGGAGCGGGTGCATCCCGAACCGTACACCCTGGAGCTTTCCGTATGGCCCGTTTCGCCGCTCTGGACATCGGCACCAACTCCATCAAGGCCGTGGTGATGGAACGGGACGCGGCCGGCGCCTGGTCGGTGCTCTCCGACCGCGTCGTCGTCGCCCGCCTGGGTCTGGGAGTCAAGGAGACCGGCCGGCTGGACCCGGCCGCCATGGACCGGGCGGCGGAGGCAGTGGCTGCGCTGCTCCAGGAGGTCCGCCGCGCGGGCGCCGCGGACGTGGCGGCCGCCGGGACCATGGCGCTGCGGACCGCAGCCAACTCCGGCGAGTTTCTGGACCGGGTGCGCCAGTCGCTGGACCTGGACGTGGCCGTCCTCAGCGGCGAGGAAGAAGCCCGCCTGTCGTTTGCCGCCGCAGCGGCCGGCGGGCTGGCCCGCGGCGACTGCCTCGTCGCGGACATCGGCGGCGGCAGCACCGAGCTCATCCTGGGCGGCCCCAGCGGACCGGACGTCCGACATAGCCTTCCCCTGGGCGCCCTGCACTGCACCGAGCGGTTCCTGACCGGCGATCCGCCGCCCGAGACTTCCTTCCAGCGGGCGGCCGACGCCGTAGACGCCGAATTGGCCGCCCTGCCGCCGGCTCCGTTATCCGCGGCGACGCTGGTGGGCATCGGCGGCACCGTCACCACGCTGGCTGCGATCCGGTTGGGGCTGCGCGTCCACGACGGCGCGGCGATCCACGGGCTGGCACTTGAAGCCGCGGTGATCACCGAGTTGCTGGAGCTGCTGCGCCTGCTGCCGCTGGCCCGGCGGCGCCAGCTCCCGGGTCTGCCGCCCGAGCGGGCGGACATCATCCTCGGCGGCACCTTGATCCTCACCCGGATCCTCGCCTGGTCCGGCCACGATTCGCTGCGGGTCTGCGGCTGGGGGCTCCGCCACGGCCTGCTGTTGGACCGGTTCGGACGGTCCTTCGAACCGAAATAACTCACCGTCTTCAGAAAAAATTACACCATCCGAACCCACCGGCTTGCCCGTTTATAATCTTTATAATCAACTAGTTAGAATCGTGTCGCGTCTTGTCGTGCTATGACGCTTGCCCGCCGCTCATTTGCGCCTTACCGTGGTCTCAGATGATGTTATTTCCCAACTCAGGAGCGGTTGGCCATTTTGTAACCGAATCTTCAGGGGGGTACAGAATGACCAACCGCTTGTTTTTTCCAGCTCACCCAACATTTGGCGGACGGCGAGAGACTCAATCCGCATTCACGAAATACGTCTGAGAGATATTCGGGTGCATTGGGGCGGGAGTGTCCCGGTGGCCGGGATGGCCACCGGGTGATGGGACAGGGGGATGTCAGTCGGCGGGGACGAACTCGTCTTTGCCGACCCCGCAGTCGGGGCAGACCCAGTCGTCGGGAATGTCTTCGAACGCGGTGCCCGCGGCGATGCCGTTGTCCGGATCCCCCACCGCCGGATCATAGACGTAGTTGCAGATGGCGCAGACGTACTTTTTCATGGGTGCATCCTCCTGACGAATATGACAACCATATCCTATTTCAGCACATCTCGGTCCGTCCCGCCAAGCTGAAACTGATCCCGGAGACCGGTTCCCGGTCGACTCGGCTTGCACCGCCGCACCGCCGGCATAAAACGGGCGGCCCATCCTCGATCCGGCGGATCGGGGACGGGCCGCTGATGATGGTCGCCAAACGACGCCGGCGGATGGAGATCAGGCCATGCCGGTGCCGCCATCGAAGGCGGAACGTTCCTGCTCCCGGAACCAGGCAGCCGGATCGCTGAGGAAGTGTTTCATCTCGGACAGGGCGGTATGATGCCCCTTCTCCTCGGCGATCATGTGCTGGATGAATTCCTTCTCCAGCCGGTCCTCGGCGACTTTCAGCTGGTCTTCGTAGAACCGGACCGACTTGAATTCGAAATCGATGCCCACCGTGAGAGCTTCGAGGTCCCCGGTGTCCGTCTTGATGTTCTGGCCATGGGCGGCGGCCAGCTCGCGGAACACCTTGCCCAGGTCCTCGTGGCCGACGGTCATGGACTTCCACGCATCGCTCCAGGCGTGTTTCCCCTTGAGCTGGGTGTAGATCGCCTGGATCCGCTGGATGTGAATGTCCTCGTCCTTCTGGAGCATCGTGAAAATCTTCTGACCCAACGGGTTGTGGCTGGTTTTGAGGGCCTTGCCGTAGAACTCCTTGCCCTTGCTTTCCATCTCCAGGGCGGTGGTGAGCATGGCCATGGAACGGTCGTAACAGTGCGTCATCTCAGTACCTCCTTCAGATTCCGGTCGGCTCAGAGGGTGCGGATGTGCGCCAGGACGGACTCGTAGTCCGGCTCCTGCGCGATCTCAGGCACCAGTTGGAAATAGGACACCCGGCCCTGGCGGTCGATCACGAGCACCGCCCGGGCCAGCAGGCGCAGCTCCTTGACGAGCAGGCCGTAGGCCATTCCGAACGATGCCTCGCGGTGGTCGGACAGGGTGACCACCCGGTCCACGCCGGCCGCGCCGCACCACCGGGCCTGGGCGAACGGCAGATCCATGCTGATGGTGAGCACCACGGTGTCGGCCCCGAGCCGCGTGGCCTCCTGGTTGAAGCGGCGGGTCTGGGCGTCGCAGACGGGCGTGTCCAGCGACGGAACGGACGAGATCACCACCACCTTGCCGGCATACTGCTCCAGCGCCACCGGCGCCAAATTGTTCCCCAACGCCGTGAACGGGGCAGCCGGCTGCCCCACCGTCACCGGCCGGCCTTCGAGCGTCAGGGGGCCGCCTTTGAATGTCACGATGCCTTTGCGTTCGGTCATGCGTACAACTCCTTAGGTTGATCGGCCGCCGCCAGCGGACGGCCGAAGGTCACTAATCCGTGTGAACGTGCTTGTCGTATTCCAGTTCGAAGCGGAGCTTGTGCCGGGCTTCTTCCTGGGCCAGGGCGGTCAGGGTGTCTCTGAGCTCGGGTTTGTCCGCGGCCGCCGCCAGGTCGCTGTAGAGCCGGAAGGCGGCTTTCTCCTTCTTCATGGCCAGGATGAGGGCTGCGGTGAAATCCATGCCCGGCTGGGGCTGGATGTCCACCAGGTATTCGGCGATCTTCAGATCCATCACCCGGTCCTTCGACGGCTCCAGATAGCGTCCCTGGCGGATGCCCTCCAGCTTGGCCTTGTGCCCCATCTCTTCGCGGGCGAAATCCTGGAACACCCTCGCCATCCAGGGCGTGTCCATGCGGCCGGACAGTTCCGTGTAGAAAGCGGCGGCGGCTTCCTCTTCGCCGATGGCAAAGTTGAGCAGGTCGTCAACCGACTTGAATTGCATCAGGCCCTCCGTGGACTAGACGAATCCCGGCACGCTGACGGTGTGGCGGAACGGCGCCCCAGACCGCCCGGCGCGGCTAGTACGGCCAGAACTGCTGGTCGTTCCAAACACTTTCCTTGAGCTGGCGGTCCAGGTCGGTCAGCAGGTTGAGGTGCGATTTCTCCCAGTTGGCCAGGAACTGGTACAGCTCCCGCTCGGCGGGGGACTGGGCCTGCTGCGCCTGTTCGCTGTAAAACTTCACCGCACCGTCCTCCAGAGCCATGGCGGCGGTGATGGCCGCCGCCTCGAAGCCGGCCGCGGCGATCCGGCGCTGAACCACCCGGTTGACGACGGCGTCGGAAAAATCTTCGGGTTTGGCATCCAGCCGGGCCGCTTCGAACTGCCCTTTCTCCTTGATGCTGCGCACCTGGCGGCCCAGAAAATCGATATGGCTGTTCTCTTCCAGGGCCATGGTTTCGAACACTTTCTTCAATGTCTCGTCCGCGGACTGGCTGGCGCTGTGCTGGTAGAAGGCCTTGCCTTTCATTTCGGCCAGAATGGCGCCCTTCAGGATGTCGATTGCCCGGCTTGTGTCCATGTCCTTCCTCCATTCGATTTGAGAGATTATAGCAGAACCGGCGGGCGGACGGCTACCTATTCCCTAGCCGCGCCGGCGGGACCAGCAGGCTGTGGCCAGGACCCCCAGGAGCAGGACCGCGCTGACATGGCCGAACCAGCCGCCGTGCATCTCCGCTGCTTCGCGCATCGGTGCGGCGGCGGCGACTGTAACCAACAGATCCAGCGCCGTCCCCATGACCAGGGCGGCGGTGACCACCGCGGCCAGGAAGATCCAGACCGAACGCCGGCCGAGCAAGTGCCGGATGGTCATCAGGGTGGCGGCGTTGGTGGCCGGGCCCGTCATCAGAAAAACCAGGGCCCCGCCGGCGGACAGGCCCTTGCCCATCAGCGCCGCCGCCACGGGGATCGATGCCGAGGCGCACACGTACAACGGGATGCCCACCAGCATCACCACCAGCTTGGCAGCCAGTCCGCCGCCGAAATCCCGACTGAAGAAATCGGGCGGCACCAGGGCGGTGATGACACCGGCCGCCACGAGGCCGATGAGCAGGTCCCTGGCGATGTCCCGCGGCAGCGTCACGAAACCGTGCCGCCACGCCCGCTGTCGCCAACCGGGTTCCGGCTGGGAAGTTGGGGCAGCTTCAGCCGCCGCGCAGCCGCATGGCGACGGTTCGGGACGGACCTGCGACCGGGCGGCGTCGTCGCCGCACGCGCAGGCCGGTTGATCCGGCGGAGCCGCAGCGGCGGCGGGCGTTTCGCCGCAGCCGCAGGGAGACGGATCGGGCGAAGGCGAAGGCGCCGGCGCGACCCGCGGGCCGCATCCGCACGCGGATGGTCTCGGCGGCGCGGGCTCAGGCCGCCCCGGCTCGTCCCGGCTCAACAGGTTCATGCCGAATCCGCCCAGGCAGCCGCTGACCAGCGCGGCCAACGGCGTGAACGCGGCGAACACCGGGCCCAGCAGGCTGTACACCGCCAGGATGCTGTCGACGCCCGTCATGGGCGTGGCCAGCAGAAACGCCGTGGTCGCACCCCGGCCCGCACCCGACTTGCGGAGCGACGCCGCCACCGGGATGACGCTGCACGAGCAGAGGGGCAGCGGGATGCCGAACAGGGCCGCCTTGATCACCGGCCAGAATCCGCCGCCGCCCAGGTGCCGGGCCACCTGCCCCGCCGGGATGAGCACCGACAGCAACCCGGCCATGGCAAAGCCGAAGAGCAGGTACGGCGACATCCGGCACAGGACGGACCAGAATTCGGCGACGATTCGAATCACAGTTTCCACAGTCAACTACCTGCCGATTGATGAAGCGGCCACCTTCGAGTGGCCAACGTGAATCAGATGATCCCGAGCCGGCCCGGGATGCAAGCCGTCGGCCGAAAACCGGAGAAATTCTCGACTGGATCCGGCGGTTCTGATAGAATCGCGCGGACGCGCACCCCGGCCCGCGGGCCCAGAGGCTAAACCGGCATGGACCTGACCACGACCATCGGCCCCCTGCGGCTGAAAAACCCCGTGATGACCGCCAGCGGCACGTTCGGCTACGGACTGGAATTCGCCCCGTACCTGGACCTGGCGCGCCTCGGCGCCGTCGTGGTCAAGGGGCTGAGCCTGGAGCCGCGGCCGGGCAACCCGACGCCGCGGATCTACGAAACCCCGGCGGGGATGCTCAACGCCATCGGGTTGCAGAACGTGGGTATCGACGCCTTCCTCCGCGACAAGCTCCCGCCGCTGCGCGCCACCGGCGCCACCATTATCGCCAACGTCCTGGGCGGCAGCGTCGAGGAGTACGTCGAGGCGGCCCGCCGGCTGGCCGGCGCAAACGGGCTGGCGGCGCTGGAGCTCAACGTCTCCTGCCCCAACGTCAAGGAGGGCGGCATCCATTTCGCCACCGATCCCGCCCAGACCGGCCGGGTGACCGGAGCGGTCCGCCGGGCCATCGGCGATTTTCCGCTGATCGTCAAGCTCTCGCCCAACGTGACCGATATCGTGGCGTTCGCCCGCGCCTGCCGCGACGCCGGGGCCGATGCGGTCTCGGCCGTAAACACCTTCGTGGGCATCGCCATCGACGCCGAAACCCTGCGGCCGCGCATCGCCAATGTGACCGGCGGGCTCAGCGGACCGGCGATCAAGCCGCTGGCGCAGCGGCTGGTCCATGACATCTGCCGCAGCGTGGACATCCCGGTCATCGGCATCGGCGGGATCATGACCGCTACGGACGCGCTGGAATACCTGGCCCTGGGCGCGCGGGCCGTCCAGGTGGGCACCGCCAACTACATCCGGCCCGCGATCACGATGGAAATCCTGGAGGGGATGGAAGCCTTCTGCCGGCGCCGGGCGATCGACCGGATCGATGCGTACATCGGCGCCTTCCACCGGCGGCCCCAACCCCCTCCACCGACGAGGTGAGCCGATGACCGCAACAACCGAAGATCCCCGGCAGCGCCTGATCCTGGCCCTCGACGTGGACGACCGCACCCAGGCCCGTGACATGGTGCGGCGCACGGTGGCCTCGGTGGGCATTTACAAAGTCGGATTGCAGCTCTTCGTGGCCGAGGGCCCCGACCTGGTCCGCGAGCTGGTGGCCGAGGGCGCAAGGGTGTTCCTTGATCTCAAGCTCCACGACATCCCCAACACTGTGCTGGGCGCCGCCCGCCAGGTGGCGCGGCTCGGCGCCGCCATGTTCACGGTGCACTGCACCAACGGCGCCCGAGGGCTGGCCGAGGCGCTGAGCGGCCTGCGCGAGTTCTGCACCCGGGAGCGCCTGCCCGAGCCGCTCATGCTGGGCGTCACCGTCCTGACCAGCATGTCCGACGCCGACCTGCACGGCATCGGCGCGGGCGGCAGCGCCGAACGGCAGGTGGAGATCCTGGCCGGCATGGCCTACCGGGCCGGCCTGCGGGGCTTCGTCGCCTCGCCGCTGGAGGCGGCCGCGCTCCGCCGGTCCTACGACGACGCGTTCATCGTGACGCCGGGGATCCGGCCGGCCGGCGCCGACGCCGGCGACCAGTCCCGCATCACCACGCCGCGCGACGCCATCGCCGCCGGCGCCTCCGCCATCGTCGTGGGCCGGCCCATCCTGCGGGCGCCCGATCCCGGCGCAGCGGCCGCGGCGATCCTGGCGGAGATCCGCCAGGCGCTCGCCGGCTAGCGCACCGTACGGACAGGCCCGTTCTTGACAGCCGGACGCTTTCACACTATCATCAGCCGTTTGCACCGTCACCGGGGCTCCGCTCCGATGGCGGAACGCTCCGGATGATCCCGGCGGGATGCAGTTTCGACTCAGATTTCAGAAACCGCCGGCGATCCATTTCCGAATAATGGTCATCTATCGGGAGTCGCTCCCGCGGACCTGAACCCACAGCTGGAGGCATCACGTGGCAGTTGGAATCTTCGGAAACCTGGTCGATTATTTCATGAAGGGCGGCTTCGTCATGTGGCCGCTGCTGCTCTGCTCCATCGCCGGCCTCGTCGTCGTCATCGAGCGCGCCATTTTCTTTAAGCGGATGAGCATCAATCCCCAGGAACTCTTCGGCAAGGTGCGGACGCAACTCCTGGAGCGGAATCTGCAGGGAGCCCTGGACACCACCAGTCAGACCCAGGGGCCTCTGTCCGACGTGCTGAAGGCCGGCCTCCTCCGATTCGGACGACCCCACGAAGAGATCATCCGGGCCATCGAGAGCGTCTCCCTCCACGAGATCGCCCGCCTGGAGCGCGGGCTCTGGATCATGGCCACCGTGGCCAACGTCGCCCCCCTGCTCGGCTTCCTCGGCACGGTCACGGGCATGATCGACTCGTTCGGCGTGCTCGGCACGGTGGGTTTCGGCGACCCCAAGCTCGTGGCCAAGGGTATCGCCGAAGCCCTGATCACCACGGCGGCCGGCTTGATCATCGCCTTCCCGGTGCAGCTCGCTTACAACCTGTTCACCACCCGGGTGAGCAATTTCGTGCTGCTGATGGAAACCACATCCGCCATGCTGCTGGAAACGTTCGCTGAAATCGAAGAGGAGCCCAAACCCCGGTCATGATCATCCGATACCGGACCCGACCCGTCACCGCAGTCATCCCCACGGCCTCGATGGCCGACATCGCCTTCCTGCTCATCACTTTTTTCATGTTCACCACGAGCTTCAGCGTGGACCGGACCGACGTCCAGCTCCCCGCCTCCGTGGTGCAGCAGAAGGTGGAAAAGGATGCCGCCATCATCGCCATCACCGCCGACGAGGGAATCCGCATCTCCGACGGCATCCGGGAAAGCGAGCCGGTGACCGACATGGCCAAGCTGGAGTCGATCCTCAAGGAAATCGTCCAGACCCATCCCGGCCGCCAATTCATCCTCAAGTGCGACAAGCGGACGCCGTACCGGGCGTTCAACAAGGTGTACGAGATGATGCTTCGCAACGGCATCCGCAACATCTCGCTCCTGACCGAAAAGAAGGGGTGAGGCCATGAAATCCAAAGTCTCCCTGCGCGGCAAGGTCTCCTCCGAAATCCCCACGGCCTCGATGGCCGACATCGCTTTCCTGCTCATCACCTTCTTCATGGTCACCACCGTTTTCACCGCGATCCACGGCATCGACTACGGGCTCCCCAAGAAGGAGATGTCCTCCAACATCAAGCCCCAGGAATCGGTGTACATCCACCTCAAGGCCAGCGGCGAGATCACCCTCGATTTCGTGCCTGTCAGCTCGATGGAGCAGCTCGCCTCATACATCAAGGGCAAGATGGAACAGACCCAGGGACGCAAGCCGGTCATCCTGCGGACCGATCCCGAAGTGCCCTACGGGGTGACGGTCGACGTCCTGGACGTGCTGAAACAACTCAACATCCAGAACATCTCGATCCCGACCCAGACCGACATCGAGCTGTGGAAGGACTATTTCCGCGATTGACCCGGCCGGCGGCCGCCGGGCTCGTCCGCGCCCGCAGCGCGCCCCGCGCTGAAACTTCCGGACCCGATCCGATTCTTAGCGGATGGCGGCCCGGAATGACGCCACACAGGTGAACGCCATGGGAAATCCGACGATCCGACATCCTCTGCTGCCCGCGGCCATCGGCCTGCGCGCCGTCTGGCTGGCGGTGGCGCTGGCCCTGGCTGCCGGCACGGCGCTGACGGACTACAACGACGCCATCATGCTCTTCAAGCGGCAGAAGTACCGCGACGCCCTGCGGCGGATCCAGCCCGACGTGACCAAGAATCCCGAGTGGGAATTCGGCCACCGGTTCGTCGGGATGTGCTACTTCAAGCTGCGGGAGTATGACTCGGCGGTGCGGGCGTTCGAGCGGGCGGCGGAGCTCAAGAGCACCGAGCCGTCCACCTTCCTCGGCCTGGCCGAGTCGTATTACCAGATCGGCCAGCTGGACAAGGCCGTTGAAACCCTCGACCGCCACAAGACGCTGTTCACCAAGCGCGGCGACCTATACAATCTGTATCGCATCCGCGCCTTCGCCACCTTCAAACAGGGCCGGTACTACGATTCCGCCGACGCCGTGGTCCAGTCGTTTCAGTACGCGTCGGGGAGCGCGCAGGACTGGCTGATCCTCGGCCTGAGCTACTTCCGGACCAACCAGGACGACAAGGCCCGCCAGGCGCTGAACACCGTGCTCCAAATGGACAAGGACAATGCCACGGCGAAGGAGTATCTCGGCCGCCTGCGGCTGCGCGAAGGTGAAACCGCTCTCAAGAACAAGAACTACCCGCTGGCCCGGGACGTGTTCACCGCCCAGCTCCAGAGCAACCCCGGGGACGCCGCCAGTGCGTTCAACCTGGCGCTGGCCCAGATCGGGCTCAAGGACTGGGCCAACGCTCTGGCGTCGCTGGACAAGGCAAGCGGCGCCTTCGGCAGCGAGTTCCGCTACCATTATTTCCGCGGCTTTGTGCTGGAAAATCTGGGGAAGTATTCGGAATCCGAGCAATCGTACCAGCGGGCGCTCCAGATCGAGGCGAGCGCCCAGGCCCGCGAAGCCCTCCAGCGCGTGCAGCGCCGCAAGGGGAATAAATGAACCCGGCTGCGGGCGCGGCCGGGTTCACGGCAGGATTCAGAAGCTCTTGATCGCGTCGTCGACGGTCTTGTAGTACTCGAACACCGTGATCAGCTTGGTGATGGTGAGCAGGTCCACGATCCGGTCGGTGACGTTGGCCAGCTTCAGGGTGCCGTTGGCCTTCCGCATGGTGGTGTAGCACCGGATCAGCTCGCCCAGTCCGGAGCTGTCGATGTACGGTACGCTGGACAGGTCGAGGATGACTTTCTTCGTATTCTTGGCCAGCAGCTCGTCGATCTTTTTCTTGATGGCAATATCGCCCTCGCCCATGAGGATCTTGCCGTGAATTTCCAGTACGGTGATCCCGTTCACCTCTTTCTCATTGATCTGCATGGGAACCTCCTAAGGATAATTGGCGAAAACAATTATTACCACATGTTTAAAAAGGATGTCAAACGCTTTTATGGTACGGATAATCAAAGCGATCGGCCGAAAAAATGCTTGCAATGCCCTGTGGCTTGTGATTGAATACGCGGTCTGCACATTTTGACACGGAGGCGTACGTTGCTCACAATCAGGTTAACCCGTAAAGGCTCCAATAAGCGGCCCGATTACCGCGTGGTGGTGACGGAAAAATCGGCTCCCCGTGACGGGCGGTTCGTGGAAATAGTCGGGCATTATCATCCGAAATGCAATCCGGCCCAGGTCACCCTGAACATGGACCGGATCCAATACTGGCTCAGCAAGGGGGCTCAGCCCTCCGATACAGTCCGGCGACTGATCGACAATGCGGCAGCCTCCAAAACCTCGGAATCGACTTCATAACGCCCTTTTACTGCATGTAGTACTGGAACCAGCTCGAATCACAGGAGGAGCGCATGAAAGAGTTACTCGAGATGATCGCCAAGGTGCTCGTCGACAACCCGGAACAGGTCCAGGTTACTGAAGTGGAAGGTGAACAGACGACTGTGCTGGAACTGCGCGTGGCGCAGGTCGATCTGGGCAAGGTCATCGGTAAACAGGGGCGGACGGCGCGCGCCATCCGCACCATTCTGGGCGCGGCCGGCATGAAGATGCACAAGCGGTTCGTGCTGGAGATCCTGGAATAGAAGCAGTTGGCCACGCCTGATCATCTGGTAATCGTCGGTACCATCGTCAAACCGCACGGGATACGGGGAGAGCTCGTTGTGGACCCCCTCAGCGACTCTCTGGAAATATTCAAGCAGGGCCAGTCCCTGCAGCTCTTTCAAGAAGCGACCGGCTGGCGGTGCCTGCAGGTGGAACACGCCCGCTGGCATCAGGGCCGGGTGCTCCTGACGCTGAGCGGCGTGACCAGCCGGAACGAAGCGGAGCAGCTTCGGCACGCGGATCTTTACATGGACGCCTCATCCCTCCCGTCCCTGGGGCCGGGCGAGTACTACCACTACCAGATCCTGGATTGTGCGGTCGTGGACGTCTCCGGGCGGCGGGTGGGCCGGGTGCGGTCCATTCAGGAACCCGCCGGCGTGCCGATGCTCGAGATCGACACCGGCCGGGCCACTTTCCTACTGCCCTACGTCGAGGCGTATGTGCAATCGACCGACTTGGCGCGGGCGGAGATCGTCATCCGGGACTATGAGGGTCTGCAGGACCTCGAATCGTGATGCGGATCGATATCATCACCATCTTCCCGGAGTTGTTTGCATCGGTCTTTGATTTCGGCATGATCCAGAAGGCCCGGAAATCCGGCTGCCTCGAGCTGACGTGCTGGGACCTGCGGCAGTTCACCTCGGACAAGCACCGGACGGTGGACGACCGGCCGTTCGGCGGCGGCGAGGGCATGGTGCTCAAGCCCGAGCCCCTGGCAGCCGCCATCCGCCAGGTCTGCGCCGACCGCCCCGACGCATGGGTGATCTACCTCACGCCGCAGGGCACCCCCCTGCACCAGGAGCACGTGCGCGGGTTGTCGGCCCGCGAACACCTGGTGCTGATCTGCGGCCGGTACGAGGGGATCGACCAGCGCGTGATCGAGCAGTTCGTGCACGAGGAGATCTCGGTGGGCGACTTCGTGCTCAGCGGCGGCGAGATCCCCGCCATGATCCTGGTGGACGCGGTGACCCGGCTGCTCCCCGGCGTGGTTGGCCATCCGGACTCCACGCGGAACGAGTCGTTCGAAGAGGGGCGCCTGGACTGCCCCGTGTATACGCGGCCCGAGGTGTTCGAGGGCCGACGGGTCCCGGAAGCGCTCATGTCCGGCAACCACGCGCTGATCCAGCGGTGGCGCGATCACCAGCGCCGGGAGCGGACGCGGCAGCGGCGTCCGGACCTGTTGAACAGGAAAAATATAACCAACGAGGTGAACGATAATGAATAAACTCGACATCATCGAGAAAGAGTATCTGAAAACCGACATGCCGGCCATCCGCATCGGTGACACGGTGCGGGTGCATGTGAAGATCGTCGAAGGCGACAAGGTCCGCATCCAGCTCTTCGAGGGCGTGGTGATCGCCCGCAAGCACGGTGGAGTCCGCGAGACCATGACGGTGCGCAAGACCTCCTTCGGCTATGGCGTGGAGCGGGTGTTCCCGCTGCATTCGCCTGTGGTGGACAAGATCGAAGTGGTCCGTTCCGGCAAGGTCCGCCGGGCCAAGCTCTACTTCCTGCGCAAACTCAGCGGCAAGGCCGCCCGTCTCCGCGAGGATCGGTAACCGGCACCCGCAGTCATCTCGGCTAGTCAACCCGGCCCGGCCGGGTTTTTTTTTGCTCTTGTTTTCAATGATATTGCTATAATGTATTCGTAATGGTTGAAAGGGTGCAACGGGCGCTATTTGATAAGAACTGGCGTTTTCCCGTAGAGAAGGAATTCGACTGGAGTCGAACCCGGCTCATCGCAGGGGTGGATGAAGTGGGACGGGGCGCTCTGGCGGGTCCGGTCACGGCCGCGGCGGTGATTCTCAACCCGGAAGACTGTGTCGAGGGGATCACCGACTCCAAACTGCTGTCCGCGCGACAGCGGGAACGGCTGGCCGCCGAAATCGAACAGCGGGCCCTTGCCTGGAGTGTCGCGTCTCTGTCCAACGAGGAAATCGACCGGATCCGCATCGTCGAGGCCACGCGGCGATGCATGATCCGGGCGATCCAATCCCTCCCCCTGCAGGCGGAACTTGTTCTGGTGGATGCACTTGTCCTGACCGGACTTGACATCCCCTCACGAAGTCTGATAAAAGGAGATGCCTTATCCGTCAACATCGGTGCCGCTTCCATCATCGCCAAAGTGCACCGGGACCGGTGGATGGACGCTGCGGCGAGAGAATTTCCCCAGTACGGCTTTGATCGGCACAAGGGGTATGGAACGGTGCGGCATCGGGACAGCATCCGGCGATTCGGGGAATGCCCCCTGCACCGGAAATCTTTTCGGCTGCTGGACGAGGCTTAGGCACAGATGGCCGCCTTCAACAAAGAAAAACTCCTGAAGAACGCACAGAAGCTCGTCGCCCAGGGCAAGCTGGAAAACGCGATCAGGGAGTACGAGAAGATCCTGGAGCAGGAACCGAACGATCTCGGCCTGCTCAACACCATCGGGGACCTCAACCTGAGCCTGCAGCGGCCCGCCAACGCGACCAATTTCTTCAAGCGGGTCGCCCAGAAGTACATCGACGACGGGTTCTACAGCCGGGCCATCGCGGTCTACCGCAAGATCGTGATGGCCGACAACCGGAACATGGAGAACCTCGAGGTCCTGGCCGACCTGTTCATCAAGGAAGGCATGGTCTCGGAGGCCAAGAAGCACTACGCGGAAATCGCCCGGGCCTACCTGGTGAGCAACAATTTCCCGCGCGCCTACAAAACATACAAGAAGCTGGCCGACCTGACCCAGGACGACTCCAACATCCACCTGAAACTGGCCGAACTGAGCCTCAAGCTGGAGATGCTGGACAATGCCCGCGAATCGTACCTGAACGCGGCCGTCATCAGCAGCCGCCGGGGCAATCCCCAGCAGGCCCTGAATAGCATCAAGATGGCCCTGGAGATCGACCCCTACCACATGGGCTCGCTCAAGACGCTGTTCAAGATTTCGCTGGAGCTGCAGGATTTCGGGCTGCTGACGGACAAGCTGGAAGCCGCCCAGAAGCGCAGCCCCGACAACCGCGAACTGATGGAGATGCTGGGGCAATGCTACATGTTCCAGGGGGAGCTGCAGAAGGCGTACGAGGTCTTTTCGACGATCTTCGATCTGGACCCGTCCAAGTATTTTCTCCTGTACGATCTGGCCGAGTCCGCGCTGAAACTGACGCATTACGAGCTGGCCGGCGCCGCCATCAGCAAGGTCGCCGACATCATGCTCAACCGCAAGGAAAACCTGAAGCTGCTTGAGACGCTCGAGGCGATCATCAGTCAGGATCCGATCAACATCGTCGCCCTGCAGAAACTGGCCGAGGTCTATCAGACCTTGTCGGACAGCTTCAAGTACTTCAGCACGCTGGAAAAGCTGGTCGAGGCGCTCATGCGGCGCAAGCAGTACCCCGATGCGCTGCAGGTTCTCGAGAAGGCGTTGAATCTGGAGCCGAACAGCGAAAAACTCCGCAACTTCCACCGCGAGGCATTCGCCAAGGTCTACCCGAACGAAACGTATACCCCCTATGGCGGATCGGAGGAGGAAGAAGAGGAGAGCGCCGCGCTGTTCGAGTTCGACACGTCGGAGTTGAGCCGGGGCACCACCACACCCGGGCAGGGCGACGTGGGCCTGGAGATCGAGCTGTTGCTCAGTTACGGGCTCAAGGACAAGGCCAAGCTCAAGCTGCAGGAAAAAATCAAGGAAGATCCCAACGACACGGCTCTGCGCGAAAAGTTGAAGAACCTCTACAAGGAAGAAGGCAGCCTCAAGCAGGCCGCGGACCTGTGCTTCGAACTCGTCAACCTGCTGACCTTGCGCGGTGAGCACGACCGGGCGGCCGCCTTCCTGGAAGAGGGGCGCGGTCTCGATCCGACCCGCGGGGACATCTCCATTCCCACCGGCGTGCTGGATAAAGGGATCTCGTTCCCCGAAGAGATGGACACGTCGTCGACCGGCTTCGAGCTCCTGGAAGTGGAAGATTCCATCGACCTGACGAACGACCTGTCCGAGATCCTGGTGGGCCCGCGTGATACGGCGCCGGCAAAATCCGTCGACCGCCCCACCGCCAAGCCGAAGGCCCCCGAGGAACCGCCCGCGAAGAACAGCGCCGCGCCGGCGAAACCGGCGCCGCCGGCGGCGGAGCCGGCCCCTCCGCCGGTCCAGAAGAAGCCGGCCAAGACACCGACCAGCGAGTTCTTCACGCCGCTGCCGGAAATCGACTCCGACATCAACCTCCGCCTCGAAGAGACGCTCAAGTCAATCGAGGATCTTGATTTTCTGACCAAACTCGGCATCAGCGGACTGGAGCTGCCCGGCACCCCGGCCCATAGCGTGTCGCTGGAGCCCGAGCCGACAGCCGCCGAGGCGTCGATCGACAACCTGAACTCGCTCAAGGACCTGCCGACCCACCCCGAGGCGCCGGCCGCCACTCCGCCGCCGGCCGCGCCGGCGCCGGCCGATAACCGCGAGGTTCTGAACGCCCTCCAGGAAATCGACTTCTACATCAAGCTGGGATTCAACGACAACGCGCGCGAGGAACTGCTCCAGCTCCAGAAGCGCTTCCCGGACAGCTCCGAGATCCAGGAGCGGCTGAGTCAGCTGGCGGTGCCCGAACCCGTTCAGGAAACTCCCGAACCGGAATCCATCGAAGAAGAGGTCGCCTTCAAGCCGCGCATCGAGATCCAGGAAATCCCGCGCCCCGACACCACCCGCGCGGCCGCGCCCGCGGAAGAGCCGACGGCTGCAGAGGAGGTCACTCCGGAGGAGGTCGACATCGATCTCTTCAGCATGATCTCCGCCGATTCGATGAAGGAGGACACGGAGCGGCCCAGCAGCAGCTACCAGGTCCGCAAGATGAGCCCCAACATGGAGGGCGCGGGCGAGCCGGCCGCCGACGCGGCGCCGGCCAATCCATTCTCCGACCTGCAGGCGGATGACGTCCTCGGCAATTCCTTCCTGTTCGGCGAGGAGAAGACTTCGCTGCACCAGAAGCCGGACGGGCTCTTCGTTCCCCCCGAGCAGGATGCGGCCGTGGAGGACAAGAACGCGCCGGGGAAGGCGCTGTCGTCGATGCACAACATCTTCTCCGACATCGTCGAGGAGGCCAACAAGGTCTTCGTGGGCGACGAGGTGGAAGAGGGCGACTTCGAAACCCACTACAACCTGGGCTGCGCCTACAAGGAAATGGGGCTCCTGGACGACTCGATCGCCGCCTTCCAGAAGGCGTACAACTGCGTGAAAGACCAGCAGTCCACGCCCAACTTCATCAAGGCCTGCAGCATGCTCAGCGTGTGTTTCTTCGAGAAGGGCCTTTACAAGTCCGCCCTGAAATGGTGCGAGCGGGGCGTCCAGAGCAAGGGGCACGAGGACCATGAGTACCAGGCGCTCAAGTTCGACATGGCCCGCGCCTACGAGATGATGGAGGATTACCAGAAGGCCCTGGATGTCTACTCCGAGATTTACGCCGAGGACATCAACTACCGGGACGTGGCGGACAAGATCAAGGCGCTCCGCATCAAGATCAAGTGACCTCCCAGCCCATGCCGCGCTCACCCAGCTTCCTGTACAAGTACTTTTTTGTGGTGTACCTGATCTACTGCTTTTACGTCGGCGCGCTGCTGACCGTCATGCCCTGGATATCCTGGATCTGGGAGAACAACTACCTGCTCTACCACTTTCCGGCCGCCCGCCCCTACCTGCTCAATTCGTTCCTCCGCGGCGCTGTCTCCGGCCTGGGTATTCTGAACATCCTCATCGGCATCGAGGAGATCGTGCGGTACCGCCGCTGGAAGCACACGCCGCCGGCGGAATGACGCGCGGCCCGTCCGCGCCCTTCCCGGCCGAATCCCCGCCGGCCCATTCCATTTGAAACGGAGCGAACCGTCATGACCATGATCGATCGGATTCAACAAGGCGACATCCCGGACGCATTGCGGGCGGTCGCCGCCGCCGAGACCCGTGAGCCCGAGTTCATCCTGGCCGGCCTGCGGTCGGGGCGGATCGTGATCCCGCAGAACGCCGCCAAGACGTTGCGCCGGCCTGCCGGCATCGGCGAGGGGCTGCGGACCAAGGTAAACGCCAACCTCGGCACGTCACCGGAGCACGAGAGCATCGACGAGGAGCTGACCAAGCTGCAGGTGGCCGTCCGGTACGGCGCCGATGCCGTCATGGACCTGAGCACCGGCCGCCAGATTCGCCTCACGCGGCAGCGGATCATCGCCGCCTCCGACGTCATGGTGGGCACCGTGCCCATCTACGAGGCGGCGGTCCGGGCCCGCGACGCGCACCAGGCCTTCATCAAGATGACCGCGGATGATCTCTTCGGCGTGATCGAGGACCACGGCCGCGACGGCGTGGACTTCATCACCGTGCACTGCGGCGCCACCCGCGCGGTGGTGGAGCTGCTGCGCCAGCAGGGCCGGGTGATGGACATCGTCAGTCGCGGCGGCTCGCTCCTGGTGGAGTGGATGATCTGCCACGACTGCGAAAATCCGCTCTACGAACACTTCGACCGGCTGCTCGAGATCTGCCGCCGCCACGACATGACCCTTTCGCTCGGGGACGGCCTGCGGCCGGGCTGCCTGGCCGACGCCACCGACCGCGCCCAGATCGGCGAAATGCTGGTGCTCGGCGAGCTGACGCGCCGGGCCCGGGCCGCCGGCGTGCAGGTGATGATCGAGGGGCCGGGCCACGTACCCCTCCAAATGATCCCCGAGAACATGCGCCTGGAAAAATCGCTCTGCGAAGGCGCGCCGTTCTATGTGCTCGGCCCGCTGGTCACCGACATCGCCCCCGGCTACGACCACATCACCGGGGCCATCGGCGGGGCCGTGGCCGGAATGCACGGTGCCGACTTCCTCTGTTACGTGACGCCGGCGGAGCATCTGCGGCTGCCCACCGCGGAGGACGTCCGCCTCGGCGTGATCGCCTCCAAGATCGCCGCCCACGCCGCGGACATCGCCAAAGGCCTGCCCGGCGCCATGGATCCGGACCGGGCCATGAGCGTGGCCCGGAAAAACCTGGACTGGGACGGTCAGTTCCGCCACGCCCTCGATCCGGAGCTGGCCGAGCGCATGCGGCGGGAGCGTCCCCCGAAGGGGCAAAGCGAGGTCTGCACCATGTGCGGCGAATTCTGCGCCGTCAAGACCAGCCAGAAAGCGATGGAGCTCCTCCGCGCGAAGAAGCGGTGATTCCGCGAGCCGGTCACTCCCCTCGGGTCGGATACAGTTCCAGCACGTACAGCGAGCTGCCCGCTGCTTTGTCTTGGATAATGATCCGGAATGGATCGCCGGCCGATCCGTCGCCGGCCAACGTTGCCTCCCCGCGTCCGTGGACCTGCTGCAGCCGGTAGGCGCCGCCCGGTTCCAGTCCCGTGGCGTCCCGGAACATGTACTTGAGGTCGCGGACGCCGCCCCCCCCCTCGGGCCGGGCGCGGAGGATCGCGCCGACGATTTCCAGACGCGCCTCGTCGTCCACCTCGGCGTACACCGACAGCACCGGCGGCACGCCCCGCTCCCGCTCTCCCTGGTAGGCGGAGAACCGGAAGCGTCCGGCGCCGCCGGTCGCCAGATCATCCACCCGCACCACCAGGGTGAACGCATTCCAGCGGTCTCCCTGCCGGATGACTTCCACTTTGCCCCGGCCCGCTTCCCGTACGATGATCACCGGGAACACCCAGGGATCCAGCGGATGGAAGGATTGAAAGCGCATGGCCTGGATGTCACGATCCCGCTCGTGCTCCACCAGGCAACGGTCGCCGCGAAACTTGAGCAGATCCCGGCCGTCCACCAAGCCCTCCCACGTGAACAGGAGCCGGGCACCCGCCGGCGGGCCGCCCGGCTCCGCGGTGCGGGCGGCGGGCGCCGCGGCCGGCGGGCCGCAGGCAGTCAGCAGTGCGGCAGCCAGCGCCATCAGCGTGGCGGCGGCCGATGACGGAATGATTCGGGAATGTGTCATGCGGTGCGGGCTCCCGCCGGTGACGCCGGGCTCACCCCTCGAGGCGCCGGATCATGGCGTAATAGAGGCGGATTTCACGGCCGTGCGGCGGTTTCAGGATGATCTGGCGGCCGTTGGGCGTATCCGTCAGCCCAACGAACTCGCCCGTCAACCGGCGGCCGTCCACGTGGACGGCCTCGAGGAACCGGCCGCCCCGGCTCTGAAACTCCCGCACGGCATCCTCGATCACCCGGAGATCCCGCATGCGCCTTTGCCTCCCTGAATTTCGATCCCATGATACCGGAACGCGCACGTCAATGCAACGTCCGGCCTGCTCCGTCTGATCGCGTGTTATAATGCCGCCTTTTATGAACCGAACGGCCTGCATCCTCATTCTGCTGCTGGCGGTCGCGCGGGCGGCCGAGTGCGCGGATCCGGACCCGGCGGAGACCCCGCCTGCACCGGCGATCCGGGACACCGTGGTGGTCTCGGCATCGCTGGCGCCGGCGGAGCTGGACCAGGCCACGCGCGACGTGACGGTCATTCCGGGCGACGCGCTGCGCCGGCTGCCCGTCCGGCGAGTGACCGACGTGCTGGCTCTGGCGGCGGCGGTGGATTTCCGTCCGGCGGTGGCCGGCGGATTGTTCGGCGACATCCACCTCCGCGGCTCCAATGCCGCGGGCGTGGTCGTGTGCGTCGACGGCATGCGCTGGAACGACCCGCAGACGGCCCACTTCAACATGGAGCTCCCGGTGCCGCCGGAGCTGATCGAGCGGGTGGAGATCCAGACCGGCTCGAACTCGGTCTTTTTCGGCGCCGACGCGGTGGGCGGAGTGGTGAACATCATCACGCGACGGACCGGGCCGGACCGTGTCCGCCTGGAGGCCTCCGGCGGGTCCTTCGGCAGCGCGGGCGCATCGGCGGCCGGCACCGTCCGCCTGGGGAGCGGCGTGGCGCAGATCTACGGCGGATTGAGCCGCAGCGACGGGTTCATGGTCAACCGGGACTACCGCCTCGGCCAGGTGTGGGCCAGCTTCACCCAGCCGCACCGGCTGGGCGAGACGGCGCTGGCCTACGGCCATCTCGACAACGCCTTCGGCGCCCAGGGTTTTTACGGTCCCTACCCGTCCTGGGAGCACACCCGGAGCCACGGCCTGCTCTGGAGCAACGCGCTGACGGGCGGGCCGTTCCGCGCCGCGCCCACCCGCGTGGACCTGTGGTGGCGGCTGCACCAGGACGACTACATCCTGGTGCGGGACCATCCCGAACTCTACCGGAACCGCCACGACAACCGGACCCTGCAGCTGCAGGTGCACAGCGTGGCCGCCGACACGCCGAGCTTCCGCTGCACCGCCGGCCTGGAATTGCGACACGCCGCCCTGACGAGCAACCGTCTGGGAGACCACGACGCCGACCAGGCCGCCGGCATGTTGGAGGCGCAGTGGCGCCCCGCCCCGCAGTATCTCGTGCAGGGAACGCTCCGGGTGGATCATTTCACCGGCTACGGGACGGTCTGGACGCCGGGGCTGGGGGTGGCCTGGCTCCCCGACGGGAACTGGAAGCTGCGGGCCTTCGTCGGCAAGGCCTTCCGCACGCCGTCCTTCACGGAGTTGTACTACTGGAGCCCGGCCAACCAGGGGAACCCGGATCTGGCGCCGGAGCGGGCGGTCACCCTGGAGGGGGGCGCAGACTGGTACGGCGCCTCCGGGGCGTGCGTGTCGGCGACGGCCTTCGTCCGCCGGGACGATGAGATGATCGACTGGATCCGCACCGCGCCCGCCGACCCGTGGCGGGCCGCCAACGTCGGCCGGGCCACCGTCGCCGGCGGCGCCATCCAGGCCGCGGCGCCGCTGGGCGAACGGCTCCGCGTCCAGGCGGGATACGCCTACAACGAGCTGGCGCCCGTGGCGGCAGTGGACTACGAGTCGAAATACGCGCTGGACTATTGCCGGCACCACGTCTCGGTTCAATGCTCCGGGTCGTGGGGCGCAGCCGTCACCTGGAGCGTCTCGGTGCACCACAAGGTCCGGGCCGGCATCGACGACCGGTACACCCTGCTGGCGGCGCAGGCGGCGCGGCATTGGCATCTGTTCGAGCTGTACGTCCGGGCGGAAAACCTGCTGGGCGAAGAGTACCAGGAAATGCAGGGAGTGCCCATGCCCGGCCGGGCCGTCTATGCCGGCCTGCGGGTCGAGCTGCCGCTGCCCACCCATTGAGATCGATCCGGGGTCGCCGGTGTTTCCGCTTGGCCGGCGCCTTCCGCCGCGGGTATAATACCTTGAGTCGACATCAGGTATCGTAGAGCTAATATCGTCGCAGCGACCGGTTGCCCGCCGGGTCTGCGGCGCAAGCGAAGGTGTTCACATGCGAATGGATACCGCGTACCAAGCCAGCCAGTTGATGGCTGTGATCGGCCAGGCTGCCGGCGTCCTGGCCGCCGGCGTGACCGCCGTGATTCTCACCCGCCGGCGGCGCCGCCCGTGGGCCGCCTGGCTGCTGGTCGTCGGCTGGTGCGGCTGGCTGCTGCGCGACCTCGCCCAGCTGGCCGTGGTCCAGTTGCTCTATTTCGGGCTGTTTGCCGCCTGGTCCGGGCTGGCGACCGACGCGATCGGCATCCTGGCCGGCGGGCTGATCGCGCTGGCAATCGCCCTCCTGACCCGGCCGCTCCGGCCGCGCGGACGATCCGAGGTGAGCCATGGCTGATCCGGACGCCCTGGTTCGCAATCTGTATCTGGCGGATGCCGGCCTCTGGGTGCTCCTGTATCTGCTGCTGGCCTGGATGGCCTATGTGCGGATGCGGCACGCGCGGAGCGGCCGGGTGCTGGGCCTGGGATTCTTCCTGCTGGCGCTGCGCATCATCCTCCAAACCGTCCTCAACCGGCTCGTCCTGCCCGCCGCCACCCCGTCCGCCCCGCTGCTGGCGGCCGTGGAATTGACGTTCGGGATCGCCGGCCTCCTGCTGGGGCTGTGGGTCGCATACGGGGTGCTGCTCATCCCCCGCGGGCTGGACGATCCCGCCGGCCCGCGCGGATGAATCGAATCATTCCATCATGGAGAACCGAATGAACCGATTGTGCCTGAGAACTGCATGTCTGGGGCCGCTGGTTCCCAGCCTCGCGGCACTGCTGCTCATCGTCACGGTGTCGGTGTTTGCCAGCGATGCGCCGGCGACACGGACCGAGGAGCAGATCTATCTCGCCGCCTGCGCCCATTGCCACGGGTTGGACGGCAGCGGAGTCCCGGCGGAACAGCTCGCCCTGCCTGTCCCCCTGCCCGATTTCACCGACTGCCAGTTTGCCCCCCGTGAGCCCGACTCGGACTGGGCCGCGGTGATGCACGAAGGCGGTCCCGCGCGAGCGTTCCATCGGACTATGCCGGCGTTCGGCGATGCGCTATCCGGCGAGGAAATCCAGTTGGCGCTCAACCACGTCCGCACGTTCTGCCCGAAGGCGGCCTGGCCACGCGGCGAGTTGAACTTCCCCAAGGCGCTCATCACCGAAAAGGCCTTCCCCGAGGATGAGCTCCTGGTGGTGTCGTCGGTGGCGCTGGAGGGGGACGGCGCGGTCTCCAACAAGGTGATCTACGAGAAGCGGTTCGGGGCCCGCAACCAGATCGAGCTGGTGGTTCCGTTCGCCGCCCACGATCGGGCGGAAGGGAGCTGGCAGGGCGGACTTGGCGATATGGCTTTCGCTTACAAGCGGGTGCTGACCGCCAACTGGCGGACGGGGACCATCGTCAGCCTGACGGGCGAGCTGGTGTTCCCCACCGGCAGCGAGGCCCGGGACTTCGGCAGCGGCTGCTTCACCGTGGAGCCGTTCGTCACCTTCGGCCAGGCGCTGCCGGCGGACAGTTTCGTGCAGTTCCAGGGGGGCTTCGGAATCCCCATCGACGACGAGGCGGACAACGAAGCCTTTTGGCGGACCGCCCTGGGCAAGACCTTCACCCAGGGGATCAGCGGCCGGTGCTGGACCCCGATGGTCGAGATCCTCGGTTCCCGGGAGCTGGCGGAGGGCAAAGCCACCGACTGGGATGTCGTCCCCCAGTTGCAGGTGTCGCTGAGCCAGCGCCAGCATATCCTGTTCAACGTAGGGGTGCGCCTGCCCGTCACCGACACCGGACCGCGCCGGACCCAACTGGTCATGTACCTGTTGTGGGACTGGTTCGACGGCGGATTCCTGCAGGGTTGGTGAGGGAGGCAGTCATGAGAAACACCACCGCATTGTTGATTCTCCTGGCGGCGCTCACCAGCGCCGGCGCCCCGCTCCAAGCCGGCGGTCAGTCCGGCACCGCTCCGGCCGGCCCCGCGCCGGTCTTCGGCACCGCCGACGTCTGCTTCGCCTGCCACACGGGCGTCATCACCCCGTCCGGCCGGGACCTGTCTTTCGGCAATCAGTGGCGGACGACCATGATGGCCAACTCCGCGCGCGATCCATACTGGATGGCCGGGGTGCGCCGGGAGATCACCGACCACCCGTCCCACCAGGCCGCCATCGAAGACGAGTGCAGCGCCTGCCACATGCCCATGGCCCGCTATCTGGCCAAAACCGCCGGCGGGCAGGGGGCGGTGTTCGCCAACCTGCCGGTGGGCCAGGCGACGGCCGCGCACGCCCCGCTGGCAGCCGACGGCGTGTCGTGCACGCTCTGCCATCAGATGTCGGCCGCGGGCCTGGGACAGCGGTCCACCTTCACCGCCGGGTTCGGGATCGACGTGCCCGCGGCGGGCGCGGCTCCGCTGATCCACGGTCCGTTCGAAGTTGACGCGGGCCGGCGGCGGATCATGCACTCGTCGTCGGGTTTCACACCGGCCAAGGCTGCCCACCTGAGCGAAGCGGGAATCTGCGCGAGCTGCCACACGCTCTTCACCGCCTCCCTGGGCCCGAACGGCGAGGTGGTGGGCGAGCTGCCCGAACAGGTCCCTTACCTGGAATGGGAGCACAGCGCCTACGCCGGCGCCCAAAGCTGCCAGGCCTGCCACATGCCCGCCGAGGCGGAGCCGATGGCGGTGACTCCCGTGCTTGGCGACCTTCGGCCCGCAGTTTCGGCCCACACTTTTCTCGGCGGGAACACCCTGATGATGCGTATCTTCAACCGGTATCGCGGCGAGTTGGGCGTCGCCGCCCTCCCCGAGGAACTGGATGCGGCCGCCCGGCGCACCGAGGCGCACCTGGCCGCTGAATCCGCCACGCTCGTGGTGTCCGCCGCCCGGGCGGACAACGGGCGCCTGGTGACTGACGTCGAAGTGGTCAACCGGGCCGGCCACAAGCTGCCCACCGCCTACCCGTCCCGTCGCGCCTGGCTCCACGTCGCCGTCCGCGACCGCAGCGGGGCGGTCGTGTTCGAATCGGGCGCCGTCACGCCGGACGGCCGGATCGCCGGCAACGACAACGACGCCGACGCCGCCCGTTTCGAGCCGCACTACGACGAGATCACCGCCGGCGACCAGGTCCAGGTGTACGAGCCGATTCTGGGCGATCCCGCAGGCGCGGTCACCACCGGCCTGCTCACCGCCGTCTCGTACCTGAAGGACAACCGCCTGCTGCCCCGGGGATTCGACAAGCGGACCGCGCCGAAGGATGTGGCGGTGCACGGAACGGCGTCCGCCGACACTGACTTCGCCGGCGGCGGCGACCGGATCCGCTACGCAGTGGACGTATCCGGCGCGACCGGCCCGTTCACCGTCAACGTCCGGCTCTATTACCAGTCCATCGGCTACCGCTGGGCGAAAAATCTGGCCGGCCGGACCGACGCGGAAAGCGCCCGGTTCACCCGGTACTACGACGCCATGGCCGCGGGATCGGCGGTGGTGCTGGCTGAAAGCTCCGCGACGACAGAGTGAATCCCGGTTCAGCAATCACCCCCATCCCCGGCGCGAGCCGGGGGCGGGCCGTGCCTGTCCGACCACCGAAGGCCGCAGGCGAGGCATGCGGCCTTTTTATGTCCGTAAGCAGCGGGTGTAACTGTGACCGCGTGACCGGTTGAAGTCGCGTTGCCGCCTGGATGCGGTGACGATCAGTGCGGACCCCACGGGCCGCCCCGCCGCGGCGGATCGTTCCGGTACACCTTAAACTTGCGGCGGTACCACCAGCCCCGCAGCCGGAGCCAGCGATATTTCAGGTCCGGCAGCAGGGTCCGATACCTTAGCAGGAGGTAGCCGAAGGCCATCCCCCCGAGATGCGCCACGTGGGCGATGCCGTCCTGCACCCCCGCGAGCGAGAACATCAGCTCCAGGACGATGGTCGCCACCACCAGATATTTCGCCTTCACCGGAATGACGAAGAACACGAGCAGGTAACGGTTGGGGAAGTACATGGCGTACGCCAGCAGGATCGCGTACATGGCGCCCGACGCCCCCACGATGGCGGCGGCGGAAAACGGGCTGACCGCCAGGCTGCACAGGCCGGCACCCACGCCGGTGATCAGGTAGAACGCCACGAACCGGCGCCGTCCGAGGATGCCTTCGATCTCCGGCCCGAACATCCACAGAATGAGCATGTTGAACACGATGTGCAGGAGCTGGGGACCGTGCAGGAACATGTAGGTGACCAGGCGCCAGACCTGTCCGCCCAGCGTCACCGTCACCGGGATCAGGCTCATCCAGAGATCGAGCCAGTAATAATGCAGGGAGCGGTCGAATGTCTGCCCCAGATAGACCGCGATGTTGAGGATGAGGAGCGTCTTGACCACGGGGGTCAGGGGCGGGCCGATGGAGACGCGGGTCTGGTAGGTGTGGCTCATGGGTTTTCACTATACCCAAACGGTCCGCAGCGAGACAAGTGAAATCACCGGCGCCAACGCGCAAGTCTATCTTTTATATTGAAAAACCACCGGTGCTCTTTTACAATCCAACCATCATCTACCCGCAACAGGATCAGGAGGCAATCGTATGAGCGAATCCTTGGAAGCCCTGGGCATGATCGAAACCCGAGGTTTCACCGCCATGGTGGAAGCCGCCGACGCCATGGTCAAGGCGGCTAAAGTGGTGCTGGTCGGTTATGAGAAGACCGGCGGCGGTCTCAACACGGCCATCGTGCGCGGCGACGTCGCCGCCGTGAAAGCCGCCACGGATGCCGGCGCGGCGGCCGCCCGCAAGGTGGGCGAGCTGATTGCCGTCCATGTGATCCCGCGGCCGCATCCGAACCTGGACGATGTGCTGCCCATCATCCCCAGAGACCGGGCCAAGGGCAAGGCATAACACGATCCGGGGGGTGCGCCGCACCCCCCGGGCTTTTTCTCCCGGACAGACGCGATGATCATCGGTCGAGTGTGCGGCACGGTCGTAGCCACCCGCAAGGACCCCCGGCTCGAGGGGAAGAAGCTCCTCATCGTCGAGCGGCTGAACCCGGCCGACGGGACGCCGGGCGGGTATATCATCGCCGTCGACACCGTGGGCGCCGGAGCCGGCGAACGCGTCCTGTGCGTCAGCGGCTCTTCGGCCCGTCTCTCCCATGGCATGAAGGACCATCCGGTCGACACCGCCATCATCGCCATCATCGACTCCATCTGCCTGGACCGATAGGGTCCGCATGCCCGCCGCCCGCCCGCCGGTTCTCGATTTTCCCACACTGCAGCGTCGCATCGAGGAAGCCGGCGTCGTCGGCATGGGCGGCGGCGGCTTCCCCACCCACCGCAAGCTGCGGCCGCGCCTGCACACCGTGATCATCAACGGCGCCGAGTGCGAGCCGCTGCTGGCCACCGATCGCCACCTGCTGGCCAACCACCTGGCCGAGGTCGTGGCCGGCGCCGGCGCGGTGGCCCGCACCGGCGGCGCCGCCGAGGTGGCCCTCGCGGTCAAGGCCAAGCACGCCGACCTGGCCCGGCGCCTGGCGCCGACCGCGGACGGCGTGCCGCTCCGCCTGGCGGCGCTGCCGGACATCTACCCCTCCGGCGACGAATTTTTCGTCATCCGGGACGTCGCCGGCCGGGTGCTGCCCCAGCGCACCATCCCGGCGGACGCCGGCTTTTTCGTGGGTAACGCCGCCACGTTCAAGGCGATCCACGACGCGCTCCGCGGCGTCCCGCTGACCCGGCGCTACGTCACCGTCTGCGGCGCGGTGGCCCGCCCCGTCACCGTCGAGGCGGCCATCGGCACGCCGTTCCGCGAGCTGGCCGCCGCCGCGGGCGGCGCCACGGCGCCCGACGTCCGCTACCTGGAGGGGGGCGTGCTCATGGGCGCGCTGACCTGCCTGGACGCGCCGGTGACCAAGACCACGGCGGCCCTGATCGCGCTGCCGGCCGATCACCCGGCGATCCTGGAGCGCACCCGGCCGCTGCGTTATTCGGTCAAGATCGCCGAGGACATCTGCTGCCAGTGCCGCAAGTGCACCGAGCTGTGCTCCCGCTATCTCATCGGTCACGACATCGAGCCGCACAAGCTGATGCGCCTCATCGGCTCGGCCCGGGACTACCGCGATCTCCACTCCGACACGGTCTTCCATTGCTCGGGATGCGGTCTCTGCTCCCTGGTCGCCTGCCCGTTCGACCTGTCGCCGCGGCGGCTCATCATGGAATCGCGCCGGAGCTTCCCCCGCCCGGCCGCGCCCGCCGGCGAGCCCGCCGGTCGGGCCGACACCGGGTTGTTCACCGTTCCGACCCGCCGGCTGATCCGGCACCTGCGTCTCGACGCCTACGACCGGCCGGCCGAATTCGCCGGGCCCCTGCCGGTGCCGGCGGAGCTTCGCCTGCCGCTCCGGCAGCACGCCGGCGTGGCGGCGGAGCCGGCGGTCCGCGCCGGGCAGCGGGTGACCGCGGCGCAGGCCGTCGGCCGGATCCCGGCCGGCGCCCTGGGCGCCCACGTGCACGCGCCCGCCGCCGGAACAGTGGTCCGCGCGGACGACGTCGTGGTCATCGCCACCGCCCCGCCCCGCGCCCGAAGATCCCGTGGAGGAGACACCGCATGATTGCCAGCGCCATCGGAGCCCTGGAGTTCAACAGCATCGCCCGCGGCATCCTCGCCGCCGACGCCATGGCCAAGGCGGCCGCGGTGGAGCTGTTCGCGTCGAAGAGCATCTGTCCGGGCAAGTACATGACTCTCGTCCACGGCGAGGTGTCCAGCGTCGAGGCCGCCATTGCCGCCGGCAAAGCCGTCGCGCCGGGCGCCGTCGTCGACGAATTCATCATCCCCAACGCGCACCCGCAGGTGTTCCCCGCGCTCACCGGCACCGCCGCCATCGCCGCGCTGGCCGCGGTGGGCGTGCTGGAAAGCTATTCGGCCCTGACGGGCATCCTCGCCGGCGACGCGGCCGCCAAGGCCGCGGCCGTGGACCTCATCGAGATCCGCCTCGCCAACGGCATCGGCGGCAAGGCGGTCCTGACCCTGACCGGTTCAGTCGCCGACGTCGAGGCGGCGATCCGGGCCGGGGAGGCGGCCATCGCCCATACCGGCCTCTTCGTGGCTGCGGTGATCATCCCGGCGCCCCACGGGGATGTCCAGAAATTCCTCGTTTGAGGCACGGCACGGGATGGCTGCCGACCGACCGAAATTCCAAGAATCGGAACCCCCCGCCCCGCCGGTGGCCGCGGCCGATTTCCCCTCGCTGATCCAGACGCTGCTGGGCCACACCGACGACATCTACGTGGTCATCGACCGCGACGGCATCTGCCGACAGGTGAGCCCGGCCGTCACCCCTGCCACGGGTTGGGTGCCCGAAGAGCTGGTCGGGCGGCTGGCGTTCGATTTCATCCATCCTGACGACCAGGCCGCATGCCTGGAAGCCCACGCGGAGGTCCTGGACCGGCCCGGCGCGTCGCGAACGCTGGCGTTGCGCCTGCGAACCAAGGACGATCGCTGGATCCGCTTGCTGAGCACCGGCACCAACCTCACGGCCGATCCTTTGATCCGGGGCGTCGTTCTGGTCAACCGAGTCCTCGCCACGGCCGACGACGCGCCCAAACCCGTCGGCTCAGCCGCCCCCGACGTAGCTGTAGTCTTCGAGGAGCGGAACCGGGAGCTCCTGCGCGCCAACCGGATGCTCCTGCGGCAGATCGAGGAGCGCCACGACGTCGAAGCCCGCCTCCGCCGCCGCCTGGAGTTGGAGGAGGGATTGGCGCTCACGTCGCGGATCCTCATGTCCCACCCGGTCGAGGATTTCAATCGGATCCTCGAGACCTGGGGCCGCATTCTGGACGCCGAGTGTGTCGTGCTGGGCTTTGTGGACGATCGCCTCCGCATCGCCGCCGTCCACGAATGGATGCCGCCGGGAAGTCCGCCGGGTCGGATGTTCCCGCCGGATCACGATCTCACGGCGTACGCCTGGGCCATGGAGCGGCTACGCCGCAACGAGATCATCGTCCTGGACGGCCAGTCCATTCCGCCGCCCGTTGCGGCGGCGGAGCGGCAGTACCTGGCCGACCGCCGGATCCCGGCCTCGGTGTGGATTCCGATCCTGGCCAGCAGCGGTCAGCTGCGCGGCATTTTAGGCGTGGTCACCGCGGCGGCGGCCGCCAGCTGGAAGCCCGAAGATGTGCAGTTTCTCCGGATCAGCAGCGAGCTGATCGGCAATTACCTGGCGGCGTCCACGGCCGAGCGCGACCTGCGGCTCAGCGAGCAGCGCCTGCACCGGATGAGCCAGGCGCTGATGGAGCTGACCCGATCGGAGGAATTTGTCGACGCCGAACCCGAACGCCTGCTGGCCCGCATGGCGGCGGACATCCGGCGGACCCTGAACGTCGCCCGAACCTGGTCGTGGCTCCCGTCCCGCCCGGACGCCACCGGCTTCCATGACCTGCTCCCGCCGGAGCATCTGCACCCCATCGCCGAACTGATCGCCGCCGGCAGCCACCCGGAACCCTTCCAGCGCGCCCGCTCCATTGCCGTGGCCGACGTGGCGACTGATCCGCGCACCCGGGCGAGCGCCCGCCGGTTTCTGGACGACGGCATCACCGCTCTGTTGTTCGCCCCCATCACCCTGGAGGGCCGTTTTCGCGGCGTGCTCGCCTGCGAGCACGACGGCGGGCCCCGCGATTGGACCCCCGACGAGGAGCACTTCATCGCCTCCATGGCCGATCTCGTGAGCCTGGCCCTCGCCCGGCAAGCCCGCATCCGGGCCCACCAGGCGCTCCTCGACAGCGAGCTGCGCGTCCGCGCCATGTTCGAGGGATCGGTCATCGGGATCGTCTTCTGCACGCTGGACGGAATCATCACCGAGGCCAATCCCGCGTTTCTGACCATGATCGGCTACTCCGCCGACGAGCTGCGGGGCATCCATTGGCGGGAGCTGACCCATCCCGACGACATCGCCCAGGAGGATGCCATCGCCGAAATCATCACGGTCGGCGAACAGAACTGGATTCCGCTGGTCAAGCGCTACCGCCGCAAGGACGGCAGCTGCTTCTGGGCCAAAATGACGCTTTACGTCATCCGTCAGGAAGTCAACCCGGCCGCATTCGGCTTCGCCATGGTCGAGGACATCACCGACCGGCGCCGTTCCGAAGAGCAGCTGCTCGCTTATCAGGAACAACTCCGTTCCCTGGCCAACGAGCTGTCGCTGGCCGAGGCCCGCCTGCGGCGCAAAATCGCCTCGGACCTGCATGACCGAATCGGCCAATCGCTCGCGCTGGCCAAGATCAAACTCGGGGAGCTGCGGCCCGCGTCCGGCGCCGACGCCGGGGGACCGTGGCCGGAGACAGCCAACCTGATCGAGGCGACCATCCGGGAGACGCGGTCGCTGATCTCGGAGATCAGCCCGCCCGTCCTCGACCTGCTGGGCCTCGAGGCCGCCACTGAGTGGCTGGTTGAGCACCTGAGCCAGCAGTCGGGTGTCGCCATCGCGCTCGATTCCGACTCCAAGCCCAAGCCGTTGACCATCGAGATGCGGGATCTGCTGTTCCAGGGCGTGCGCGAGCTGCTGGTGAACGCCATCAAGCATGCGGGCGCCCGCCGGATCCGGGTGTCGCTGCGGCGGGAGCACGAAGAGGTGCTCGCCGTCGTCGAGGACGACGGCAAGGGATTCGCCGCCGGTTCGACGCCGGCACCCACCACCGGCGGCTTCGGGCTCTTCTACCTGCGGGAACGACTCGGTCTGGCGGGCGGCCGTCTGGAGATCGGCCGCACCAAGGGCGGCGGTGCCCGGGTGACGCTGACGCTGCCCGTCGCCCCCGCCGAATCCGGTGCCAGGAGGGAACCATGACCCTGCGCATCCTGCTCGCGGATGACCACAAGATTCTTCGGGAGGGCCTGCGCTCCCTGCTGGAGAAGCAGGCGGACATGGCCGTCGTCGCCGAGGCCGACGACGGCCGCTCGGCCCTCGAAGCGATCCAGCACCAACCCACCGACGTGGTGATCATGGATATCGCCATGCCCGGTCTGAACGGGATCGAAGCCACCCGCCAGATCCGGGCGCGTCACCCCGGGATCAAGGTGATCGCCCTGTCGATGCATTCGGACCGCCGCTTCCTCATCGGCATGCTCCAGGCCGGCGCCAACGGATTCCTGCTGAAGGATTCCGCCGCCGAAGAGCTCATCACCGCGATCCGGGCCGTCATGGGCGGCCATGCGTACGTCTCCCCAGCCATCGCCAATATCCTGGTCGAGGATGTGCTGCGCCGGGCGCCGGCGGCCGGGCCCGCCGCCCCACCCCAGCCCCTCACCCCGCGCGAGCGGGAAGTGCTGCAGCTCATCGCGGAAGGCAAAAGCACGAAGGAGATCGCCGGCATCCTCCGCGTGAGCGGCAAGACCGTCGAATCATACCGGCTGAAAATCATGGCCAAGCTCGACCTGCACAGCGTCGCCGAGCTGACCAAGTACGCGATCCGCGAAGGGCTCTCGCCTCTATGAGCCGCCCGGCAGCCTCCTGCTCTCTCCACACCGCAGCGTTTGGACATCAGGATTTTTGAAGGCCGTTATCAGGGAATCTCTGATTTACGGCTCCAGATTCGGCGGTTTACACTGGCTGCAGGATGCGGATCGGGCTCTGAATATTGGCCCTCATGTTCAGGCAACCCAGGACCTGACGCATGAGCCGGACCCGACACACAGTTATTTGACAGCAACGAGTTGGGATAACTGGGTTTTTCATTTCGACGGCTTCTTCAGACCTTTTCCGGACCTGCGGGTTTCAGGGGGGCTGAAGAAGCCGGTTTTTTTACCTGCTACCGGACGGGCCGCCGCCCATGGAAATTGCTTCGCACGGCTTCCGGTCCGGGTTACAATGCCCTTGTCATGAACCGCCCGCTCGCCGTCGTGGTGATCCGAATCGGTCTGGCCGGATGGCTGGGCTGTGCGCTGGCCGCCCAGGCGCCGGTCGCGCCCGCCGCCGCAGGACCGATGCTCACGGCCACCGACCGCTATTACGACGCGGGCCGCATCTCCGCCGCCGGACCGCCGATCGTCCACACCTTCATCATTGCCAATACCGGCACCGCCCCGCTGAACATCGTCGAGGTCGAGCCCATGTGCCAGTGCGCCCGTTTCAGCCTGGGCGCCAGCCGGCTGGCGCCACAGGAATCCACGTCGCTGGAAGTCGTGCTGGATGTCCGGGACAAGCGGGGCTCGTTCTACGACGGCGTCTGGCTGGTCACCGACGACCCGCGGCAGCCGCGCGCCGCGTTCTATATCGTCGGCGATGCGTACACCCGCCTCGATGTCTCGCCGGACATCCTGAGTTTCAGCATGGCGCCGGTCGAGCATATCAACGGCGCGGCCGCGGAGCTGGCCGTCGAGATCAACGACGACGCCATCCAAGCGCTCCAGTCGGTGAGCGGGTCTTCCCCGACGGTCACGGCCGCCTTCACGCCCGTGAACAACCGCCACTACCGCGTCTCCGTCAGACTGCAGGTGGCGGAGGCCGAGGTGGTGCTGGACGAATGGGTGGAGCTGGTCTTCACGGGGCAAGCGGAGGAGCGGGTCCGCGTGCCGGTGCGCGGCCTGGTCACGGGGCCCATCCAGCCGTCCACCCGCTACCTGGACCTGCTCGATTTCGCCCAGAGCAGCCCGCCGGAGCGGGTGGTCTACTTGTGGGACAGCGTGCCGTTCACCGTCACCCGCGTCGAGACGCCGCCTTGGCTGGCGGCGGTCGCCCAGCCCCTGCAGCGCACCGAGGGCGGAAAGCCGGTCCACGTCCAGAAAATCACGTTCCGCCTGGATTCGGAAGCCGCACTCCCCGCGCAGCCGCCGACGCACCTGGTCGTTCACACGGATCACCCCGCGGCGCCGCGGGTCATCCTGACGCTGGAGGACCGCCGCCACACAGCCGGGCTGGCGCCGCCGACGGAACCGGCCGCACCGCCGCCGCCCCGCTGAGCGGTTGCGGACGCGGACCGGCCGCGGAATGTGCCTTGCGCGCCCCTGACGGGTGTGATAATTTGGCACGCTTGAGATGACCATCCAGGCGCCGACCACATGTTAAAAGTACGTCTCCTCGGCAGCGGCAGCGGCGGCAACTGCACCCTCGTTTCCTCGGGCGACTGCCACATCCTCATCGACTGCGGGCTCAACGCCCGGCGCATCAGCCACGGCCTGCGGGAGGCGGGCATCCGACCCGACCACCTGTCCGGAATCCTGATCAGCCATGAGCACCGGGACCACATCGCCGGACTGCCGGTTTTCCTCAAATCCGCGCCGGTGCCCGTATTCCTGTCACCCGGCACCGCCGCCGGCACCGCGCTGAACGGCACGGAGGCCCCCGCGGAGCACTTCCAGGTCGGGCAGCCGTTCGCCATCGGCCCCCTCGAGGTCATCCCCTTCGCCGTCTCCCACGACGCCGTCGACCCCTGCGGCTTCATCATCCGCTGCCGGGGCGTCCAGCTGGCGCACGTCACCGATCTGGGCTGCATGACGGAACTGGTCCGCCAGCGGATCCGGCAGTCTCATTGCCTGGTCATCGAATCCAACCACGACGAGGAGATGCTCAAGATCGGCCCCTACCCCTGGCCGCTCAAGCAGCGCGTCCTGAGCCGGGTGGGCCACCTGAGCAACCGGGATCTCGGCCGGTTCCTGGCGGAGGACTTCGACGGCGCCGCGGCCACCATCGTGCTGGCGCACCTGAGCCGGAAGAACAACCACCCCGAAATCGCCCGCCAGAACGTCCGGGACGCCCTGGCGGAGCGCGCGTCCGCCCGCGCCGACGCGTTCGAGATCATCGTCGCCGACCAGGACCGGCCCACGCCGCTGATCACCATCGACTGAAGGAGGCGCGCCCATGATTCCCCGCTACACCACCCCGGAGATGGCCGAGATCTGGAGCGAGGAGCGCAAGTTCGGCAGCTGGCTGCAGGTGGAACTGGCCGTCTGCCGGGCGCTGGGCCGGCGCGGCCTGATCCCGGCGGTGGCGGTCGCGGCCATCGAGGCGAAGGCCGCGTTCTCGATCCCGCGCATCCAGGAGATCGAGGCCGTCACCCACCACGACGTGATCGCCTTCACCACGGCGGTGGCCGAGCAGGTGGGCGAGCACTCCCGCTTTTTCCACTACGGGCTCACCTCCACCGACGTGGTGGACACCGCCCAGGCCCTGGTGCTCCGGGAGGCGGTGGCAGCGATCCGCACCGAGGTCGACGCGCTGGCCGCCGCGCTCAAGACGATGGCCTTCCGCCACAAAACCCTCCCCGCCATGGGCCGCACCCACGGGGTTCACGCCGAGCCCACCACCCTCGGCCTCAAGTTCGCGCTCTGGTACGCCGAGCTGCAGCGCCAGCGGCCCTTTCTCGAACTGGCCGGCCGCGGGGTGGTCTGCGGCAAGATCTCCGGCGCGGTGGGCACCTTCGCCCACCTGGATCCGGAGATCGAAGCCGAGGTCTGCGCGGAGCTCGGGATCGACCACGCGCCCATCAGCACCCAGGTGCTGCAGCGCGACCGCCACGCCCAGTTTCTTTCCGCCCTCGGCGTCCTGGCCGGCACCCTCGAAAAGATCGCCCTCGAGATCCGCCACCTGCAGCGGACCGAGGTGCGCGAGGCGGAGGAGCCGTTCCGCGCCGGGCAGAAGGGCTCATCGGCGATGCCGCACAAGCGCAATCCGGTCAAGTGCGAGCAGCTCTGCGGTCTGGCCCGGGTGGTCCGCAGCCATGTGCTGGCCGCGCTCGAGGACCAGGCGCTGTGGCACGAGCGGGACATCTCCCACTCGTCGGTGGAGCGGATCATCCTGCCCGACAGCACCACCCTGGTCCACTACATGCTCCGAACCCTGACGGGGATCGTCGCCGGCCTGCACGTCTATCCGGAAGCCATGCAGCGCAATCTCGAGCTGACCCGCGGGCTGATCTACTCGGGGCAGCTGCTGCTCGCGCTCACCGAGAGGGGCGTCCTGCGCGAGACCGCCTACGCCTGGGTCCAGCGGGCGGCCATGCGCGCTTGGGAGACCGGCGGTGACTTCCAGGCGCTGGTCCTGGCCGACGCCGACATCCGGCGCCACCTGTCGGAAGCCGAGATCGCCCGCCACTTCAGCCTCGAGCACCAGCTGCGCCACGTCGATGCGATCTTCCGGCGGGTGTTCGCCGAGGATGCCGTGAAATCATGAGGATCCGCCGCTGCTCCGTCGCCGCCCTGCTGCTCGCCTGGCTGGCTCCGGCCGTCGCCGGCCCCGTCGGGCCGGCGACGGACCATATCGCGCTCGCCGCACCCATGGTGCTGGAGTACACGGGTCAGGTGGCCGGATTGGACGCCCAGTCGGAAACCCGCACGGTGTACCGGATCCGCGCCGTCGCGCCGGAATGGCGGGTGGAGTGGGAGGAGGCGTTCCGCCTGGGCGCTTTCGTCGTTCCGGCCAAGGTCCTGGCGGAATCCCGCCGTTACTACCGCAGCGTCGTCCTGGAGAACGGACGGGAGCTGCCGCTGGACGGCACGCTCCTCGTGCTCAGCGCCGCGGTGTATGACGAACTGGAACGGGGGCGGCAGGCCAAGCTTCAGATCCAGCGCCATCCAAGCTGGCTGCGGCCAACGGGGGAAACGACGATGACGATCGACGGCCGGTCGGTGCCCGCACTCACGGCCACCGACAGCCTGGGCCGCGCCTACTGCTTCCAGCGCGACCGGGCCTTCCCCCTGCTGCTCCGCTACCAGGCCAACACGTACACCGAGTGCCTGACGCGCGTCCACCACGGCGACGTGCTGTTCCGCTGGTACCACTGACGCGCCGCCCGCCGCTCCCGGCCCGCCTCAGGCCGGCTCCGCGCTGACGCCGTCGGGGCCGTTCACGATGGTCACCCGGCGGCGGTCGTCGCCCAGATGTTCCATCCGGACTTCCACCACCCCCGGGTGTGCCGCCTCCAGCCGCTCGGCCCACTCAACCAGCACCAGGTCGGCTGTCTCCTCCAGATCGTGATAGCCGATGGACTCGAGGTCGGCCGGTCCACCCAGCCGGTACAGGTCCACGTGCGCGACGCGGCAGCGGCCGCGGTACTCGTTGACGAGAGTGAAGGAGGGGCTGCGCACGTCGGCCGGCGGCACGTCCAGCTCGCGGCACATGCCCCGGATGAAGACGGTCTTCCCCGCGCCCAGCTCCCCGAAAAACAGGACGGTGGCCGGCAGCGCCAGCCGGCGCGCCAGTGCCCGGCCCAGGGCGAAGGTGCCCGTCTCCGATTCGGTGATGAACCGCGTCCGGCTCACGATTCGCGGATCCGCCGGATGGCGGGACAGATGAACCGGACGATGTCGCGGGCGATGACCGACTCCTCGCTCAGCTTCTCGGTGGCCAGGTCCCCCGCCAGACCGTGGACGTAGACCGCGGCGTTGCACGCCAGCGCCCACGCCTCCGGGTTCTGGTGGTTGATCCGGGCGCAGAAGGCGCCCAGGATGCCGGAGAGCACGTCCCCGGAGCCGGCTGTGGCCATGCCCGGATTGCCGGTGGGATTGATCCAGACCTGGCCGTCCGGATCGGCGGCCACGGTCCGGTGCCCCTTGAGGATGAGATAATGTCCGTACTTGCGGGCGAAATCCTGGGCGATCATCTCGCGGTTTTCCTGCACCTCGCCCGTGCGGCGGGCCACCAGCCGGGCCATCTCGCCGGGGTGAGGCGTCAGCACCGCGGAAACCTGGATCCGCTTGAGCAGCTCCGGGTCCTCCGCCAGGCAGTTGAGGGCGTCCGCGTCCAGGATCACGGGGACTTCGAGTTGAGGCAGGAGCTCCCGGATCAGGGCGACGGATTCGGGTTGGCACCCGAGGCCGGGCCCGAGCACCAGCACGTCGCGCGTCTTGAGCAGCTCCAGGATGCAGCCGGCGGCGGCCGGGCTGAAACATCCGTCGTCGCCGCCCGGCAGCGCTTCCACCATCAACTCGGGAACGTCACCCGCGGCCACGGCGGCCAGCGGGGCCGGCACGGCGATGGTCACCAGGCCGGCGCCGCTGCGGAGCGCCGCCAGGCCGGCCAACTTCACGGCGCCGGTCTTGCCCCGCCCGCCGCCCACCACCAGGATGTGGCCGAAGTTGCCCTTGTGGGTGTCCTTCTTCCGGGGGAGGAAAAAGCCGCGCACGTCGTCGGCCGACAGCAGGTTCAGGGCGTGTTCCGGGACATCGAGCAGGAAATCCGGCGTGCCGATGGACACCGTGTACAGATCCCCCGTATAGATGCCGGCGTCGCCCAGGATCAGGCCCGGCTTGGGCGCGGTGAAGGTCACGGTGAGATCGGCGAACACCGCGGTCTCCACCGGACGGTATTCGTCGGCGAACAGGCCCGAGGGCAGGTCCACGGCCACCACCGTCGCCGGCGAATCGTTGACGGCGCGGATGACGTCGGCCTGGAGCCCCTCCGCCGGCTGGTTGAGGCCGGTGCCGAGGAGCGCGTCCACGACGAGATGGAACGACTGCAGGTCCTGGCGGAGCGATTCGAGGTCGTCCGCCGTGGCGACCTCCGCGATGGGGATGTCCCGGTAATTCCGGATGATCTCCAGGTTGATCCGGGCGTCACCCGCGATCCCGTCGGCGCCGCCGATGACGTAGACGTGGGGGGTGATCCCGCGCAGGAACAGGTGCCGGGCGATCACGAAGCCGTCACCGCCGTTGTTGCCCCGGCCGCAGATCACGCCGATGTGGAATGAGTCGAGTTTTTCGAACTCCTCCTCCAGGACCTGCACGACGGCGATGCCGGCGTTTTCCATGAGGGTGGTGCCGGGGATGCCGATCTCCGCCATGGTGCGGCGATCCACTTCACGCATCTGCGAGGCTGTCAGCAATTTCATAGGCTCACCTTCCGTCGGATGATTTGACGATCCGGTCCAGGCGGACAAACGCCTCGGCCACCTCTGCGGCGGTGTTGTAATAATGCGGCGACATCCGGATGGCGCCGTTGCGGAGCGCCACCTGGACACCGACCGCCGTCAGCCGCGCCGTCAGGTCGGCGGCATCGCGGCCGGGCACGCGGAACGACACGATCCCCGAGCGCGCCGGCCCGTCGGGCGAGAGCACCGTCCAGCCCCGCTGACCGGCCGCTTCGGCCGCCAGCTCCGCCAGGGCCAGGATGCGGGCGGCCACGGCTGCCGGTCCCAGCCGGAGGTAGCGGCCCACCGCGGCCTTCAGGTTGTGCACGCCGAACGCCGACAGGTTACCGGTCTCGAACCGCCGGGCCGCCGGGGGAAACTCCAGCCGGTAATTGAGCATGTGCTCCCAGTCGCGCACGCCCATCCACCCCACCGCGGCCGGATGGAGACGGTCCAGCAGCTCCGCCCGGCAGTAGAGGAAACCGATCCCCTCGCCGGACATCAGCCACTTGTGCCCGCCGCAGGCGAGGAAGTCCACACTCCCTTCGCCCACGTCGAGGGGCAGCGCGCCCAGCTGCTGGATGGCGTCCACGCAGAAAATCACTCCGCGGCCGCGGCAGTACGCGCCCAGGGGCGCCAGATCCAGCCGGAAGCCGTTGAAGAACTGAACCGAGCTCACCGAGACCACCCGCGTGCGCCCGTCCACGCGGGGGATGATGTCCGCCGCCTCGCAGCGGCCGTCCCGGAGCGGGACGTACCGGACGTCCACGCCCCGGCGGGCCAGGTTCTGCCAGGGAAACACGTTGGCGGGAAACTCGATGGCCGGCAGGACCACGTTGTCGCCCGGCTGCCAGTCCAGGCCGTTGGCCAGCACGCTGATCCCCTCGGAGGCATTCCGGGTGAATGCGATCTCCTCCGGCCGGGCCCCGATGAGTTCGGCGAGAAGGGTGCGGGCTTCCTCCACCACCCGGAGGGTCTCCTGCCAGTGGTGGTCGCCGTCCCGTGAGATCGCCTCGAGGTAGTGGCGGGCGGCGTCCAGCACGTAGGCCGGCAGCGGGCCCACAGCGGCGTGGTTCAGGTAGATCCACTGCCGCGTGACCGGGAAGAGCTCGGTGCGCCGGTTCGGGTCAACTAGGGGTTCGGTCCGATTCATGACGGTGGCTCACTGCGCGATAAAGTATAATTATATCATCGAGATGGTGGGTGGGCCGAGTCGGTTGTTCATGAGAAAAATCCGTCGCCCGGTCGAAACATCCAAGTCTGCAGTCCGTAGGATAGGTATCAGCGTCGAGGAGACGTTATGCGTCGTGGAATATGCCTCAGTTTGCTTCTGATTCTCAGCCTGGCCGCCGTGCCCGCAACGCCCACGCGGGTCAAGGTGGAAACCGGCGGCCGGACCATGACACCGCAAGTCCGTGACCAGGTGTACCGGCTCATCCACCTCCACTTCGAATACAACGTGGAACGCCGGTTCGAAGCGTCGGAAAACACGCTCCGGCAGGCCCTGCAGTTGAACCCGGACCACCTCATGACCAACTATTTCATGGCCCAAGTGATGGAATTCCGGGGCCGGGACGACGAAGCCCGCCGTTACAAGGCCCGGGTGGATGCCTTGATGCCCGGCGCCCCGCCGGCCGAGCAGATCTGGATCCGGTTTCCCCAGAAATGGCGCATGGGCAAGGAACAGATTCAGGAAACCCACCTCAAGCTCAAAGAGCTCATGGCCCAGGACGGCAACGATCCGGTGCTGTTTTACGTGGCCGGGATCTTCTACACCACCATCAACAAGCAGACGTTCGCCGCCGAGTGCTTTGAGCGGGCGCTGGAGCTGGCCCCCTACATGGGCCAGGCGCATAACCTCCTGGGATACACCTACACTTACATCTACAAGTACGACCTGGCGATCAAGCACCTCGAGATGTACGCCAAGCTCTACCCGGACCACCCCAACCCGCATGACAGCCTCGGCGAGATCTATCTGATGACCGGCCGGTACGACGAGGCCATCGCCCAGTTCCAGGACGCCCTGGACCTGGACCCCAACCTGGACTACGTCCACGAACACATGATCCAGGTTCTCAACGCCAAGGGCCAGCACACCCGCGCCATGAAGTACGCCCAGAACATGTGGGAACGCGCCACCAGCAACGACATGAAAACCGCCGCGCTCCTGCAGATGGCCGAAATCCACCATCTGAAGGGCGAATACGATAAGGCGTTGAAAAAAGCCCAGGCCGCCCTGGATCTCACGCCGCGCTCCTCGCTGGCTTATTACGCGCTGGGCATTTCCAGCCTGCAGTCCGGCCGGATGGATGAATTGCGCAAACTGCTGGATGCCTGGCAGAAGATGATCGCCGCCCGTCAGAGCGCCGATTCCAAAGGCGCGAACGGCATGTCGAGATACAAGGGCGATCCGCTTTATGACTATCTGGTGGGCCGGATGAACACCTCGCTGGGCAACTTCAGCACGGCCATCGAGCTGTTCCGCAAGGTGTACGACGCGATCGCCATCCCGCACCGCGCCATCTTCGCCCGGTGGGCGCTCGCCGAAGCCTACCTGGCTTCGGGCCAGATCGATCTGGCGCGGGACGTGATTAACCAGAACCTCTCCATCAATCCCAACCACGCACCCAGTCTGCTGCTGAAGGCCAAGATCGCCGCGGCCACGGCGCAGAAAGATGAGGCGCGCCAGCTGGTGGCGCGCTGCCTGAACGTGCTGCGGGACGGCGACAAGCGCGCCCCGCTCTACCAGGACGTCAAGCAACTCGGCGCCCAGCTGGAATAACCCCGGGCCGGTTGCGCCCCGAGCCAGCGGCCCCTGCAGACGAGAGCGCATGATCGCATCACCTGCCGAATTCGGTTGGCACTGGCGAATGCTCAAGCTGGCGGCGTTCGGCCTGTCCCTGGCCGTGCTGGCCCTCCTGCTGTATGCCGCATCCATCCTGAACCGGACGCCGACCCCCGGCTTCGACGTGGAGAACCACTACCGGTGCGTGCTCAGGGGAACCGCCGGCCTGCCGTTGCAGACGGGCGATATCATTCTCTCCGTCAACCGCCAGCCTGTCGTGCGCCCGCTGGATTGGGCGGAGATCCGGCGCCAGATCGCTTCGTCGGACATGGTCAACGTCAGCGTCCGCCGCAGCGGCAAGACCTACCAGCTCCGGGCCACCCTGGGGGATCTGGTCGCGGCGGATCCCGTGTTCACCCCCGACAACCTGGCCCTGCAGGTTGAATCGGCCCCGATTCTCACGCCGCTCCGGCCCGGCGACCGCATTCTCAACATCAACGGGCGGATCGTCCAGAGCGGCCGCGCTGAGGAAATCCGCGAACAGCTGGCGTACCGCGACGGTCCCTCGACCCTGCTGGTGCTCCAGGCGGGCCGGCTGCAGCTGGTCACGCTCTCGCCCGCCGAGATGGACCGCCTTCGGACGAACCTGGTGGAAAAATACGCCGTGTTCGTCAGCGCCGTCCACCCCTCCCTCGCCGACCGCCTGACCGTGGGCGACCAGGTCCTGAGCATCAACCAGCAACCGGTGTTCAACCGCACGCAGGTGTTGAACGAGCTCCACGGTCTCGGGTTCGGCGCCACTTACTCACTGAACATCCGCACGGCGGACGACTTCAATTGGGCGGACCTGACCGTCCGGCTGTCGCTCTGGGAGGCGCGCCACCCGGGAACGTTGCTGGGGCTGCTCTTCGGCCTGGTGGGGGCACTCATTTCGATCTTCTTGCTCGTCCGCTACCCCAATCCGCTCCTCGGCCTTCTGCAGTCGCTGGTCTATGTCGGGATGGCCAGCCTGCTCCTGATGGGCTGGACGCTGACTTTCACTCCGCTGGCCGGACTGGTCCGGTGGGCGCTGCCGGGCGCCCTGGCGTTGCCTGTGGTGTTGCTCGTCCTGATCGCCCACCATCCCGTCCGGCTGCCGGTGATCGCCAATCCCCGCGTGCTGGTCCTGGCCGGCGCGGCGCTGCTGGCCGCAGCCGGGGCGGCATGGTTCGGCGGGACCGGCGTCCTCCGGCCGGAGGCGGGCGGCGGCTCGCCTGGCCTGGCTGCTGTGGAAACCGCCGTCCGGCTGGCTGCCCTGGCGGTCAGCGTCGGGCTCATCGCGGTCAGCCTCGTGGCGTTCCGTTCGCGGCGCCAACCGCACGAGCGCACCTCCGCCAACATCCTGTACTTCGGTCTCATCGCCGGCACGATCCTGCCGGCCGCCGGGTTTGCCGCGGAGAGCCTCTTTCCCGAGACGCGACTGTCAACGGGCACCGCCCTCGCGATCCTGGCCGCGGTGTTGTTCGGCTTGACCCTCCTGTTCGATTACGTGCGCAAGCGCGTGTTCTACGCCGACATCGTCCTGAAGAAGAGCATCGCCTACACCCTGGTCTCGGGCGTCATCCTGTTCTTCTACTTCCTGCTCCTGGTCTGGTACGGTGACGACCTCCAGCGGTATCTCAAGATCGGCTCCATGTGGCTCATGATCCTGTTTCTGCTGGCGGCGGCATTCCTGATCGAGCCGCTGAAGGCCTCCATCGCCAAGCTGCTGGACCGCGTCTTTTACCGGGCCCACATCAACTACCGCGAGACCATCCTTGAGACGTCCCGGCAGTTGAACTACACGATGGACATCCCCACGGTCATCGACCTGAGCCTGAACAAGATCTCCTCGGTGGCGTACCTGAAGGGCGGTTACTTCTTCCTCCGCAGCGGCGAGGCCGAGGTGTTCGAATGCGCCGCGGCCCGCAACCCCGAGATCGAGGATTTCCGCTCGGTCCAGATTCCCGCGTCGTGGCAGGTGGTACACTGGCTCATGGACAAGCAGGACCCCATCGAGCTGTTTGACCGGCTCAACCACCGGCGGTTTCTCGCCCTGCCCCCCGAAGAGATCGCCCTCCTGCGATCGCTGGAGGTCTCGGTGGTCGCCCCGCTGGTATCGCGCAACCGGCTGCTGGGCATCCTGCTGCTGAAGGCCAAGCTCTCCGGCGAACTCTTCTCGTACGAGGACATCAACTTCCTCGGGATCCTCTGCAACAACGCGGCCATCGCCCTGGAGAACGCCCAGGCCCGGGACAAGGAACAGGCGTTCATGCAAACCATGCACCACCAGAAGCGGCTGGCCCTGATCGGGCAGATGGCCGCCAACATCGCCCACGAAATCCGTAACCCCCTCGTCGCCATCAAGGGCCTGGGCCAGCTGGTGAGCGACAGCTTCGACGGCGGCGACCCGCGCGCCCAGCACATGAAGGTGCTCAACGCCGAGGTGAACCGCCTGCAGAACGTGGTCTCGGAGCTGGTACGTTTCGCCCGGCCCATGGAACTGGCCAAGGACCTGATGGACCTCAACGCGTGCATCCAGGACGCGGTGGACCTCTATGCGGAGGAGAGCCGCAAGCGCCGCGTCCACCTGGAATTCCGGCCGGGCCGAGAGGCAATCCGCCTGACGGCCGACTTCGAGAAGGTCAAGCAGGTGCTCATCAACCTGCTCCAGAACGCCCTGGACGCCACGCCGCCCGGCGGCCGGGTGCTGGTGGAGTCGTTCCTCGACGGCGCGGCCGACGCCGCCGGCGCGTTCGAGACGGCCGGCGTCCGCGTCACCGACACCGGCCCGGGCGTCCCCGCCGAGCTGCGGGAGAAGATCTTCGAACCCTTCTTCTCCAACAAGGAGTCCGGCACCGGCCTGGGTCTGGCCATCGCCCGGAGCATCGTCGAGGAGCATGACGGCGCCATCGCCGTCGGGCCGAGCGCCGCCGGCGCCGGCGCGGCGTTCGAGGTCCGCTTCCCCGTCCAGGAGGCCAAGGGGGTCAATCCGCAATGAAACGCGCCGATTTGCTCGTCATCGACGACGAGTTCCCCGTGCTCTACACGATCAAGGCGATCCTCGAGAAGCACTACAGCAGCATCGCCACGTTCACCGATCCGAAGGAAGGGCTGGCCTTCCTGGCGGAAAAGGGCTGCCGCGTGCTCATCACCGACCTGCGGATGCCCGAGATCAACGGCGCCGAGGTGCAACGCCGCGCCCTGGCCGCGGATCCGGACATCCAGGTGATCATGCTCACCGCCCACGGCTCCGAGAAAGTGGCCGTCGAGGCGCTCAAGATGGGGGCGTTCCACTACATCACCAAGCCGTTTGATCCCGAGGAGCTCCTCCTGCTGGTGCGCAAGGCGCTGGACCAGTATGCGTTCCGCAAGCGGATCCAGTACGACACGGAGATGGCCCGCTCCCTCCAGCTCAACCTCCTCCCCGCCCCTGCCCTGGCCACCGACCGCTTCCGGATCAGCGCCCGCTATATCCCCGGCGGCACCGTGGGCGGCGACTACTACGACTACCAGCTTCTGCCGGGCGGCGCGTTGGGTGTCATCATCGCCGACGCCGCCGGGCACGGCGTCAGCTCCGCCATGATGATGGCGATGCTCAAGATGGCGTTCATCACCGCCGCGCCCGCCTGCGGAAATCCGTCCACGCTGCTGGAGATCATCAACCAGTCCTTCATTCCGATCCTGAAGGGGCGGACGTTTTTTACCGCCTTCTACGGCATCCTCCAGCCCGATCCGCTGCGCCTGACCTTCGCCAGCGCCGGTCACCCGTTCCCCCTGCTCCTGCACACCGCCGAGCAGCGGTTCCACGAGTCGGACATCACCGGGCCGGCCATCGGCCTCTTCCACGACGCCGCTTATGTCGACAACGAGATTCCCGTCCAGACCGGCGACCGGATCCTGCTCTACACCGACGGCCTCACGGACCTGGACGAGGACGGTGCCGCCTTCACCGAATTCCGAAACCAGATGCAAGCGCTTGCGTATAGTAATCAACCGGATTTGCTGGACGTGCTTAGTCAGCCAGTCGTCCAGCGACACCCGTCCCACGCGGACGACATCACCATGGTGCTGATCGAGTGTTAACACCGCCGGCGCGGGAGGATTCGTGAGAGATCGACTAAACCAACTCATTGAAAAAACAGAGGTTTCTTTCCACGAACGAGTCAAGGAGTTCGAAAAGCTCCTCATGCTCGACGCCCTCAATCGGACCAACTGGGTGAAACTGCGCGCCGCCCGCTCCCTGCGGGTGACTTACCGGATCTTCAACTACAAGTACGAAAAATTCGGGCTGAGCGCGCTCAACCCGCGCCGCCGGAAAAAGCGCGAATCGCAGTTGGTCTGCTGATTGTCTGCGGCGGGAGCCTCGGCTCATTCCCTGGCGCCGGATCGGCCCGGGTCTGTCCGACTCGTGGCGAGAGCGTCCCTTCTCATCAAACCTGGCTTCGCGGGGATTCCACTGCCCGCAACTCGTCCGTCCACTGACGGTCTTCGTCCGCGTTTGGATCGGATCCGGCTCACCAGCCTGAAATGTCCCCGTCCCCCCCGTGCGGGCGAGAGTCCGGATTGAAAAACTCCGCAAACTGTCGCCTCGCGCGCTCCGGCAGGAGGGGGTTGGCCGTCTGCCACCGAGCCAGGCGCCCGGCCAGGCCGGCGTCCGAAATCAGCTCCGCCACCAGCTCGTATTCACGCACCAGATCCGTCTGGAACAGCGCCGGATCGTCGGTGGCCACGGTCATCGGCACGCCCCACGCGTACATCGTCCGGAGCGGATGCACCGCCAGGTCCGGGACCACTTTCGTAGCCATGTTGCTCGTGGGGCAGACGTCGATCACCGCCCCGAGCGCCGCCACCAGTTCAGCCACACGCTCCGACCGCCCGGCGGGAAGGCCGTGGCCGATTCGGTGGGGCCGGGCCGCCCGCAGGTCCCGCAGCATGCTCTCGGCCGAACCGGTTTCGCCTGTGTGCAAAGAGATGCGGAGGCCGCGCTCGCGCGCCGCCAGGAAGGCGGGCGCCAGCGGTTCGAGCGGCGCCGCGGTTTCGTCGCCGCCCACGCCAATGCCGACGACGCCGCGGTCCTGGTGGCGGCACGCCAGTTCCAGCGTGCGATGGAAGAACTCCTCGGGGAACTGCCGCACGTTGTCCAGCACCACGCCCCAGCTGATTCCCCGTGTCCGCCCCTCGTCGGCGGCGGTCTCCAGGATGACCGCCAGCGCCCGATCGGGGTCCAGGCCGTATTTCATGCACGCGGCGGGCGTGTGGAAAAATTCGCAATGGACCACCCCGTCGCGCTGCAACCGGCCGAAGAACGCAGCGGTGATGTCGCGGAAGTCCTCCTCGCAGCGGATCGCCTGAACCACGGCCTTGTAGGCGTCGAGAAAGCCGTGAAAATCGCTGAAGGCCAACTCCGCGCGGATCGATTCCGGCGGCCGCTCCGCCCACGGCAGTCCATGGCGGCGGTGGAGCGCCTGCAGCAGCGTCGCGTCCACGCTCCCCTCGAGGTGGACGTGGGTCTCCGCCTTCGGCGCGGCCCGCCAGTTGACGGCCGGCGTCCGCCCCGCACCGCCGGCCTCCCGCCCGGTCATGACGCCTCCCCGGACGCGGCGTCCTCGAAGAGCTGGAGGATGCGCAGCGTCTCGATGAACTCGCCGGAGATGAAATCCTGGAAGGTGCGGAGATCCACACCGGCGGGGGTGATGCGGCGCACCGCCTCCCAGCACAGCGGCGAGGTGAACACGATGTCCGATTCGCGGGCGATCCGCTCCAGCAGCGCGGTGTTGTCGACCGGGGCGATGAGAAACTGCTTGTCGGTGGCCGGCCGGAAGATCTTGGCAAAGACGTCGAACGAGGTGTGGAGGGTGCGCATGTCGCGGACCACCACGCCCACGTTCCGCTCGCGCATCACCTGGGCGATCTCGCCGAAGACACCGGGGTTGATCTTGATCTCCAGCAGCCGCTTCCCCAGCGCGGCGGCCAAGGGGCGCACCGCGGCGATGTGCCAGGAGGTGGTGAGCACGTACGGCACGGCGCGGACGCCGGCGTTGGCGGGCGCCAGCTCCCGCTCCAGGTTTTCGAGGAGCACCGGGTGAATGGCGATGTCCAGCCGGCGCTGAAGCTCGGCGGTGAACACCTCGATCTCCTCGGCGTCGTCCACCACGGCGCAGCGCAGCGGATGGAGCCCGACGCCGGTGGTGTAGCGCAGCAGCAGGTGGGCGAACTGCTCGTGGGGCACGCCGAGGAGGTGGGATTTCTCCAGCGTCGTCTTGATCAGGTTCAGGATCGCCCCGCGGCGGCGCTGGGTGAAATCCTCCCCGGCGAGCTTGCGGACGAAGACCCCCTTGCCGCGCACCATCTGGACGTAGCCCTCGGCCTGCAGGGCGCGGTAGATCTTGAGGATGGTCTTGGGATTGACCGCGGCCAGCTCCGCCAGCTCCCGCACCGACGGCAGCGGATCGCCCTCCTGGATCTTGCCGGTGTAGAGCGACGAGATGATCTGGTTCTTGATCTGCTCCTGGAGGGGCATGCCGCAGTCGGCGACGATCCGGAAACTCACCCGCTGCATGGATTCACCTCCCGCGCACGCCGTGGAGCTTCGACCGGCTGGGGCCACCTTTGGGGTGGACGTCCGGAGCGGGGTTTGCTATACTCGGCGTCCCGCTTTCGGGCGGTCGGTCTTTGGATGGTCCCCATCCGCGGAGGAGTACCGAAGTGGTCGTAACGGGGTCGACTCGAAATCGACTTGCCCCGGCAAAACCGGGGCACGTGGGTTCGAATCCCACCTCCTCCGCCATTTTTTCTCCCGTCTCCGACATCTCCACCCGCCATTGCGCCGTCCGTGCTCATCATCGTAATTCGTAATCGTAATTCGTAATCGTAATCGTAATCGAAATCGTAATCGTTGGAAAGTTCCAAAGTTGAAACGTTCGAACGTTCTCGCCCCTCAGTCGCCTCACCCAATCGTCCGCATTCGCCGGACGCATGCCGAAGTTTTAGACGATACTTTGTTGCGCCACATTCATTCCGTCAAGTTGGGTACATTTCGGGATCGGGGTGGTAGCGAGCTTCGGTCTCGAGCCTCGATTATTCAGTTACTCCCAAAATTCTGCTGAAATTTGCCAAAACTTTCACCGGTTTCTTCGCCCCCGATCGTTCATCCCAACACCGACCGGCACCCTCTCCACATTCACGACGAAAATAGCCAGGCGCAGCCCCGCGAACGCGGGGCGGCGCCTGGAAGGCCAACTAGTTGACGCACCGCGCCCCGGGTACGGGGCGCGAGGAAAGAGTGTCGGCGGACTCCACGCTTCCCCGCGCCCCTGTTCAGGGGCGCGTCGTGTTTTTAATTCCGCTGTCCAGGCGCTGCCCCGCGTGCGCGGGGCTACGCCTGGCTATTCTCTTTGAAACTGGACGGGCTTGCCGGAGACCCAGTATCGCGGCCCGGAGCTGAAGTTTACCATCAGGCTCCTTTGGTTCCGGCCCCGCCGGGTTGGGATGACGTTTACTCAGTTACTCTAAATTTTCTGATAATTCTTGACAGGATGTTTTTGACTAACGCCATGAACATGAGCACGATCAAACAGCCGGCAGGCGGGAGGTACCGCGAGCGGCAGCGAGCGGCGCGAGGGGCCAACCGCCTCGATGTCCCGACGCCGCGACACCATTCCATCGCGGTAACAGCAGTGCGTGTCACACGTCCTGGTGTGTCATTGCAGACCCCGCGGCGATGGGTCGACCTTTGACCGGATGGGCATTCAAGCGACACGGACAGAGTGGTTGGGCGCCTGGGGTAAGGCGTGATGAGTGGGCTTTCGCGCCGCTCGCTGCCGCTCGCGGTACCTCCGCGTAGTCAACCGGTAGATCGTGCCACAGGCAGGGGAACGGTGAGTCAGTGAACGGGTACAAGGATCCGGGTTCTGTGATCCAGAACCCAGATCCCAGAACCCAGGTCCGAGTTCCGATATCCGCTGCCCGAACTCCCATGTTCGCGTTACGGGAACGATTCTCAAGTCTCAAGACTTGAGCCTCGATTACGATCACGATTACGATTACGAATTACGATCACGATCACGATTACGAATTACGATTACGAGTACGTCTCACGACCTCGACTCACCTTGCTCCCCTAATCTCCTATCTCCTATCTCCTATCTCCTATCTATGTTCACTGTTCACCGTTCACTGTTCACTGTTCACCAACTCACCGACTGTTTTCCAGCACCTCCTTGCCCGAAGGGAGGGACGCGTCGAGGAACTCGCGGTAGGAGATCCGGCGGTAGTCCGCGGGAACCTGGAAGGCCGCGGCTTCCCCCGCCCACTCGCTGACGTCGGACACTTTCTTCCCGCCCACCGTCCGGCCGGCACTGTAGTCCACCGACTGGAGCTCCAGCCCCCGCAGGAACAGCGTGCCCAGCGCCTCCTGGATCGCCTGCTCGCGCGCGTTGCGCGCCGCGCTTCGGAGCTCCTGCTCGAAGATGGCCGTCACCGCGTGGAAGCGCGCCACCACCTGCCGGAGCCGTTCGGCGGGAAAGTAGTCCCCCGGCCGGATCGCCTCGTCGAGCCAGTATTCACCCTCCAGGCTGTCGCCGAGCCACAGCTTGAAATGACGCGCCGGACGCCCGCCCACCCGCTCGCGCCCCACCTCTTCGAGGCGCGCCGTCGGCGCCGGCGCCGCGATGCCGGGAGGCTCCGGTCGCGGGCCGTACGTGTCCCGGACTCGCTCCGCCAGCCGCGTGATTTCGCGCTCCATTTCCGCCAACATGGCGTCCACCGGACCGCCGCACCAGGTCTTCCCCTCGCGATCCATCAGCACCAGCTGGTCATTCCGCAGGTCGATGATGACCGCGGCGGTTTCGGCCTCCTCTTTCCAGCGCCCGTCGAACCAGTAGATCCGGCTCGTGTCGCGGGTCTCGACGCCGGCGCCGCCGGCAGTGGTCTCCAGGCGGAAGGTCAGGCCCGCCTTGTCGGCGGCTGCGGCGGGGACGGCGGCGGCCAGCGCAGCCAGCCCCCAGGCCAGCAATCTAATGAGTGTCTGTTTCAGGTTCATGGTAGGGATCTCCAAATCGATTCACCGACGCGATCTCGGCCAGGGGCTTGCGCCGGCGCTCCACCGCCACCGGCTCGTCCATCCGGACGCCGCCCGCGGGGTAGCCGACGACGATGAGGCCCAGGATCTGGTGGCTGGCGGGCACCGCCAGCAGCTCCCGCACCCGGCCCTCGGAGAACCAGCCGATCCAGCAGCTGCCCAGGCCCAGGGCGGTGGCCATGAGGCAGATGTGCTCGCCCACGATGCCGATGTCGAGGCGGTGGCAGTCGCGGTCGATCCATCCCGCCGCCTGGTGGATCAGCGGGTGCGGCCTGGCGCAGAGCACCAGCACCAGCGGCGCGGTGTCCATCCACTTGTTGACGCGCGTGCCCACCGGCGCGGCGGTGGCCAGCTCCCGGATCAGCTCCGGCCGGTCCACGGCCACGACGTGCCAAGGCTGGAGGTTGCACGACGACGGCGCCCACTGGGCGGCCTTGAGCAGCACCGCCAGCTGCTCCGGCTCCACGGGCCGGTTGTCGTATCCGCGAACGCTGCGGCGGCAGCGCATCAGGCAGCTGAGATCTTCGGCATTCATGCGGGCGCCCCCGTTGGCTTGAGTCATCCGACGCGCCATTATATAATAGCGGTCCAGACGGCGCCAAACCTATCCCGGGAGCAGTCCATGAGCCATCCGCCCGAACACACCATCGAGGTGCAGTGCCCGCACTGCCAGTCCCGCCTCACCGTGGACCGCGAGACGGGCGAGGTGCTGCTGTCGAAAAAGCATGAGAAGCGGGAGGTCGAGTCGTTCGACTCGGCGGTGGCGAACGCCCGGGAGTGGGACCGCCGCAAGGAAAACCTCTTCGATCAGGCCTTCGAGCAGGAAAAGAAGCGCAAGGACATGCTCGAGAAAAAATTCCGCGAGGCGCAGAAGCAGACCGAAGGGGACGACGCCCCGCCGCCTAAGCCCTTCGACTTCGACTGACGCCCGGTCGCCCACGCCGGCCGCCCCGTCGCCCCGACATTCTATTTTGGAGGAATCATGGCCCCCAGAACCGGACTGAGCCGATCCGCCCTCATCGCCCTGCGGGACTGCCTGCTGCTGAAACCGGACGAACGCGTGCTGATCCTGACCGATCCCACCTGCCACCGCATCGGGCTGGCCCTGCTCAAGGCCGCCCGGAAGATCGGTGCCTACGCCGTGTACACCGAGATGCCGGCCATGGAACGCAACGGCCAGGAACCGCCGCCGGCGCTGGCCGAGCTGATGAAGGGCTTCCCGGCCGTGGTGGCGGCCACCAGCAAGTCGCTCACCCACACCGATGCCCGCCGCGAGGCGTGTCGCGCCGGGGCGCGGGTGGCCACCATGCCGGGCATCCTGGAGGAAACCATGGTCCGATGCCTGGCCGCCGATTATTACGCCATCGCCGAGCGGACCGAGCGGGTCACCCGGCTACTCAACGACGGCCACCGGGTGCGCGTGACCACCGCCGCGGGGACCGACCTGGCGTTTTCCATCGAAGGCGTGAACGCGATCTCCTCCACCGGGCTCATCCACCAGCCGGGCGCCTTCGGCAACCTGCCGTCGGGCGAGTCGTACATGCGTCCGCTCGAGGGAACCGCCGAGGGCGTCGTGGTGGTGGACGGCTCCATGGCCGGCGTGGGCAACCTGCTGGCCATGGGCGAGACCATCCAGATCGCCGTGAACGCGGGCGTCGCCACCACCATCACCGGCCGCGAGGCCGCGCGGAAGCTCGACGGGCTGCTCCGCGCCGTGAGTCCCGACGCGTACACGGTCGCCGAGTTCGGCGTGGGCACCAACGACGCCGCGCAGATTATCGGCAACATCCTGGAAGACGAGAAGGTGATGGGCACGATCCACATCGCCTTCGGCAACAACGTCTCCATGGGCGGCACGGTCAACGTCCCCATCCACCTGGACGGCATCATCCAGTCGCCCACCGTGGAGCTGGACGGCCGGCTCCTGATGGACAACGGTCGACTGTTGCTGGATTGATCGGGCGCTGTCGCGCGTCCCGGCGCCGGCCGCCGCCTACTCCGCGACGAGGCGGTGAAAGCGCTTCTTGCCCAGCTTGATGACGACGGCGCCGTCCGCCAGGTCCGCCTCACCGAGGCGACGGGCGGCGCTCTCCACCTTCCGGTCGTTGACGGTCACCCCCCCCTGGCTGACGAGGCGGCGGGCTTCGCCTTTGGACGGCACGAGCCCGGTCTCGATGAGCGCCTGGACGATGTCCAAACCGTCGGTGAAGCGCGCGCGGGGGATCTTCGTCGACGGGATGATGTCGGCGGCCTCGACGCGGATGCCGGCGACGGCCGACGACGTGGCCACGCGCCCCTCCGGATCGGCCGAGCCGAACTGGCCCACCGCCGACAGGTACGCCTGGCGGGCCTTCTCCGGCCCGTGGGCCAGCGCGGTCGCCTCGTAGGCAAGGATCTCCTTGGCCCGGTTCAGCAGCGGCGGCTGCAGCGCCCCGAGGCGCCGGACCTCGTCCATGGGAAGCAGCGTGAACAGGCCGAGAAAGCGCGCCACATCGGCGTCCTCAGTGTTGCGCCAGAACTGGTAGAAATCGAACACCGGGGTTCGCGCCTCCGCCAGCCAGACGGCGCCGGCGACGGTCTTGCCGAACTTCTCGCCGCTGGCGTTCATGAGCAGCGGGAACGTCAGGCCGTACGCCTGCCGGTTGAGCATCCGCCGGCACAGGTCGGTCCCCGCCACGATGTTCCCCCACTGGTCCTGCCCGCCCATCTGGACGAGGCAGTCGTGATCGCGCATGAGCACGTAGAAGTCATACGCCTGCAGGAGCTGGTAGTTGAACTCGAGGAAGGTGAGGCCCGTCTCGAGCCGGATCCGGTACGATTCGGCGGTGAGCATCCGGTTCACGCTGAAGTGGCGGCCGACGTCGCGCAGGAATTCGATGTAGTTGAGGGGGAGCAGCCAGTCGGCGTTGTTCAGCATCAGCGCCCGGTCCGCGTCGAACGAGATGAAACGGGCCAGCTGCCGCTGCATGGCGTCGCCGTTGGCGCGGATCCGCTCCAGGGTCATCATCTGGCGCAGCTCGCACTTGCCGCTCGGGTCGCCCACCATGCACGTGCCGGCGCCGATGAGGATGAGGGGCCGGTGACCGGCGCGCTGCATGTGCACCAGGGCCATGATGGGCACCAGGCTGCCCACGTGGAGGCTGTCGGCGGTGGGGTCGAAGCCGATGTAGCCGGTGACGGAGCGCCCCTGCCCGAACAGTTCCCGCAGGGCCGGCTCGTCGGTGCACTGGTAGACGAAGCCCCGCTCTTCCAGGATATCGTACAGGTTCTGCGCGCTCATGGTGTTCCTCTCCGCCCGTCAATGGCCGATTATTATACCAACCGGCGGGTCGCAGCGGATATGAAAAAATCGAGGCCGCCCCCGGGGGCGGCCTCGATGTGAACGGTCGGTTTTTGTCAGGCGGATCACGCCAGCGGCTTGCCGCAGCCGGAGCAGAACTTCGCTCCCGCCGCGTTTTCGACGCCACAGGCGCACTTGACCGGCGCGGCGGCCAGGGGCGCGCCGCACGCCGAGCAGAACTTGCCGCCCGGCGGGTTGTCCGCCTTGCACTTGGGGCACGGGTTCAGGCTCACCGACTGGCCGCAGGCGGAGCAGAACTTCGCCCCCGGCGCCACCGCCGCCGCCTTGCAGTGCGGGCACACGGCCGCGGCGGCGCCCTGGGCGGTGCCGGCCGCCTGGCCGGCGGCCATCGCCTGGGAGATCATCCCGGGCATCATCATGCCGAATCCGGCGCCCATGCCGAGGCCCATGCCGGCGCCGGCCCCGCCTTCACCGCCGCCCTGTTCGGCGGCTTTCTCCATCGCCTTGGCGGCCTTGAACTGCATAAAGCGTCCCATGTCGCCCACGGCGCCCATGCCGGCCCGCTCGTCGATCATCTTCTGAACTTCTTCGGGCGGCGTGATGGCCGTGATGAAGAAGTCCACCAGCTCGATGCCGTACTTGCTGAAATCATCGGTGATGCGCGACTTGCAGGCGACGCCCAACTCATCGTAGATGCTCGGCAGGTCGAAGATGCTCTCGAGGTTTTCGCCCAGGACATCGTTAAGCCGGGCGACGATGAAGTCACGGAAATAATCCTCGATGCCGTCGGTGGTGACCACGCCCCGCGTCCCCACCACCTCGGCCACGAACACTCGCGGATCGCGCACCTTGCACGAGTACTTGCCGAAGGCGCGCAGCCGGACCATGGCCAGATCCTTGTCGCGGAACACGATGGGCTCCTTCGTCCCCCATTTGAAATCGAGGAAGGTCTGCAGGCTGACGAAGTAGACCTGGGCCCGGAAGGGCGAGGTTCCGCCGAACGGCTTGCCGATGAGTCCGCCGAGCAGCGGGATGTTCTGGGTGGTCAGGGTGTGACGCCCGGTGAGGAAGGTGTCCAGCGCCTTGCCGTCGCGGAAGAAGACGGCGGCCTGGTTTTCCTGCACGATGAGCTGGGCGCCCAGCTTGATGTCGGCCGAGCCGCCGCTCTCGGGCCAGCGGTGGACGAACTCCTTGCCGGTGTTGTCGAAATACTGAATGATTTCAAGCGCCATGTGGATATCCCTCTACGGTTCGGATTCGGTCACTCACCGGCCAGGCCGCGAATGGAATTCTCGCGGTCGTTCCACCGGCTGTCCAACGCTTCGAGCCGGTCCCGGCAGCCGTCCAGCGCCTCCTGGAATGCGTCGGCGTCCTTGGCCAGGCCGCGCAGCGTGGCCAGCGCGGCCACCAGCTCCTCCACGTCCTGGAGGGCCGCCTGGTCGAAAGCGTAGAGCTGGTCCAGTTCGGCCTCGCGGACCTTGACGGCGTCGAAGAAGCCGCTGTAGCCGTGGCTGGCGTAGCGGATCTTGCTCTCCACCTGGTCCAGCAGATTGCTCACCGGCGTCACCCCGCTCAGCAGCTTGACCTTGCCGGCGTCGGTCACCGCCCGGGTCGCCTTGCGGAGGCTCTTTTTCCCTTCCATCAGCCGCTGGCTGACAAACTGCCGCAGCAGGTGGTCGGTTTCCCGGCGGTATTCCTTCTCCAGGTACCCCTTGAAACCGGGAATTTTCAGCAGGATGTTCTCGAGCCAGTTGCGCTGGCTGCCGCTCTTCTCTCGTGGATCCATGGACATCTCCTTGTGAAAGATCACGGCATCTGTTTGCCGCGGGGTTCATTGATAGCAGCCGGCACCCGCGCCGGCGGCTCAGATCACGGTGTTGTCCGGCAGGACAGTGTTCTTCGGGATGATCACGATCCCGTCGCACACCACATACTGGTCGGTCTCGAAGTTCTGCACGTTGTCCTTGTTGAGGATCTGGACGTTGTTGCCGATGCGGACGTTCTTGTCCAGGATAGCCCGGCGGATGGTGCAGTAGTTGCCGATGCCGATGTCGGGCCGGCCCAGACGGCGGTTTTCGTTGAGCATGGCCGTGTCTTCGAGGTAGTCGGCGCCCATGATCATGGAGTCCCGGATCTCGGTGCCGCTCCCCACCCGCGAGCGGATGCCCAGGATGGAATTCCAGACCAGCGCCCCGCTCAGCACGCACCCTTCCGAGACGATGGAGCTGTGGATCTGGCAGCGGAAGATCTTCGAGGACGGCAGGAAGCGGGC
>JAKQOW010000147.1 GCA_029565065.1 Acidobacteriota bacterium | reverse complement strand
GCCCGGAACCTGCCGGTCACCGCGCTCATCGTGGACAACGGCCGCTTCGGGCTGATTCACGGCCTCCCCTCACCCGTCGGCGCCGCGGATCCGCTGACGACGGCGCTGGAGGCGGGCGCGACGCTGGCGGGCCGCGGCTGGGCCGGCAAGCCCGACGCGCTGGGCGACATCATCGCCCGGGCGCTGCGCCACCCCGGCTTTGCCGTGGTGGTCGCGGTCAGTCCGTGCATCACCTACGACATGGAGCGGCTCACCTGGGACCGGCTTTTCGAAGCCTGGCAGCCGGTGCCCGCCGGGCATGATCCGGCCGACCGGGCCGCGGCGCTGGCGCTCGCCCGCCGGGAGCCGTTCATCCAGGGGATTCTTTACGAGAGACAGTCGGGAGATAGTTTAAAAGTTTGAAGGTTCATAAGTCAAAATACCAACGACTTTCAACCTTCCAACCTTCCAACCCCCGATCCATTGCACGCACGTTGAGTACGGGAACGAGCCTCGAGTCCCGAGCCTCGATTACGATCACGATTACGATGACGATTACGAATCACGAGCACGAAATCCGAGATCCGATGTTCGAATTCCGAAGTCCGATATCTCATGACAAATGGGAACGAGCAGGTGGCCGGCCCGAGAGGGCCGGGCGCGTGCCGCAATGGCTGATCGGTCCAATCCCCTGATTGCCGATTACGATCACGATGTAGATTACGAATTACGAGCACGAAATCCGAAGCCCGATTTCCGATGTCCGCGTCACGGGAACGAGCCTCGAGTCTCCAGCCTCGAGCCTCGAAAAAAAACGGCCGGGACGCCGCGAAGCGACCCGGCCGGAGTTTGAGCCAACGCGGGCGTCAGATCTTCAGCTCGCCGCGGACGAAGGCCGCGCCGTTTTCCAGCGCCTTGACGTTTTCGGCGATGAGCTTCTTCGCCTTGATGAAGGCGGGCAGACCCTTGATCGCCGTCTCCATGTTGATGAGGCCGGTCTTCTGGATGAACGCGCCCAGCACCACCATGTTGGCGAAGCGGATATTCCCCATCTGCGACGCGATCTCGGACGCCGGGATGGGCAGCCACTCCACGTCCTTGCGGGTGGGCTGGATGTCGATCATGGAGGTGTTGTAGATGAGCAGGCCGCCGCGCGCCATTTCCTTTTCGAACTTCTCCAGCGACGGCTTGTTGAAGGCGACGCAAACGGTGGACGCACTCACCAGCGGCGAGCCGATGGGCGTGTCCGAGATGTTCACGTGGCAGTGGGCGGTGCCGCCCCGCATCTCCGGACCGTAGGAGGGGAGCCAGCTCACGTTGTATCCCTCCATCATCCCGAGCTGGGCCATGGCCACGCCGAGCAGGAGCACGCCCTGGCCGCCGAAGCCGGCGATCTTGATCCGCGGGTTGCGGTACTGCTCGGGCACCTTGGGCCGGGCCGCCGGCGCCGCCTCGTCCTCGAGCGGCAGTTCGATGAGCTGGAGCACGTCGGCGTCGGAATAGGCCACGTCCGGAGGCGCCCAGCCTTCCGCCTCGGCGGACTTGTCGCGGAACACCTGGACCGGATAGTAGGGGAGCATCTTCTCCTCGATCCACTTCAGCGAGTCGGGCGCCGACACCTTCCAGCCGGTGGGGCACTGCGCCAGGATCTCCACGAAGCTGAAGCCCTTTCCCTGCACCTGGTTCTCGAGCGCCTTGCGGATGGCCTTGCGGGCCTTGGCGCGGGCTCCCGGCGAATGCAGCGAGACGCGCTCCACGTAGACGGGCGCCTCCAGGGCCGAGATGAGCTCGCACATCCGGATGGGATACCCTTCGTTGTGGATGTTGCGGCCGCGCGGCGAGGTGGTGGTCTGCTGGCCCACCAGGGTGGTGGGGGCCATCTGGCCGCCGGTCATGCCGTAGATCGCGTTGTTGACGAAGAAGACGGTCAGCCGCTCGCCGCGGTTGGCCGCGTGGATGATCTCGTCGCCGCCGATGGCGGCCAGGTCGCCGTCCCCCTGGTAGCTGATCACGATGGAGTGGGGATTGATCCGCTTGATGCCCGTGGCCACCGCCGGGGCGCGGCCGTGCGCCGCCTGGAGGTTGCCCACGTCGAAGTAGTAATAGGCGAACACCGAACACCCCACCGGGGAGATCAGGACGGTGCGCTCGGTGAGCTTCAGGTCGTCCAGCGCCTCGGCGATGTACTTATGGGCGATGCCGTGACCGCAGCCGGGGCAATAGTGAGTGACGGACTGGTTGCCGCTCTTGCGGGGATACTCGGGATAGAAGCTCGCGGATTTTTCGAGGTATTTTTCGTACATGGCATCCTCCTAGAGCTTCCGGATCACGCCGAGCAGTTCCTGCGCCGACGGGACCGAGCCGCCCATGCGGCCGTAAAATTTGACCGGCTTGCGGCCCTCGACGGCCAGCCGGACGTCTTCCACCATCTGCCCGTTGGACAGCTCCACCACCTGGATCGCCTGGACCCGCTCGCACAGCTTCTGGATCCGCTTGGCGGGGAACGGCCACAGGGTCACGGGGCGGAGCAGCCCCACCTTGATCCCCTGCTCCCGGGCCAGGTCCACCGTTGTGCGCAGGATGCGGCTGATGATGCCGTACCCGATGACCAGCAGCTCGGCGTCCCGGGTGCGGTACTCGTCGACCAGCACCTCTTTCCGCTCGATTTCGGCGTATTTCTTCTGGAGCTTGCGGTTGTGCTCCTCGAGCTCGTCGGGATCCAGGTAGATCGAGTTGATCAGGTTCTTCCGGGTGGCGTCGTCGCCGTGCACCCCCCAGTCGTGGCGTTTCGGATGCTGGACGGCGGTGGGGAAATTCACCTGCTCCATCATCTGGCCGATGTAGCCGTCGGTCACCACGTAGACCGGCGTCCGATACTGGTCGGCCAGGTCGAACGCCTTGATCGTGAGATCGCACATCTCCTGGGCGGAATTGGGTGCCAGGACGATGCAGCGGTAATTGCCGTGACCGCCGCCCTTGACCACCTGGTGGTAGTCGGATTGCTCGGGGGCGATGTTGCCCAGACCCGGTCCGCCGCGCATGATGTCGGCGATGACGCAGGGCAGCTCGGCGCCGGCGCAGTAGGAGATGCCCTCCTGCTTGAGCGAGATGCCCGGCCCCGAGGAGGCGGTCATGACGCGGACGCCCCCGCCGGCGGCGCCGTACACCATCTGGATGGACGCGATTTCACTCTCCGCCTGGATGAACGTCCGGCCCACCAGGGGAAAGTACTTGGCCGCCGCTTCGGCGATCTCGCTGGCCGGGGTGATGGGGTAGCCGAAATAGGCCTGACACCCCGCCAGGATGGCCGCCTTGACGACCGCTTCATTGCCCTTGATCAGTTCTCTTGGCATGGCTTCCTCCCGCTCACTGCGCCTGCTTGGCCAGGCGGTAGACGGTCACCGCCCCGGGCTCGGGGCAGGCGTAGAAGCAGGTGCCGCATCCCGTGCAGCCGCTCCCCTTGTACTGGGCGGGGTGGTACCCCTGCTTGTTGATCACGGTCTTCGAGAATTCGATCACCTGGACCGGACACGCCACGATGCACAGGCCGCAGCCTTTGCACTCGTCGACGGAGATCTCGAGCCGGCCCCGGTCGAGCTTGTCAGTCATGAAACACCCCCGAACGGTTGGATTGTGGGGGCCGCCCCGTCGCGCGGGCGGCGGGGCGGCGGATATCGCGGGGCGGCTCCGGCCGCCCGTCCGGCTACTTGCGCCGCGGCTTCAGGAAGCGGCCCAGGACGTCGGCCAGGTCAGGCGAGCCGATTTCCTGCAACTCGTACATCACCCGGACCGTCGGGTGCTTGATCTTGCACACCCGGCGCAGATCGATGGGCGTGCCGATGACCACCAGGTCGCACGGCGTGTTGTTGATGGTCTTCTCGAGGTCCTTCACCTGCTGGCCGCCGTAGCCCATGGCCGGGAGGAGGCCCTCCACTTCGGGGTACTGGGTGAAGGTTTCCACCAACTTGCCCACCGCGTACGGCTTCGGATCCACCAGCTCGGCGGCACCGTACTTCATGGCCGCCATCACCCCGGCGCCGTAGTCCATCTCGCCATGGGTGAGGGTCGGGCCGTCCTCGACCACCAGGACGCGCTTGCCGTGGATGGCCCCGTAATTCTCCACGAAGAGCGGGCTGGCCGCGTCGATGACGACGGCCTTGGGATTGGCCTCGCGGATCGACGCGCGCACTTCCTCGATCCCGTCGAGGTCGGCGGTGTCGATCTTGTTGATGACGATCACATCGGCCCGGCGCAGATTGGTCTCGCCCGGGTGGTAGGCCAGCTCATGTCCGGCCCGGTGCGGATCGACCACGACGATCTCCAGGTCCGGCTTGTAGAACGAGAAGTCGTTGTTGCCGCCGTCCCACAGGATGACGTCGGCCTCCTTCTCGGCCTGCCGCAGGATCGCCTCGTAGTCCACGCCGGCGTACACGATGACGCCCTTGGCGATGTGCGGTTCGTACTCCTCCATCTCCTCGATGGTGCACTTGTGCTTCTTCAGGTCCGCCAGCGAAGCGAACCGCTGGACGGCCTGAACGGCCAGGTCGCCGTACGGCATGGGGTGCCGGATGGCCACGACCTTCTTGCCCAGCGCCTGCAGCGCGCTGACCACGGCCCGGCTGGTCTGGCTCTTGCCGCAGCCGGTCCGGACGGCGCACACCGACACCACCGGCTTGGTCGACTTGACCATGGTGGCGTCGGGGCCGATGAACCGGAAGTCCGCACCCTTGGCGAGCACGCGCGAGGCCTTGTGCATGACCACTTCGTGGGGCACGTCACTGTAGGCGAAGATCACCTGGTGGACCTTGTACTTGTCGATGAGCTGCTCCAGCTCGCATTCGTCGTAAATGGGGATCCCTTTCGGATACAGCTTCCCCGCCAGCTCCCGGGGATACTTCTTCCCGGAGATGTCCGGGATCTGGGTGGCGGTGAAGGCGACCACCTCGTATTGCGGGTTGTCGCGGAAGCAGGTGTTGAAGTTATGAAAATCGCGCCCGGCGGCGCCCATGATCAGCACACGAATCTTGTCAGCCATGTTGTCCTCCTCTTTATATTTGATTTCAGGCCCTCGAGTCCGGTTGTTGGGGGGCGGTCCCCCGGTTCAGCTCAGCGGGCCGATCCTCTGAGTGAAGAACGAGACGGTGAGTTGGCGTTTCCGTTCCATATGTCCGCTCCGGGTCGGCGGCACGACGCCGCGCTAGTCCAGGAGATGGGAGACCAAACCGTCCTTGAGCTTCGGCTCGAACCAGGTGGACTTGGGCGGCATGGTCCGGCCGGCGTCGGCGATGGCCATCAGCTCGTCGACGGATGTGGGAAAGAGGGCGAAGGCCACCGCCGCCTCGCCGCTCCGGACCAGCCGCTCCAGCTCGCCGATGCCGCGAATGCCGCCGACGAAGTCGATGCGCTTGTCCTTGCGCGGATCGCCGATCCCCAGCACCGGCGCCAGCAGGTTTTCCTGCAGGATGCTCACGTCGAGGCTGCGCACCGGATCGTCCGCGGGAAACGTGCCCGGCCGGGGCGACAGGCGGTGCCACCGGCCCTCGAGGAACATCCGGAACTCGTGGCGGCGCTCCGGCCGGCCCGAGTCCGCGGGGGCCACGTCGAACACCGGCTGCAGCCGGGCCAGGAACGCGGCCGGGTCGAGTCCGTGCAGGTCGTGGACCACCCGGTTGTAGTCCATGATCTGGAGTTGGTTGTGGGGAAAGATGTAGGCCAGGAAAAAGTTGTAGTCCTCGCGGCCGGTGTGCTTCGGGTTGGCATCCCGGCGCATCCGGCGCACTCGCGACGCGGCGGCCGACCGGTGGTGGCCGTCGGCGACGTACAGGTGCGGGATCTGGCGGAAGATGGCGGCGACGTCCGCGATCCAGCCGGGATCGGAGACCACCCAGAACCAGTGTTCGATGCCGTCGGCGGAGATGAAGTGATACTCCGGCTCGCGGCGGCAGGCCGACTCGATTCTGGCGTCGAGGTCGGCCCGGGCGTGGTAGGTCAGAAAGACCGGGCCGGTCTGGGCGCTCAGCTCGCTGACGTGGCGGGTGCGGTCGTCTTCCTTATCCTGCCGGGTCAGCTCGTGCTTGCGGATCACGTCGGTGTCATAGTCGTCCACCGACGCGCCGGCGGCCAGAGAGGTCTGGAGGTGATCCCCCATCCGCTGGCGGTAGATGTAGAGGCTATCGGCCGCATCGCGGAACAGCACGCCGTCGGTGATCAGGCGCTGGAAGTTTTCCCGGCCCTTGTGGTAGACGCGATCGTCGTACAGGTCGATGCCGGGGGGCAGATCGATCTCGGGCTTGCCCACATGGAGGAAGGAGTAGGGATTGCCGCCCGCCATGGCCAGAGCCTCCTTCGATGACAAGACATCATAAGGGGGCGACGCCACCTGCTCCACCAGGTGCCTCACCGGCCGGACGCCTCGAAACGCCTTGATCACCGCCATCGCTGCACTCCCAAAAGATCTGATTACAGTCGGAATATGAAAGTGTACCGATGCTGCAATCCAAAGTCAAACACAATCACGCGGGCCGGCGGCGCGGCGCACCGGACCGCCATCCGGCGACGGATGCGCAAAGGTTCTCGACAGGAGGTCGGATCGGCGGGGGGTCAGACCCGGGAGCTGAGGACGCGCCGGCGGATCAGTTCGTCGCTCACCCGGAACCGGACCAGGCGGTTCTCGCGCAGGTTTTCCAACTCGTTGGAGGGAATGGATTTGAACTCCATGTACAGCGATTTGAGGTAGGTGTAGTAGTTCTCCAGCGGCGCAAACGCATGATAGATGGAAAACTTGCGCCGGTGGCCGTAGAACGTTTTGAGGAAACGGATCAGGGTGTTCCAGCGCACCGGGTGCTCCAGATCGGGGGCAAAGCCGCCCTTGGAGAAAAAGCTATGGGCGCGGGCCTCGGCTTCGAAATGGAAGCGGTACGGGTACCAGTACTCACCCTGCTTCATGTAGCAGTTGTAGGTGTCGATCACCACCAGCTCGCCGCTGACCTCGGGCACGCGGTCCCCTTCCCGGCCCTGCACCAGGCTCAGCAGCAGGCTCGCGTCCACGGCGATGGGCACGCCGCGCAGCAGGTAGTTGTAGACGTCGTTCTGGTGGACCAGGCAGCTCTGCCGGTCCACGAAGATTTCCATGGGGTAGTTCTGGATGTCGCAGAAAAGCTGCACGTGCTCCAGCACGCTCAAACGATCGGATGGCAGTAGGAGGCGCTTATCGTTCATACGCGCCTTATTATACCAGAGAACGGCGGCGGCGTCAGGCTTCTCATGCGCCCGCCCCGGCGGACGCCGGCAAGTCCTTGTGGTAGATGCGGAACCGTTTGTAGCATTCGGAGCCGAGCATCTCCGCGGCACGGTTCATCATGACGTTGTCCTCGAGCACCCAGCCGATCTCCGCGTGATGGTAGCCCGCCCCGGTGCCCCGGGTGACGATGTCGTGGTAGAGCGCCGCCGCAAAGCCCATGCTTTGGTACTCCTTCAGGGAGCCCATGGCCAGCACCCGCAGCACGTTCAGCCGCCGTCTGGCGCGCAGCAGCCGGAGCCAGCCCAGCGGCAGCAGGCGGCCGTCCAGGTCCTTGAGGATCAGATTCAGCTCGGGGAGCGCCAGGAGGAAACCCACCGGCTCGCCGCCGCGCTCGGCGATGTAGACAACGCGCGGATCCACCACCCACTTGAAGTCCGCGGCCATGGCGGCGATCTCCTCGCGGGACATGGGCACGAAGCCCCAGTTGCTGCTCCAGGCGTCGTTGTAGACCTTGAAGATCCGGTCGATCTCCTCGTCGAGGCGGTCCATCCGGATATCGCGCGTGGTCAGGCCGTACCGCTTCATCAGCCGTCCGGTGACGCTGGCCAGTTTCTCCGGGAAGGGGTGGTCGTCGCTGAGCCAGTACGCCAGCAGGTCCTTGGCCTTGACGAAACCCGCCGCCTCGATCAACCCCGCGTAGTAAGGGTAGTTGTACGGCATCATGAACGCCGGCGGGCGGTCGAAGCCCGCGATGAGGAGAGCGCACTCGTAGTTGGTGGAGGGGCTCACCGGTCCCTGCAGGGCGGTCAGGCCCCGGCCGGCACACCAGGCGGCCGCCGCGCCCAGGAGCGCTTGGGCCGTGGCCGGATTGTCCTCGGTTTCGAAGAAGCCGAAGAAGCCGGTGGCGTCATGACAGAATTCGTTGTGGGCCCGGTTGTGGATGGCCGCCACCCGGCCCACCGTACGGCCGTCGCGCTCCGCCAGGAAGAACTCCGCCGTCGCCTGCCGGTAGAACGGGTGACGCCGCCGGTCCAGCAGCCGCCGCTGGTCGTACCGCAGCGGTGGAACCCACTGGGGGTGCCCGGCGTAGTGCCGGTAGGGAAACTCGATGAAGGCGCGCAGGTCGCGCGCGCCGGACACCGGCCGAACAGTCGTCGTCATGGCTGTCGCTCCCATCGCCGGGTTGGGTCAGCGGATCCGCGCCGACACGGCGGCGCCGTCGAGCGCCGTCCGGATCTCGCCGGCCAGCCGCTCCAGGCCGTCGCCCCGCAGCGCCGACACGGTCAGGTCGCCGTACCGCTGGGCCAGGTGGGCCTGCTCGGCCGGGTCCAAACGGTCGGCCTTGTTGAGCACCCGCAGCCGCGGGATCCCGTCCAGGCCGAGGTCGGCCAGCAACCGCTCCACGGTCAGGATGTGGTGGTCCCGCTGCGCGCTGGTGGCGTCGACCAGATGGATGATCAGCGCCGAGTCCTCGATCTCCTCCAGCGTCGCCTTGAACGCCTCGAGCAGGGGCGGCGGCAGCTCGCGGATGAACCCCACGGTATCCGAGACGATGACCTCCTGCCCCCACGGCAGCCGCATGCGCCGGCTCACCGGGTCCAGCGTGGCGAAGAGTTTATCCTCGACCGGGACCGCCGCCCGCGTCATGGCGTTCATGAGGGTGGATTTGCCGGCGTTGGTGTAGCCGATGATGGACACCACCGGCGCCCCCCGCCGCTGCCGGCCCAGGCGCCGCTGCCGCCGCGAGGTGCGGATCGCGGCCAGTTTCTGCGCCAACAGGTCGATGCGGTCCTTGATGCGGCGGCGGTTCACCTCCAGCGACGTCTCACCGGGACCGCGGCCGCCGATTCCACCGCTGAGGCGGGACAGGGAGTCGTCGAACTCCACCAGCCGCGGCATCAGGTACTGGAGCTGGGCCAGCTCCACCTGGATCTTCCCCTCCTGGGAGCGGGCGCGGCGCGAGAAGATGTCGAGGATGAGCTGGCTCCGGTCGATGACCTTCAGATCGGTCTCGCGGCCGATGAGCCGGCTCTGGGTGGGGGTGAGGGCCTGGTTGAAGATGAGCAGGGTGACGCCGAGCTGCATGCTCCGGGTGATGAGCTCCTGCAGCTTGCCCCGGCCCAGGAGATAGCGGGGATCCAGGGAGGCGCGGCGCTGGACGAACCGGTCGATCACCTGCACGTCGGCGGAGTAGGCCAGCTCCTCCAGCTCGTCCATCCGCTCGCGTTCGGTGTCCACGGGGCCGGTGGTGACTCCCAGCAGGATCGCCCGCTCCGCGTGCTCCTGGCGGCGGAGCTGCGAGGTCTTCCGGACGAACTCGCCCTCCAGGTCGCGGATGAAGGCCTCGTAGTTCAGGTCCAGCCGGTGCACGTCGCAGGGCGGGAGCAGCCGCCACAGCTCGGGCCGGGCGGCGCCGCCCGGCGGATCGAAGTCGGGTGACAGGTGGGCGGTGTGCACCTGCCCGGGCCGGCCGTCGTCGGTGACATCCAGGGCGGTCATGGTGTCCAGCCGCAGGAGCGAGAGGTCCGTCAGGTCCTCCCGGCTCAGCCCCGCCTCGCCGAAATGGGTGTGGATGCACCGGAGGCCGCGGAAACGGCGCAGGTCGGTGCGGATCCGGCGGAAGTCGGGCAATTCGATCCGGGCGCGGTCCCCCACCACGACGTACTCGACGGCGCCCTTCCGGTCCACCAGCACCCCCACCTGGCGCCGGATCTCGGCCGCGATCCGGGCCAGGCCCGCTGCGAACTCCGGCGTCAGCAGGCTCTGGGCCGGGAGGCGGCGCTGGTAGATTTTCTGAAGCTGGCGGATCTGGCTGGGCTTGAGTCCCGAGGTGTTGCCGTAGATTTTGGAGATGGCTCACCTCCGCCGGGGGCGCGGCCGGGGCCGTCCGCCGTGCCGCTTCAGGTGGCGCTGGAACAGCGCGCGCATGCCGGGACGCCTGGCCCCGGCGTCGTCCGGCGCAGGTTCGCTCCGGGCGAACGATTCATACAGTTCCCCGTCCTGCACCGTGACCCGGCCCTCGGTGCTGAGGCGCACCCAGTGGGTGCAATAGGCGCGCCATCGGCCGCCGCCGCACTGGCGGATGCAGAAGGTGTCGGTGTCCGTGCAGTTGACGCACTCGCCCAGCAGCAGACAGATGCGCGGCACCAGCAAGCCGCAGGTCCGGCACTGGATGTACGGCTCGTCCACCGGCTCGAAACGGGGGCAATCCGCCCGCGCCCGATAGTCCTCGATATGGCCGAAGATGGTGCAGCCGTAGAACAGGCGGTCGGTCCGGGTGGTGGCGGAGTCCATGGACTGGAAGTCGTCAAACCAGTTCCGGCAGGTCCGGCAATCGACGATCACGACGGATCGACCTCGCGAACGAGTTGGGGGCGGGTGACAGGTGCCGGACGGCGGAGGCGCGACGCGGCGCGGGGCGCGGGGGATGCGGGCGGCTTCATCGGGTGCTACCGCCGGTCATCAAGGGGTCCTCGAACGGGCCCGCCGGGTCCCAGCCGCTACGGATCAGCTTCAGGAGGACGTCGCGGCGGCCGAAGCGGATGGCCTCCTGGCCGGTGGGCATGTAGATGTCTATCTCCCGGCCCTGAATCTCCGGACCGGTGTCCATGGCGGTGTAGATGCCGGAACAGCCCTCGCCCTGGATCTCGACGATGGAGCCGAGAGGCACCACACGCGGATCCACCGCGATGATGCCGCGCCGGACCCAGACGCCGCTCTTGGTGATGCCGAAAACGGAGTAGGCGGTGGCTTCGAATGTTCGCCATTCGCCGTCGTCGGACAGTGGTTCGATGACCGGCGGCGGGGCGGTCGCCGGGCGGTGGGGCTCCAGCTCCAGGCTGAAGGCGGCCTCTTCGTCGATCGTGCGCGCAAAGATCACCCGGTTCTCCAGCGCCACATAGGAGAACAGGATGACATTGAGCAACAGAATCAGCACCAGAATCGACTTCCGGATGTACACAGCCCCTCCAGACTCACTCTACCAGTCGATCTTATTATAAACTGAAAGTCAAACCCGCGTACCCCGATGTTTAACCGGCTGCCGCCGGCGGCGGCGCCCGGCATCGGCCTGAAGCCCTTGGGCCGCACGGAAAAGTCTGCTATCATATCCCGGCACTTGGAGGGCGGATGAAGGCTTACCTCTCGGGATCGATGGAATATGCGCCGGATTTCGGGACCGGCTGGCGCGAGGAGATCGAGGCATTCCTGCGCGGCACGCTGCGCCACGAGGTGTACAACCCGGCCCGCGATATCCGCAAGAACCTCTCCGCCGAGGAGCAGGCCAATTTCCGGCGCTGGAAGACCGACGACCCGCCCCGGTTCCGCGCGGTGATCCGCAAGATCATCCATTACGACCTGGATGTCCTCGAAGGGGGCGTCGGGTACGTCGTCTGCCGGTGGGACCGGCATTGTCGGCGCGGCGGCGGGACGCACGGCGAACTCACCACCGCCTTCCGCCGCGGCATCCCGGTCTACATGATGACCGAGGAGCCGCCCCACGAGATCAGCGGCTGGATTCTGGGCTGCTGCGACGAGGTGTTCGGTTCCTGGCCGGAGCTCCGCGCCTTCCTGCAGGCGCGCTATTCCCAATGATCATTCGGAGGCACGCTTCATGCAAAAATTCATCCGCGGACAGATGGGTTGGATCGAGGTGGTTACCGGTAGCATGTTCAGCGGCAAGAGCGAGGAGCTCATCCGCCGCCTGAAGCGCGCCGAGATCGCCAAGCAGCGGATCCAGGTCTTCAAGCCCTGCCTCGACGACCGGTACAGCGACACGCACATCGTCAGCCATAGCGACATGAAGTATCAGTCCGAGATCGTGAAAAAGGCCAGCGAGATCATGGAGCGGGTTCTGCCCCGCACCGAGGTGGTGGGCATCGACGAAGCCCAGTTCTTCGATCCCGGCATCGTGGATGTCTGCAACCGCCTCGCCGACATGGGCAAGCGTGTCATCGTCGCCGGGCTGGACCGGGATTACCGCGGCGTGCCGTTCGACCCCATGCCCCAGATCATGGCCATCGCCGAGGACATCACCAAAACCGCCGCCATCTGCATGCAGTGCGGCAATCCCGCCTACTACACCCAGCGGCTCATCGCCAGCCAGGAGCGGATCGTGGTGGGCGCCGCGGACGCATACGAGGCCCGCTGCCGGCGCTGCTTCGAGCCGCCCAAACCGGAAGAAACGTCCCCGACCCGGCCGAAGGACCCGAAGGCGTGAGCCCCGCCGCCGGACGTCCACCCGGAGGCGCGGCGGCGGCACAGGGCCGACCTGCTATAATGAACTCAGGATGACACCGAACCGCCGATCACGCGACGCGTCGCGTCCCCGCCCGGCCGGCAGTGCGGGAGCCGCGGCGACGGCGCTGCCGGCGCCTGACCGCAATTACCCCTGGGAGGCGAATTATGTGGTGCCCCACCTGTCGAGCCGAGTACGTGGAGGATGTCCGCCGCTGCCCGGTCTGTGAGGTGGACCTGGTGAGCGAGCTGCCCGACGAGATCCCCGAGTACATCCCCGAAACCTGGAAGCTCGCGGCGGAGTACACGGACGAGATCGCGGCCAGCCTGGCGGAGGGACTGCTGGAGGACAACGACATCCCGTGCAAGCTTGAGAACCTCACCTTCCATGCCGAGCCCATCGCCGTGTCCCAGTCCTTCAGTTGCGTGCGGATCTGGGTGGAGGAAGAGAACCTGGCGGCGGCCCAGGCGCTTCTGGCCGAGGCGGACAATTTCGCCCTCTGTTCGGAATGCGGGGCGGCGGTGAAGAAAGAGGACGCGGCCTGCCCCCAGTGCGGCGCCACACTGGAGGACGAGCCGGCGGGCGACTGACCGCGCCCACCGATTCACGGCGCGCTCCGGGCGCGACCGTTCATCTCAGCTCAGGGGATCAGGGAGCGACGAACAGTTCCCGGGCGACTACCTCGCGGACTCCGGGCAGCTTACGGACATCGGCGATGAGCCGCTGCCTGCTCTCCTCGGTGGGGATCTGGCCGAAAAGCTCCACGCGTCCGGCGGCGCAGTTGACGCTGACGGTGCTCCCCTTGTACCCCAGCCGGATCTTGTTCAGCACCAGGAAGGTCAGGTCCTTGTCGGACAGCTCGTAGACCACCCCGTCGGCTGCGGCCGGCGCCGCGGGCGCGGCCGACGCGGCGGCGCCCGGGGCGGTGGCGCGCGCGGCTTCGTCGGCCCACCGGCGGCGCGCTTCCTCCTCGACGGCCTTGCGGCGAGCCTCCTCGGCCTGCCGCTGCTCCATCTTCTCCGCCGCTTCGCGCCGGGCGTCCTGCTCCAGGCTGTCCAGGAACGCGGATTTCCCCCGTTTCTCATCCGTCGATGAACACCCCGTCGCCACTGCTGCGGTCAGCAGGAGCGCCGCGGCGGCGCAGACGGAACACACGGCTCGGGTCAGGCGGGTCATGGTGCGGTTCATCCCCTTGAACGGCTTCACCCGCGGAGCGGCCGCAGGTGCCGGGCGGACGGGAGCCCGTCGCCGGACTCCCGTCCCCGGTCATTCACATGTGCGACAGGCGCTTCCTCAGGAGCTAAACGACGCCTTGACGTTCTTGTCCAGCAGCACGATCAGCGCCCAGATGCCTACCGGCAGGCCCAGGCAGCAGCACGGCCAGATGCAAGGCAGCATGGGGAGGATCGCCGCCACCATAGCAAAGACGTAGGACTGCAGCGCCCTCATCTTCATGGCGCCGAAGATGACCACACCGCAGATGGCGATGGAGATGATACTCATCAGGATGCCGACGCCGCCCGACATCATGGAGAGCGCCTCGCTCGGCATGTCCTCAGCCATGCCGCCCATGAACGACATGCCGGTTCCCAGGATGTTCAGCAGGAGCATCACGATGTGCCACAGGATCGACACGCCCGCGACCACCATGAGGAGGATGGCCGGCAGCGACACCTTGGACTGAGCGGCCGCGGCGTCCATGGGCGGCGCCATCGGAGGCGGCGCGCCGTAGGACGGCGGCGGCGCGGGCGGCGGCGGCGCGGGCGCACCGGCGTACGGAGGCGGCGACGGCGGGCCGGGCGGCGGTCCGGGCGGCGGGGGCGCCGGCGGGGGCGGCGTCGCGGCTACCGCGGGGAACGAGAAGCCGCAATTCTTGCAGAATTTTGCCGAATCGGGGTTCTCCGTGCCACATGCAGGACAAAACATCGGGACCTCCCATGCTGCGGATGATTGATGTATCGAAGTGTAACGGCGGCCCATGAAAAAAGCAAACGCAAATTTGGCCCCGCCGTTCACGTCCCCCGGCGCCGAACGGGTCCGCGCGATCCGGCCGACGGCAGGCGGTTTGGGATCGGCCCGCCTCGCACGGCGCCCGCGGCTGCCGGGAGATCCTGATTCAATAGACGGCGGTTCGCCGGATTTTCACACGTTTCCACACGGCGGCGGCCTCTCGGTCCCGCCGCGTCGGGAGCGCGACACCGGCCGAGACCACGTGCCGGCGGATTAAAAATGTGGTTCAGATCCGGCGGGGGCGGATATAGAATGATCCCACGACAAACATCATCGGAGCGAGACAACCGTGCGGGAGGTTGGGATGGGGGAAAACAGATTCCTGCTGCTGGAACCGTTCGAGTCCGCCTGGGCGCACATGCGCCGCACACTTTTTCATCCATTCCTCTGGAAGAAGTGGTTTGCCTGGGGTCTGCTGGCGTTAATCGGCGCCAACATCCAGCATGGCGGAGGATTCCCCAACATCTTCTCCTTCATTCAGGACGAAGCGGAGAACCGGTCGGACCGATTCGCCGCCAGCGGCTTCCCGGCCGAGGCGCTGCCGGGTGATCCGGCGTCCTGGTTCGGCGGAAACGTGTGGCTGATCGCCGCGGTGATCGGCGGCATCGCGCTGGTGTTCCTGGCCGTCATCATCCTGTTGACTTACATCTTCAGCCGCGGCCGGTTCATGTTCGTCGAGTGCCTCGTGGAAAACAAGACCGCCCTCGGCGAGAGTTGGCGCCGCAACCGCGTCCAGGGCCTGTCGCTGTTCTGGTGGTATCTCGGCTTCAGCGTGTTCATCCTCCTGCTGCTGGTGCTGGCGGGCGTGACCGTATTCCTCACCCTCTTCCGCGACGGCGAGTTCGCCCCCTTCGGCCAGATCTGGCCGCAGCTCCTGGCCATCGGGGCCGGCGCCCTGCTGGCTCTCATCCCCATCATCGTCATTGCCATCTACCTGGAGGACTTCGTCGTCCCCATCATGTGGAGCCGGCGCATCCGGGTGCTCGAGGCCTGGAACGCCTTCTTCACCCTGTTTCAGGAACACACCGGCGCCCTGCTGCTGTACCTGCTGATGCGCCTTGGGCTGAGCATCGCCGCGAGTTTCGTGATGAGCTGCGGCGTCTGCCTGACCTGCTGCATCGCCGCCATTCCCTGGGTCGGCCAGACGCTGCTCCTGCCCATCTACGTCGTCATGCGCATGTATCCCATCCAGGCGCTGGCGCAGGTGGATCCCGCACTGGCGGAACGGCTGGCTGCCTTCGCGCCACCCCCGGCTCCGCCGGCGCCCGCCGTCGTCACGGAAGCCGAGACGGCACCCGCCATCGGCGCCGAACCCGTCGCGCCACCCGACGACGCGGCCCCGCAATCGGACGCGGACCTTTCCAATCCGCCGGCCGCGCCGCCGGATCCGCCCCGGGACTAGCTGCCCGTCAACACATCCGCATCGGCACCCGATGCGTGGCCGAGCCTCCGGACACGGCGCCTGTTCACCGGTCGAGCCGCCCCGAAACGCACGCTGGTCGGGCACCTTCTCAGATCCGTTCGGGAGCCGTTTTTCTAACCACTTGATATTCAAAAATATTCAAAGAAATTGTGGATCCGCGTGAGGAAAACTTGTGGACAATCCCAGAAGGTGGGCGCCGAATCGGGATTTCCCCGATTTGCTTAAATAAGTGGCAGTCCGCCATCTCATTACAAACAAATGACTTTTATTTATACTGTAATCGGATTACATGCCCATTCGGATACGGCGAAGATTTCCACAGATTTCTCCACAGGGCGCATTTACAGCGGCGAGGAGAAATACAACTTCGCACGGGATAAGGGGTTGCGAATAGCGGTCAGATTGCACCCACTATTCAACGACGAAAAGCACATCTCCAGTTAGCACGGTTTCACCTTCCTTGGGACCGATGCGGCTGATGGTCCCCGCACGCGGCGCGACGATGGCGTTCTCCATTTTCATCGCTTCCATGTACAGGATGGTGTCCCCTTCGGCGACCGTTTCCCCCGCGCTCTTCAGCACACGGACAATGAGCCCGGGCATGAACGCGCGCACCAGCCCCTCCTTCACCATTTTCACTTCCTGGCGCGTGGTGAGGAGCTTGCCGGCCATGATCTCCTGAACCGAAAACAGAGTGTTGTCCACCTTGACCGCCGCCAGGTCGCCGCTCTCGTTGCGGACCGCCTCGATATCGAACGGCACGCCGTCCACCAGGATGGACAGGATCCCCTGCTCCCGGCTCCAGGCCAGGATCCGGCTGCGATAACGGTGATAACCGATTTCGACATCCACTTCCTCCGCCGGGTCGGGATAGACGTCGGCGAGGATCACGTTGAAGTTCTTGTTGTCGATGCACACGCGGTACTTCATGGCCGTGGCCTCTCCTCACAGATGGCGGCGGGTGATGAGCTCCACCCGGCCGGACATGCCCCAGACGTTGCCGCCGGGGGTGGTCCGCTGGAACGCGGATGTCCGGAAGCGGCCCAGCAGCTCATGGTTGAGCACGGCCACCAGCGCGGCCACCTCCTGGCGGCGGCGGTCGTCGGCGGCCTGCGGCAGGAAGTCCTTGAGCTTGAGGTCGCACTTCAGGGAGCCGTCGGCGAACGCTTCGCTCCCCACGACGCGGCTCAGGAACGGGATGTTCGTCTGGACGCCCTTCAGCCGGATCGCCTCCAGGGCGAAGCGGGTCTTCGCCAGCGCCTCGGCGCGGGTGGCGGCGAAGCAGTCCACCTTCATGATCATGGGGTCGTAGTAGATATCGATCCGCTTCCCCTTCTGGACGCTCGAGAGCACGCTGTAGCCGTAGCCGCCGGGGATGTAGTACTCGTGGACCAATCCGGCGGACGGCTGGAAATCGTGGCCGGGATCCTCGGCGTTGATCCGGCATTCGATGGCGTGCAGCCGGGGCCGGTGGGCGTCCGCGGGCAGGTTCAGCGGCTCACCCGCCGCGATGCGGATCTGTTCCTTGATGATTTCCACGCCGTAGACGATCTCGGTGAGCGCGTACTCCACCTGGAGCCGCGGGTTGATCTCCATGAAGTACCAGCGGCCCTTTTCGTCCACCATGAACTCCACCGCCCCGCAGCCGGTGAAGCCGACGCTGCGGATCAGCGACAGCGCCGCCGCGGCCATCTGGTCCCGGTTCTCGGTCGGGAGCCAGGCCGACGGCGTTTCCGAGATCAGCTTTTGGAAGCGGCGCTGCACGACGCATTCGCGCTCGCCGAGCTGGACCGCGTTGCCGTGGTGGTCGGCCAGCACCGGAAACTCGATGTGCACCGCCCGGCGGATGTACCGCTCGAGGTAGAACGGCACGTTCAGTCCCTTGATCGCCTGCTCGCGGAGGAAAGCGCGGTAGCTCGCCAGCAGGTCCTCCTTCCGGTAGGCCTTGAAGATGTACCGGCCGCCGGTGCCGGTCACCGGCTTGAGCAGGACGGGGTAGCCCAGGTCCTGCGCTTTCTGGACGAGGTCCGCCTCGTCCTGCACCGGCAGGCTGTGCTCCGGCACCGGGATTTTCAGCTGGGCGGCCTTGCTCAGCAGGAGCAGCTTCTCGTGGCAGCTGGCCAGCACCTCCGGCGCCGGGCCGATGAAGGTGAGGCCCTTCTCGCGGCAGCCGTGGGCGAACTCCGGCGACTCCGACAGGAAGCCGTACCCGCAGTAGACGGCGTCGGCGCCGGCCGCCTCGGCCGCCTCCAGAATCCGCTGGATGGAGCCGTAGGTGCGGGAGGTCCGCGCCCCGGCCAGCGGCAGCGCCTGGTCGGCGTAACGGACATGCAGGGAGTCGGCGTCGACGCTCGAGTAGACGGTGGCGCTCTCGAGGCCCATCTCCCGGATGCAGCGCAGCGCGCTCAGCGCGATCTCGCCCCGGTTGGCGACCAGGATCTTCTGCATGGTCTCCTCCCTCCTAGAGCGGGATGTTCCCGTGCTTGCGGTACGGACGGGCGACCCGCTTGCCCTGCATCGTCTCCATGGCGGAGATGAGCCGCACCCGGGTCAGGTGGGGCGGAATGATCTCGTCGATGAAGCCGTACTCCGATGGCAGTTTGGGATTGGCGAACTTCTTCCGGTAGTCGTCGAGGAGCTGGGTGCGCTTGCGGGCGGAGTCCTCGGCCTCGGCCAGCTCCCGGCGGAAGATGATGTTGATGGCGCCCTCCGGCCCCATCACCGCGATTTCGGCCGAGGGCCAGGCGTAGTTGAGGTCGGCGCCGATGTGCTTCGAGTTCATGACGATGTAGGCGCCGCCGTAGGCCTTGCGGGTGACCACGGTCACGCGCGGCACAGTGGCCTCGGAGAAGGCGTACATCAGCTTGGCGCCGTGCCGGATGATGCCGCTGAGTTCCTGGCTCTTGCCGGGGAGGAAGCCGGGCACGTCGCACAGCACCACCAGCGGGATGTTGAACGCGTCGCAGAAGCGGATGAACCGTGCTCCCTTCACCGAGGCGTTGATGTCCAGGGTGCCGGCGAAGAACTTGGGGTTGTTGGCGACCACGCCCACCGTCCGCCCGTTGAGGCGGGCGAAGCCCACCGAGATGTTGGGCGCGTAGTGCTCGTGCACCTCGAAATACTGGCCGCGGTCCATCAGGCAGCGGACCACGTCCTTGACATCGTACGCCTTGATGGGGTCGTACGGCACGATGTCATACAACTCGTCGCAGATACGCTGGGGGTCATCGCCGGGGTCCACCACCGGCGGCGGCTCGAGGTTGTTCGACGGGATGTAGCCGAGCAGGGTCTTGACTTTCTGCAGGGCCTCCTCCTCGTCCTCGGCCATGAAGTGGGCCACCCCGCTCTCCGTGTTGTGGGTCTGGGCGGAGCCCAGCTCGTCAAAGGTGACCTCCTCCTTCGTCACGGCCTTGATCACGTCGGGGCCGGTGATGAACATGTGGCTGGTGCCTTTGACCATGAACACCATGTCCATGATGCCCGGCGAGTAGACCGCGCCGCCGGCGCACGGGCCCATGATCACCGCGATCTGCGGCACAATGCCGGAGGTGTTCGTGTTGCGGTAGAAGATGTCGCCGTAGCCGGCCAGGCTCATGACCCCTTCCTGGATGCGGGCGCCGCCGCTGTCGTTGAGACCGATCATCGGGGCGCCGTTCTGAACCGCCAGGTCCATCACCTTGCAGATCTTTTCGGACTGCTTCTTGCCCAGCGACCCGCCCAGGACGGTGAAGTCCTGCGCGTAGACGTACACCAGCCGGCCGCCGATGGCGCCGTAGCCGGTGATGACGCCGTCGCCCGGGTAGACCATCTTCTCCATGCCGAAATCGTTGCACTTGTGCTGGACGAAGGTGTCCAGCTCGTGGAACGACCCCGGGTCGAGCAGGATGTCCAGCCGTTCCCGGGCGGTGAACTTGCCCTTGGCGTGCTGGCTCTTGATCTTGTCGGGGCCGCCGCCCTGGCGGGCGACCTCGATCATATCCAGCAATTCGCGCGTTTTCTCACGCAGAGTGGTCATGGTCTGTCTCCTGTGCCGGGATGAGCGCGTCTATCTTAATCACGCCCCCCGGGGAATGCAACGCAAATCCCGGTCGGGCCGGGCTCCGGCCGGCCCGGCCGCTGGAGCCGGGCGGGCGGGCGGTCTGGGCCGCGGCGACGGACTGCGCGGCTATATTGTGGCCAGCATGACGGCCTTGATGGTGTGCTTGCGGTTCTCCGCCTCGTCCCAGGCGCGGCTCTGCGGGCCATCGAGCACGTCGGCGGTGACCTCCTGCCCCTTCACCGCCGGGAGGCAGTGGAGGAACACGGTGTCGCGCCGGCCGGTGGCGGCCAGGGCTTTGGCGTTGACCTGGTAGGGGGTCAGGAGCTGGATGCGTTCCTTGGCCTTGCTCTCTTCGCCCATGGATGCCCAGACGTCGGTGTAGATGATCTCGGCGCCTTTCACCGCGTCCTTCATCTGGTCGGTGATGGCGATGGAGCCGCCCGACGCCTTGGCCCACGCCTGGCACTCCTTGACCAGCTCCTTGGCGGGCCAGAGCGATTTCGGCGCGGCGATGACGTAGTGCAGGCCCATCTTGGCGCAGCCGATCATGAGCGAGTTGGCCATGTTGTTGCGGCCGTCGCCGGCGTATACGAACCGGATGCCCGCCAGGCGGCCGAAAGCCTCCTCCACGGTCATCAGGTCGGCCAGGACCTGGGTGGGATGATACAGGTCGGTCAGGCCGTTGTAGACCGGTACGCCGGACCAGCGGGCCAGCGCGTCCACGGTCTCCTGCTTGAAGCCGCGGAACTGGATGGCGTCGAACATCCGGCCCAGCACCCGGGCAGTGTCCTCGACGCTCTCCTTGGCGCCGAGTTGGATGTCATCGACCGACAGGAACACCGGATAGCCGCCCTCTTCGCCGAAGGCGGTCTCGAAGGCGCAGCGGGTCCGGGTGGACCGCTTTTCGAAGATCAGCGCCAGCGTCTTGCCCAGAAAGCGCTGGTGAGCGACGCCCGCCCGCCGGTCCTTCTTCACCTGATGAGAGATGTCCAGCAGGAAGCGGATTTCCTCGGGGGTTTCCTCCCTGAGACTCAGCAGCGAACGCCCTTTGAGGTTAAATGCCATGGGTGTATCTCCTTGAATCAAATTTTCTTATCGAGGCTAGAGACTCGAGACTCGAGGCTCGTACCTTCTATTCGATATCATCCTGCCAGAACTCCAGCATCGAACTTCCAATTCCAAGATTTTGACCCAAGACTTTCAACTCGAGCCTCTAGCCTCGAGCCTCTATTCCCGGGTGAAGTGCGTGCCGGCGCGGCCGTGCAGCGCATCGTACGCCTTGTCGAGCGAGGCGATGATGGCCCGCTGGCCGCCGCTTTCGAGGAAGTCGATCACCGCCTCCACCTTGGGGCCCATGCTCCCCTTGTGGAAGTGGCCCTCGGCCAGGTACCGGCGCGCTTCCGCCACCGTCAAGCTGTCCAGGAAGCGCTGGTCCGGCTTGTTGAAGTTGAGGGCGACCTTGTCCACTTCGGTGAGGATGATCAGCTCGTCGGCGCCGATCTCGCGGGCGAGCACCGCCGAGGCGCGGTCCTTGTCCACGACGCCGTCGATCCCCTCGTACGTGCCGTCGTCCGCGATGTAGACGGGCATGCCGCCGCCGCCGCAGGCGATGACGATGTGCCCGGCATCCACGAGCTGGCGGATGACGGGGCTTTCCACCACCCGGCTCGGGTGGGGCGAGGGCACCACGTGGCGCCAGCCCCGGCCGGCGTCCTCCACCATGTGCTTCCCCTCGGCCATCATCAGGCGCGCCTCGTCCTCGGTGTGGAACCGGCCCACCGGCTTGGTGGGATGCTTCAGGCTGGGGTCCTCGCGGTCCACGACGACCTGGGTGACCACGGCCACCACCTCGCGGCGGATCTGCTCGCGGGTGAGGCGGTTCTGGAGCGACTGGGCGATCATGTAGCCCATCTCGCCCTGGGTGTCGGCCACGCAGACGCCCAGCGGCAGGTCGTAGGCGAAGCCGCGCGAGCGGTCCACCCGGATCATCATGTTGCCCACCTGCGGGCCGTTGCCGTGGGTGATGACGATGTCATGGCCGTCCCGGATCAGGCCCATGATCCGGTCGATGGCCAGGCGCGTGTTGGCGAACTGCTCGTAGACCGTGCCCTCCTGGCCTTTCTGCAGGATGGCGTTGCCTCCGAAAGCGATGACGATGCGTTGCTTCTTCATGACAGGAACTCCATGCGCTGATTGCGGATGATGGCGGCCGGCGGGTCGCGGGCTCAGATCAGCTCGATCTCGTCCCCGCTCATGGCCCGCTCACAGTACCGGCAGCGGAGCTTGAGCGGATTGTCCTCCACCACGACGAACAGCGTGCCGACCTTCTCGTGGTTGGTGATGCACTTGGGGTTGTTGCACCGGACGATGACGGGGATCTCGCGCGGCAGGTGGGCCTTGGTCTTCTGGACCACCTTGTAGTCCCGGATGTTGCACAGGGTGGCTTCCGGCGAGAGCACGGCGATCTTGTTGATCTCCTTGGCGGTCAGGGTCCGGTTCTCGATCTTGATCAGGTCCTTGCGCCCCATTTTCTTGGAGTCGAGGAACATGCCGATGGACAGCGTGCTGCCGTCGGTGACGCCCAGCACCTGGATGGCCTTCATGGCCGTGCCCGGGCGCAGGTGGTCGATCACCGCGCCGTTGCGCAGCTTGGAGATCCGCATCTCCATGGAGACGGAGCTGTTCTTCTCGTCGGTCATAGGTGTACTCCTAGCACCAGCGACAGCAGCGCCTTGCGCACCGTGACGCCGTTCTTCGACTGCTGGAAATACTCGGCCTGGGGGTACGCATCCAGCGCCGGGTCGATCTCGTTCACCCGCGGCAGCGGGTGCAGGATCTTCAGGTCGGACTTGACGTGCTCCAGCAGCTTCTCGTTGAGGATGTAGACGTTCTTGACCTTCTCGTAGTCGAGGGGGTCGGGGAAGCGCTCTTTCTGGATCCGGGTGACGTACAGGATGTCGAGTTCCCGGGACACCTCGTACAGGTTCTCGGTCTCGCTGTAGGTGATGCCGTGCTGGTCCAGCTCGGAAAGGATATGGGCGGGCATCCGCAGCATCTCGGGGGCGATGAAGTACATCCGGCAGTCGAAATGACTCAGCGCCTCGGCCAGCGAATGCACCGTCCGGCCGTATTTCAGGTCGCCGAGGAACCCGACATTGAGGCCGCGGAGCGTCTGCTTGTTCTTGAGGATGGTGTACAGGTCAAGGAAGGTCTGGGTGGGATGCTGGTTGGCCCCGTCGCCGCCGTTGATCACCGGGATCTCGGCGCCTTCGGCGGCGGCCCGCGCCGACCCCTCGAGCGGGTGGCGGATCACCATCACGTCGGCATACCCCTCGATCATCTTGGCGGTGTCGCGCACCGACTCGCCCTTCGCCGCCGAGCTCACGGCCGCGTCGGTGAAGCCCATGACCGAGCCGCCCAGGCCGATCATGGCGCTCTCGAAGCTCAGGCGGGTCCGGGTGCTGGGTTCATAGAAGAGAGTGGCCAGGATCTTGCCCTGCAGGACGGGCGCCGACGCCGCCTCGAAGCGGCTGGCATAGTCCAGAACGAAGAGAATCTCCTGCTCGCTGAAATCGCGGATGGAGATCACGTCTGCGCCCTGGAACTTGCGGAAGTACTTATCCTGATTGGCCGCCATGGTCACCCCCGGCTCAGGTTAAAGGTGGAATCATATCATAATCGTCCACCGATGGCACCGGATATTTCCGCCGGCGGCCGCTCAGCGGACGATTCCGGCCGACAGCGGCCAGCGCCCGGGCCGGCGCTCCAGGTGGCGGAACCGCAGCCAGAACACCAGCCCCGTCGCCGCCATCTCCAGGATGAGCGCCGCCCACGCGCCCGGCAGCCCCAGGCCGGCGGGAAGCGCCAGCGCCCACGCCAGCGGCAGGGCCAGCAGCCACTGCCCGGCCATGTACACCAGGGTGGGGAAGCGGGTGTCGCCCAGGCCCTTGAGGCAGCCGTACAGGACGATGGTCAGCCCGTCGAAGAAATGGAACACCACCATGAGCGAGACCATCGCCGCCGCCGGGGCCACCAGCGCCGCCTCGAGCGAGAAGGCGCGCACGATGGACTCGCGGGCCAGCAGGTAGGCCAGCGACAGGGCCACCAGGACGCCGGCCGACAGCTGCAGCGCCAGCCGCGCCGACCGGCTCACCGCTTCCGGCCGGCCCGCCCCGGCCGCCTGTCCCACCAGCGTCGTGGCGGCGATGGAGAGCCCCAGGTTGAACATGTACGACAGCGCCATGACCCGCACCGGCACTTGGTTGATGGCCAGGGCGGTCACGCCGATCCATTCCACGATGGTGGAGAACGCAAACAGCCCCCCGATATCCAGCAGCACGTAGACGCCGTTGGGCAGCCCCACGCGGAAAAATTCACGCACGAACGCCCGGTCCGGGCGCTCCCTCGCCCCGTCCGGGGGGCGGAGCAACGCCGGCGGCCGCCACTTCAGGATCGCCGCGAACACCAGGAACGACACCAGGTTGGATGCCGCGGTGGCCAGGGCGGCCCCCTCGATCCCCATGGCCGGGAAGCCGCCATGACCGAAGATGAGCAGGTAGTTCAGGCCGATGTTTATCGCGTTGGCGAGCACGGTGAGGGCCATGGGCGTCCGAACGTGACCCAGGCCGTTCAGCACGTTCGCCCAGCCGACGACGATGAACAGGAACGGCGCTCCCAGGGCCCGGCGCGACACGTAGAGAAACGCCTGGCGGCGGATTTCCGGCTCGATGCCGAGCAGCGCCATCAGCCCGTCCGAGGTCCACGACAACGCGGCCACCCCCAGCCCGGCGGCCAGCCCCAGCCAGAGCGCCAGCCGGACCAGCCGGCGGCAGTCTGCGCCGCGGCCCGCGCCGAAGAACTGGGCGGCGAAGGCGTTGCCGATGCTGATGAGCCCAATGGGGAATCCGTAGATGAGGAACACCAGCAGCAGGCCGTAGCCCACCGCCGCCAGCTCGGTGGTGCCGAGCGATCCCACCATGAGCGTGTCGGCCAGCGCCAGCAGGTTGTTGCTGATGTTCGCCAGGATCACCGGCGCCGCCAGGGCCAGCACGTGCCGGTACTCTCGCCAGGGGATCCGGTGCCAGGGGGCCTGCGGTGGCATGGCGTGAAGGGCGGGAAGCGCTCAGGGCCTCAGCCGGGCCCGGAGCTCCGCGTCGAACCAGAGCCGCCGCCGCAGCTCGAGGATCCGGCGGATGAAGTAGACGATGTCGCGGATGAGCCGCACCTTGCTGTCACGGACCTGGTCGTCGCGCCAGCAGACCGGGATCTCCCGCACCCGGCAGCCCCCCCGGCCGGCCAACAGCAGGAGCTCGGAATCGAAGAACCAGTGCGAATCGCGGGTCAGCGGCAGGAAGCGGTCCCGCACGGAGCGGCTCACCGCCTTGAATCCGCACTGGGCGTCACGGAACGGCGCCTGAAAGAACAGCCACAGGCACAGGTTGTACCCGCGGGAGGAGACCTCGCGGCTGAGCGACCGGTCGATCACCCGGGCGCCGGGGATCAGCCGGCTGCCGATGGCCGCGCCGGCGCCGTCGCGCACCGCCTCCAGCAGCTCGGGCAGGTGGCGCAGCTCGGTGGCCAGGTCGGCGTCCATGTACGCGTAGATGTCGGACTCATGCTCGGTCCAGCACTGCCGGAGCGCGCGGCCGCGCCCCTTCTCGGCCACGCGGACGTACTCCACGCCCATGAGCCGTTCGGCCAGCTCCCGGCCGATGGCGCCGGTGGCGTCGGTGGACGCGTTGTCGGCGATGAGCAGGCGCCAGTCATAACCCTCCAGGCGGGTTTCGCAAAACGCCCGGAGGGTGGTCACGTTCGCCGCGAGGATCTCGGCTTCGTTGTGGCACGGCAGCGTGATGAGCACGCGGGGCATGGACATGACGTTTGACCTCCCCCCGGCCCGAACCGGGCGGTTGGCGCCGGGCGCGCCGGCCGGCGGCGCGGGCGCGGACAGCCCGCGCCGGCCTCAGCAACGGCTGACGTAGGTGCCGCTGTCGGTGTTGACCTTGATGATGTCGCCCTCCTCGACGAAGGGGGGCACCTGGACCACCAGACCGGTCTCCAGCTTGGCGGGCTTGGTCACGTTGGACACGGTGGCGTTCTTCACCGCCGGGTCCGTCTCGACCACCAGCAGCTCCACCGCGGCGGGCAGTTCGACACCCACCGGCTTGCTGTCATAGAAATCCACCGTGATGACGGTCTCGGGCTTGAGATAGTTCACCGCGTCGCCGAGCGCCTCGGGGCCGAGGCTGACCTGTTCGTACGTCTCGGTGTTCATAAAGTAGAAGTGGTCGCTGTCGGCGTAGAGATAGGACATCTGGTGGGTGTCGAGAAAAGCCTTCTCCACCCGGTCGGTGGAGCGGAAGCGGTAGTCCTTCTGGGTGCCGGTCTTGAGGTTGCGCAGCTTCGTCTGCACGAAGCCCCGCAGGTTGCCCGGCGTGGCGTGGTGGTACGTGAGCACCTGGAACAGTTCGCCATCCATCTTGATGATGACGCCCTTGCGGATATCGGTGGCGTTGATCATGATCGGGGGATACCTCCCTTGGGGGAATCGGAGCGGGCCTTGGGGCGCGCCCTTATGAAATCCCGGGCCGCACCGCCGCGGCGGCGGCCCGGGCGCGTTCACGGAACGATGGCCTCCTGGCCGTGCAGGTACGGCCGCAACGCCGCCGGGATGGTGACCGAGCCGTCACGCTGCTGGCCGTTTTCCAGCAGCGCCACCCAGGTGCGGCCGATGGCCAGGCCCGAGCCGTTCAGGGTGTGCAGGAAGCGAACCTTGCCCCCATCCGCCGGCCGGTAGCGCAAGTTGGCCCGGCGCGCCTGGAAATCCTTGAAGTTGCTGCAGGAGGATATCTCCACGTACTTCCCGGCGCTGGGGAGCCACACTTCAAGGTCATAGGTCTTGGCCGAGGAAAAGCCCATGTCGCCGGTGCAGAGCGCCACCACGCGGTACGGCAGCTCCAGGCGCTGAAGAATCCGCTCGGCGTCGGCGGTGAGGCCTTCGAGCTCGGCCATGGAGTTCTCGGGGCGGCAAAACTTGACCAGCTCCACCTTGTGGAACTGGTGTTGCCGGATGAGCCCCCGCGTCTCCTTCCCGTGCGCGCCCGCTTCGGAGCGGAAGCACGGGGTGAAGGCCACGTGGCGGATGGGCAGGTCGGCCTCGGCCAGGATCTCCTCCCGGTATAGGTTGGTGACGGGGACCTCGGCCGTGGGAATCAGGTAGAACGGCCACCCCTGCAGGCGGAACAGGTCCTCCTCGAACTTGGGCAGGTTGCCCGTGCCCACGAGCGCGTCGGCGTTGACGATGTACGGCGGCAGGATCTCCTGGTAGCCGTGCTCCCGGACGTGCACGTCGAGCATGAACGCGGCCAGCGCGCGCTCCAGCGCCGCGCCGGCGCCCCGGTAGACGGCGAACCGGGCGCCGGTGATTTTGCCGGCCCGATCCATGTCCAGGATGTTCAGGGCGCGTCCCAGGTCGACGTGGTCCCGCACCGGGAAGTCGAACGTCCGCGGCTGCCCCCACCGGCGGACCTCCACGTTCTCCTCGGCGGAGGCGCCCACCGGCACCGAGTCGTCGGGCAGGTTGGGCACGTTGAGGAGGAAGCCGTCGAGGTTCCGTTCCGTCTCGGCCAGATCGGCCTCGAGCCCCTTGATCTCCTCGCCCACCGCCTTCATGCGCGCCATCTCGGCCGCGACGTCCCGGCCCTCTTTCTTGAGCCGCGGGATTTCGCCCGACACCTTGTTGCGCAGCGCCCGCAGCTCCTCGACGCGGACGAGGATCTCGCGGCGGCGCCCCTCCAGCCCGGCGAAGGCGCTGAAGTCCGGCGCCGCGCCGCGCTGGGCGATTTTCGCTTTGACAAGCTCGAGATTTTCCCTTACAAACTTCAGGTCCAGCATTCGGAAACTCCACCGGCGAAGAAAAGAGGTATTTTAAAAAAAAGCAGTCCAAATTACAATATGATCCTGACTCGATCCGACCCCGACCGCGAGGCGAACATTTTTCATGGGCGGTGACCGGCAGCCGAAGAAACCCCCGCAGCTCCTGTATGCCGCGATGACCGACACCGGCCGGGAGCGCCAGAACAACGAGGACGGCGTGGTGGCCTGCGATCTCGCCACCGCCACCGGCCACCGGCAGGCCGTGTCCGCGTTCTTCGCGGTGTCCGACGGCATGGGCGGCCACAACGCCGGCGAGATCGCGGCCATGACCGCCATCCAGAGCGTGGCGGCCGCCCTCACCCGCGGCTACTTCCTGCCCGTCCTGCGCACCGACATCTACCAGCTTCCCGAGCGCGTCTACAACTACCACTTCCGCCGCGCCAAGCGCCGCCCGGCCCGCCCCGCCGCCCGGCGGGTGCTGACCGCCGCCATGGAGCGGGCCAACGCCGCGATCATCGACCTGTCGCGCAAGAATCCCGCCTTCTTCGGCATGGGCGCCACCCTGACGGCGGCGGTGCTGGACGACCGCCGGCTCACGGTGGCCAGCGTCGGCGACAGCCGCTGCTACGTGTACGCCGACAAGCGGCTGCAGCAGGTGACGAAGGACCACACCATCGTCAACCAGATGGTGGAACTGGGCCGGATCTCGCCCGAGGACGCCGCCCATCACCCCGGCCGCAACTTTCTCTACAAGAGCCTCGGTTCCTCCGAGCGGCTCGAATTCGACCTGTTCGACCTGGAGCTGGCCCTGCCGGCGTGGGTCCTCATCTGCTCCGACGGGCTGACCAGCATGGTGTCCGACGCGGAAATCGCCCGGGTGGTCGCCGACTGCCGCCTGCCGCACAACGGCGCCGCGGAACTGATCCGGCGGGCCAACCGGGCGGGCGGCAAGGACAACATCTCCGTGGTATTGGCTAAGCTGACATGATGAACGGCTGGCCGCACGACCCGACCTTCGACTCCCCCGCACCGCCGCGGGCGCGCCGGTCCCGCCCGCGCCGTCGGCTGGCCGACGCCCGCGGCCGCAAGACCCTGCTCCAGCCCGGCCATGTCTTCTTCAACCGGTACGAGATCATCCGCCGGGTGGGCGGCGGCGGCATGGGCAACGTCTACCAGGCGCGCGACGTCCGGCTTTCCAGCCGCTCGTGCGCCATCAAGGAGATGATCGACCTCTACAGCGAGCCCGAGGAGCACGAGCGGACCCTGAACGAATTCAAGCGCGAGGCCGCGCTGCTGGCCACGCTGCAGCACCCCGGCATCCCGAAGGTGTACGACTACTTCATGGAGGACGACCGGTACTACCTGGTCATGGAGTACGTCGACGGGATGGACCTGAACAAGTACCTCAAGGAGTACGGCGAGAAGCTGCCCGAGGCGAAAGTCATCGGCATCGGCATCCAGATCTGCGACGTCCTCCACAGCCTGCACACCCACAAGCCGCCGGTGATCTACCGCGACCTGAAGCCCAGCAACATCATGGTGACCGCCGGCGACCGGCTGGTGCTCGTCGACTTCGGCATCGCCCGCTTCCTCACCGCCAACCTCACCGACATCACCACCATCGGCACCATGGGCTTCGTGCCGCCGGAGGTGTACGAGGAGTCCATCGAGCCGGCCTCGGACATCTACTCGCTGGGCGCCACCCTGTTCTACTTCATGACCGGCGTCTCGCCGCAGACCAAGCCTATCCTGATCTTCGACTTTACCAAGAACCCGCGGCCGCGGGAGTACAACCCCGACATCAGCCCCGAGATGGAGGCGGCCCTCATCCGGAGCGTGAGCTACGACGCGCGGAACCGCTTCTCCTCGGCCTACGCCCTGAAGCGGGAGCTGGAGTCGATCCTGCAGACCCGCCACGCCGGCGCCGATGACAAGGACCTGCTGACGCTGCTCGCCGAGAAGAAGCGGCGCTCCGAGCGCAAGACCAAGGTGGTGCCGATCATCGACGAGACGAAGGCGGAGGTCTCCAGCGACCTGGAGTCGCTGCGCAAGGAGTTCGAGGAGGAGTTCAAGGACTTCCTGCCCATCTCCGACGACGTCATCCGGACCGCCTCGGCCGCCAGCATCGACATCTACTGCGTGAAGTGCTTCGCCTCGCTCTCGGAGAACGACCTGGTCTGCCACAAGTGCGGCACCGAGCAGCCCCACTCCCCCTTCATCAAGGTGCCCAAGGCGATTCTGAAGCTCGAGCAGCAGCACCAGGCGTTCAACGTCATCAAGGACATCACCATCATCGGCCGGCGCGACCCCGAGCGGCGCTGCTACCCGGAGATCGACCTCACCCCGTTCGACTCGGGCAAGCACATCTCCCGCCTCCACGCCCGGATCCTCAAGCTCAACGGCGAGTACTACATCGAGGACCTCAAGAGCAAGAACAAGGTGGTCATCAACGGCCGCTACCTGCTCCAGTCGGGCATTACCCACAAGTTGAACTCCGGCGACACCGTCAAGATCGGCCGGTTGGTCTTCCGCTTCGAGAAGGAATAGCCCGCGCCCCGGCCGCTCCCGGCCGTTGCTTTTCCCCCGTGCTCTGGTACAATGGCCCCTCGCTCGAGGAGCCATGACCGATCCGATCCGCCACGTGCTGCTGTTCGACATCGACGGGACGCTGATCTCCACCGGCGGCGCCGGCCGCCGCGCCATGGACACGGCGTTCGCCTCGGTGCACGGCGTCGCCGACGCCATGGCCGGCGTGGTGCTGTCGGGCAAAATCGACCCCATGATCTACGACGAGGTGTGCCGCCGCTTCCGCCTGGCGCCGGCCATGGACTCTTTCCGCGAGGCATACCTCGAACACCTGGCCGCGGAGCTCCCCCGCTGCCGCGACCGCGGCGCCGTGATGCCCGGCGTGGCCGGGCTCCTCCGGCACCTGGACGGCGCGCCGGGGGTGCTGCTGGGGCTGCTCACGGGGAACTGGCGCGACGGCGCGTACGCCAAGCTCCGGTTCTACGGCCTCGACCGCCACTTCCCCTTCGGCGCCTTCGGCGACGACGCCGCCAACCGCAACGCCCTGCCGGCGGTGGCCATCCGGCGCGCCGCGGAGCTCGCCGGTCCGGTCGTCACGGCGGCGACCCGCTTCACCGTGATCGGCGACACCCCGCGCGACATCGAGTGCGCCCTCGGCTCCGACTGCCTGGCCGTGGCCGTGGCCACGGGCGAGTACCCCGTGGAGGAACTGGCCGCCTACCAGCCCCAGGTGCTCCTGCCGGACCTGGCCGACCCCGCCGCCTTCTGCCGCCCCCTGGACCTGCCGTGCCCGGCGTGACCCGCACGCCGCATTCGACGTACGCCGCAGTCAACGAATGCGGTCCGCGGCAAGCTCCACCGGCAGGCCAAGATTGCAGCCTCGGTTTGCAGAAATTTCACTCACTGCGGATGATCGGGTTTCCTGCACCGGCGCGCGTTCATCGAACGCGCGGTACGGCCACCAGGCCGCGAGATACTCAGCCGTCAGCAAAACACCTGCAGAAACAAGTAGTTGACACCCAAGCACAATTTCAATAGTATTTGTGAAGATATCCGAGCTGAGTCCTCATCATGAGGCGATCGTTTGCTTTTACCATCCCGTTCACAACCCACAACTTAAATATTGAGGGAGGCAACATGAAACACTCATTGCGTTTGCTGGCGGTGCTCGGCGCGCTGCTTCTCCTGGCCGGCCTGGCGCCGGTACTGGCGGGCGATTCGGCCCGCGGCGGCACGGGGACGGGGCTCCAGATCGTGAGCGGGCCGACCGATCACAACTTTCTGTACAGCACCAACTACAATCCGCCCGAGCGGCGGCACACCCTGACGCGCTCCAAGTCGTCCGGCACCACTCTGGCCGGCGGCGTCGTGGGGATCTTCAAGGATGCAAACCCGTGGGGCTCCACCGCCTGGGAACAGGCATGCCTGGCCAACGGCATCCCGTACGAGGTCCACGGCTCAGCCGAGTTCGCCACGCTGGACTTCAGCCAGTTCCAGGTGATCATCATGTGCAGCGTGCAGAACGATACTTTCTATGCGAACTACGCCGCCCAGGAAGCCAAGTTCGTGAATTACGTGATGAACGGTGGCTTCATCTTCTTCTCCGGCTGCCGCTATGTACCCAGTTCCTCGTATCCTACTCCCCCCGGTAGCGGCATGACCAACAGCGCATATCTGGATCCATCCAACATCATCGACGACCCCACCCATCCTGCTGTAGCCGGGATCAGCAGCCCATTCCAGGGAAGCTCCGCCAGCCATAACTATTACACGAACCTGCCCGTCGGCGCCCATATCATCACGCATGGCCAGGGTTCAGGATTCCCCACACTGGTGGAATACACCTTGGGATTGGGCGTGGTCCTGGCATCCGGCTTGACCCAAGAGTATTACTATGGCTCCGGTGGCGGAAACTGTGACGTTGTCGAAAACAGCCTGCTGTACCTGTACAACTTCGCGCCGCCGTTCGAGCTGACGTTCGACGACGACTACGGCCGCGCCCAGCTTTGCCTCAACCCGGAGACCGGCGAGTTCCTCTACCGGGTCCTCACCGGCGCCGGCGCCGGCGAGTACGAACTGACCGGCACCGTCTACACCCGCGGCAACGTGCTCTTCCTCCAGTCGCCGCGCCCCTCCCCCTGGACGCTGCTGCTGTCCTACGACATGGCCACCCACCGCGCCAACGCCTACCTGGTGTACCCGGAGAAGGGCGTGCGC
>JAKQOW010000146.1 GCA_029565065.1 Acidobacteriota bacterium | reverse complement strand
GAGCCGGTTGCGTTGTAACGATCTCGACGGTTCGGGGGTCGGAGGCCGGAGGCTGACCAGCCTGGATGGAGAGGACGGCGCCCGTTTTTGAGGGGGTGGGGGCGGACTCGGCCGGAGTTTGGCGCAGTTGTGCGCAGCCGCGTAGCGCGTCCCCGACCGGGCGTGCTTCAAAGGGTTCGGCGGTTGGTTACGCCGGCGCCCGCGCCTGCAGCGCCTGGGCGATGGCCGAGAGCCGCAACTGGCCCAGCGGACCGTCCCGCCGCGGAGTGCTCGCCAGCAGCGTCGCGAGCCCGGCATGCACGACCAGCACGGTGCTCAGGAAGGCGTGGAAGCGGCGCGGGCCGACGATGTTGCCGTCGTCCGCACCCCAAAACACCTTCAGCCGGGCGTTGACCCGTTCCACCGCCGTCCGGCCCTTGTACAAGCGCTCAAACTGCTTGGTGGCCCGCGGGATCGGCGGGAAGCGGCGCAAGTCCAGTTGGCGTTTGACCCGGATGGTCCGGCCGTAGGCGCGCCCGGCGTTGCAGCGGGACGAACTGGGACAGCGCCAATCTTCGTGATAGGCCGGGCAGCGGTACTTGAGCGTGCCGCGGGCCGACTCGTGCCCGATATAGCTCATCTTGTGCCGCACCGGCACGCGACTGACCAGGTCGTAGCAATACACCGTACCGGCCTCGTCGTGCACCAGGTTGTCGGCCTTCGTCTTGCCGGGCAGCGGCCGCTCGAATTCTTCTTTCCACAACGCGCGGCTCTGGATCAGCGGCGCAATGTGCTGTCGGTGCAACAACCGGTGCGTCGCTTCATCATCGCAAGCCTTGTCGTACGCCAGCGTCTGGATGCGGCCGGCGGGTACGTTGGCCTGCGCCTGGGCCAGCAACTGCGGCAGCACCTGGTTGTCGCCCACGTTCGCCGCCGTGATCTGCCAAGCCAGGATGACTTCGTGCTTGACATCCACCAACAGGTGGAACTTGTAGCCGAACCACTCCACCACACGCACCACGCGGCCCTGCTCGTCGGTGTACTCCTTGTGGCCGCGGCTGGGCTGGGGCAGTTCGCCCCCCGCGTGCCCGTCGCCGCGGGCGCTGAGGCCGGACGCGTCCCCGGCCGTGTGCCGGCCCAGGTCGGGCACGACCACGCCCAGCGGCTGAATCAGCTGATTGAAGGTTTCCCGCACCCAGTGCAGGTGCACCGGCTGTCCGAGCACGTCCAGGAAGCGCGACAGGTTCCATTTCTTCGGCACGTCGGCCTCCGACTCGATCCCGATCAACTTGCGCAGGGCGGCGTTACGCTGCAGCTCACCCAGGCAGGCCTCGATCGTGGGATGTCGCAGCAGGATGGTCAGCAGCAGCGTGCCCCACAGCGTGGCCACCGGGTAATCGTCGCGGCCCTTGCCCCGCCAGGCGTGCAAGGCGGCCAGGAGCTTGGCGTCGGGCACCGCCTCCAGAAAGGCCTGCACGGTCCGCAGGCTGGGGCTGTCTTCCAAGGCTTCCCAAGCGAACAAGGGCTGTTGCGTGGTCAGGCGCATCCGGGCTCCTCCCCACTCGTGGCTCGGCCATTACATCGCAACAAATCCCCGTTGTCAAGGGCCGCCGGGGGGGAGTGGTCGAAAAATCCGTCACGCGCCCAATCATCCCGGCGCCGCACGCGATCGCAGCGGGTCCCCGCGGGTAAGTGCCCCGCCACCGGACCGAAGCTATCGATGCCTGTGCCACTTATGACATCGCAACCGTCTC
>JAKQOW010000112.1 GCA_029565065.1 Acidobacteriota bacterium | reverse complement strand
TCGAGGGTACCCCGATGGAACTGGCCACGTCGCAGAAGGAACGCCTCATCGGCATCGTGCGCGCCTGCCGCAACCGGAAGATCATGGTCCTGGGCGACATCATCCTGGATCAGTTCATCTGGGGCGACGTGGAGAGGATCTCGCCGGAGGCGCCGGTCCCCGTGGTGGTGGTCCGCCGCGAGGAGTTCCGGATCGGCGGCGCCGGCAACGTCGCCGCCAACATCAAGGCGCTGGGCGGCGAACCGCTCATGGTGGGCGTCATCAACACGGACACTTCCGGCGAGAGGATCCAGCACGAGATGGAGCGTCTGAAGCTGAGCTCCACCGGCCTGCTCATCGACGTGGGCCGACCCACGGTGGTCAAGACGCGGATCATCGCCGCCCATCAGCAGGTCTGCCGGGTGGACCGGGAATCGCCCTCACCCATGTCCATGGAGCTGTTCCGCAAGGCCCACCGCTTTCTCCAAACCGTCCTGCCGCGCACCGAGGCGATCCTGGTATCGGATTACGGCAAGGGGCTGGTCAACCAGCGGCTGCTCAGCAACGTGCTCCCCATGGCCCAGAAGGCGGGGACTATCGTGGCCATCGATCCCAAGTTCCAGAACTTCAGCATCTACCGCCCCGCCACCATCCTGACACCCAACCTGAAGGAGAGCGAGTTCGCCTCGGGCGTCCGGATCACCGACGACAAGTCGCTCCGCCAGGCTGCCGACATCATCCTGAAAAAGACGCGCGCTGAGAATCTGCTCATCACCCGCGGCGAAGGGGGCATGACCCTGTTCCGGCCCACCGGCTACTCCCGCCACATTCCCACCGCCGCCCGCGAGGTGTACGACGTCACCGGCGCCGGCGACACGGTCATCGGCACCCTGACCCTGGCTATGAGCACGGGGGCCAATCCCGAGGAGTCGGCGATCCTGGCCAATATCGCCGCCGGTCTCGTGGTGGCCAAGCTGGGCACCGCCACGGTCACTCCCGACGAGCTGGTCCAGGCCATCCGACAGTATTGATCCAACCCGCGAGCGTCATGGATCAGTACGAGGGTTCGCAGGTTCGCAAGTCGTTGAGCGTTCGTGCTCGTAATTCGTAATCGTAATTCGTAATCGTGATCGTGATCGTGATCGTCATCGATCGGTTTAAAGGTTCAAAGGTTTAAAGGTTCGCAAGTTCGCAGGTTCATCGGTCCACCGCCTCTCGTCTCTTGCCTCCCGTTTCCCGTCTCCCGTTTGCCGATACGGTGACCTCCCCGCTCACTCCCGCCTCGCCCCCTTCATCTTTCCATTGACCCAGAATGATTCGTTGCGTCTTTGCGCCTTCGCGTGCCGTCTTCCCCCGCCGCTGCGACCGCTGCGTTGAATTTCCGCTCCCCTTTCGTCTTCCGCTCACCTTCCTTTTGCAGTAAAATCGACCCCATTCCCGACCGCGCGAGGAAACCGCCGTGCGCCTGTTCGTCGCCGTGGAGCTGCCCGAATCGATCAAGGAAGCCGTCCGCGCCCTGCAGGAACCGCTGCGCCGATTCGGCGCAGCGGTGAGCTGGACCCGCCCCGCGGGGCTCCATGGCACCCTGAAGTTCCTCGGCGAGGTAGCGCCCGAGCGCGAGGCGGAGATCGGGGCGGCGCTCGCTCCCGTGGCGGCGCATGCGCCGTTCGAGCTGTCCGTGCGCCGGCTGGGCGTGTTTCCCGGCTGGTCCGGACCCCGCGTGATCTGGCTCGGCCTGGAGCCGGCGGAGCCCCACTTCGCCGCCGTCTATCGCACGATCGAGGATGCCGTGGCGCCTCTGGGTTTCCCCCGTGAGACCCGCCCCTTCCACCCGCACCTGACCCTGGGGCGGGTGCGGGAACGCCGCGGTCTCGATGCATTGATCGAACACCTGCGAGCCCGGGCCGACGGCACCGACCTCGGTGCCTTCGCGGTGCCCGACATCATTCTGTTCCAGAGCGTCCTCCGTCCCGACGGCGCCGTTTACACCGCGCTCCGCCGATATCCGCTCCGAGGAGGTGCCCGATGACCCTCCCGACCGTGCTGGTCATGGTAGCCGCCTACGTGCTCGGCGCCATCCCCTTCGGCTACATCCTGATCCGCCTGAGCAAGGGGAAGGACGTCCGCTCCGTGGGCAGCGGCTCCACCGGCGCCACGAACGTGCTGCGCGCCGGGGGCAAATGGGTGGGCATCCTGACCCTCCTGCTGGACATCGGCAAGGGCGCGCTGGCGGTGGGCCTCGCGCGTTGGGTGCTGGGCCCCGAGGCCTACGCCGCCTTCCCCGCCGCGGCCACCCTGGCCGTGGTGGGCCACGTCTTCCCCGTGTTCCTCGGCTTCAAGGGGGGCAAGGGCGCGGCCACCGGCTTCGGCGCGTACCTGGCGCTCACGCCGTACGCGGCGCTCATCACCATCTCGGTGTTCATCGTCACCATCCTGCTCACGCGCTATGTGTCGCTGGGCTCCATCCTGGGCACCGGCACCTTCCCCCTGTGGACCTGGCTCCTGGGCTACGGCGATCCGCACATGGTGATCGTCCTGGGGACCATCCCCGGCGTGGCCCTCATCGTGGGGATGCACTACGAGAACATCGGCCGGCTCTTCCGCGGCGAGGAGCGCAAGCTGGGACAGAAGAAAGTGAGGAGTGAGGAGACAGGAGTGAACAGTGAACGGTGAACGGGCGTCGGATAATATGTTCACCACAGAGGCACAGAGGGCACAAAGGGGGATTCAGGTCAGAGTACCGAAGGGCAGAGAAGACAAGGCATTGGATTTTTTAAGATATCGGAGTTGGACTTCGGGCTTCGGAAATCGTACACCTGATGTCACTTTTATAACGGCACAACATCACAAGCTAAAATATAACATCAAAAATATGATCAGTAATCATTACCAAATATTCTGAAACGACCGATGATCAATGAAAAATGAATACTCTGTGTTCGCTGTGCCTCTGTGGTGAATATAATCTACCGGAGTGACGAGATGCCGATTTCCAAGGACCTGTTGGACATTCTGGCCTGTCCCGTCTGCAAGACCGAGGTGCGCCTCACCGCCGACGAATCCGGGCTCAAGTGCATGGCCTGCAAGCGGGTCTATCCCATCCAGGACGACATCCCGGTGATGCTCGTCGACGAGGCCAAGCCTGACCCGGACGATCGCATCTCCCTCAAGTCCTGACGTCCGGAGGCGGCCATCGCCCCCTTCGCCTTCGCCGACATCCGGTCCGTCCTCTTCGTGCGCCTCCGCTCGCTGGGCGACTCGGTGCTCATGACGCCGTCGCTGCAGGCGTTGAAGAGCGCCCACCCGCACCTCCGGCTTGCTGTGCTCGTGGAAGCGCCGTTCCGCGACGTCTTCGCCGGCCATCCGGCGGTGGACGAGCTGCTGGTCCTGGAACGCGGCCGCGGCACGCTGGACACCATCCGCCGCCGCCTGGCCATGGGGCGGGAGCTGCGCCGCCGCCGCTTCGACCTGGTGCTCAACTACCACGGCGGCTCCACCAGCGCCTTCCTGGTGCGCCTGGCCGGGGCGCCGTGGCGCGCCGGCTACCCGCACTACCGCAATCCGCGGCTCTACACCCATCTGGCCGCCGACCCATCCCGCCACTTCGGCGGCCGCCCCCTGCACACCGTGGAGTATCAGCTGGCGCTCCTGGCCGAGCTGGGACTGCCCGTACCGGATCCCGTCCCCCACCCGCTCATGAACGTGCCGGCGGACGCGGCCGCGCGCACCCGCGCGCGCCTGGCGGACGCAGGGCTCGCTCCCGGCGGCTACGTGCTCGTCCATCCCACGGCGACGCTGGCGACGAAGCAGTGGCCCCCCGAGTCGTTCGCCGCGTTCATCGCGCAGGTGCGCCGGCAGCACCCGGCGCTCCGCGTGGCGCTGAGCGCCGGCCCGCGCGAGGCGCCGGTGCTCGAGGCGGTCTGCGCCGCCCTGGGCGCCGATCTGCCGCGCTTCACCGACCTCTCCGTCGCCGAGCTGGCCGCCCTCATCGCGGACGCGGCCGCGTTCGTGGGTTGCGACAGCGGCCCGGCCCACATCGCCGCGGCGGTCGGGCAGAAGGTCCTCGTAGTGTGGGGCTCATCCAACGCGGTGGCCTGGCGCCCCTGGGGCACGACCGCGCGGATCGTCCAGCTCCCCTTCCCCTGCAATCCCTGCCCCGGCTACACCTGCGCCGCCTTCCCCCGCCCCCGCTGCATCCTCGACATCCAGCCGGACCTGGTCTTCGAATCCTTCAACGAGCTGATGCACACCCGGACCGGGCGCTGATCGCCCGCCGGTGCTTCGGCTTTTCTACTGGCGTAAGCGTCGCCCGGTCGGTCAGTGATCGGGAGTTGAAAGCCTCGACATCGCACCCGCACGGATTCGATTCAGGCGGGGACGGCCCGGCGCCGAACGCCTCACCGCTGCGAGGGCTTTGACTCCTTAGGACCCGGGTGGGGCGGCGCGGACTCGCCGGCGAGCTTCGCGCGGCGCCTGGCCGCCCAGCCTTCAATGTTGCGCTGGTGGGCGCGGCCCACGGCCAGCGCGTCGGGCGGGACGTCGGTGGTGATGGCGGAGCCGGCGGCGGTGTAGGCGCCGGCGCCGATGGTGAGCGGCGCCACCAGGATGGAGTCGCTGCCGATGAAGGCGCCGTCGCCGATGACGGTGGGATTCTTTCTGACGCCGTCATAGTTGCAGGTGATGGTGCCGGCGCCCACGTTGACGCCGGCGCCGATGGTGGCGTCGCCCAGGTAGGCCAGGTGGGCCGCCTTGGTGCCGGCGCCGGTGGTGCTCTTCTTGATCTCGACGAAGTTGCCCACCCGGTTGTCGGGGCCGATGCGGGCGCCGCCCCGGATGTGGGCGTACGGCCCCACGGTGGTGCCGTCGGCCACCTCGGCGTCGCGGATCACCGAATACTCGACACGGACGCCGGCGCCTAGGCGGGCGTTCTCCAGATGGCTGCCCGGACCCAGCTCACAGCGCGGACCCACCCGGGTGGCGCCGGAGACCGTCACATCCCACCAGAGCGCGGTGTCGGGTTCGAACGTGGCATGGGGGCCGATCCAGACCCGGTCGGGCCGGTGGACGGTCACGCCCGCCAACATCCAGTGGCGGATGATCCGCGCCTGGAGCTCCGCCTCGGCCGCGGCCAGGTCGGCGCGGTGGTTGATGCCCATGACCTCGGCCGGATCGGCGGCGGGCAGCCCGTCCACCCGGAGGCCGTCGCCGTGGAGCAGCGCCACGAGGTCGGTGAGGTAGTATTCACCCTGGGCGTTGTCGGGCTGCAGGCGCGCCAGGCGCGGGCGCAGAGTGTCGAGCGAGAAGAGGTAGATTCCGGTGTTGATTTCGCCGATCGCGAGCTCCTCGGGCGAGGCGTCGCGGGCTTCGCGGATGGCGGTGATGCAGCCGTCGGCGCTGCGCAGCACCCGGCCGTAGGCCGCCGGATCGGCCGGGGTGGCGGTGAGCACGGTGGCGGCGGGGCGGGCGGCGCGGTGGGCGTCGGCGAGGCGCCGGAGGGTGGCGGCGGTCAGCAGCGGCACGTCGCCCATGAGCACGAGCAGGTCACCGGTGCGGTCCGCCAGGGCGGGGAGCGCCTGGGCCACGGCGTGGCCGGAGCCGAGGGGCGGATCCTGGACCGCCCAGCCGGTGCGGCCGCCGAAGGCGGCCCGGACGGCGTCGGCGTCTGCGCCGACGACGGTGGTGACGGAGGCGGGCCGGAGCGCCTCGGCGGCCAGCAGCACCCATTCCAACATGGGGAGTTCGCAGACGGTGTGGAGCACCTTGGGCTGGGCGGATTTCATCCGCGTCCCCTTGCCGGCGGCGAGAATCAACACGTGCAGGGCGTCGTCCATGGAACCTCCAGTGGGAGGCGCGCCGCCGGCTCGAAACGGCTCAGGCAGGCTGCCCGAGCCACGTCAGGCGGGACGCCTGAGCTGCCGCGGGCGCCGATTCGCCGGCACGCCGTATCGCCGGCTGGTCCGGCTCAGGCAGGATGCCCGAGCCACAGTCAGCCGATGAGCCGGCGGAAGTCCTCGAGATGATGAAGCGGTTCCAGGTCCATGTCGTTCCGCGCCTGAAAGCGGATGGCGGGATCCTGGGCCAGCGCTTCGGCCAGCGCCACCATCGCCTTGTCGGTGTTCCGCTCCAGCGTGAACCGCACCGCCTCCAGGTAGGCCACCTGGGCGGACTTGGGATCCTGCTTGCGGGCCTTCTTGAGCAGCTCGGCCGCCTCGGCGGTCTGCCCCAGGTTCAGGTGGCAGGCGATCCGGTCCAGCAGATCGCCGAACTCGGTGGACGCCTTCGGCGGCGGCGCCATGTGGCGGTGACAGGCCCGGAGGTAGACGCCGGCCCGCTGACTGAGGCCGGGCGGCAGATCGGCGCGGCCCTGCAGCGCCTTGAACACAGGCACCGCCTCCTGGTACTTGCCCTTGTGGATCAACTTGAGACCCTTCTCGAGCTGAACGATCCCCTCGTGCACTTCCGGTTTTCCAGCCATGAATCCTCCTCGCAAACAATCGCGCATTATCCCTCAGGGGGGCGGGATTGTCAAGGCATCCGCTCCGGCGTCGGATCAGACCGGATGGTTCCGGGATCCGATGTTGAGAGTTGAGAGTTGATGGTTGATGGTTGATGGGTATCCAATTCGGATGGTCTGATCAACCATCAACCATTAACCATCAACACATTGTTGCTGCCCCGATCCTTTGCCGCCGCCTGCCGCTGTGGTACACTGGCAGGCCGTAAGTCCCTGCCCCAGGAGGCCCCATGAGCGAGACCCCAAAGCAGCAAGCCGGATTCCGCTGGCTGGTGCTGGTGGTCATGAGCCTGATCTGCTTCGCCCAGTACTTCATCTACGATTCCATCACCCCGCTGGGGACCATGATCAAGGAGCAGCTCCATTTCACCGGCGCCGAGTATGGCCTGCTGTTCTCGGCCTACGCCGCGGCCAACGTCTTCCTGGTAATGCTGCTGCTGGCCGGCGTGCTGGTGGACAAGCTGGGCCTGAAGATCTCCGGAATCATCTACGGCTTCCTCTGCTTCCTCGGCGCCTTCCTCACGGCGCTCGGCGCCTGGCAAGGCCTGCCCGACCTGCTGGGACCGCTCTACCCGTGGCTCCAGACGGCGTTCCTGCCCGACTGGAGCCCGGAGCTGAAAGTGATGCTGCTGGGGCGCACCATCTACGGTGTGGGCGCCGAGGCCATCCTGGTGGTGAACAACAAGGTACTGGCACGCTGGTTCAAAGGGAAGGAGTTGGCCTTCGCCTACGGCCTGAACCTCACCATCATGCGCCTGGGCACCTTCCTGGCGCTCAACGTCCAGGCGCCGGCGGCCGAGGCGTGGGGCCTGCGCGGCGCGCTCTGGTTCGCCGCGGTGGTCATGCTGCTGGGCTTTTTCAGCTTCTTCGTCTACCTGGCGCTGGAGCGCATCGGGCGTCCGCCCCAGCCCGCCGGCGGTGCGGCTCCCGAGGAGGTCTTCCGCCTGCGCGAGGCGTTCTCGTTCAGCCCGTCGTTCTGGTTCATCTCGCTCCTGTGCGTGACCTTCTACTCGGCGGTCTTCCCCTTCCAGTCCTTCGCCCCCGACATCCTGGTCCAGAAGTTCGGCTACACCGAGACGGCGGCGGGCCACTACACCTCGGCGCTCATCTTCGGCACCATGATCTTCACCCCCATCCTGGGCTGGTTTGTGGACCACAGGGGGAAGCGCGCCACGCTGATGCTCATCGGCGCGGTGCTGCTCGTCCCGTGCCACCTGCTGCTGGGCTACACCCACTTCCCGCCGGTGGTGCCCATCTTCGTGGTGGGCGTGGCGCTGAGCCTGGTGCCGGCCGCGCTCTGGGCGGCCATCCCCATGATGGTGCCCGAATCGCGACTGGGGACGGCCTTCGGCGTGATCGGCTACATCCAGAATGTCGGGCTCATGCTCTTCCCGTGGATCGCCGGCAAGATCGCCGACGCCCACACCGTCACCGGCGCCGACGGCAAGCCGGTGGTGGATTACACCTCGACCATGCTGATGTTCGCGGCGCTGGGGATCGTGGGCTTCGTGTTCGCCCTGCTGCTGAAGTGGGCCGACAAGCGGCGCGCCGACGGCCCGTCCATCGAAGCCGTGATGCTGAAATGAGCAGCATCCGTCGCCGACTGAAGACAATATTCACCACAGAGGGCACAGAGGACGCAGTGGGGCATCTATGTTGGAGACACCGAACTACGTCTTCCATTTACTGCGGTGTTGTAGGCTGATCAGGGAGATGGCTTCGTGTTGATGAGGCGCCGGATGCCATCCTTGAGGCGGACCTCGTGGAAGTTGATCAGGAGACCCACCGGCAGTCCGCTCATTTTTAAATAGGACAGCAGTTGGGCTTCATGGATCGGGAGCAACTGATTGACAGCTTTCAGTTCCAGAATCACCTGCTGTTCCACTACGATATCCAGACGGTATCCGACCTCCAGCCGAATCTGGTCATAGGTGACGGGCAGAGCGACCTGAACATCCGCTTTCAACATCATCTGATGCAGTTCGTAAGCCAGACACGCCTGGTAGGCGCTCTCGAGCAATCCCGGCCCCAGGGCAGAATGCACCCGAAATGCGGCGGTCAGCACTTTACCGGTGAGGATGTTGAGAGCGTCCATCCGCTTCACTTCGTGTCTCCTCTACTTGGACGATTCTGATGCATCAGCATCTACCTGATCAAACGAACGCAGGGCCGTTCCGTTCGATAATAATTTGTAATTTTGTGAAAAGAATTGAAATTGCTTGGATTCCAGCAATCCGTGACTCGGCTAAATAATTAAAAAGCCAGAATCCCCTTCTGTGCCCTCTGTGTCCTCTGTGGTGAAAAGTTGTCCTGTGCTACACTTTGCCCATGCGCACGCTCCGCATGGAAAAGGACTACCACACCCGCATCCGCCGCGGCCACCGCTGGGCCTGGCGCGGCGACTTCGACCCGGCGGCGCTCGCCGGAGTTGCGCCCGGCGAGGCGGTGCGCCTCGAGTCGAGCGCCGGCGCGTTCCTGGGGGTGGGCTACGCCAATCCGCTCTCGCACATCGCCGTGCGGGTGGTGGACGGCGAGGACCGTGAACCCGACGCGGCGCTGGTGCGGCGGCGGCTGGCGGAGGCGCTGGCGTGGCGGGAGCGGGTGCGCCCCGGCGCGGCCGTGGCGCGCCTCGTCTTCGGTGAGAGCGACGGCCTGCCGGGGCTCGTGGCGGACCGCTACGGCCCGGTGCTCGTGATCTCCCAGAGCGTCGCCGGCATGGAGCGGTGGACGGACCTGGTGGCGGAAGAGCTCTCGGGGCGCCTCGGCACGGACACGGTGATCCTGCGCAACACCAACCTGCTCCGTCGTCTCGAGGGGCTCGAGGTGGAGACTCGCTTGCTGGCCGGGCGCTGGGACGGGCCCGTCACCGTGGACCACGACGGCGTCCGGATGGTGGTGGACTGCTGGGCCGGGCGCAAGACCGGCCTCTTCCTGGACCACCGCGAGAACCGGCGGCTCCTCAGCCAACTGGTCCACGAGGGCGAGTTCGTCCTGGACCTGTTCAGCTACTCGGGGCTCTGGGCCCACACGCTGCTCGCCGCCGGCGCCGGCCGCGCCGTGTGCGTGGACGGCGACGCTGCGGCGCTGGAGCTGGCGCGTGCTTCGGCCGCGGCCAACGGCTGGGCGAACCGGCTCGAGACGGTGACGCAGAACGTCGAAGACTACCTGGCCGCCGAGACCCGCCGCTTCGACCTCGTGGTGCTGGACCCGCCGGCGTTTGCCAAGAAGAAGCGCTTCCTCGACGACGCCCTGGCGGTCTACCGCCGTCACATCGCCCTGGCGCTGGCCCGGCTGGCGCCCGGCGGGGTGCTGGCCGCGGCGTCGTGCTCGTCGTTCACCACCCGCGAGATGCTGCTCCGGGAGGCGATCGCCGCCGCGGCCGAGGCGGGGCGCGCGGTCCAGCTCGTGGCCGAGGGGTGCCAGGCGCTAGACCACCCGGTGCTGCCGGCGATGCCGGAGACGCACTATCTCAAATGCATGTTCTTTAGGGTGTTGGGGCAGGTGAATGGGTGTTCGTGCTCGTAATTCGTAATCGTGCTCGTAATTCGTAATCGTGATCGTAATTCGTAATCGTGATCGTAATCGAGCTGTTTGAAGGTTGGAAGGTTGAAAGTTCGCAGGTTCCAGGTCGTCGACAGTTGATCGTTGATGGTTGATCGTTGATAGTTGCTTCGTCCTCGATCTTTCATCTATCATCCGACGTCTCCCATCTCCCGTTCCCCGTTCCCCGTCTCCCATTTCCCGTCTCCCGTCTCCCGTCTCACGACTCACCCCTTCACCGTACGAAATCATCGATGTCAAATGACCAATGAAAAACAATCAATAACCGCTGGTCCCCATTCACCGATTCACCGATTCACCCCATCCTCCTTCCCCTGCCATGCCCCCGCTGACGGTGACTACCCCTTCATCTTCGCCCGCCAGACCCAGTTCAGCAGGAACAGCCCGCCCATCACCGCCAGCGGGCCGGAGATGGCGGCGTAGGTCACCCACGGAAAACGCCCCCAGGCCCAAACGACGTAGTACACCGCCAATCCGATAAATACCACCGTCCCCACCCATTCCCATCGCCAGGCGACCAGCAGCGTGATCACCAACAGAAAGGTCGGGATGAGGTGCATGAACAGGGCGATGAGGGTATCCGGGAACCGGAACCCTCCCTCGAAAACATCCAAGGCGAAGAGGCTGATGAACGTGGCAAACAGGATGCCCAGCACCCGCGGAGTCCAAAAAAGCACCAGCCGGGTCGTATTGGTCATGGTTCCTCCGAATCGTCCGATATCACCGCTTCCGCGCGGGCCTGCCCTTCGTCTTGGCGGGCCGCCCGCCTCGGTGTCCGTCGCTCGTCGCTGTCAATTCAAGTCCGGTGCCAGACGGTCTCCGCCGCGCCGCGCTGCCCGGAAATCCCCGCCGGATCAGGCGCGTCGCCGGCGGGCGGTATTCCGAGCACCTCCGGCATGAATACATCGTGGTGCATTCATTGCCCATAATAATACATTAATTGCCGACATCAGACCTTGAGCTAGGACGTTGTCGGCCTCGCCCGGGGCGCAGTGGATGGCGCTGCGCTGGAGGCTGCGGCCCGACGCCGCTCAGAATCGCGCCGCCTGATCCGCCAACAGCCATCTGTCTGATGAGAATCACCCGCCGGTGATATAATGAAAACGTTTTTCACCATCTCCAGACCAGACGCCACACCGTGTCCGCCGGGTAATCTGTGGTATTTGATTTTTACGGGAAGGATCAAGCATGCCAAACTATCCCTGGTACGACGTGCGGGAGATTCGGGACCTGCGGGACATGCTGGCCCAGAGCGCCCGCCTGTACGGTCCCCGCGACGCCTTCCGGGTCAAGGACGGCGACACATGGACCGGGATCACCTACGCCGAGTTCACCCGGCGGGTGGCGGCGCTCGAAGCGGCGCTGGCCCTCCACGGGCACCGGCCGGGCAAAGCCATGGGCATCTACTCCGAGGGTCGCTGGGAATGGGCGCTCGCCTACCTGGCCGGGGCCGGCAGCGGCGGCATCAACGTGCCGGTGGACAAGGATCTGCGCGAGGGCGAGGTGCGCCACATCCTCGACGCCACCCGCGCCGAGCTGCTCGTCACCTCGGAGCGCTTCGCCGACCCGGTCCGGGAGATCCGCGCCGCGCTGCCCCGGCTCAAGACGGTGATCTCCATGGACGCCCCCGCCCACGACGGCGGCGTGCTGTCGCTGGCGCGGCTGCTGGAGGACGGCGCGGAACGGGTCCGCGCTGAGGGTGCCCCGGCGCCGGCCATCGATCCGGAGGCGACGGCGGCCATCATCTACACTTCCGGCACCATGGGCAGCTCCAAGGGCGTGATGCTCAGCCACCGCAACATCACCGCCAACATGATGGACATGTGCCGCGCCGTCTACATCGACGAGCACGACACGTTCCTCTCCGTGCTGCCGCTGCATCATACCTACGAGTGCACCTGCGGACTGCTGACGCCGCTCTACCGCGGCTGCACCATCGTCTATTGCGACAACCTGCGGCGCGTCGCCGACACCATGCGCGAGGCGCAGCCCACCATGATGCTCGGCGTGCCGCTGCTGTTCGAGTCGATGTACCGCAAGATCCAGGAGGGGATCGACCAGCGCGGCCGCGGCAAGTTCCGGCTGGCCAAGGGACTGGTGGGGGTGACCGGGCTGCTGGGGCTGGACCTGCGCATGAAGGTGTTCGGCGCCGTGCATCAGAAGTTCGGCGGCCGGCTGCGCCTGCTCATCAGCGGCGGCGCCGCCGTGGACCCCGGCGTGGTGAAGTTTTTCCGCGAGCTCGGCATCCACTGCATCCAGGGCTACGGTCTGACCGAATGCGCGCCCATCCTGGCAGTGAACCGGTCGAAGCTGTACAAGGACGGCGCCGCCGGCTTGCCGCTGCCGAACGTGGACATCCGGATCGTGGACGGCGAGATCTGCGCCCGCGGACCCAACATCATGCAGGGCTACTTCGAAAATCCCGAGGCCACTGCCGAGATGATCCGCGACGGCTGGCTCCACACCGGCGACCTCGGCTACATCGATGATGACGGCTTCGTCCACATCCAGGGCCGCAAGAAGGCGGTGATCGTGCTGGCCAACGGCAAGAACGTCTACCCGGAGGAGGTGGAGTACTACCTCAACGCGTCGCCGTTCATTCTGGAGAGTCTGGTCTGGGAGGGCCCCGAGGCCACCGGCCCCGAGGTGGAGGAGATCCAGGCCATCATCGTCCCCAACATGGAGGCGGTGGACAAGCACTGCCAGGAGAAGGGGGTGACGTTGTCCGACGAGCTGGTGGAGGAGCTCCTGCGCACCGAGCTCCGCCGCCGCTGCGCCGGGCTGCCGCCCTACAAGCGGGTGCGCCGGTTCACCATTCGCTGGGAGGAATTCGACAAGACCACCACCCGCAAGATCAAGCGGTTCCTGTACACCCAGAAGATCATGAAAATCTGAATATCGAGGCATCGCCATGAAGAAGATCCTGCTGGAAGCCATCTGCCCCAATTGCCAGGCGGCGCTCACCCGGGGCGATTGGATCGAGCTGAAGCTCCGCCACGACGACGGCCGGGCGGGCGAGGTCGCGCTGAGCACCTACTTCAACGACTATGGCGTCAGGCTCCCTTTCGACATCGCGGACGGCACGGTGGTCACGTTCTTCTGCCCCCACTGCCACGCTTCGCTCAACCGCGACTTCCCGTGCACCCTGTGCGGCGCGCCCATGTTCACCCTGGGCATCCGCGGCGGCGGCAAGGTGGACGCCTGCAGCCGCAAGGGGTGCAAGGGCCATGCCCTGGGCGGCTTCAACGACCCGGACGAGCTGCTCATGCTGCTCAACCGGGTGATCGACACCCCCTACCTGTGACGGCGGACGACGGACCATGCGCACGCCGGTTCCCGCCAACACGCCCCGCTGGGTCTGGGTCGCGCTGGGCGGACTGGGATTGGCCCTGGCCGCGGCCCAGGTGTGGTGGCTGGCGGCCAACGACCGCCCGCCCATGTGGGACAGCGCCCTCCACCTGACCCACGCCCTGCGCTTTCTTGACTTCTTCCGCCACGGCGACGGCGGCCTGACGGCGCTGCTGGGCCTGTCGCCCTTCTACCCGCCCCTATTCTATCTCCTGCTGGCGCCCCTGCTGGCCTTGCGCGCCGGGCCCGACACGGCCACGCTGATCCACTGGCCGTTCCTGGCGGCGCTGCTGGGCTCGGTGTTCTACCTCGGCCGGCGCGCCACGGGCCGGGCCGAAGCGGGGCTCTTGGCCGCCGCGCTCACCGCCGCGTGGCCGCACGTGGTGTGGCTGAGCCGCGATCTGCTCATCGACCTTGAAACGGTGGCCCTCACCGCGCTGATCGTCGCCCTGGCCGCGGCCACCGAGGGCTTCAGCCGCCGCCGGCTGACGGTGGGGCTCGGGATCGTCTTCGGGTTGGCGCTGCTCACCAAGTGGACCGTCTTGTTCTACACCGCCGGGCCGCTGGCGCTGCTGGCGGTCCAGGTCTGGCGGCGGGCGCCCGACGCGGCGGCCCGGCGCGCCGCCGCCGACAACGTGGCCTGGGCCGCGGTGGCGGCCGCCGCGGTGGCCTGGCCGTGGTACCTGCACCGGGCCGGTTTTCTGGCGGCGCAGTTCCTGCCGGTCACCCAGGGGCTGGGCCCCGTGGAGGGGGATCCGGTCGTGTGGAGCCTGGCCGGCTGGAGCTACTACCTGCGCGCCCTCTGCGGCTGGCATCTGTTCGGGCCGCTCTTCCTGGTGTTCCTCGCGGCGGCGGCGGCGGCGCTGGTCCGGCTGGCGCGCCGGCGAGTCGGTGCTCCAGCCGCCTGGTCCCTGGCGCTGGCGCTGGTGTGGGTGGCGGTGCCGTACGTCGTCTTCACCCTGCTCGCGAACAAGGCGCCCCGGCACATCAGCCCCGTGCTGCCGGCGGTGTCGCTCCTCATCGTCAGCTTCGTGTTCGGCTTGGAACGGGCGTGGCTGCGGCGGACCCTGGCCGGCGCCTGCGCCGGCATCGCTGCCGCCCAGTTCCTGCTCCTCACGTTCGGCTGCCCGTTCATCCCCCCGCGGCTGCAGGTGGCGCCGGCGTCGGCGGACGCCTTTGCCGAACGGTTCCTCCGCGATGCGCCGGACGGCGCGCCGGCAGCATCTGTCCGCCGCTGGCCGGACGCCTGGTTCCTCTACCAACAGGACGCCTTCGAGATCTGGACACCGCCCCGGCGCGAGAACTGGCGCCTGGCGGAGATCGTGCAACACATCGGCGAGCATCCCGCCCCGGGCCGGGCCAGCCTCGGCCTGGTGCCCGACGCCCCGCGATTCAACGTCTGGAGCTTCCGGGCCACGGCCGCGCTCATGAAGCAGGAGTTGGCCATCTGGCGGATCAGCGCCTTCGACCCCGACGGCGCCGCGTTCCAGCCGTACCGGTGGATCCTGCTGGCCGACGGCAACCAGGGGCCGGTCTGGAACACCACGGACAACGCCCGTCTGGTGGCGTTCGTCCGGCAGCACCCGGAGCGGTTCGTCCTCCGCCGCCAGTGGCCCCTGCCCGGCGGCGCCACCGCCTGGCTCTACGAGCACCTTCAGGCCAAGGTGCCCGACGACCCGAACTGGCCTCCCTTCTGGCCTTCGAAATACTGAATTGATCGAAGGAAATCGAATGCGGCGCGGCTCCCGCGCCGGCCGTCACCGCCGGGCCACGTGCAGCGCGGCCACGCCGCAGGTGTAGCGCCGCCAGACCACGTCGCGGAAACCCGCCGCCTCGAGCTGCGCCGCGAACGTCGGGGCGTCGGGGAACGCGGCCACCGACTCGGGCAGATAGCGGTAGGCGCCGCCGCGGCCGGAGACCAGCCGCCCCAGCGCCGGCAGCACGCGGTGGAAGTAAAACAGGAACAGCGGCCGGAATACCGGCAGGGTCGGCTGGGAAAATTCCAGGATCCCCGCCACCCCGCCCGGACGCAGCACCCGGCGCATCTCGCGGAGCCCGGCGTCCACGTCGGCGAAGTTGCGCACGCCAAAAGCCACCATTAGGCCGTCGAAGCAGCCGTCGGAAAACGGCAGCTCCAGGGCGTCACCCGCCGCCAGGCGGATGGTGTGACCGCGCTGCGCGCGGCGGCGCAGCTTGTCGCGGCCCCGTGCCAGCATGGGCATGCAGAAGTCGCAGCCGGTCACCGGTCCGAAGCGGGCCAGGAGCCGGGCCAGATCGCCGGTGCCGCAGCACAGGTCCAGCAGCTCCGGGCGCCCCGCCGGCAGCTGCGACGCCCACCGGCGCACCGCCGCGCGGCGCCAGCGGATGTCGGTGCCGAACGACAGGAGGTGGTTCAGGAGGTCGTAGCGGTGGGCGATCCCGGCAAACATCGCCCGGACCTGGCGGCCCTTGTCGGGGGCGGGGCTGGGGGGCGGCAGCGGCTCGCTCAGGGGGGCCTCCGAAGAGTGCGGCTACGCCGACGGCAATGCGGCCGGATCCGCCGCCAGCACGTGCCGGAGGGCCTCGGCGACCGCCTCGGCGGGCACGTCGTCTTCGATGCGATGGCGGCCCGGGCCCGTGGAGAAGACAAAACAGCGGCGGCTTCCGGACCATTTCTTGTCGTGGGTCATGGCGGCCAGGAGCGCCTCGGCGTCGAGGCCGTCCAGCGCCGGCGGCGGCAGCAGCCGCCGGATGCAGGCGATGCTGGTCGCGGCCCACGCCGCGTCCACGCATCCCAGCCTCCGGCCCAATTCCTGTGCCACTATCATGCCCACCGCCACCGCCTCGCCGTGACGGAACCGGCGGAAATTTCCGGCCGCCTCCAGGGCGTGGCCGGCGGTGTGGCCGAAGTTGAGCACCCGGCGCAGTCCCCGCTCCGTCTCGTCGGCGGCCACCACTTCGGCCTTGCGCGCGACGCACCGCCGCACCAGCTCGGCGTTGAAGGCGGTGTCGTCGCGAACCGCCGCTATGGCAGGCAATGCCGCCAGCCGGTTGTACAGGGTCGCGTCGAGGGTCAGCGCATACTTGAGCACCTCGCCGAAGGCGCCGTGGTACTCGGCCTCCGGCAGCGTGGCGAGGTAGCGGGCGTCCACCCAGATGGCGGCCGGTTGGTAGAAGAGGCCCAGCATGTTTTTGGCGTCATGCAGGTTGACGCCCACCTTGCCGCCGATGGCGCTGTCCACCTGGGCCAGGAGCGAGGTGGGCACCTGCACGTAGGGAATGCCGCGCATGTAGATCCCGGCGACGAATCCGGCCAGGTCCCCCACGACGCCCCCGCCCAGGGCCAGCACCAGCGAGCGCCGGCTCAGTCCGCTTTCACACAGGGAGCCCGCCACTTCGGCGGCCACCTCCGGCGACTTGGTCTCCTCACCCGGCTGGAGCACGACGGTGGCGACGACCTGGCCGGCCTGTGCCAGCAGCGTTTCGAGGGCGTAGCCGTGCCGGGCGAAGACGTTGGCATCGGAGACGAGGGCGATCCGGTCCGGCGCCAGCGACCGGATCACCGCGCGCTCCAGCTCGGCCGGCTCCCGTCCGTCGGCGAAAAAAACGGGAACGGTGCAATGGGGATAGCGGATGTCGAGGTCGGCAGGTGCGGTCACGCAAACTCCCGATGGATGGAGGCTTGTAATCGCCAAAGGCGTATATTATAACAAAGCCGGCCGGCTTGTCGAGACGGGCGATGCGCCGGCCGTGCCGGCCGCGGCCGGCACGCGGGAAATCGCCGCACGGGAGCGGGGCGCATGAACGACAAGCTGAATCAGGCCGCCGCCTGGTTGCGCGGCGCCCGGGCCGTGGCGGTGGTCACGGGTGCCGGGATCTCCGCCGAAAGCGACGTGCCGACGTTCCGCGGCGCCGGCGGCCTGTGGAAGAACTTCCGGGCCGAGGAGCTGGCCACCCCCGACGCCTTCGCCCGCGATCCGCGCCTCGTCTGGGAGTGGTACGACTGGCGTCGCGGACTCATCGCCGGCTGCGCCCCCAACGCGGGGCATGAGACGCTGGCCCGCTGGGAGCGCCGCTTCCCGGCCTTCACCCTCGTGACGCAGAACGTGGACGGCCTGCATCGGCGCGCCGGCAGCCGCGCCGTCCTCTGCGTGCACGGCGACATCTGGCAGGTGCGCTGCACCGCCTGCGGCCGGGAGGAACTCGACGAACGGGTGCCGTTGCCCCAGCTCCCGCCGCGCTGTGCCTGCGGCGCGCTGCTCCGCCCGGGCGTGGTCTGGTTCGGCGAGAGCCTGCCCATGGACGCGTACCAGGCCGGCGCCGAGGCCGTCCGCGCCGCCGACGTGGTGCTGGTGGTGGGGACCTCGGGCCTGGTGTACCCGGTGGCCGGGCTGCCCATGATGGCCCGCTCCGCGGGCGCCCGGCTCGTCGAGGTCAATGTGGCCGAGACGCCGCTCAGCCCCATCATGGACGTGACGCTCACCGGGCCGTCCGGCGAGATCCTGCCGGAGCTGGACCGGCGCCTGGCGGAATGATCCCGCCGCGGGGCCTGGATCCCGAACCCATGACCGCGCGAGGCGATGCATGAAGATCCTTTACTTCGACCTGTTCTCCGGCTGCAGCGGTGACATGATCCTGGGCGCCCTGCTGGACCTCGGCGCCGACTTCGAGGCCGTCCGGCAGGGTCTGGCCGCGCTCCCGGTCACCGGCTACCGGCTGGACGTGGGCCGGGTACTCCGGGGCGGCGTCGCCGCCATGCAGCTGACGGTGCAGTTGGAAGGACATCCGCATGGCCATGGGCACGCGCATGAAAACGGGCCGGGGCCTGCACACGACCATGGGCCTGCCGGCGGGCACGAGCACGAGCACGAGCACGATTACGATCACGATGACGAGCACGAGCACGAGAAGGCGCACGAGCATGCGCACGATCATCCGCACAGCGATCAACCATCAACCATCAACCATCAACTCTCGACGCTCAACTCTCAACCCTCAACCCACCATCACCGAACGTTCGCCCAGATCCGGGACATGATCGCGGCGGCACCC
>JAKQOW010000102.1 GCA_029565065.1 Acidobacteriota bacterium | reverse complement strand
CTAATGCCGTCCGGCCCTGCGGGCCGGGTGCGTGCCGAACGCTCAGCGATCAACCATCAACGATCAACCATCAACGATCAACTGTTGAGAATTTGCGAACATTCAAACGCCCGATCAGCGGCACGCATGTCAGAATGGGAGCGAGCCCCGAGTCTCGAGCCTCGATTACGATTACGATGACGAGCACGATTGCGAGCACGATTACGAGCACGAGGACGAACCCGAAGGCGGGACGGAGAAACCATCGGGGTACGAAATCACTGATCTAGTACGACATTTCGTACAGGAGCACGTTCCCGATGGGCGGGCCGAGGGGAGCCTGTGGTTTCTTTAATGGTTGAATATCAACAGATTGTCGACATCAGCCGGCTGAAGCATCGATTGGCACGTTGAATGCGAGGTGAAGATCAACTGTTCGTCTACTCGTCTGTCCGGAAAGTCTCGTTGAGGGCGAGTCGCGGTCTGAAATCAATCCACCGAAAAGGAGATAGTGCCATGGGAGAGTCTTTCGAAGCGGTCGACCCGAAGCGGAACTCGTGTGATGGCTGCGTCTCGGCGGGCTGCGCCGCCTGTCCATCCACCTCGACTGAGACAGGCGGCTCGGTCAAGCTCGACCGGCGCCAGTTCGGCCGCACCGTCGCGGCGGGATCCGTCGGGGCGCTTTTCCTGGGCCGCGCCATGGCCCAGCAGCCGGCGGCGTCCACGAGCGGCCAGGCGCCCGCGCTCGACCCCGCACTCCACGTGGTCCAGCAAGAGAAGGGGCCGATCATGACGGTGCTCGAGGAGTTCTACAAGATGGGGCCGGGTCCCTCGAGCTCCCACACCATGGGGCCCATGCGGATCACCTACGACTTCTTCCAGCGGATCTCAAAGCTCCCGCCCGAGGAGCTGAAGAAAGCCACCGCCCTGAAGGTGCACCTCTACGGGAGCCTCAGCGCCACGGGCAAGGGCCACGGCACCGACCGGGCCTCGCTGGCCGGCCTGCTCGGCAAGGCGCCGGCCACCTGCCCGCCGCAGTTCCTCGACGAGCTGGCGGCCAACCCGGACAAGTCGTACCCGGTCACCATCGGACCGGCCAGCTTCAATCTGACCCTCAAGGACATCATCTTCGACGCCACCAAGGGCGACTTCCACCATCCCAACACCATGACCGCCGTGCTGCTGGCGGGCGACAAGCCGCTGTACGCGCTGGAATACTACTCGGTCGGCGGCGGCTTCATCGAGTGGAAGGGCTACAAGCCGCCGGAAAAGGGGAAGCCCAAGTACCCGTACGCCCATGCCAAGGAGCTCAAGAAGTACTCGTTGGACGGCAAGGTACCGCTGGAGAAGATCCTGCTCGAGAACGAGCTGGCCATCTCCGGGAAATCCGAGAAGGAGATCTGGGAATTCCTGGACCAGGTGATCGAGGTCATGCTCCGCGGCGTCAACACCGGCCTGACGGTGGAAAGCGTCCTGCCCGGCCCGATCCAGCTGCACAGCAAGGCGGCGGAGATGATGCGGAACCTGGAGAAATCCAGCAAGGGCGCCGCCGGCCAAGCCGTCACCCGGGTGGCCGCCTACGGCTTCGCCATGGGCGAGGAGAACGCCCGCGGCCACATCATCGTGACCGCCCCGACCGCCGGCTCGGCGGGCATCATCCCGGCGGTGCTCAGATCGCTGGTGGACTACAACGTCCCCGTGGCGAAGATCCGCGAAGGCCTCCTGGCGGCCGCGGCCATCGGGTACCTCTGCAAGCACAACGCGACCCTGTCCGGCGCCGAGGGCGGCTGCCAGGCGGAGGTCGGCGTCGGCTCCTCGATGGGGGCGGCCATGATCGCCCAGGCCCTGGGCGCGCCGCCGAAGGTGGTGGGCAACGCCGCCGAGTCCGCGCTGGAGCACCACCTCGGCATGACCTGCGACCCGGTCGCCGGCTACGTGCAGGTGCCCTGCATCGAGCGGTGCGCGTACGGCGCCGTCAAGGCCTGGACGGCCTACTGCATCGCCAGCGAGGAGAACCCGCAGGAACGGCGGGTGGACCTCGACACCACCATCGCCGCCATGGCCCTCACCGCCAAGGAGATGAACTCGAAGTACAAGGAGACCTCCGAGGGCGGCCTGGCGGTGTCCGTGGTGCTCTGCTAGGTCGCGGGCGGCGCCGCGGGATCGCCCGATGAGCAACAGCACCAAGACGGCCGCCGTCGCCTGGCTGCTGGCGGCCGTCTATTACTTCTACCAGTACAGCCTCCGCTCGGCCCCGGCCGTGATGATGCCGCAGCTGTCGGAGGCCTTCGGCCTGAGCGCGCTGGGCGTGGCGGCCCTGGTGGGCCTGTTCTACTACGGCTATTCCCCGTTCAGCCTGGTGGCCGGCGCCGCCATCGACCGTTTCGGGGCGAAGCGGATCATCCCCATCGGCGCGGCGGCGGTGGGCGTGGGCGCCTTGCTCTTCGGCCTGGGCGGCCCGGATGCCGCCGGCGTCGGGCGGTTCCTCCAGGGAGCCGGCGGCGTGTTCGCCCTGGTGGGCGCGGTGTACATCGCCACCACCCACTTCCCGGCCTCCCGGGCAGCGACGCTGATCGGCGCCACCCAGATGTTCGGGATGTCCGGCGGCTCGGCGGGGCAATTCGTCGTCGGCCCGCTGATCGCCCGGGGCCTCGACTGGAGCCGCTTCTGGGTCGGGATGGGCGTAGCCGGCCTGGGGATCAGCGCCGTGCTCTTTTTTCTCCTCCCCAAGGAGGCGGCGGCGGACAAGCCCCGCCTGGGCCTCAAGGGCGTGCTCAACGCCTTCGGCACGGTCTTCCGGAATCCCCAGTCGATCCTTTGCGGGGTGATCGCCGGCCTGCTGTTCATCCCCACCACGATCTTCGACATGGTCTGGGGCGTGCGCTACCTGCAGGAGGCGCACGGCTTCGACTACGCCGCCGCGGTGGTGCGCTCCTCGCTGGTCCCGCTGGGGTGGATCATCGGCTGTCCCCTGCTGGGCTTCCTCTCGGACCGGCTGGGCCGGCGGAAACCGGTGATCATCGGGGGCGCCGCGGTGCTTCTGGCGAGCGTGGCCTGGGTTCTCTATGGCAAGAGCGGCGTGCTGCCGCCCTACGTCGTCGGCATCGTGATGGGCATCGCCTCCGGCGCGGCAATGCTCCCCTACACCGTGATCAAGGAGGCCAATCCGCCTCAGTTCAGCGGCACCGCCACCGGCGTCGTCAATTTCCTGAACTTCACCTTCAGCGCCCTGCTGGGCCCGGTGTTCGCCGGAGTCCTGCAGCGCGTCTCGGGCGGGGCCGAGCAGCTGGAGCTGGGGCACTTCCAGAGCGCCTTCGTGCCCCTGCTCTACGGCGTGGGCCTGGCGATCCTGCTGACCCTCTTCCTTCGGGAGACCGGCCCGGCGGCCCGAAAATCCTCGCCGGCGAACGGTTGATGGTCGATCGTTGATCGTTCGTACTCGTAACTCGTAATCGTCATCGATTGTTCGCAGGTTCGATGAAGAGTTGAGGGTGGGGGACGAGCCTCGAGTCTCGATTACGAGCACGATTACGATTACGAATTACGATTACGATGACGATTACGAATTACGAGCACGAAATCCGAGGTCCGATGTCCGAAGTCGGTGACGGGTTCCTATCAATCAGCCATCGCGCCACGATCCCGGCCCGCCAGGGCCAGACCGGATTAGCCAGGGGCGCAGCCCCTGGTGGGCGGTGGTTTGTCGCGTGGTCGCCCCAGCGGGGCGACAGGCAGGTGGCGTGAATCGTGGTGGGCGCCGATCGATCGAGCTATCGTTGAAACGCCGGGTTTTCCGAACGCCCCGATGTCGCCCCGGTGGGGCTCGGGGTGAGGAA
>JAKQOW010000110.1 GCA_029565065.1 Acidobacteriota bacterium | reverse complement strand
AGCGCGTCGATCCGGTAGCCTTTGGCGGGTGTGCCGGAGATGTCGATGTCCATGAGATCCCGGCGCACCTGGGCCGCCGTCACATGCGCCATGGAAGCCAGCTGGTGGGAGAATATGAACACGAGCCCTTGAGCCTCCATTTTTTTAAGGAGGCGTCGGTAATGGCTCATCCGGCTGATCTGTTTTTCTGATAACATGTTTATATGCGTCTTTTGGTTTCTTTGTGAATGTTTTCACTTTGTGAAATCGTTCACGTTAAGAATATGCCATCTGGCGACGAAGGTGTCAAGCGATTTTTATTATTTTTTTATTTTTTTACTAATAATGGATCAACGGGTCGCGTTTAAAGCACTGATTGCAGAGATTGTCTTGCACTGTTCATAATATAAATATTATTTTAAATCAGTATTTTAGTAGCTGTCCGAAGTGAAAACGCCCTCTGTCCCGGCCAGACGGGCGGTGTCGACGCAGACGAAATGGCCCGTCGACATACTTTGCTTTGGTTTGGGATTCGAGTGCGTAAAACGCCAGCTGATTGCCGGCACCCAACCGCCGGGATTCAGCGTTTCATCCGCGCAGCGATGGCCAGCAGGACGCCCAGCACGATGCCCAGCACGGCGGCGAACACGATCTGGTATTCGGGCGGGAGCAGGAAGGTGACGGTGTGGGCGGGAATCCAGAATAGCGGGATCGTCTTCTTGAAAACAAAATGCCACATCACCGGCCAGTTGAGCGCAGCCAGGATCTCGCCGAAGGCGATGGGTGTGAACAGCCCGCGCAGGCTCCCGCCCGTTCGGCCGATGTGGTCGTCGGTAATTTTGTGCAGGGTCATCATCCACGGAGCGAACACCAGGTTCATGGCCACGCTGACGGAGAACGAGGCCAGCAGCTTCAACCCGGAGAACGGCTGCTTCAGGATGTCCGGCGGCAGCGCGGTCCCCAGCTCGGCCAGGAAGCGCGGGGTGCCGGCGGTGAAGATGGTGAAGGCGGCCTTGATCGCCACGCCCAGCACACCCCACACCACGGCCCGGGGCAGGATGCCGAAGCCCGGCTGGTTGTAGCGCCCGGTGCGGATGCGCAATCCCAGGCATTCGCCCAGGGTGGCCAGCACGGCGAACTTGAGGAAGCTCAGCAGCAGCGGGTGCTGCGCGTTGGCCGTCTTGTACGCGGCCAGGGCGGCCGGGGAGAAAAAGAAGGGGGCGAACAGGGCCACCACCAGCGCGGCGAACGCGACATCCTTTGGCTTCAAGAGAACCTCCCGGGGCGCATCATGACGGAACCGTTGCCGGGGGCGGCAATACGGCGGGGCGACCCGAACCGCCATCCCGCGGCGCGCTGCCTTCAGCCGATGATTCGGCCGGGGGTGAGCCCCGGCCGAACCGGAGCCTACTGGTCGAGCGCCAGCTTGCCGTTCCGGATGCCGCCGGACTTGTTGATGGTGTAGCCGGCGGACTGGAACTGCTCGATGGCCCGGGCCTTTGTCAGGTCGCCCTTGTCGGCGAAGGACATGGGGGTGAAGCCGGGGCCGGCCGTGCCCTTCGCCACGACGAAGTCGTACCGGTCCTTGCCGTTGTGAATGTAGATCGCGCTGTCGGACGGCTGGGCGTCGCCCCGCGCGTCCACAGCCTGACCGCTGAACACCATGCAGATCATGCTGCCGTCGCCCAGGCGCTTGAACTCGTGATAGCTGCGGGCAATTCTCGTCCCGCCCCGCTCGGTGAAATCCTCGGTCTTGTAATAACCCTGCTTCAGATCGAGGGAGCCGTTTTCCACCATGCGGTCGCCGGCCTTGGCCAACGGGCCGAAACCGTCTTTCTCCCGCTTGAAGTCGTAGCTGAACGTGATCATGGACCCGGCGCGGTCCATCACGGCCGGGTAGCCGGCCAGCATCAGCCGGCCCGTGAAGTGGCCGTCGGTTTCGTCGAGATTGAGCATGTCGAACTGCACGCTGCCGATGAACGTGGTGGCCGGGGTGACCAGTTCCATGATGGGCATGCCCTCGTAGTTGTTGATGGCTTCCTCGTTTTGCTTGTACAGCTCGTTCCAGGCCTCCGCCATATCGCCGATCTTCTGCAGGCCGGCCTTGGCCGGCGCGGCGGCGGGGGCGCTGTCCGCCGGCTGGGAGGCGGCCGCCGGTTCACCCGACGGGGTTTCGCCGCCGCCGCAAGCCGTGAGGCCGAGCGTGACGATCAGGAGCGTGAACAGTCCAATGATCCGTATTCCCATTTGAGACTCCTTCGTGAGTTGGTAAGCGAGCACGAAACCCTATTCTAATCCAACCAGGTGGGTTAGCGCTTCTGTTTCTTGGCCATAAAACTGCGCCGTCCGGTTTGGATTTGTCACGGATATGATTCAATATTTACAGAGTTTTCCGAATATATGGGAGTGTTCGTTGTGCTAAAATCAGCGCGTCCTTTCTTGCCACCAGGCGGGATTCCATCGACGACCGGAGGTGACCTTGCAGATCATCGTCCTCAGCCGTGACTCAAGGCCGGGAAGCGTGACGAATAAGCCGCCGCTTGTCCGCCGTCAGGCCGAAACGCCGGGCCGGTTCCGGCGGAAGCCGCGGTGGGCGGCCGCTGCCGTTTTTCTTCTCATTCTGCAGTTCCTGGGCCAGGCGGTGCGGTCCCAGGGCCCGACACCGGCGACCGGCGAATTGCTGACCCTGGAGCAGGCCATCGCCCGGGCCCAGCAGGCCAACCGGCAGGTCATCACCGCCCGGTTGGAACTGGACAAAGCCGAGGCGCAGATCGCCGCCGCCAAGACGTACCGCTTCCCCGTGTTCTCCCTGAGCGCGCTCGGCTCCCAGCGGCTCACCGACATGACCTTCGAATTCGATCAGGGGACCTTCGGCAACGATGAATCGGGCCCGATCCCCCGGGAGGACGTCACCTACACCGTGGACCAGGAGTTCCAGACAATAGTCCAGGCCCAGGTGGCCCAGCCCATCAGCCAGCTCTACCAGATCGGCCTGGGGATCCAGCAGGCCGAGGTGGGCCGGGACATTGCCCGCGAGCAGCTCCGCCAGGAGAACCAGGCGGTGACCAACGCGGTGAAGGATGTGTTCTACGAGTTGCTGCAGATCCAGAGCGCCATGGACGCCGTCCGGGACGAGGTCGCCTTCTACGCCGAATTCGAACGCCTGGTGGCCGATTACGTGAAAGAGCAAACGGCCCTGCCGGCCGACCTGATGGACATCCAGGCCCGCCTGGCCCAGTCCCGCTTCGATGCCGACAAGCTGGCCGACAGCCTGGCCACACAGAAAGAGGCGCTGAACGACCTCATGGGCCGCGACATCCGGACCGAGTTCCGGGTGGACCCCATGCCAGCACCCGCCCCCCAGGAGGCGGAACTCGAGCCGGCGCGGGCCCGGGCGCTGGAACAGCGGCCCGAGATACGGGAGGCCCGCCTGCGAGTGAGCCAGGCCGAACTGGACCGGCGCCTCAAGAAGGCGGAATACATTCCCCAGGTATATGTGTCCCTGGATTATTCGACGCATACCAATATCGATTTCCTGCCCCGCAACATGTTCTCCCTGGGCGTCCTGCTCAAGTGGGACATCTACGACTGGGGCCGCAAGCGCCACGAGCTGGTCCAGAAGCTCAAGACGAAGCAGCAGGCCGACGAAGCCCTGCGTGAGACGGAGTCCCAGGTGTTGCGCGACGTGGGCGACAAGTTCCGCCGGCTCCGCCAGGCGCGGGCCCAGGTGGACGTCTGCCGGCTGGCGGAGTCGGCGGCCCGTGAAAAGCTGCGGGTGGTCCGGGACAGCTTCGCCCAACAGGCCGCGCTGCTCAAGGACGTGCTGCAGGCGCAGGCGGCCGCCTCAGACGCCGGCAGCCAGTACCGCCAGGCGGTCCTGGCCATCTGGACCGCCAAGGCCGATTTCGAAAAGGCGGTGGGGGAGGACTGACATGAAGCACCTACTTTTAAAAGACCAATCCGGAGAAAGCCCGATGAAAGTCAAATCTCTCTGGCCCCTGATCGCCATCCTGGCGCTGTTTGGCATCCTGGCCGGCTGCGGCGGCGCGCCCCAGAAGGACGAGCCACCCGTCACGCCGGTCCGGGTGAGCGTCGTCCAGACTTACTCCACCAGCGGGACGGTGCGGTATTCGGCGTCCATTGTGGCGGACGAGCCGGTGTCGCTCGCCTTCAAGAACAGCGGCTACATCGTGGCGATCCACCAGGTGAAGGGCGCCGACGGGAAAATGCGCCATGTCCAGGAGGGCGACTGGGTGGAGGCCGGCATGGTGCTGGTCCGGATTCGGGATGACGACTACACCGCCGTTGTCCAACAGGCCAGGGCCCAGCTCGCCGAAGCCCAATCGGCGCTGGCGGCCACCGAGTCCCAGCTGGTGGGCGCCAAGGCCACGCTGCTGAAAGCCCAGGAGGATTACGCCCGGGCCGAGAACCTGTTCAACTCCAGGAGCTTGACCAAGTCCGACTTCGAGCAGGCCCGGACGAGGCTCGATACCAGCCAGTCTCAGGTGGATTCGCTCCAATCCCAGGTCGACGCCACCCGTTCCAAGATCAGCCTCGCCCAGGCCCAGTTGGACCAGGCGCTGATCGTCCTGGGCGACTGTTCCCTGAAGGCCCCGCGTCGCGGTCAGATCCTCCAGCGCAAGATCGAGGTGGGGGACATGGCGGCGCCGGGGACGGTCGGCTTCGTCCTGTCCGACACGTCGACGGTCAAGACCATTTTCGGCGTGCCCGACCGGACCCTGGCCAAGGTCCACATCGGAGACCAGCTGACCATCACCAGCGAGGGACTGCCCGGCCGGCAGTTTTCCGGCACCGTCACGCGCATCTATCCGGCCGCGGATTCCACCAGCCGGGTATTCGACATCGAGCTCACTTTGCCGAATCCCGGACAGTCGCTCAAGGTCGGCATGATCGCCTCGCTGGAACTGGCCGAGGAGAAGGCGCTGGAACCGGTGACCGTCGTGCCCCTGAACGCCATCGTGCGGCCCAAGGGGGATCCCCAGGGCTTCGCGGTCATGGTCGTGGTCGACGAGGCGGACCGCCTCGTGGCCCGCAGCCGGACCGTGACGCTGGGCGACGCGTACGGCAACCTCATCGCCGTCCAAGGCGTTCAGCCGGGGGAGCGAGTGGTGACCACCGGCGGCGCCATGATCCAGGATGGCGAGACCGTCCGGATTCTCGAGTGAGCGGCGGAGGGACACGGCATGCAACACGGAAGGTCTGATGAGGAAATCATCCGCACCACCCATAACACCGCCCGGTTTTTCACCGAGAGCCGCCAGGTCGCCTGGGTCCTGATCGTGGCGACGCTGGCCTGGGGGATCTATTCCTATCTGAATATGCCCCAGCGCAAGGATCCGGACATTCCAGTCCGGGTGGCCGTGGCCATCTGTCCCTGGCCCGGCGCGGCTTCCGAAAAGGTCGAAGACCTGGTGACCCGGAGGATGGAAGAGAAAATCGCCGAAAACGCCAAGGTCACCAAGATCACCTCCGTCACCCGAAGCAGCGTCAGCATCGTCACCATCGAGCTGGACGAGAACATCATCGAGCGGGCCAAGGAATTCGACGACATCAAGGGGAAGCTCGACAGCATCACCGATCTGCCCCAGGGGGCGGGGCCGATCCAGTTCTTGAAGGACTACGGGGATACGGCCGCCTTGATGCTCACCGTGGCCAGCCCGAAGGTGGATGAGGTGGAAATCGCGGTGCGGGCCCAGTCCGTGGCCCGGGCCATCCGGGAGGCGCGGGCGCACGCGCCAGCCGGGCAATCCCGCGCCAGCCTGTTGGTCTGCTATCCGTACTCCTACAGCATCCGCATCGTGGAACGCGGCCTCGAGAATTTCGAACGCGTGATGCGGGAGCTGAAGTTTGCCGAAGACATCGTCCGGGTGGAAGGGCCGGGTTTCGCCGGCTTCGACTTCACCGGCGGCGGCGACGACGAAGCGATAATGAAGTTCGTGAATGTGCAGATGAAACTCCGGGTGCCGGATTTCCATCCGGACGTCTGGACCGGCATCCTAATCCGGGATCCCGCCGAGACGCAGCAAAAATTGCTGGCCGTGGCCGGTGACAAGTACACCTTCCGCCAACTGGACGACTACACCGATCTCATTCAGAAGTCGCTGCAGACCGTGCCGCGGGTTTCGAAGATCGACCGGTCGGGCGTCCTGGCCGAACGGGTGTTTCTGGAGTACTCCCAGGCGCGCTTGGCGTCCGTCGGCCTCCAGCAGAGCCAGCTCAAGGACGTCCTCAACGCCCGCAACATCATGCTGCCGGGCGGTGTGCTGGAGGTCGGCAGCAAGAACGTCATCATCAATCCCTCCGGCCAATTCAAGAGCGAGCAGGAAATCGGCGATGTGATCGTCGGCGCCACCCAGGCCGGGGCTCCGGTGTACCTGCGTGATTCGGTGGACATCCTGCGCGGCTACGAAAGCCCCCCCTCGTATCTCAATTACTTCAACTACCGCGATGCCGCCGGGAAATGGCAGCGCTCCCGCGCCATCACCCTGGCGATTCAGATGCGGCCGGGGGAGCAGATCGGCAAGTTCGGCCAGGACGTGGACGACAAGATGGTCGAAATCCGCAAGCTCCTCCCCCCGGACATCATCATGGCGCGCACCTCCGACCAGCCGCTCCAGGTCACCGAAAACGTGGACCTGTTCATGGAGAGCCTGTACGAGGCGATCATCCTGGTGGTCCTGGTGGCGCTACTCGGGTTCTGGGAGTGGCGGTCCTCGGCGCTCATGGCGATCTCCATCCCGCTGACGCTGGCCATGACCTTCGGCTTCGCCCACATGCTGGGCATCGATCTGCAGCAGGTGTCCATCGCCTCGCTCATCATCGCCCTGGGATTGCTCGTGGACGACCCGGTGGTGGCGAATGACGCGATCAAGCGGTCTCTTGACAGCGGCCAGCCGTCCATCATCGCCGCCTGGCTGGGACCCACCCGCCTGGCCCACGCCATCTTGTTCGCCACCATCACTAACATCGTGGCTTACCTGCCGTTCCTGATGCTGCCCGGCGACATGGGCCGCTTCGTCTACAGCCTGCCCATCGTGCTGGCCTGCTCCCTGGTGGCCTCCCGGCTGGTATCCATGACCTTCATCCCCACCATCGGGTACTACCTCCTGCGCCCCAGCCGCAAGACGCCCCCGCCGATGGAGGAGCGCCGCAAGCGGGGGTTCGCCGGCCTCTACTACCGGTTCGGGACGCTGGCGCTGACCCACCGCTGGAAGACGCTGTTCGTCTCGTTCGCCTTTCTCGGGCTGGGCGTGTTCCTGATGACCCGGCTCAAGGACGAGTTCTTTCCCAAAGACCTTTCCTACCTGTCGTTCGTGGACATCTGGCTGCCGGAAGATGCCCCCATCTCCGCCACCGACAGCGCCGCCCGGCAGGCCGAGGCGATCATCGAGCGGGTGACCGAAGAGTACGGCCGGGCCACGCCGGAGGACGACAAGCCGCGGCAGGTGCTGAAGTCCGTCACCTCGTTCATCGGTGGCGGCGGTCCGCGGTTCTGGTTCTCGGTCAACCCGGAGCAGCGGCAGCTCAACTACGCCCAGCTCCTCATCCAGGTGGAGGACAAGCACGACACCCTGCCTCTGGTGGGACCCATCCAGAACGCGCTGACCGAGGGGCTGCCCGGCGTGCGTGCCGACATGCGCCGGCTGGAGAGCGGCGAGCCCATTGGCACGCCGATCCAGCTCCGGATCTCCGGCGAGGACATCGGCATGCTGCGTCGGCTGGCCGAAAGGGCCAAGGCGATCTGCCGCTCTTCGCCCGCCGCGGCGCGCATCCGCGACGACTGGGGGGCGGAGACGTTCTCTCTGGAGCTGCGGGTGGATCCCGACCGGGCCAACCTGGCCCGCGTCTCGAACCTGGACGTGGCGATTTCCTCGGTTTCGGGCATCAGCGGCTATCCATTGTCCACGCTGCAGGATCGGGACAAGCAGATCCCCATCGTCGCCCGGCTGCGGCAGGACGAACGGGCCCAGTTCTCCGACATCCAAAACCTCTATGTGTACGCCATGGAAGGCCCGCAGAAGGTGCCGCTGCGCCAGGTGTCGTCCACCAGCATGCTGATGCAGACGGAGAAGCTGTGCCGCCGTAACCAGTTCCGGACCGTCACCGTGTCGTGCTACTCGACGCCCAGTGTCCTGTCCTCCGACCTGCTCCGGGAGCTCATGCCCCGGATCGAGGAGTTCGAGGCGAACCTGCCGGTGGGCTACCACATGGAGTTCGGGGGCGAGAAGGAAAACAAGGACAAGGATTTCGGCCACATGGTGATGGTGCTGGGGATCTGTGTGGCGGCCATTTTCCTGGCGCTGGTGTTCCAGTTCCAGAACGCGGTCAAGCCGTTCATCGTGTTCTCCGCCATCCCCTACGGCATGGTGGGCGCCTTCGCCGGCCTGGTGATCATGGATGCCCCGTTCAGCATGATGGCCTTCCTGGGCTGCATCAGCCTTATCGGCGTCATCGTGAGCCACGTCATCGTGCTGTTCGACTTCATCGAGGAGAAGCACGCCGAGGGCGAGCCCATGCAGCAGGCGCTGCTGGATGCCGGCATCATCCGGCTGCGGCCGGTCCTGATCACGGTGGGCGCCACCGTGTTCGCCCTGTTCCCCCTGGCCGCGCACGGCGGACCGCTCTGGGAGCCGCTCTGCTACGCCCAGATCGGCGGCCTGACCGCAGCCACGTTCATCACCCTGATTCTGGTGCCGGTGATCTATTCCATCGTGGTCCTGGACCTGAAGCTGGTCAAATGGGAGGGCCCCACGGAGTAACACCCGGCCGCCGAATTCGGATCGCCTCTCTCACGAGCCGCCCTGAGGCGGCTCGTGTCATATCCGCCCGGATTGGAGCACTCGGTGAACCGTTTCTGATTCGCCGCGGCGCGGAGAATTCAGCCGCCGGCTGCGTAGGAACAGACGAGTGCCCGTTGACACCCGAGGCGCCGATGCTCCCTCGATTGGATTACCCTGGAATCTCGGACAGGGGTTCGCCCGAGCCGGCGACGTGTAGAGGAAAGAGAGGAAAGAAGGAAAGAGGACATCCAACGATTGCGACGGGAGAGAGGAGAAAGAGGACATCCAACGATTGGAGGAGAAAGAGGACATCCAACGATTGAGTAGAAAGGTTAAGATCGGTCTATGGGGAGGGATGTTCTGTCAATAGCTCTCGGGATGCCCCCCATTTCTAGACACTCGATGTGTTAGGTCGAGAACAAGGGCGACAGAGTCTCTCTAGCTTTGTTGGAGCTCAGAGAAATGGATAGACAAGTTCAGACTGCCGTTCAGGCTTCTGAACATGCTCAGCATGAGCGGGGTAAATTCAGCAGCGTCCGGCAGGCCGCGATCCCCTGAAACCATCGCCGACCGGCTG
>JAKQOW010000046.1 GCA_029565065.1 Acidobacteriota bacterium | reverse complement strand
CCGAGATCGTCCGGCGCAGCGTCCGCGAGCTCGAATACCACGTCCGCGTGCTGGAGCTGCTGGAGCTCGACGATGCGGCCAAGGTGCAGGTCCACGTCGGCGGCGTGTACGGCGAGCGGGCGGAGAGCCTGGCGCGGTTCGTGCGGAACTGGGCCCGGCTGCCGGCGGCGGTCCGGCGGCGGCTGGTGGTGGAAAACGACGACCGCAACTATCCTGTGGGCGATTGCCTGGAGCTTCACACCCGCTGCGGGATCCCGGTCCTGTTCGATACGTTTCACCACGCGATTCTGAGCCGGGGCGAACCGATGGCCGCGGCGCTCGCGGCCGTCGCCCGGACCTGGTCCGCCGCGGACGGTCCGCCCATGGTCGATTACAGCAGCCAGGCGCCGGGCGCGCGGCCCGGCACCCATGTCCACTCGCTGGACGCGGCCGATTTTCAGACATTCCTGCGGGATTCCCGCCCCCACGACTTCGATCTCATGCTGGAGATCAAGGACAAGGAGCGAAGCGCGCTTCGAGCGCTGGCGCTGGCGGCCGGTGATCCGCGGCTGCAGCCCGCGGCGGTGCCGCGGGCGATGCCGGACGGCGGCCGGCCGTAAAGTCCCGAAAACCTCGACGCGATTCGTCCGTATCATTGTTGCCGCCGGATGTCGCGGCAGGCTTGATCCGGCGGGCGTTTTTGTCTAGGATGGGCTTTCGCATTCTGTTCATGGAGAGGTCACTATGCGCATGTTTCTGCTGTTGGTGCTGACGGGACTCCTGCTGGGCACGCTCGGTCTGGCGCAAGCCCCCGAGCCGGCCGCGAAAAAAAGCCCCTGCGCCGCAGGGTGCAGCGGTTGCGGCGCGGCGGCGCAACCGGTCGCGGCGACCAACCCGTTCTTCGTCCCTTACGGCACCCCGTACAACGTGCCGCCGTTCGAACAGATCAAACTGGAGCACTTCCGCCCCGCCTTCGAAGAGGGCATGAAGCGGAATCTGGCCGAGATCGATGCCATCGTCAACAATCCGCAGCCGCCCACTTTCGCCAACACCATCGAGGCGCTGGACCGGTCCGGCGAGCTGCTGGGCGAAGTGGGTTCGGTGTTCTTCGGCCGGGTGTCGGTGGACACCAACGACGAGATCCAGAAACTCAACCAGGAGATCGCGCCCCGCCTGGCGGCCCACCGGGACGCCATCGCGATGAATTCCAAGCTCTTCATGCGGGTGCGGATGCTTTACAACCAGCGCGAGCAGCTCGGTTTGACCGGCGAACAGCTGTACCTGCTGGAGAACCTGTACCGCGGCTACATCCGCAGCGGCGTCAGCCTGCCGGAAGTGGAGCAGGAGAAACTGCGCGCCATCAACCGCCGGCTCTCGGTGCTGGGCGTCCAGTACAGCCAGAACGTGCTGGCCGAGACGAACGTCTATCGACTCGTGGTGGAGAAACCGGAGGACCTCGCCGGGCTGCCTGAGTCCGCGATCGCGGCGGCGGCCGAAGAGGCCAAGCAGGCGGGGCTGGACGGTCGGTGGGTGTTCACCACCCAGAAGCCCAGCATGCTCCCGTTCCTGCAGTACGCCAAGAACCGGGAGCTGCGCCGGCAGCTCTACACCGCCTACATCCAGCGCGGCGACAACGACAATGCCAACGACAACAAGGCGATCCTCAACGACATCATGAAGCTCCGGGTGGAGCGGGCCAAACTGCTGGGCTATCCCACCTACGCCCACTATGTCCTGGAGAACCGGATGGCCCGCACGCCCGACCGCGTGTACGACCTGCTCAACCGCCTCTGGTCGGCGGCGCTCCCCGTGGCCCGCAAGGAGGCGCAGCAGCTGCAGGCCATCATCGATCAGGAAGGCGGCGGATTCAAGCTGGCGTCCTGGGACTGGTGGTACTACGCCGAGAAGCTTCGCAAGGCCCAGTATGACCTGGACGACGCCGAGTTGCGGCCCTACTTCAAGCTGGACAACGTGCGTGACGGCGTGTTCCACGTGGCCCACCGGCTGTACGGCATCACCTTCGAGCCGCTGGCCGACATGCCGAAACCCCACCCCGAGGCCCAGGTGTTCCGGGTGAAGGATAAGGACGGCTCCCACCTCGGCATCCTGTACATGGATTTCCACCCCCGGGCCAGCAAGCGCGCCGGCGCCTGGTGCGGCGCCTACCGGAGCGAGTACAAGCGCGACGGCCAGAAGATCCCGCCGGTGGTGACGCTGGTGACCAACTGCACGCGGCCCTCCGGCGACGGGCCGGCGCTGCTGAGCCTCGAGGAGGTCAGCACGCTGTTCCACGAGTTCGGCCACGCCCTCGACAACCTGTTCTCCAACGTGACCTATGACACCACTTTCCGGGCCACCGACTTCACCGAGCTGCCGTCCCAGATCATGGAACACTGGGCCGTCGAGCCGGAGGTGCTGCGCCAATACGCCCGGCACTACCAGACCGGTGCGGTGATCCCCGACGCGCTGGTGGCCAAGATCGGCAAGAGCCGCCTGTTCAACCAGGGCTTCGAGACCGTGGAGTACCTGGCCGCGTCGCTCCTGGACATGAAGTACCACACCCTGACCGAGCCGCAGGATCTGGACATCGACAAGTTCGAATCCGACTATCTCACCACCATCGGCCTGATCCCCGAGATCATCAGCCGATACCGCAGCACCTATTTCACCCACATCATCGGCGGGTACGCGGCCGGTTACTACAGCTACATCTGGTCGGGCGTGCTTGACTGCGACGCCTTCGAGGCGTTCGTCGAGACCAGCCTGTTCGACGCTAAGACGGCCGACGCTTTCCGCAAGGATGTGCTCGAAGTCAACGGCACCGTGGATCCGGCGGTGATGTACCGCAATTTCCGCGGCCGCGACCCGAAGATTGAGCCCCTGCTCAAGCAGCGCGGCCTGAACTAGATCCGTTCCGCCGGTTGCGACCGATTCCCCGGCCGGATGCTCCGCATCCGGCCGGCTTTTTTTTAGTGAGGAGTTAGGAGGAAGGAGTGAGGAGTAAACGGTGAGCAGTTAGCGGTGAACGGTGAACAGTGAACAGTGAACAGTGAACAGTGAACAGTGAACAGTCAGTAATATGTGGTAGGGGGAACCTCAATGATCAACCATCAACCATCAACCATCAACCATCAACTGTCCTGACCTGTTAACCAGCGAACCGTGATAGTCCTCCGGTTATCTCCTATCTCCCGTCTCCTAACTTATAACTTTCCTGTGGTAGACTGGCAGGGTGAAAGAAACCCGGAAAGTGGAACCTGAGCGGATTCAGGCCCTGAACGACCGGCCGGCGCGACGCGGGCGGTACGTGCTCTATTGGATGCAGGCGGCCCAACGCGCCGACGCCAACCACGCCCTGGCCCTGGCCGTCACGGAAGCCGACGCGCGCGATCTGCCGGTGGTGGCGTACTTCGGACTCACCGAACAATACCCCGGCGCCAACGCCCGTCACTACGCCTTCATGCTGCAGGGACTGACCGAGACGCAGCGGTCGCTGGCCGAGCGGGGCATCCGGCTGGTGGTGCGGCGCGAACCGCCGGCCGCCGGGGCGCTGGCGCTCGCGGCGGACGCCGCGCTCGCGGTGGTGGACGCCGGCTACCTCCGCCACCAGCGCGAGTGGCGCGCCGTGGCCGCGGCGCGGAGCGAGTGTCCGTTTCTCCAAGTGGAGACCGACGTGGTGGTCCCGGTGGGTGTCGCCTCGCCAAAGGACGAGTTCACCGCCGCCACCTTCCGTCCCAAGATCCGCCGGGCGCTGGACCGCTTCCTGGCGCCGCCGCCGCCGCCGCGGGCGCCGCGGCGTCCGTCGCTCCGCCTCGACTTGGATGCCTTTGACATCGCCGATCCGGCGGCGGCGCTCGAGCGCCTGGACGTGGACCGGTCGGTCCCGCCGGCGCCCGGCTGGCCGGGCGGGGCGGCGGCGGCCCGCGCCCGGCTGGCCGCGTTCGTCAACTGCGGCCTCGACGCCTATCCCGACCGGCGCAACGACCCGAACGCCGACGCCGTGTCCGGCCTGAGTCCATACCTCCACTTCGGGCAGCTCTCGCCGCTGGAGGCGGCGCTGGCCGTGCAGGCCACCGGCTCACCCGGCGCCGAGGCGTTCCTCGAAGAACTCATTGTCCGCCGTGAGCTGGCCGTCAATTTCGTCTGGTACAACCCGGCCTACGACGGCTACCACGGCCTGCCGTCCTGGGCGCGCGCCGACCTCAACCGCCACGCCAAGGATCCGCGCCCGGCGCGCTACACCCCAGCGGAGCTGGAGCGCGCCGCCACCCACGACCCGTACTGGAACGCCGCCCAGCTCGAGCTGGTGCACACCGGCAAGATGCACGGCTACATGCGGATGTACTGGGGAAAGAAAATTCTCGAATGGAGCGCCTCGCCCCGCGACGCCTTCCGCGTCGCCGTCCGGCTCAACGACCGCTACGAGCTGGACGGCCGCGATCCCAATGGCTACGCCGGCGTAGCTTGGTGTTTCGGCAAGCACGACCGTCCGTGGGGCGAGCGGCCCGTGTTCGGGAAAGTCCGCTATATGGTCGCCGCCGGCCTGAAGCGCAAGTTCGACGCCGACGGCTATGCCGCGCGAATGCGCGCGCTGGCCGGGGTGGACGCATGATGCGCCGCCGCCCCGGACCCGGTTCGGGAGGAGGATGCCCATGAGCCGCAGATCCCGTCGCCATCGCCGCCAGGCGGTGGGGTTGTCGCCCGGCACCCTGGTCCATGTGGGCGAACAGAAGACCGATCAGATCCGGGGCGAGCTGACTCGCTATAGTCCCGATCGGCTGGAGACCGGACCGGTGGTGCTGGACCAGCTGCATCAGCGGCCGCACGCCGACGGTGACAAGCTCTGGCTCAACATCGAAGGGTTGCACGACGTGGCCGCCGTGGGCCGGATCGGTGAGGCGTTCGGCATCCATCCACTGACGTTGGAGGACATCCTGAACACCTTCCACCGACCCAAGGCGGATGTGTTCGGGGACTACCTGTTTGTCGTCCTCAAGATGCTGGAGTTCGACGAGACCGCCCAGGAGCTGCAGGCGGAACAGGTCAGCCTGGTGATGGGCCGCGGATTTGTCGTTTCCTTTCAGGAGGGACGCCAGGGCGACAGCTTCGATCCGGTGCGGAACCGGCTCAAGGATCCCGGCGGCCGGCTGCGCCGGCTAGGCAGCGATTATCTGGCTTACGCCCTGATGGATGTGATTGTCGACCACTACTTCGTCATTCTGGAGCGTCTGGGCGACCAGATGGAGGAACTGGAAGACCGTTTGGTCAACGCGCCCACCACCGAAACCCTCCAGACCATCCACCGGCTCAAGCGCGACATCCTGATGGTGCGCCGGGCGGTCTGGCCGCTGCGGGAGATGGCGCTGGCGCTGGAACGCCACGAGACGCCCCTGATCCAGGCGGAGAACGCCATCTACTACCGGGATCTGTACGACCACGTGATCCAGATCATCGACACCGTGGAGACCTACCGCGAGATGCTCGCCGGCATGCTGGACATCTATCTGTCCAGCATCAGCAACCGCATGAACAGCGTGATGAAGGTGCTCACCACCATCGCCACCCTGTTCATGCCCCTTTCGTTCATCGCCGGTTTCTACGGGATGAACTTCCAGCACATGCCGGAGCTCGCCCAGCCGTGGGCGTATCCGGCGGTGATCGGCGTGATGCTGCTGGTAGTCGGCGGGATGCTGCTGTTCTTCAAGCGGAAAGAATGGATTTAATTCGAGCCGGCGATCCGGCGAACCAGCGATCCGGCGAACCTTCAATACTTCAAACGTTTAAACCTTCGAACGGTTCGCGGATGGGGTCGATTACGATTACGATTACGAATCACGATGAGGTACTCGAGCCTCGAATCTCTAGCCTCGAGCCTCGGGCTCGACGTTCACCCGATCGACGACACCAAGCACACAGGCGTCGGCGGGCACCTCTTCGGGCAGGAACGGCAGGGCGGCCTCGCGGGCGGTGACGAAGAAGACGCGTTCGCCGGCACCCACGCCGGCCGCGTCCAGGGCGGCGAACGGTTCCCCCACCGGACGGTCCGCTTCGTCCACTTCCTGCAGCAGCAGGATCCGCTTGCCGGTCAGGGACGGGTTTTTCACGGTGGCGACGACGCAGCCGATGGTGCGGGCCAAACGCATGGCGGACCTCCGCGGATTCGGGCCGCCGCCCGCGGGACGGGCCGTTCGGGGCGGCGCTTTCCATTTAGCATAAAAGCGGTATAATAGCCACCGTGATTTTGGCGAGAGTCCTCGGCAGCGTCGAGTCCACCGTCAAGCACCTTCAATACGAAGGGCTCAAGCTCCTCTACGTCCAGCCGCTGGACGCCCGGAGCCGGATGCCCGCCGGCGACAAGCTCATCGCGGTGGACACCGTCGATGCCGGCGCCGGCGACCTGGTCCTGATCCTCGAGGAGGGCCGCTCGACGTGGGAGGCCGTGGGCCGGGAGATGGCGCCCATCAACCGCGCCGTCATCGGCGTGGTGGACGCCGTCGAATGGTTCTCGCCCGCCGGCGGGGCACGGCGCCCGCCCGGCCCGCCGGCCCCCTGAGCGCGGGGCGTTGCCGGCCCGAGCGGTCCGGCGGCCCGCCCGTGCCAGGGGGCGCCCGGGAGCATCCCGGGCGAATGAACTTGGAAGAGAGGCGACATGCCGCCCGTGACCGTGCTGTTGACGCATCCGCTGCCGTTCGGAGCCGAACGGCGTTTTCCGAACCACTATGAGCTGCGCCGGCCGCCGGCCGCCGCCTGGCCAAACCGCGCCGCGCTGGCCGCGGCCCTGCCGGGCAGCCGCGGCCTGGTGTGTTCGCTCACCGACACGATCGACGCGGCGCTCATCGACGCCGCCCCCGACCTGCAGATCATCGCCAACGTTGGAGTGGGCTTCAACCACATCGACTGGGCGCACGCCCGGGAGCGGGGCATCGCCGTCACCAACACGCCGGGCGCCCTGACCGAGGCCACGGCGGACCTGGCGCTGGCCCTGCTGCTGGCGACCGCCCGCCGCGTGGTGGAGGCGGACCGCTTCGTGCGCGCCGGCCGGTTCGCCGGCTGGGACCTGGAGCTGCTGCTTGGCCTGGAACTTAACGGCGCGACCCTGGGCATCGTCGGCCTGGGCCGCATCGGCCAGGCGGTGGCCCGCCGGGCGCGGGGATTCGGCATGCGGATCGTGTACCACAACCGTAGCGCCGTCGACCCGGCGGTGGAGGCCGCGTTCGAGGCGCGCCGGCTGCCGCTGGACGAGCTGCTCGGCGCGGCCGACGTGGTCAGCCTGCACTGCCCTCTGGGGCCGGCGACGCGGCACCTCATCGACGCGCGGGCGCTGGCGGCGATGAAACCGGGGGCGATCCTGATCAACACGGCCCGCGGCCCCGTCGTGGACGAAGCGGCGCTGGTCGACGCGCTGCGGGCCGGCCGGCTCCGCACCGCCGGCCTGGACGTGTACGAGGGGGAGCCGGCGGTGCATCCCGGACTCCTGGCGCTGGACAACGTGGTGCTGCTGCCCCACATCGGTTCGGCCACGGAGACGGCGCGGCGGGCCATCGTGCAGATGGCCGTGGACAACGTGGTCGCGTTTTTCGACACCGGCCGGCCGCTGCATCCGGTGTTCTGACCGCGGGCCGCGTCCCCGGCCGCGGCTGACGGACAATCCAATGGAATCAGGTGGTGTTATGCGCGCAAAAGTGTACGTGACCTTGAAACGGGGCGTCCTCGACCCGCAGGGCAAGACCGTCCAGCGGGCGGTCAAGAGCCTGGGCTTCAAGGAGGTTCTGGAGGTGCGCCAGGGCAAGTACTTCGAGCTCGCTCTGCCCGACGACGTCGCCGCGGACCGCGCCCGCCAGGTGGTGGAGGAGATCGCCCGGACCGTTCTGACCAACACGGTCATCGAGGACTTCCGCTTCGAGCTGGAGGAGGCATGAAATTCGGGATCGTCGTTTTCCCGGGTTCCAACTGCGACCACGACGCCTACCATGTGGCCAAGCACGTCCTGGGTGAGGAGGCGGTGTTCCTCTGGCACAAGGACGAGTCGCTGCAGGGATGCGACGTGGTCATTCTGCCCGGCGGATTTTCCTACGGCGATTACCTGCGCACGGGCGCCATCGCCCGCTTCTCGCCCATCATGAAGTCCGTCGGCCGGTTCGCCGCCGACGGCGGGCGGGTGATCGGGATCTGCAACGGCTTTCAGATCCTGCTGGAGGCGGGCCTGCTCCCCGGAGCGATGCTCAAGAACGAACGGCTCAAGTTCGTCTGCCGGCACGTGCACCTGCGCGTGGAGACCTGCCGCACCCCCTTCACCGGGCTGTGCGCGCCGGGCGAGGTGCTCAGCATCCCGGTGGCGCACCACGATGGCAATTACTTCGCCGACGCGGCGACGCTGGCCGAGCTGAAGGCCCACGACCAGATCGTCTTCCGCTACTGCACCGAAGCGGGCCTCCTCCGCGCGGAGGCCAACCCCAACGGGTCGGCGGAGCACATCGCCGGCATCTGCAACCGGGCGGGGAACGTGCTGGGGATGATGCCCCATCCGGAGCGGGCGGCCGAGGCGATGCTCGGCTCGGCCGACGGCCTCAAGATTTTCCAGTCCCTGCTGGCGGCCCCCGCTGGGGCGCGGTGACGGGCGCCGGACCCGTGGGAGCGCGACTCATGACTTCAAGGAAGAATCGCATGGAAGAACAGCCCATCACCCCCGCCTTGGTCGAGGAGCACAACCTCACCGCCGCGGAGTACGAGCGCATCGTGGCCACGCTGGGGCGCACGCCCACTCTGACCGAGCTCGGCATCTTTTCGGTCATGTGGTCGGAGCACTGCAGCTACAAAAGCTCGCGGGTGCACCTGCGCCGCCTGCCCACCCGCGGGCCGTGCGTGATCCAGGGGCCCGGCGAGAACGCCGGTGTGGTGGACATCGGCGAAGGCGAGGCGGCCGTGTTCAAGATCGAGTCGCACAACCACCCCTCGTTCATCGAGCCGTACCAGGGCGCCGCCACCGGCGTGGGCGGCATCATCCGGGACATCTTCACCATGGGCGCCCGGCCCATCGCCTGCCTCGACTCGCTCCGGTTCGGACCGCTCCTGGACGCCAAGAACCGCTTCCTGCTCGACGGCGTGGTGGCCGGGATCGCCGGCTACGGCAACTGCATCGGCATCCCCACCGTGGGCGGCGAAGTCTACTTCGACGACTCCTATAGCCTCAACCCCCTGGTCAACGTGCTGTGCCTCGGCGTCGCCCGCCGCGACCAGATTTTCTACGGCAAGGCCAGCGGCGTTGGCAACCCGGTCATCTACGTGGGCGCCCGGACCGGCCGCGACGGCATCCACGGCGCCACGATGGCCTCGGCCGAGTTCGACGAAACTTCGCAGGAGCGGCGGCCCACCGTGCAGGTGGGCGACCCGTTCCAGGAGAAGCTGCTCCTCGAGGCGTGCCTCGAGGCGTTCAAGACCGGCGCCGTGCTGGGCATCCAGGACATGGGCGCCGCCGGCCTGACCTGCTCCACCTGTGAGATGGGGGCGCGCGGGGGCGTGGGTGTCCGCATCGAACTTGACCGCGTGCCGCAGCGCGAGGAGGGGATGACCCCCTACGAGATCATGCTCAGCGAGTCGCAGGAGCGGATGCTCATGACCGTGGCGGCGGGCCGCGAGGGCGAGATTCTGGAGATCTTCCGCAAGTGGGACCTGGAGGCGGCGGTCATCGGCGAGGTTATCGCCGACGGCGTCATGCATGTGGAGCAGGGCGGGCGGGTGGTGGCCCGGATCCCCAATACCGCCCTGACCGACGATGCGCCCGTCTACGAGCGCCCGCTGCGCCGCCCGGCCTACCTGGACAAGGTGAACGCCCTGAATCTGGACCGCCTGGCGCTGCCGGGCGGGCTGTTCCGCGCCTTCAAGGACATGCTGGCGGCGGCCAACCTGTGCAGCCGCCGCTGGATCTACCGGCAGTACGACCACATGGTTCGGACCAACACCGCCCTGTTGCCCGGCGCGGACGCCGCCGTGCTGCGGCTCAAGGGCCGCCGGGCGGCGCTGGCCGTCACCACCGACGGCAACGGCCGCTACACCTGGCTGGATCCCCGCCGCGGCGCTATGATCGCCGTGGCCGAAGCCTGCCGCAACCTGGTGTGCGCCGGCGCCCGGCCGCTGGCGGCGACCAACTGCCTGAATTTCCCGTCGCCTGAGGATCCCGAGGTGATGTGGACGTTCGCCGAGGTCATCGACGGCATCGCCGAAGCGTGCGCCGCATTCGGCACACCCATCACCGGCGGCAACGTCAGCTTCTACAACGAGACGCTGGGCAAGCAGATCATGCCGACCCCGGTCATCGGGATGCTGGGCGTCATCGACGACGTCGAGCGGCGGATGGACATCGCCTTCAAGGAGCCCGGCCATGCGGTGCTCCTCCTGGGCGAGACGCTGGAGGAACTGGGCGGAACCGAATACCTGGAACTGGTGCACGGCCTGAAGCAGGGACCCATCCCGCGGCTGGACCTTCAGCGCGAGGCCAACCTGCAGGGCGCTGTGCGGGAGATGATCGGAGCGGGACTGCTCGCCTCCTGCCACGACGTGTCCGAGGGCGGGCTGGCCATGGCCCTGGCCGACTGCTGCTTCGCCAGCCCTGATCCGACGATGGCGGTGGAGGTCACCCTGGCCCAGGACCTGCGCGAGGACGCCATCCTGTTCGGCGAGTCGCAGAGCCGGGCGGTGGTGTCGGCGCCCGACGCGCACGCCGACCGGATCGCGGCTATCGCCGCGGACTGGTCCGTGCCGTGCGCCCTCATCGGCCGGGTGTCCCGCGACGTCTTCGCCATCCGCCTCAACGGGCACACCCTGGTGATCGACGACGTCATCAGCCTGCGCGACATCTGGACCACCAGCCTGGAGACGATCCTGCACTGATTCCGCGGTTCGGGGCGCGCGCCGGCGCAGGGGAACGGATTGCATGGCGGGCGGCTTTTCCGTATAATAATCGCCCGTAACCGTCCCGACATCCACGCCAAGGAAGGAAACTGGCATGTTGAACGATGTGTTGAAACAGTCGGAAGACAAGATGAAGAAGACGCTGTCCGATTTCGAGCAGGAGCTCAAGTCGCTCCGGACCGGGCGAGCGTCGGCGCACATGGTGGACCACATCCGCGTGGACTACTACGGCACGCTGACTCCGCTGAACCAGCTGGCCACGATCTCCACCCCGGAACCCAGCCTCATCGTCATCCAGCCGTGGGATGTGTCGGGCATCGCCGCCATCGAGAAGGCCATCCTCAGCTCCGACCTCGGCATCACGCCCAGCAACGACGGCAAGATCATCCGGCTGCCGGTGCCCCCGCTGACCGAGGAGCGCCGCCGCCAGATGGTCAAGAGCGTCACCACCGCCGCCGAGCAGCACCGCGTGGCCGTCCGCCAGATCCGCCAGACCCAACGCGACCAGATCCAGAAGCTCCAGAAGGACAAGAAGATCACCGAGGACGACGAGCGCCGCGGCCTCGACCGGATCCAGAAGCTCACCGACGAGTTCATCAAGAAGATCGACGAGGTGGTCAAACGGAAGGAACAGGAGCTGATGAAGGTCTGAGTCCCGCGCCGCGGCCCCGCCCGGCTGCAGCGTGCGTGCCCGGAGACGCCATGAATTCCATGCCGCCCATCCACGGAACCACCATTCTGCTCGTGCAGAAAGACGGCCGCACGGTCCTGGCCGGCGACGGCCAGGTGACCCTCCAGAACACCGTCGTCAAGCACACCGCCCGCAAGGTCCGCCGCCTGTTCGACGGCAAAATCCTGGCCGGGTTCGCCGGCGCCACCGCCGACGCGTTCGCCCTGTTCGCCCGCTTCGAGAAGAAGCTCCGCGAGTGCGGCGGCAACCTGGAGCGGGGGGCCGTGGAGCTGGCCCAGGAGTGGCGCACCGACCGCTCGCTCCGCCACCTCGAGGCCCTCATGCTCGTCACCGACGGCCGCCGGGCGTTCCTCCTGTCGGGCACCGGCGACATCATCGAGCCGGAGGACGGCGTGCTGGGGATCGGCTCCGGCGGCGCCTTCGCCCAGGCGGCCGCCCTGGCGCTGCACCGCCACACCGCGCTGGACGCCGAGGCGGTAGCCCGCGAAGCCATGCGCATCGCCGCGGGCCTGTGCATCTACACCAACGACCGGGTGGTCCTCGAGACGCTGATCCCCGACGCGGAGCCCCGCGCATGAGCCGCTACCGCAAGCTGCTGCCCGAGGTGGCCGACCGGCCCATCAACCTGGACACCCTTACCCCCCGCCAGATCGTGGCCGAGCTCGACAAGTACGTTGTCGGCCAGCAGAAGGCCAAGCGGGCGGTGGCCATCGCCCTGCGCAACCGCGTCCGGCGCCAGCAGCTGCCGCCGGACATGGCCGAGGAGGTGGCGCCCAAGAACATCATCCTCATCGGGCCCACCGGCGTGGGCAAGACCGAAATCGCCCGGCGCCTGGCCCGGCTGTCCCACAGCCCCTTCCTCAAGGTGGAGGCATCCAAGTTCACCGAGGTGGGCTATGTGGGGCGCGACGTCGAGTCCATGGTCCGCGACCTCGTGGAGCTGGCCGTCGACATGGTCCAGTCCGAGATGGCCAGGGAGGTGGCTGAAAAGGCCGTCGCTGCAGCCGAGGAGCGGATGCTGGACCTGCTCCTGGCGCCGCCGCACCGCCCGCACAAGTCGCGGCTTGAGGAGCCGGGCGACTGGGCCGCCTACGACAATTTCCTCAAGTCGCGGGAGCGGATGCGGGAGATGCTCCGCGCCGGCGAGCTGGACCACCGCCAGGTGGAGCTCGAGGTCAAGGAGACCCGCTTCCCCTCGCTGGAGATCTTCAGCTCGTCCGGGGTCGAGGAGCTGGGCGTCAACGTCAAGGACATGCTGGGCGGCATGTTCGGCGGACAGAAGAAGCGCCGCCAGCTCCCCGTGGCCGAGGCCATGGATTACCTGGTCGAGGAGGAGGAGGGGCGCCTCATCGACAAGGAGAAGGTCGCCCGCGACGCCATCCGGCGGGTGGAGCACTCGGGCATCCTCTTCCTGGACGAGATCGACAAGATCGCCGGCCGCGAGGGCGGCCACGGCCCCGACGTCAGCCGCGAGGGCGTCCAGCGCGACATCCTGCCCATCGTCGAAGGCACCACCGTCCACACCAAGTACGGCATGGTGCGCACCGACCACATCCTGTTCATCGCCGCGGGCGCGTTCCACGTCAGCGCCCCGTCCGACCTGATCCCCGAGCTGCAGGGCCGCTTCCCGCTGCGGGTGGAGATGGACAGCCTGACCGAGGAGGATTTCTACCGGATCCTGGTGGAGCCGGAGAACGCCCTGCTCAAGCAGTACAAGGCGCTCATGGCTACCGAGGGAGTGACGCTGGAGTTCACGCCCGAGGCGGTGCGGCGGGTGGCCCACTACGCCGCCCAGGTGAACCGGAGCGCGCTCAACATCGGCGCCCGCCGGCTATACACCATCATGGAATGCGTGCTGGACGAGATCCTGTTCGAAGGCGCCGACCTGCCCGACAAGCAGGTCACCATCTCGCTGGAGTACGTGGACCGGATGCTCACCCGCATCATCGAGAGCGAAGATCTGAGCAAGTACATCCTCTGAGACACGGACGGTCCATGCGACGCGCCATCCCCCCGCTTTTCGTCACCCGCCGCTGCCGGCGCCTGGCCCTGGGTCTGGTCGCCGCGGCGCTGCTCGCGGCCGGCTGCGCCCGGGTGGGCGCGCCGGAGCCGCCGCTCAAGCACCTGCCGCCGGCGCCGGTGCCCGTCACCGCCGCCCAGGAGGCGGCAGTGCTGGTGGTGAGCTGCCAGCTCCCCGCGGCCAACACCGACGGTTCCGGCATCAAGGGCTACCGTCGGCTGGAGGTGCTGGGCGTGCTGGCGCCGCCGGGAGCGGCCCTCGACGCGCTCCCCGCCGCGCTGCCGGTGGTGGCCGACTGGAACGAAACCACCCTGGCGGCCCAGCTCCGGGAGCGCCGGTTCGAGGCGCGCCTCAACCTGGCCGGGCGCTTCGGCGGCAGCGAAGGTACGGTGGTGTTGTCGGTCCGGTTCATGAACGACCACGGCCGGTGGAGCCCGCCGTCGCCCGCGCTGCGCTGCCCGGCCGCGCCCGTGGCCGACACGCCGGCGGGCACGGCCGCCGCGCCGTCCAAGGCCGGCGTCGCCCTTCAGTGGAACGAGCCGGCTGGCAACTTCGACGGCACGGCGCCCGCCGCGTGGGACGCCTGCCGGGTGCTCCGGCGGCGGCTGCCGGACGGGGCGGTGGAGACCGCCGGCGAGGTCGAACGCCCGGCGCGCGCGTTCACCGACACCGAGGCGGCGCCCGACCAGCGGCTCGCCTACGCGCTGGTGTTCGTCCGCCGCGTGGGCGGCGGCGAGGTCCTGAGCACGCCGTCGGCCTGGCTCGAGGTGAACACGCGCGATGTCTTTCCGCCCGAGGCGCCGGCGGACCCGGTGGTGCTGGTAGAGGACGGCCGCATCAAGCTGATCTGGAGTCCGGTTCCCGATCCCGACGCCGCCGGCTACCTCGTGGAGCGCCGGGAGGACGTCGGCTCCGCCTTCACGCCGGTGACGCCGGCGCCGGTGCCCGACGCCCTCTTCGTGGACGCGACGGCTCCGCTGAACCGTCCCTGGCGATACCGGATCATCGCCGTGGACGGGCACGGGAACCGGAGCGTGCCCTCGACGGAGATCGAGTACCAGCCGGCCGCCCATTGACCGCCGCGGGCGGGCCCGCAGCGCCCGACAACGGAATTCTGACCGAGAGGAGTCTTGCATGAAGTTCTTTCTGGATACCGCCAACCTGGAAGAGATCCGCCAGGCCGCGTCCATGGGCCTGATCGACGGCGTCACCACCAACCCGAGCCTCATCGCGAGAGAGAAAGGGGATTTCCGCGACCTGCTGCGGCAGATTTGCGCCGCCGTGCCCGGACCCATCAGTGCCGAAGTGGTGGCGCTCGATGCCGCAGGCATGCTCAAGGAGGGGCGCGAGCTGGCCAAGATCGCCGACAACATCACCGTGAAGGTGCCGGTGACCCTGGAGGGGCTGAAGGCGGTCCGCGCGTTTTCGAGCGAGGGGATCAAAACGAACGTGACGCTCATCTTCTCGCCGCTCCAGGCGCTCATGGCCGCCAAGGCCGGCGCCACCTTCGTCAGCCCGTTCGTGGGCCGGCTCGACGACGTGGGCGCATCCGGCATGGAGGTGGTGGGCCAGATCGTGGAGATCTACGAGAACTACGGCTTCACCACCGAGGTGCTGGTCGCCTCGATCCGGCACCCCATGCACGTGGTCGAAGCGGCGCTCATGGGCGCCGACGTGGCCACCATGCCGTGGAAGGTGCTCCAGCAGCTCATCCAGCACCCGCTCACCGACATCGGCATCCAGCGATTCCTCGACGACTGGAAGAAGCTGCCCGGCAACACCATCGCCTGACCTGAATCCGGGCCGGGCGTTCCGGCATCAACAGGTCTTTCCGTCAGCTTCGGGCCGGGCCGCGCACTCGCACCGACCGGATCGCGCACCAGCGGGCGCCGCCGGCGGACACAATCAGGAGGGGTTTCATGGGGCTGGACGACAAACTCCGCGAGCTCGAGGAAAAGAACCGCCAGGCGCTCGAAGGGGGCGGCGCCGACCGCATCGCGCGCCAGCATGAAGCCGGCAAGTTGACCGCCCGGGAGCGGATCGGCTACCTCCTCGACCCCGGGACGTTCACGGAACTCGACCGGCTGGTCACCCACCGCTGCCACGACTTCGACATGCAGGACAAGCGCTACTACGGCGACGGCGTCGTCACCGGCTTCGGCCGCATCGACGGCCGGCCGGTCTACGTGTTCGCCCAGGATTTCACCGTTTTCGGCGGCAGCCTCAGCGAGGAGTACGCCCGCAAGATCTGCAAGATTCTGGACCTGGCGGTGAAATCCGGCTACCCGGTGATCGGGCTGAACGACTCGGGTGGGGCCAGGATCCAGGAAGGGGTGATGAGCCTGAGCGGCTACACCGACATCTTCCTGCGCAACACTCTGGCCTCGGGCGTCATTCCGCAGATATCGGCCATCCTCGGCCCCTGCGCCGGCGGCGCCGTCTACTCGCCCGCCATCACCGACTTCATCTTCATGGTGAAAAACACCAGCTACATGTTTCTCACCGGCCCGGACGTCATCCGCGCGGTCACCCACGAAGAGGTGACGAAGGAGCGGCTGGGCGGCGCCCAGACCCACAACGAGGTGAGCGGGGTGGCCCACTTCTCGTTCGACAACGACGAGCAGTGCCTGCTCGGCGTGCGAGAGCTGCTCTCATTCCTACCGGCCAACAACATGGAGGACCCGCCCACGCGCGCCTGCACCGACCCGGCCGACCGGACCGACGAGAAGCTGGACGAGATCGTCCCGGCCAACCCGAACCTGCCGTACGACATCAAGGACGTGATCCGGCGGGTGGTGGACGACGGCTACTTTTTCGAAGTCCAGCCGTTCTACGCCCGCAACCTGGTGATCGGCTACGCCCGGCTCGGCGGCCGTCCGGTCGCCATCGTCGCCAACCAGCCGAACCACCTGGCCGGCTGCCTCGACATCGACGCCTCGCTCAAGGGCGCCCGCTTCGTCCGTTTCAACGACGCCTTCAATGTGCCTCTGGTCACCTTCGAGGACGTGCCGGGTTTCCTTCCCGGCACGGCCCAGGAGCTCGGCGGCATCATCAAGCACGGCGCCAAGTTCCTCTATGCCTTCGCCGAGGCCACCGTGCCCAAGGTCACTGTCATCACCCGCAAGGCGTACGGCGGGGCCTACTGTGTCATGGCCTCGAAGCACCTGCGGACCGACTTCAACTTCGCCTATCCCACCGCCGAGGTGGCGGTGATGGGCGCCCAGGGGGCGGTGAACATCCTGGAGCGGGAGCGCATCGCCGCGGCGGCCGACGCCGACGCCAAGCGCCGGGAGCTCATCGGCGAGTACGAGGCCAAGTTCGCCAATCCGTACGTCGCCGCCGCCCGCGGATTCGTCGACGAGGTCATCCCGCCGCGGCTGACCCGGCCGCGGCTCATCCGGGCGCTGGAAATGCTGGACAACAAGGCGGACCTCAACCCGCCCAAGAAGCACGGGAACATCCCGCTCTAGCGAGGAAGGCGCGCATGACCGGACCCATCCGTAAAATCGTGGTCGCCAACCGGGGCGAGATCGCCGTGCGCATCATCCGTGCCTGCCGCGAGATGGGCATCCGCTCGGTGGCCGTCTACTCCGACGCCGACCGGGCGGCCCTGCACGTGCGTCTGGCCGACGAGGCCTACCCCATCGGCCCGCCGCCGGCGGCCGAGAGCTATCTCCAGATCCAGTCCATCATCGACGTCGCCCTGTGGAGCCGCGCCCAGGCCGTGGCGCCCGGCTACGGGTTCCTCGCCGAGCGGGAAGAGTTCGCCCGCCGCTGCGAGGCGGTCGGCCTCGTCTTTATCGGGCCGTCGCCGGATTCCATCGCGCAGATGGGCGACAAGCTGGCCAGCCGCCGCATTGCCGAGGCGGCCGGCGTGCCGGTCATTCCGGGCGTCCAGCGCCGCGTGGATGATCCGGAGGAGGCGGCGGCGCTGGCCACCGCGATGGGCTTCCCGGTCATGCTGAAGGCCTCCGCCGGCGGCGGCGGCAAGGGGCTGCGCCTGGCCCGCTCGGCCGACGAGGTGCGCCGGCTGCTGCCGCTCACCATGTCGGAGGCGCTGACCTCCTTCGGCGATGACACGGTCTATATCGAAAAATACGTCGAGAATCCCCGCCACGTGGAGATCCAGGTGCTCGGCGACAACCACGGCCACGTGATCTACCTCGGCGAGCGCGAGTGCACCCTGCAGCGCCGTCACCAGAAGGTGGTCGAAGAGGCGCCCTCGCCGGTGATGACGCCCGAGCTGCGGCGCCGCATGGGCGAGGCGGCGGTCCGGCTGGCGCGGGCGGTGAACTACCGGAACGCCGGCACGGTGGAGTTCCTGGTGGACAAGCACCTCGACTTCTACTTCCTCGAGATGAACACCCGACTCCAGGTGGAGCACCCCGTCACCGAGATGGTCACGGGCATCGATCTGGTGAAGGCCCAGATCCGCATCGCCGCCGGCGAGCCCCTCGGCCTGCGCCAGGAGGATGTCACGATCAACGGCTGGGCCATGGAGTGCCGCATCTACGCCGAGGACCCCGACAACAATTTCGTCCCGTGCCCGGGCCGAATCGTGAGCCTGCACGAGCCTTCCGGGCCCGGCGTGCGTAACGACAACGGCATGTACGAGGGGCTCGAGATCACCATCTACTACGATCCGCTCATCTCGAAGCTTATCAGCTTCGCCCCCACCCGGGGCGAGGCCGTCGACCGCATGCTGCGGGCGCTGAAGGAATTCAAGATCGGCGGCATCAAAACCAACATCCCCTATTTCATGCGGATCTTCGCCCACGAGGACTTTCGCGCCGGCCGGTTCGACACCACCTTCCTGGACCGGAAGTTCGAGCAGCCCACCACGGGCATCCCCGGCGAGGAGACCATCGAAGAGCTGGAACGCGTGGCGGTGATCGCTGCGGCAGTCAAGTACTACCGCCAGGTCCAGGGCGCGGGCGGCCCCGTCGCGGCCGCGCCGCCCGCGGCGCCGTCGGCGTGGAAGGCGCGGGGCCGGTCGGCCGCCCTGCGCCGGGGCGGGAGGTGAGGCCATGCTCAAGTTCCAGATCAGGATCAAGGACAAGTGCCACGAAATCGCCGTCGCCGGCGAGGGGGACCGATTCGACGTGCTCATTAACGGCAAAAGCCACCCGGTGGCGCTGATCTTTTCCGACACCTCGCACGACGTCCTGCTTCACAACAACACCTGCTACGACGCGGTGCTGGTGGAGGAGAGAGGAGCGTTCGCCGTGGACGTGCGCAACCACGTCTTCCAGGTCGAGATCCACGACCCGCGGAAGCGCGGTCTCGCAGCCTCCAGTCTCGGCGACGGCGGCGGGAAGAGCGTCTCCGCCAGGATGCCCGGCCGGGTGATCAAGCTGCTGGTAGCGCCGGGGGCCGAGGTGGCGGAGGGGCAGAGCCTCCTGATCCTGGAAGCCATGAAGATGCAGAACGAGATCCGCGCCCCCCGCGCCGGCGTGGTGGCCGCCCTCCCCGCCGCCGAGGGTGCCGCGGTAGAATCCGGCCAGCCACTCGTAATCTTCGAATAGCAGGAGCGTGCCTCCATTGACAACGAGGCTCGAGGCTCGGGACTCGAGGCTCGTTCCCGTCCGCCGCAGATCATGCTCGTTGTCGACTGTGAAGGATTGAGAAGCATTGCCAGCATGTTTGATCTCGGGGCCGGACAGCGGGAATCACTCCCCGACTCTCGACCCTTGGCCTTCAATGTTTCCCTCTCACCCCTCAAAATTCTACTTTGAACCCTCGATCCGTCCACTTCGGCCCGGCCCCATCCCCGATGGACCGAACAATCCGCGACGGGCATCCGTACTAGACGGGCATGTCGCACGGGCAGGCGGGTGCCGATTTCACCTAACCACCGGCCTGCCAATCCTGCACGAGGGAAGGTTCCCGATGTCAAAATTCCATGTGCTGATGATCACCGCATTTTCGATCCTGCTAGCGGTTGCTCCCGGATGGCTGGGCGGACAGACGCCGCCGGATGCAGCCGGGAATCCATCCCGTCCGGAGACCGTCAATCCCCATGACCCGGTGCTGAATTTCGAGTTCGCCTGGAAGGCCCTGGACCGCAACTACGGCCAGTTCATGGTCAAGCGTGTCGACTGGGACGCCCTGTATCGGGTCTATCGCCCCATGGTCACTTCGGCGACGACGGACCAGGAATTGTGGGACATCCTGCTGAGCATGATGGGGCACCTGAACGACGCGCACCTGGCCCTGGCCGACGGCAAACGCCGTATCAGCGGTGGCCGCAACAACGGGTTGTTCACTAATGATGCTTTTTCCCTGAATCTGGTGGAGTCTAAATATCTGCAGGGCAAATTCACGGAAGCCCTGGGTGGCAGCTTCATCAGCGGCTGGCTGGCCGAAGGGGTTGGCTACCTGTATATCGGCGACCTGAAGGACGGCCTGGGGCCGATCACCAAGACCATCGACACCGTCCTGGCCGACTTCGCCAAGGCCAGGGTCATGGTCGTCGACGTGCGCAACAACCCGGGCGGCACCGGCCGGGCCGTGGAGATTGTGGCCGGCCGCTTCGCCGACCGCCGGCGCTTCTTCGGCACCAACCGCACCCGCTACGGCCCGAAACATGACGATCTCTGGCCCGAGGAATTCCGCCACATCGAGCCGGCCGGGCCGCTGCAGTTCACCGGGCCCACGGTGCTGCTGACCGACCGCATCAGCGCCAGCGCCGCCGAAGGCTTCACACTGGCCATGCGCGTGCTGCCGCAGGTCACGGTGGTGGGCGACACCACCGAGGGGGCGTTGTCAGCGCAGTTTCCCGAGCGGATGCCCAACGGCTGGACCCTGTGGGTGGCCTTCAAGGAAACCCGGGACCATGAGGGCGTCGGCTGGGACGGCGTCGGCATCCCCCCGGACCTGCGCGTCATAAACACGGCGGCTGACATCGCCGCCGGCCGGGACATGACGCTGGAATTTGCCGTGAAGTTCCTGGAAAAGGGTGCTCCGGCGCTCCAGGATGAACCAAAAAGCCTCGTGGATTTGAAAAAGTCCCTGGTGGATGAATACGTGCGACAGGCAGAGGACAAGGGGGTCGAAGCGGCAGTCGTCATGCTCAACCGGGAACGGGCGGCGAAAAGCGGAATCTACTATTTCGTCCCCGACGAAATCATGCAGCAGGCAGTTTCGTTTCTAGCACGCCGGGAATATGCCGAAGCTTTGGGCCTGTTGCGCGCCTGCCGCGAGGACTTCCCCAAGCTCGCCCACACCTATGCCATGCTAGCGCAGGCCTTGATCGGGTCGGGTGATGTCGCGGCCGCCGAAGCGATCATGAAAGAGGGCGAAACGGTCGAGCCGATGTTCTCCTGGGAACGGTCGCAGATCGAACAGGCTGGGCTAGCGCTGCGCAAGGCCAAGCTGGGCTCGGCCGCCGAGCTCTTCGGCAAGGCCCTGGCCGAGGGCGGTGTTTCGGCCGCGGAGAAAAAGCTCCAGGAATTGCTGGCCGGGCGCGAGAGCAACGGTCCAGTGTTTGACGAGGTCGATTTCAACGCCCTCGGCTACCGATTGCTGCAGGATAACCATCCTGAATCCGCCGTCTTCGTAATGGAGAAGACCGTCGGGCTCTACCCGGAGTCATGGAACGCCTGGGACAGCCTGGGAGAAGTTGCGGCCAAGGCGGGCCGGAAGGAACAGGCGATCGCCAGCTATCGCAAGTCGCTCGAGCTGAACCCGAACAACAAGAACGGCCGCGCGATGCTGGACCAGCTGGAGAAGGAGCAATAGCCGCTCCGCACCTCCGGTGCGCTTCGTGCTCGCACGGGCGGTTCGAGATTCAAGGTTCGGGTATTAGGGCGGTTGTTTTTGAAAGCGGCGAGCCCCGGAGGCCGGGGCGCAGAGACTCGCAGAAATGACAGCCGTTTCACCGATTCCCCGCCTGGGGGCAGGCTCCCGGCCCGGAGGGACGGGAGGGAATAGCCAGGGGCGCAGAGGCTGTGTCGCAACCATTGGCCAAAGAAGCATCATCCGGTTGAATGAGGAGATTGTCGGGTGACATGACCTGATTGAACCGGATTTTGACGGATTGTGTGAACTCGTCGGCGGATATACCCGCTCAGTGGACGGTTGGGCGATGAATCGGCCCGTTCCCCCTACACGGTCCGCAGCCGGGCCACCACGCCCGACACGCCCCACAGCGTAATCAGCCGGCGGATGTTAAAGCAGGTAGCCAGCAGCGCCATTTCCGCCCGCACCCCCGCCAGGCCCCGCAACAGAAAGTAACCGGCGTGCAGGTTGCGCTTGATGTGCCCGAACGGGTGCTCCACCCGCGTCTTGCGCCGGGCGAAGATCGCTTGCGCCGCCGGCTCCACGTAGCGTCGCTCCAGCGCGCTCCGCAGCGCCTCATACGCCCGCCGCTTGATCTTGCGGCCCTGCCGGCGGTTCGTCGTGCACCGGCCGAAGTGCGGACAGTCCCGGCAAACGGCCCCGGCATAATAGTTCCGCACGTTCTGCTTGGTGTCCACGCCCTTGCACCGCAGGACCTGCCCCATCGGGCAGCGGTAGGTGTCCGACCCCGCGTCATACGTGAAGCGCGACTTGTCAAACTCCCCCACCGCCTCGCCCGCCGCCTGCCGTTGCGACGGCACCACCACCCGCTCCACCGCCGCCGGGATCGTGCCGATCGGCTCATAGTCGGCATACCCCGCATCGGCACAGACCACGTCGCAGGGCTGGTCCAGCACCGCTTCCGCCTGCGCCAGCTGCACCGGCAACTGCTGGCTGTCCTCGTTGTCATTCACCACATCGCTGGTCACGATCAGCCCATGCCGGTCGTCCACCACGATCTGGCCGTTGTACCCCGCATGGCTCCCCTGCCGGCTGTGGATCCGGACCGCCTCCGCATCCGTCGTGTTCACCGACGTCTGCGCCGACGCCGTAACGCGCGCCAGGATCTCCGCCACCCGTTGACGCAAGGCCTTCGGCTCCGCCAGCGCCGCTTCCAGCCGAACCAGACTGGCCGCGTCCGCCTCCGCCTCGTCGTCCGCTTCACTCGCGGCCAGCAGCGCCCCGATCCGCTCGTCCAACCGCGCCAGCTCCTCTTCACACTTCGCCACCGTCCAACTGTGCGCGATCCCCGCGTTGGCCCGCAGCCGCGTCCCGTCCACAAACAGCACATTCCCCGCGATCAGGTCCAGTTCCACGCACAACCGCGCGCATTGCCCGATCACCCGCTGCAGCGCCGCCCGATGCCGCCGCCGAAACTCCGCGATCGTCTTGTGGTCCGGCTTCAGCCCGCCCATCAGCCACATGAACGCCAGGTTGTAGTGGCACTCCCGCTCCAGCTTCCGGCTGCTCCGCACCCCGTACGAATACCCATACACCAGCAGCTTGAGCATCGCCCGCGGATCGTACTGCGGACACCCCACCCGGTCCTCGGCCCGTTCAATGCCCACCGCTGCCAGATCCAGCGCATCGATCATCGCGTCATACGCCCGCACCGGCGCATCCGCCGGTACGTACTCTTCAAGGCTCGGCGGCAGCAGCTGCTTCTGGTGTCGATTCCCGTAGCGTAACGCCATGCCGGTGCTCCTCAGGGTCGGGTGATTCATTATATTAATTTTTTCTCGCCGCTTCAGCTGTGGCGTTCGTTCATCATCATTTTGTTGCGGGACAAACCCTACGGTGCAGAGGGAATTGCGACACAGCCTCGCAGCCCCTGGTCAGGCGCCTCCACCCTGCGCGGTTGTTTTTCCCACCCCGAGCCCCAGCGGGGCGACATCGGGGCTGCGGAACCACCCGCTCACCATCCGAATTCGTAATCGTGATCGTAATCGGGGCTCGAGGCTCGGGGCTCGTTCCCGTTCTGACATGCGTGCCGCTGATCGGGCGTTTGAACGTTCGCAGGTTCGAAACAGTTGATCGTTGATGGTTGATCGTTGATTGTTGATCGTTTGGCACGCGCCCGGCCCGCCAGGGCCGGGATCGTGGCGCGATGGCTGATTGATCCGATCCCGTCACCGACTTCGGACATCGGAATTCGGAAATCGCGGCTCGCGGCTCGGGGCTCGCGGTTCGGGTCTCGGGTCTCGGGGCTCGGGGCTCGCGGCTCGGGGCTCGGGGTTCGGATTACGTTCCCAACCCTCAACTCTCAACCATCAACGATCAACTGTTTCGAACCTGCGAACGTTCTCAATTCACCCATTCACCTATCCACCCATTCCCCCTTTCCCCCCCTGCTTCGCTCCCGTGGTACACTGGGGACCGTCCGCCGGGCCGCCGACCGGCGCCGCCGGCGGGAACACCGCCCTCGAGGGAACGCGCCATGGACAGTGCCTCTTTCCGCCGCTACGGCCACGAGCTCGTGGACTGGGTGGCCGACTACATGGACCACGCCGACCGCTACCCCGTGCGGCCCCGCGTCCAGCCGGGCGACATCCGGGCGCAGCTCCCCGCCGCTCCGCCCGAGGGGGCCGAGGACTGGGACCGGATCCTCGCCGATTTCCGCGACATCGTGATGCCGGGCATCACCCACTGGAACCACCCCCGCTTCTTCGCCTACTTCCCGTGCAACCACTCCGGACCGGCCATCCTGGGCGAGCTGCTGTCGGCGGGCCTGGGTGTCAACGCCATGAATTGGCAGACTTCGCCGGCGGCCACCGAGCTGGAGGAGGTGGTCATGGACTGGCTCCGCCAGATGCTGGGCCTGCCGCCGGCATTCCGCGGCGCCATCCAGGACACCGCCTCCACCGCCACGCTGGCCGCCCTCATCGCCGCCCGCGAGCGGCTGACGCGCGGCGCCGTAAACCGCGACGGACTCGGCGCCTGGCCCGAGCGCCTGCGGGTCTACGCCTCCGCGGAAGCCCACTCCTCGGTGGAGAAGGACATGATGGTCGCCGGCTTCGGCGCTGCCAACCTGGTCAAGGTGCCGGTGGACGCCGACTACGCCATGGACCCGGCGGCGCTGGAGCGGCTCATCGCCGCCGACCGCACCGCGGGGCTCGCCCCCTGCGCCGTCGTGGCCACCGTGGGGACCACCTCCTCGACAGCCGTCGACCCCGTGCCCGCCATCGCCGCGATCGCCCGCCGCCACGCCCTGTGGCTCCACGTGGACGCGGCCCTGGCCGGCAGCGCCGCCATCCTGCCGGAACACCGCGAGTTGCTGGCCGGCGTGGCCGAGGCCGACTCATTCGTCTTCAACCCGCACAAGTGGCTCTTCACCAACTTCGACTGCTCCGCCTTCTTCTGCCGCGACCCGGAGACCCTCGTGGCGGCGATGTCGGTCACCCCCGAGTACCTGAAGACGGCGCACGACCGCCGGGTGACCAACTTCCGCGACTGGGGCGTCCAGCTCGGCCGCCGCTTCCGCGCCCTCAAGCTTTGGTTCGTGATCCGGAGCTACGGCGTCGAGGGGCTGCGGGCGATGCTGCGGGAGCACCTGGCCCTGGCCCGGGAGTTCGCCGCCTGGGTCGACGCCCAGCCCGACTTCGAGCGCCTGGCGCCGGTGCCGGTGAACACGATCTGCTTCCGCTTCAACCCGTGGCGCGCCGCCGGCGGCGGCAACCCCGCGACGCTCGACCGGCTCAACGCGGCGCTCCTGGAGGCCGTCAACGCCACCGGCCGGATCATGATCAGCCACACGAAGCTGGGCGGACGCTACACCCTGCGGATGTGCATCGGCCAGACGCGCACGCACCGGGAGCACGTCCTCGAGGCCATGGCGGTCTTCCGCGCCGCCGCGTCTTCCCTCGATGCCAGTTCGTGATCGTAATCCTAAGCCGGCGTAGCCGGAACCAAAAAGCATTATCTGTATCTCGAAGGCTGATCATCAGCCTCTCGGCGTTCGGCCGGGAATGTATTCTCTTGCGGGCAGGATTTTCCATGCGGTCCACATCGCCTATAATCGGAGTAT
>JAKQOW010000172.1:10000-17667 GCA_029565065.1 Acidobacteriota bacterium | reverse complement strand
TTGAATGTTCGCAGGTTCTCAACAATTGATCGTTGATGGTTGATCGCTGAGCGTTCGGCACGCACCCGGCCCGCAGGGCCGGACCGCATTAGCCAGGGGCGCAGCCCCTGGTGCGAGGCCCGTCGACGCAGGCGCCTGTCTGCCTCACCCCGAGCCCCACCGGGGCGACATCGGGGCGTTCGGAAAACCCGGCGTTTCAACGCGAGCTCGATCGATCGGCGCCCCACGATTCACGCCGCCTGCCTGTCGCCCCGCCGGGGCGACCACGCAACAAACCGCCGCCCACCAGGGGCTGCGCCCCTGGCTAATCCGGTCCGGCCCTGGCGGGCCGGGATCGTGACGCGATGGCTGATTGATAGGAACCCGTCACCGACTTCGGACATCGGACTTCGGATGTCGTGCTCGTAATTCGTAATCGTAATCGTAATTCGTAATCGTGCTCGTAATCGTAATCGTGATCGAACCGTTATAAGGTTCGCAGGTTCGCGAGTTCCAGGTTCACAAGTTCGCAATCAGTTAATGGTTGATGGTTGATCGTTCATTCTGTTCGTCTACCGTCTCTCGTCTCCCGTCTCCCGATTCATCGACTCACCGATTCACCGCTGCCCCTCAGACATCCAGCCAGTCGAACCGGTCCTTGGTGATCTCGGCCCTGACGGCGCCGGTGTGGGCGATGCCGGCCGGTTCGAACAGGAGCAGCTTCACGTGACCGCGGGGCACCACGCGGTGCTCCACACCCCGCGGCACGACGGTGAACTCGCCGGCCCGCAGGGTCACCGCCGCATTCCGCTCGAGGACGTCCAGGACACCGTCGAGCACCAGAAACAGCTCGTCCTCGCCGTCGTGGATGTGCCATGGGACCTTGTCACCTTCAAGCCGGACCACTTTCACATGCTGGCCGTTGAGCTCGGCCACAATCTTAGGCGAGAACGTGTCTACGAATTTGCTCAAGCATGTGTCCAAATTGATCACTCGGAGCATGGCGGTCACCTCGACGGTCGGATTGGATGATTGAGCGCGGTGCGGAGCGCCGTCGCCACGTCCGCCGGGACCGGCGCGCCGGCGGGGAGCGCCCGGCCGGGGACGCAGGCGGCACGGGCCCATCCGAACAGCGCCGGGCCGTCCACCGCGTCGGCCGGGCCGGCGTCGGTGGCCGCGCGAAACGCCTCGAGCAGCCAGGCGGTGCGGGGGAAGAGGTGGAAGTGGAGCCGGCGGTCCACCTCGCAGAACGACAGGACGTACACCCGTTCGGCCCCCGTCGCCGCCTCGATGGCGGCCGACGCCCGCGCCAGCGCCTCGCCCAGCGCGCGGGCCATCGCCGGTTCGAGGCCGGCGAGGTGGGTGGCTCCGCCCGTCACCCGCAGGATCAGGTAGCCCGGCACCGTGCAGAAGTCCGCCGCCTCCAGGGTGAAGCGGTCGTCCGAATACAAGCACCGCGAGTTCGCATCATCTGTCGCCATCCCACGTCTCCAATCATGCAGATTGCAGAATTCCGGCCGCCGGCTAACCCTGGACGGCGCCGATGAGCACCATCGCCCCGCCCGTGGCGAAGCTGGGGATGTCGGCGATGGCGGCCAGCGCCTCCGGCGAGCCGAGACTGGCCTGCAGCCGCGCCTCGGACTCGAAATACAGCTCCACCATCCGGTAGTAGGCAGGGCGGCTGCCGTCGGGCCCCGCGAGGAACCGGGTGAACTCCTTCCGCGCAACGCCCGGAATCCGGGCGGCAATGGGGATGTGCGTGCGGGTGTAGTAGTCTTCGAAGGCCGCCGCGTCGGTGGGATGGCCGTACAGGACCGTGACTTTCATCATACCGTCCTCCTGACATGAGAGTCTTCACTTGCCATCTTGCTGCCATTGGGAGGCAACTGGTCATCGGATGCGCCGGTCCGCTGAAGAGACTCGTGATTTCAAGTCATCGGGCACCGATTGGTTATGAAAAATGACACACCTGAAGCGATTTGACAAGGCTGTGTTAGCGTTCGATAATAAGCGCATTCACCATTCTCGGCAGACGGAATGCGTTCTCTCGCGAGGAGGAAACCATGTATCGGTCACGGTCAAATTTCCTGGCCGTCATGCTGGGGCTCTCTTTGACCGTTTCGATGCTCCTGGCGGCGGACCTGAGAAAGGTGGAGAAACTGGCGCACGAGTGCGCGTCAGGCAAGGAAAAATCGTGTCGCGAGCTAGTCCAGATCGCTCGGATGGATGAGAATAACGAGATCCGAGAGGCTGCGATCAAGAAGCTCACCGATCAGGCGGTGCTCGCCGAGATCGCCGGCGCGGACGTCGACACGATACCTGACCTGGGCATGGCGGCCATGGCGCGGCTCTCCGATCAGAACCTGCTGGCCGCGGTGGCGCAAACCGCCAAGAGAAGCGACGTGCGAGAGGCTGCCGTTGAGAAGTTGAGTGATCAGGCCATCCTCGCCCGAATTGTACAAACGGATCAGAACAGACGCGTGCGGCGCGCCGCCGTGGCCAGGCTCATCGACGAGCCTCGCCTCGCCCAAGTCGCCCAAACCGACAAGGACATCGAGGTGCGCACCGCCGCCGTGGCGAAACTCACCGACCCAGCGCTCCTCGCCCAATTTGCTCAAACCGGTGAGGACATCCACCTGCGCCGGACCGCCGTGAGGAAGCTCACCGACCAATCCCTGTTAGCCAAACTTGTTGAGACGGAGGACGACCTTTCGATTCGTGCGGCGGCCATCGCCAATTTGGAAAACCAACACCCGCGGGTGCAGCAATTGGCTGGCGACCTTAATGTTGCAACGGACTCATGGGTACCCTCTTTGTGCCGCCTGAAAATGGCGACCCTCGAACCGCCCATTCGCTTGCGATTTCCGGACATACGAGTCCGATGTGACGTCTCCGACCTCAGCAAGGGTTATGGCATCACGAGAGACAGGGCCACTTATTCAGTTGGAGGCGAGGACGTGTCTATCACGTTTTATCAAGATGGCGCGTCATTATCGTCCGCCTCATGGACGACAGATTTTCCTGATTCAATACACCCCGAAACTTACCGTCTGACTGCCAAAGTCAGCGGCACAGAATTCTTGGACCAGTTTATTCGCAAATGCCAATTCACCCAAATGGACTTGCAAGTGTTGTCTGGTTCGAAAATAATCGAGGTTCGAAAAGCCGCAGTGTTGAATTTGACGAACAAGACCCTCGTCGCCGAGAAGGCCCATCAGGCCCTGCTCGCCGAAACGGCCCAATCCGATGCGTCATTCAACATGCGCCGGACCGCCGTGTCGATGCTCACCGATCAGGCAGCCCTCGCCCAAATCGCCAAAACAAAAGGAGCCTTTGAGGTTCGCCGTATCGCAGTGGTGAATCTCTCGGATCAAACTGTCCTCGCCCAAATCGCCCAAACCGACGAGGACAGCGACATGCGTTTTCATGCGGTGACGAGACTCACCGATCAGACTGCTCTCGCCCAAATCGCCCAAACCGACAAAGATTTGACCGTGCGCAAAACCGCTGTGGAAAAACTAACCAATCAGGCCATCCTTGGCCAAATCGTTCAAACCGAAAAGGAATGGGAAGTGCGCCGAGCGGCTGTGGCAAAGTTGACCGATCAAACGATCCTCGCCGTAATTTCCCAAAGCCACAAGGATTTTAACATACGCCGCTACGCTGTCGCGAGACTCACTGATCAGGCCATCCTGGCCCAAATCGCCCAAACCGACGAGGACAGCGGCGTGCGTTTTCATGCGGTGACGAGACTAACTGATCGGGCCTTGCTCGCTGAAATCGCCAAGACGGACAAGAATTGGGACGTGCGCCAAGCCGCTACGGAGCGGTTGAAGGAGTTGCAGGGAAGTTAGGCGCATCCCGCCTCGCGGCAGGACTATCTACTTATAGCTCGAGGCCTTCGGCGAACCGCCTGGCGGGGATTCGATCCCCGTCACAACCCCGCCAGGAACTCCCGGATCACGGCCCAGAAACCGGCCGGGTTGTCGGCGTACATGGCGTGGCCGGCCCGGGGGATGAATGCCACCGGCCCCAGGCGCCGGGCGAGCGCCTCCGAGGTGAACCGGCCGCGGTTGCGCTCGCCGAAGACGAAGAGCCGGGGCGCGTCCACCGCCTCCACCAGCGGCACCGTCACCTCGGCCCGCGACATGGCCACCAGACTGGCGCTGCAGGCGTGGAGCGTGTCGGGTCCGGCGCGCCGCAGTGTGCGCAGGTACCCGGCCATCCCGCGCTGGGCCGCCAGCTCCGCCAGCAGCGCGTCCCAGCCGCGGGCCAGAAAATCCTCCCGGCTTTGGGCGGCGACGCGCGCCGAGAGAAACGCGTCGCCCGCGTCGAGGTTCCCCTCGGCCAGGACCAGCCCGGCCACCCGGACGGCGCCCGTCTCGCGCAGCTGCCGGGCCAGCGCCAGGGCCACCGCGCCGCCCATGGAGTGGCCGACGAGGACGATCTCCCGGATGCCCTCGGCGTCCAGCACGCCGGCCAGCACGGCGGCCAATCCCGTCATGGTCAGTCCGGCCTTGTCAGCCGGACGACCCGACTCGCCGTGGCCGGGCAGGTCGGGGACCACCCAGCCGGCGAAATCCGTCCGGCGGCGGGCGTGGTGGACGGCGAACCAGCTCTTGTCCACGCCCAGGCCGTGGATGAACAGCGCCTCCCGCCGCCCCGGCGCCGCCGCGCGGAAGTAGCGGACGGAGCCGCCGGGCGCGGCGTAGATTTTCGTCAACAGGTCGGCATTGCGCGCCATCGGGGCCCCTGGGTCTGGATCAGGATGAGAGTACCCATTCAACACCAATCAATTCACAAATTATACGCTGCCTCACGCGAGATGGCCTGATTTGAGTTGAAAGATGAAGGCGCTATGTCCTACCCGGCTGATTTTGCTGTGGACCCGGCCGCGTCAGCGGCCGCGGCATGTAGCCCGGGCCGACAGGCCCGGGTGCGCAACGGATTGGGGATGTGTCCAAGCCGCACAGCGGCGACAGAAAAAATGAGACGCGGATTGTGATTTTGTGAATCACCGGCTTTCCCCATCTGCCATCTACAATGTTGGACAGCCATTGTTCGAGGCAATTATTGGGTGTCCCCTCCTCAGCTGGGGACCGTCATGGATTGGCGTAGAATTTGGATGTCCCATTTTTCAGGATGTCCCATTTTTCAAATCAGGACAGCCATCAATTAGAGTTGATGATGAGTATTTTGATGGATCGCGGCCATATCATTACCCGATCACCGATCAGCCATCAATGGGCCTGCCCAAAGCCAGAGAAGGGAGGACGCTGTTCGGCAAAGCTACCGCCGCGGGCGATGGAATGGTGTCGCGGTCCCCGTGGACCTTGCGAAGAGGGCTTTCCCGCCGCTCGCTCCCGCTCGCGGTACCTCCGTCATGCCCGCCGCTCGATGATGCCGATGAACTCAGGGCTTAAGGTTCGGAGCTCGAGGTTCGTTGCCGCCATGCGGAGGCAGATCGGGACAACCATTGATCCGGGACTAAAATGAGGCTCCCAATCGTCTTTTCCTTTCCCGTCGCTCCTGCGGAGCTTGGAGTCACCAACTACCCGGCTGCCCCGGACCTGTCGGTCCGGGCTACATTCCGCCGCCGCCGCGGGCGGCGGGATCTCGGCCAACCCGCCGAGCGAGCCGGCGCCGGTGTCGTCGAAACCGCGGTGGACAGGAACTGGATTCCACTCAGCGAGGGAGGGCTGTCGTACGATTCGAGCATAATTCACTCAATTCTAATCATCGCAAATCGTCGGAACGCTCCAGAATCCAGAGCGGTGTCCAGCCACCGCACTCCAGGGTGCTGCGCACTATCCAAAGTGCGTTCGATGAACGCGCGTCGGCGGCATACGATGTCACAGACGGCAGGAGGTGGCATGGCCCGCGTTCGTCGAACGGGGCGTCCAAAAGAAAAAGCCCGGACACGAGGTCCGGGCTTTGAAAAATAATGCTCGGCAGCGACCTACTTTCCCACTGTTAAAACAGCAGTATCATCGGCGCGGGTGGGCTTAACTGCCGAGTTCGGGATGGGATCGGGTGTCTCCCCACCGCTATAGCCACCGAACAAATCTATGATGGCGAAAAAGACAATGAGAGATGATGGGTAAATAAAATATGGTCAAGCCACACGGACCGATTAGTACTGGTAAGCTCCACGTGTTGCCACGCTTCCACTCCCAGCCTATCAACCTGATGGTCTATCAGGGGCCTTTAGTGCCTTACGGCAGGGAAATCTTGTCTTGGGGTGGGCTTCACACTTAGATGCCTTCAGCGTTTATCCCATCCGAACCTAGCTACCCAGCCATGCCCCTGGCGGGACAACTGGTACACTAGAGGTTCGTCCATCCCGGTCCTTTCGTACTAAGGACAGCTCCCCTCAAATTTCCTACGCCCACAGCAGATAAGGACCGAACTGTCTCGCGACGTTCTAAACCCAGCTCACGTGCCGCTTTAATGGGCGAACAGCCCAACCCTTGGGACCTTCTCCAGCCCCAGGATGCGACGAGCCGACATCGAGGTGCCAAACCTTGCCGTCGATGTGGACTCTTGGGCAAGATCAGCCTGTTATCCCCGGCGTACCTTTTATCCGTTGAGCGATGGCCCTTCCACGCGGAACCACCGGATCACTAAGTCCTGGTTTCCCACCTGCTTGACTTGTCTGTCTCGCAGTCAAGCGTGCTTGTGCCTTTACACTCTACGGCTGATTTCCAAACAGCCTGAGCACACCTTAGAACGCCTCCGTTACAATTTGGGAGGCGACCGCCCCAGTCAAACTACCCGCCTGGCAATGTCCCTGGGCCGGATGACGACCCTAGGTTAGAATGTCAGAACGTTAAGGGTGGTATCTCACTGTTGGCTCCCTGCAGGCTGACGCCCACAGTTCAAAGCCTCCCACCTATGCTGCACATAACGCACCAAAATCCATTGCCAAGGTGTAGTAAAGGTGCACGGGGTCTTCCTGTCTAGCTGCGGGTAACCGGCATCTTCACCGGTATTTCAGTTTCACTGAGCCTCTCACCAAGACAGCGCCCAGATCGTTACGCCATTCGTGCAGGTCGGAACTTACCCGACAAGGAATTTCGCTACCTTAGGACCGTTATAGTTACGGCCGCCGTTTACCGGGGCTTCAGTTCGGAGCTTCTCCCGCACAAGGCGGAATAACACCTCCCTTTAACCTTCCGGCACCGGGCAGGCGTCAGACCCTATACGTCGTTTTCGACTTAGCAGAGTCCTGTGTTTTTAGTAAACAGTCGCCTGGGCCATTTCTCTGCGACCCACTTCAACTTAGGGGGCGAACCCCGCCATCTAATGTGGGCACTCCTTCTCCCGAAGTTACGGAGTTAGATTGCCTAGTTCCTGAGTGAGAGTTCTCTCAAGCGCCTGAGTATATTCTACTCGTCTACCTGTGTCGGTTTGCGGTACGGTCATCCGGAAGTCTCCCTAGAGGTTTTTCTTGGCAGCATGGAATCGACCGGTTCCGGCCTTGCGGCCACCCCATCACCCCTCAGAGTAATGGTCTGCCGGATTTGCCTGGCAGACCCTCCTACAGGCTTGGACCAGGACATCCATCACCTGGCGTGGTCTATCCTTCTGCGTCACCCCATCGGTAATAACGTCTTCCGGGTGGTACAGGAATATTAACCTGTTTCCCATCGCCTACGCCTCTCGGCCTCGGCTTAGGAACCGACTAA
>JAKQOW010000172.1:0-5000 GCA_029565065.1 Acidobacteriota bacterium | reverse complement strand
GCCCACCGTGTGGTGGACGCCGGTCTGAAACGCGATCTTCAGCTTCGTGCCCACGCCGTCGGCGCTCGCCACCAGCACCGGCTCCCGCTCGGCGCCCGCGTCCAGCCGGAAGAGGCCGCCGAAGAGGCCGAGCTCGCTCAGCACCTGCGGATTGAACGTGGTGCGCACCAGCTCCCGGATCCGCCGCTTGGCCTGGTTGCCGGCGTCGATGTTCACGCCGGACGCGGCGTAGGAAAGTCCGTCGGAATTGTTCATGCCGTCCTCACCCGATCGGTTTGCCGGCGGAACGGCCGGCGCGTGCTCCCATTGTAACCCGGCCGCCCGCCCCCGCGCAACGCCGCCGCCCCTCGGGGCGTCTTTCCGATTGATTCATCCGCCCGGCCTCATTAGAATAGCTGATCGATCGAAGGAGCCAATCCATGTCCAGCCTGCTGATCCGCGACGGCGTCCTGGTGGATCCGGCCGCCGGCCTCGAGCGCCCCGGGCACCTGCTGGTGCGCGACGGGGTGATCGCCGCGATCGATCCGCGCGGCGCCGCCGCCGACCGTGTCGTCGACGCCGCCGGCGCGCTCGTCCTCCCCGGCTTCGTGGACATGCACGTCCACCTGCGCGAACCGGGCTTCGAACACAAGGAGACCATCGCCACCGGCCTGCTGGCCGCCGTCCGCGGCGGGTTCACCGCCGTGGCGCCCATGCCCAACACGCAGCCCGTCTGCGACTCGCCCCAGGTGTACAAGCTGGTGCTGGACCGCGCCGCCGCCGTCCGCCTCGCGCACGTGCACCCCATCGCCGCCATCACCACCGGGAGCCGCGGCACGGAGCTGGCCGACCTGGCCCGGCTGGCGGCGCTCGGCTGCCGCGCCTTCTCCAACGACGGGCAGCCGGTCGAGGACGCGGCCACCATGCTCCGGGCGATGGAGGTCGTGCGGCGCCTCGGCGGGGTCGTCATCGACCACTGCGAGGACAAGACCCTGTCGCGGGGCGGCGCCATGCACGCCGGCCCCGAGGCCGAGCGGTGGGGCGTCACCGGCCAGAGCCCGCTGGCCGAGGAGGTGCACATCGCCCGCGACGTGCTCCTGGCCGAGGCGGCCGACTGCCGCCTGCACATCGCCCACCTGTCCACGGCCCGCGGCCTGGAGCTGGTGCGCTGGGCGCGGCGGCGGGGCGTGGCCGTGACGGCGGAGGCGGCGCCGCACCACTTCTGCCTCTCCACCGCCGACATGCCGGGCCCCGATCCGAACTACAAGATGAACCCGCCGCTCCGGCCGCCGGCCGACCGCGACGCCCTGGTCGGCGGACTGGCCGCCGGCGACATCGACGTCATCGCCACCGACCACGCCCCCCACGCCGACGCCGAGAAGGCCCGCGGCTTCCAGGACGCGCCCCCGGGCGTGATCGGCCTCGAGACCGCCGTCCCCCTGATCATGGACCGGCTCTACCACACCGGCCGGATGGGCATCGGCCAGATCGCCCTGGCCTGCGCCGTCCTGCCGGCCCGGATCCTGGGCGCGCCGGCGCGCTCGCTCCAGCCGGGCGCCGCCGCGCATCTGACCCTGATCGACCCCGACCGGCCGACGGTCATCGCCCGGGACGGGTTCGCCTCCCGGTCCCGCAACACGCCCTTCGAGGGCTGGCGGCTGCGGGGCGCCGTGCGGGCCACCATCGTCGACGGCGAGGTCCGCTATCATATTAATTGAAACCCGGGTGCGCCAGACCCGTAGAATGGGTTGAGTCGAGAGCGACATGCAGGAGTTCGAGCAGCACGCGATCAATCGTGTCCTCAACGGCGACAGCTCGGCTTATGAGGACCTGGTCAAGCGGTACGAGAAATCGATCGTCAACTACATCTACCGCTACATCATCAACTACGAAGAGGCTCTCGACATCGCCCAGGAGGTCTTTGTCAAGGCGTACTACGCGCTGGACTCGTATAACAACGCGTTTCGCTTCTCGACCTGGCTGTACCGGATCGCCCGGAACACCGCCATCGACTGGCTTCGCAAGAAGCAGTTGAACACCCGCTCTTTGGATGAATCCAGGACCTACAAGGACAAGGACGTGGCGCTGCAGGTCCCGACCGAGGACGACACCCCCGAGCAGATGATCTGCAACCGGGAGTTCATCCGATTGTTCAACGATGCGGTCGAGACGCTCCCGGCCGAGTACCGCGAGGTGATCACGCTGCGCCACATCAACCACTGTTCGTACCTGGAGATCGCCGATATCTGCGATATCCCGATCGGCACCGTCAAGAACCGGATCTTCCGGGGGCGGGAGCTGATCCGCAAGAAACTGGAGGGCAAGGTCCTATGAACCCGGTCTGCTCGGAACTGAACATCGTCCTTTATATTGAACGGGAGCTCCCCGAGGCGGAGATGCTGCGCACGGAGCAGCACCTGGCCCGCTGCGCGGCGTGCCGCCGGCTCCTGCGCGAGCACCGGCTGGTGCGGCTGACGCTGATCCGCGCCTCCGAGGTGGGGGTGCCCGCCGAGTTCACCGCCCGGGTCATGGCCGAGCTCCCCTCGCCGTTCCACCGCTTCCTGACCACGGCCCGGGAGAAGATCCTCGTGGCCGCCGCCGCGATCACGCTGACGGTCGCCGGCGTCTTCTCCTACCTGGCCGGACAGACCGCGCCAAACCTGGGCGGGCTGATGTCGCTCCCGTGGTGGAACCGGATCTTCGCCCAGAGCTTCAGCCTGCTGGCCGACTCCTTCCTGCTCGTGCTGTACCTGACCCGGTTCGCGCTCTCGGTCCTGCTGTTCCTCGCCGAGGGATTCGTCTTCGGCCTGGAGGCGCTGGGCCGGCTGCTCCTGTTCTCGCCCCAGGGTCTCGGGCTCTTCCTCGCCGTGCTGGTGGTGTTCGGCTTGACGGCCGGCTGGACGTTCTGGCTGCATCGGCCGCGCACTCTGAAGTCCGTCGCGGTGGGGCGCCAATGACGGTGCGCCGCCTCTGCCTCACGCTGGCCGCCCTCCTGCTGTTCGCCGCCGCCGCCGGCGCCGCGGACGCGCCGGCGCCCATCACCGTCCCGGCGGGCGAGACCGCACCGGACATCATCGTCTCCTTCTCCACGCCCGTGGTCATCAACGGCACCGCCGCCGACGGCGTCTTCGTCGCCGGCGCCGACCTCACTATCAACGGCACCATCTCGGGCGACGTGGCGGTGATGGGCGGCCGCCTCGTCATCCCGGCCGGCGGCACCGTGCGGGGCAAGGTGTTCCTGGTGGGCAGCACGTCCGCGGTCGATCCGTCCTGCAAGATCGAGGGGAAGATCTTCACCATGCCGTTCCTCGGCGGGGAAGCCCAGGCCATGTTCTCCAACCCGGCGGGCTACCTGCTGTCGGTCCAGTACGACTTCGGCTTCATCGCCAAGCGGGTGTTCTTCCTCCTGTTCTGGTTTCTGCTCGCCATCACCCTGGCCAAGCTGTTCCCGGCCCACGTGAGCTTCGCCATCACCCGCCTCAAGACCGACCCGGGCTACACCGCCGGGCTGGGCGTGGTCACCATCGCCGGCGGCGCCGTGCTGCTGATGGTGGCGCTGGCGCTGTCCGTGATCTTCATCGGGATCCCCATCGTGGTGCTCCTGCTGCTGGGCCTGTTCGCCGCCTGGGCCTTCGGCATGGTGATCCTGTTCTACGCGGCGGGCGACAAGCTCCTGCGGCTGCTGCGCCGCACCGCCCCGTCGCCGCTGGCGTCGCTGGTGACGGCGACGCTGCTCTGGACGGCGATCAAGTTCCTGCCGGGCCTGTCGCTGGTGGTGAGCCTGGCGGCGCTCGTGTTCAGCCTCGGGATCACCGTGGCCACGCGCTTCGGCACGGGCGTGCCGTGGTTCCGCCGCCACCGCAAGCCGGTCGCCCGCCCCGCCGGCGCCCGGCCGGCCTGACCGCCATGCCGCATCCGCGCATCCTCGTTCCCCTGCGCCAGAACCTGGGTTCGGACGACCTCTATCTCGGCCGCGATTACGCCGCGGCGCTCCACGCGGCGGGGCTCGATCCCGTGTACGTCCCCCTCATCCCCGATCCGGCATATTTGAACCGTCTGGCCGGCGCCGCGGAGGGCATCCTGCTCTCGGGGTCCAACTCCGACGTGGACCCCGCCCGGTACGGCGAGGCGCCCGCGCCGGGGCTGGGCCCGGTGCAACCGCTCCGCGACGCCACCGACCGGATCCTGCTGGAGGCGGCGCGGCGCGAGCGGTTGCCGCTGCTGGCTATCTGCTACGGCGTCCAGGCGCTGAACGTCTACTGCGGCGGCAGCCTCCACCAGGACCTCGCCGGCGCCGGCTTCACCGCCGTGGATCACCGCCGCCCGGCGCCGGGCACGTGGGCGCACCACCCGGTGCGGGTCGCCGGCGCGATCCCCGGCCTCGACGGATTCCCGCCGGGCGAGTATCGGGTGAACAGCTCCCACCATCAGGCCATCAAGCGCCTCGGCGACGGACTGACGGCGTTCGCCTGGTCGCCCGACGGCCTCGTCGAGGGCGTCCACGGCGACCCGGCCGGACCGTTCCTCGTGGGCGTCCAGTGGCACCCCGAGTCGTGCTGGCGCGACGACCCGCTCTCCGCCGAGCTCTTCCGCCGCTTCCATTCCGCCTGCGTCGACCAGGCGAGGCTCGAGGCTCGAGGCTAGAGACTCGTTCCCGTCTCAAAATCGTGCTCGTAATTCGTAATCGTAATCGTACTCGTAATCGTGATCGTAATCGAGTCTCGGGGTTCGGGGTTCGGGGTTCGGGGTTCGGGGCTCGGTGCTCGGGGTTCGGGGTTCGGGGTTTGGGGCTCGGGGCTAGTTCAGCGGTGCGAGCACGATTACTCAGTTACTCCAGCATCTCTGCCAATTTTTGGCAGGACTTTATTAACTGAAGCCATGAGTAAGATCAAGCAGCCGGCAGGCGGGAGGTACCGCTCGCGGCACCTCCATTTTGCCTGCCGCTCAATGGTGCCTCACGAAAATGGTGGATCGGTGAATCGGGAGACGGCAGACGGGCGACGGAGATGGGAGACGGGAGA
>JAKQOW010000151.1 GCA_029565065.1 Acidobacteriota bacterium | reverse complement strand
CATGGCGGCGGAATACATCCTCGCCGCGGGCAACGACAACGTCATCCTCTGCGAACGGGGGATCCGCACCTTCGAGACGGCCACCCGCAACACCCTGGACATCAGCGCCGTGCCGGTCCTCAAGGAGCTTACCCATCTCCCTGTCATCGTCGATCCCAGCCACGCCGCCGGCCATTGGCAGTATGTCAAGCCCCTGGCCCGGACGGCCATCGTGGCGGGGGCGGACGGCCTGATCATCGAGGTCCATCCCGAACCCGCCAAGGCCGTCTCCGACGGGGCTCAGTCCCTGAAACCGGAAAAGTTCTACGAGCTTATGGAAGAGACCCGGATCCTTTCGGAGGTCATGAAGAACCGGATCGAGGTGCGCCAATGAACCGCTTCAAGATCAGTCTCGAAAAGAAGACCTCCCGGTCCCATGAAGTTTTCATCGGCCGGGACATCCTGGACCGGGCCGCGCTCCTCATTGCCAAGGGCAACTGGGCACAGCGGTATTTCCTCATCACCGACGCCAAAGTCGCCGCCCTCCACGGAGAGCGGGTGGCGGAAACTCTGCAAAAGGCGGGCTTGTCGCTGGAGTCCATCACTATCCCCGCCGGCGAGCAGGCCAAGACCATGGCTACCGCCGTCGCCGTTGCCGAGGAATTACTCCGCCGGGGGGCGGACCGCACCACGGGACTTATCGCCCTGGGCGGCGGCGTGGTGGGCGATCTGACGGGGTTCGTCGCCTCCATCTACATGCGGGGGATCCCCTGCCTCCAATTCCCCACCACCCTCCTGGCCCAGGTGGACAGCAGCATCGGCGGCAAGACCGGCGTGGATCTCCCGGCCGCCAAGAACATCCTGGGAACCTTTCACCAGCCCAAGGCGGTCTTCGCGGACCTGGAGTTCCTCCGGACCCTGCCGGCGAGGGAAATGAGCAACGGTCTGGCGGAGATCGTCAAATGCGCCGTCATCGACGATCCCGGGCTGCTGGAACTCCTGGAGGACTGGGCGGCAATCCTGCGGCGGGGCGACGACCTGGACACCCTGCTGCCCATAGTGACGAGGGCGGGAGAAATCAAGAAGAAGATTGTCGAGATCGACGAAAAGGAGCATGGGTTGCGGCGTATCCTCAATTTCGGCCACACTCTCGGTCACGCCGTCGAAGCGGCGTCCGCCTACGCCCTTCCCCACGGCGAGGCGGTGTCCATCGGCATGGCGGGGGCGCTGGCC
>JAKQOW010000149.1 GCA_029565065.1 Acidobacteriota bacterium | reverse complement strand
CACTCGATCCCTTCGCCCCGCAGCGTTTCGGCCAGCTCGCCGGCGGCCCTGTCCCCGGCCTCGTCCCGGTCGTAGGCAATGTAGACCCGCTCCGTGCCGTGTTCCCGGAAGGCGGCCCGGTGGTCGGCGGTGAAGCCGTTCACCCCGTAGCTGGCGGTGACGTTCCGGAACCCGTGCGCCCAGAAGGTCAAGGCATCGATCAGCGCCTCGCACAGGATGATCTCCTTCGAAGCCGCCAGCGCCGCCACGTTCCACACCCCCCGGTGCGGCCCCGGCAGGTACAGGTGCGGCGGCGTCCCCGGCCGCAGGTCGTCCCGGATCTTCCGCCCGTACAGCCCCCGCACCGCCCCCGCCTCGTCCAGCACCGGCACCACCAGCGAGCCGTTGAAGTGCTCGTGGCCGCTCGGGCGCAGGATCCCCAAGCTCTGCAGCCGCCCCCGGATCTCGGCCCCCGCCTGCCGGTTCTTCGCCGGCAGCCGGTAGGCCAGGGTGCGGTTGGCGTAGCCGAGCTGGAAGCGATCGATCAGCTCCGCCGATCGCAGGCCGCGCCGCTCCAGGTACGAAAGCGCCTCCGGGCTCTGCTTGAGCGTCTCGTGGTAGAAGGCGACCACCCGCCGCAGCAGTTCCCCGTCGTCCACCTCCAGCGGCAGCGCCGCCGCCGGCCCCTTCGCCACCGGCAGCGGGGTATGCCCGGCCAGGTCCCGCAGCACCTCCACCGCCCGCCGGAACGACACCTTCTCCCGCCGCATCACCCAGTCGATCACCGACCCGCCCGCCCGGCACGCCCCCAGGCAGTGCCACAGGTTCTTCGACGGCGTGACCACCAACGAGGGCGCGTGGTCGTCGTGGAACGGGCACAACCCCAGCAGGTCTTTCCCGTGCGGCGAGAGCGCCACCCCCGCCGCCTCCACCAGCCGCGGCAGGGACACTTCCTTCTTCAGCCGCTCGATCTCTTCCTCCGGTATCCGCGCCATCGCCGCCTCCTGGAAAACGCTGTCAACCCTAAAAATGATTCGATTGACGCATCTGATATAATCTGTTATACAGATACTTGTCAAGCCGTTTTTTAGAGCAGCGGATATAGTTGGAGGCGACCGTGACGATGAAACTGGCGGAACTGATGCTGGATCAAGTGATGAAGAAAGATTTCGGCCGGCGGCTCAAGGCCCTGCGCAAGCAGCGCCAGTGGACCCAGAAGGAGCTGGCCGCTAAAATAGGAATCTATTTCTCGCAGCTCAACAAGTACGAACTGGGCCTGCACGTCCCCCCGGCGGATAAGCTCCTGCAGCTGGCCGAGCTCTTCCACACCACCGTGGACTACCTGCTGACGGGCGACCAGACAGACGCCCGGCCCCTCCACAACCGCCGCCTCCTGGAGCGCTTCCGCGAGCTGGAGGGCGCCAGCCCCGACGACCAGGAGACCATCAT
>JAKQOW010000118.1 GCA_029565065.1 Acidobacteriota bacterium | reverse complement strand
AAAATCGACTCCGAGGTACAATGGTGTTGTCATTGTGTGCGCTCCTTTTGGCGTCGTGACCCCGGGAGCAATCACCCACGAGATTATATCTCGTGTCTCGGTGGCGCTAAAAGGAGCGCTCTTCTCATCACATCAAACGTTCAAACGCCCGATCAGCGACACGCATGTCAGAATGGGAACGAGCCCCGAGCCCCGAGCCCCGAGCCCCAAACCCCGAGCCCCGAGCCCCGAGCCCCGAACCCCGAACCTCGAGCCTCGAGCCTCGAGCCTCGACTCCCCCCTCACGTCTGCCATTCCCAGATCCCGCTCCAGGCCTTGATGAACAGTTCTTCGTACTGCTCGCCGAGGCGCCGGGAGGCGTCGGAGACCGACGTCCGCTTCAGGCCGTCGGGGCGGATCCCGCTCGTGATCAGCAGGTGGGACAGGATCTCGAGCGACGAGGCGATGCCCCAGCGGTTCAGGATGCGCACGTCGAACCGGCAGCCCACGGCGGTGCCCACGTTGGCGTAGGTCATCAGGGCGGCGCCGACGGGGTCGCCGGGCGGCAGGGCGGTGCAGAGCCGGTCGCCGCTGGTCTTCACGTACCGGACGCCTTTGAAGTAGTAGTTCCAGAACGCCAGCTCCGTGAGCAGGCCGGTGATGTAGTGCGACACCGTCCGGTAGGCGGCCGTCCATTGGAAATGGCCGATGCCCAGCAGCCCCTCGTGCACCGTCTTGCTCCAGCCCAGGTGGCAGGCGGCGAACAGGACGCCGATCTTCGGCTTGTCCACCCGGTCGAGGAGCTGGCTGAACGGGTCGAACCGGCCGCCCGGCGCGTCCACCGAGCGGCGGGTGCCGTGGCTGGCCACCACCAGGTACTTGACGTCGCCGCGGTGGTTGAACCGGTCGAGGTACACCTGGAAGCCGTCGGCGCCGGTGAAATAGGCGACATCCACCGAGCAGCCGAACATCTCGGCCGCGGTCCGGAAGATGTCGCGATAGGTGTGCTGCGGCCCGATGGGCCGGTTCCGGGGAACCTTCCGGCTCGCTCCCCGCACGCCCCAGTCGGATTCCAGCACCAGGATCTTGGGTCCGTTCATGCCGCCTCCCCCCGACGCGATGTCGCTTCCGGGTGCAACCGCCCCTGAAAGCGGGTCTGATTCATCCTTTACTCGACATCGGGGCGGGTGTCAAGAGGCGGTTGTAACCGATTCAAATGGTTGTGGTTGTGAAATATTGCCGCCCGTGCCGAAACATCCGGGTAGATATATCGTAAGACGATATAACGAGACGCGCTATAGGGTGTCGTCTCGGGCAGGAGCAACGCCCCATGGATGAAATCGAAGTGAAAGCGCTTGAATATCTTCCGCTTACGGAATCCACGTTCGCCATCCTGGTGGCGCTGGCGGAACCGCGCCACGGCTACGGGATCATGCAGGCGGTGGCGCAGGCAGACGGCGGCGGGATCCGCCTCGGCCCGGGCACCCTGTACGGCGCGCTGACCAAGCTGCTGGAGGGGGGGCTCATCGCCCGCGCCGGCGACAGCAACGCCGGCGACGAGCGGCGCAAGCTCTACGTGCTGACTCCGCTGGGACGGCGGGTGGTGCGGCTGGAATCGGAACGCCTCGACCGGATGGCCCGGCTGGGCCGGCTGGTGATCACCCAATGGGAGGAAGACGATGACGCAGACCCGGCGCGTGTTTAAGCTGTTCTTTGTCTGGCAGGACGAGCGGGAAGCCGCCTGGCTGACGCGGATGGCCGCCGACGGATGGCACCTCCGCAGCCTGACCATCGGCTGCTACACCTTCGAGGGGGGCGAGCCGGCGGCGGTGGCCTACCGCCTGGACTATCGCCGGCTCATCGGCGCCGAGCGCGAGGAGTACCTCGGTCTGTTCCGCGACGCCGGCTGGGAGCGGGTGGCGACGCTGGCCAACTGGCACTACTTCCGCAAAGCGGCGCCGGAGGGCCCGCTGCCGGACATCTTCTCCGACACCGCCTCGCGGGTGGACAAGTACCGCCGGGTGCTGGGCATCCTGGTGGCGATCCTGGCGCTGAACGTGGTCATCCTCGCCACCCAGCGCCTGCCCGATGCCGTGACGACGGCGCGGGAGATCATCCGGATGCTGCAGGCCGGGGCGGTGGTCCTGCTGGGGGTGGCCGTGCTGCGGACCATGGCCCACATCAGCCGGCTCAAGCGGGAAGCCCGCCGCGACTGACCCGCGGCCGCGGCTTCCGCTTCCGGCCGAGGCGGCCCCCGGCTGCCTCCCCTCCCGCACTTTCCTGGAGACTTCCCGCCGTTTCGCGGTTGACACCGGGCCCTGCCGGGCGGCGGGCCGATTTGACCTGGATCAATTTTCAATCCCGGCGCAGGAGGTATCATCAAAACACGGGCAGGCGGTGTGCGCCTGACTGTTAGACGTCGAATCTCGGGTGATGGGACGGATTACAATCGGAGGTGAGCTGACATGAACGGGAGAATCGCTCGGTTGCTGAACCGGTGGGTGGTGGTGGGCATGCTGCTGGCGCTGGCCGCCGGCGCGCCTCTGCGGGCCCATTGCGACACGCTGGACGGCCCCGTCGTGCAGGACGCCCAGCGGGCGCTCCAGGCCGGGGACGTCACGGGGGTGCTGAAGTGGGTGCAGGCGGCGGACGAGGCGGCGATCCGGGAGGCGTTCCAGCACACCATGGCGGTGCGCGCGCTCAGCCCGGCCGCGCGGGAATTGGCGGACCGTTACTTCTTCGAGACGCTGGTCCGCATTCACCGGGCCGGCGAAGGCGCGGCCTACACCGGCCTGAAGCCCGCCGGAACTTCGGTGGATCCGGGGATCACCGTGGCCGACCAGGCGGTGGAACACGGTTCGGCGGACGCGCTGATACGGGCGATGACGAGCCACGTGGCGGACGGCCTCCGCGAGCGCTTCGCCGCGGTCGTGGCAGCGCGCCGCCACCGGGACGAGAGTGTGGCCGCCGGCCGCGCCTACGTGGCCGCGTACGTGACCTTCATCCATTACGTGGAGCGGCTCCATCAGGCCGCCGTCTCGTCGCCGGCGCATGGGGCCGCGCCCGCCGAGCCGGGCGAGCATATCCACCAGCACTGACGCGGTCCGCGCGATCCGCCATTGCAAGCGGTGGCGGCCGCCGGCGGGCGCCCCTCGGGGAACTCACTCTTTTTCTATGTCCCGTCGCGGAGTACAATTGGATTTCCAGTCATCGGTCCGCCGGTCCGATGAGACGGCGGGCCGGGCGTCGTTCACGCGGCGATGGACGCGCCCATTAACGGAACGAGGAGGCGACATGCACGGTGCAGGTGGTACGGTGCGCGCGAGCGCGCTCGGGTTGATCGTCACGATAACCATCGGGATGCTGGCGGCGGGGTGTGGGTGGGCCGTCGCGGCGCCGCAGCAGGCGGTGAAGCCGAAACCGGCCCCGGCGCCGGTCGCGAACCGGATCACCATGGAGCCGCCGCTGCCCGAGGCGTTCTTCACCTTCAAGCCCGGCGCCGACCGGGAGCTCTTCGACTACGCGCAGCTCATCGACTACCTCAAGGCGGTGGACGCCACCTCCGAGCGGCTCACGCTCGTGGAGATCGGCCGCTCGCCCATGGGCCGGCCCATGTGCCTGGCGGTGGTGTCGTCGGCGGAGAACATCCGCCGCCTCGACGAGCTGAAAGCCATCAACCGCCGCCTGGCGCTGGAGCCGGACATCCCGGCGGCCGAGCGCGAGGCGCTCGTGGCCAAGGGCCGCGTGTTCGTGCTGGCGACGCTCTCGATGCACTCCTCCGAGGTGGCGCCCTCCCAGATGCTGCCCCTCTACGTGTACGACCTGGTGACGGCGCGCGACGCGGCCACCCTGAAGATCCTGGACGAGACGGTGCAGATGTTCGTCCCCAACCACAACCCCGACGGCATGCAGATGGTGGTGGAGCACTACCGCAAGTACAAGGGGACCAAGTGGGAGGGGAGCGACCTGCCGGGCGTCTACCACAAGTACGTGGGGCACGACAACAACCGCGACTTCGTCGCCCTGACCCAGTCGGACACGCGGGCCATCAACCGCATCTTCAGCACCGACTGGTTCCCCCAGGTGATGATCGAAAAGCACCAGATGGGCGAGACCGGTCCACGCTTCTTCGTGCCGCCCAACCATGACCCCATCGCCGAGAACGTGGACCGCGACCTGTGGTACTGGTGCGGCCTGTTCGGCGCCAACATGGCCAAGGACATGGGTGCGGCGGGCCAGCGCGGCGTGGCCCAGCACTGGGGGTTCGACCAGTACTGGCCCGGCTCCACCGAGACGTGCCTGTTCAAGAACGTCATCGCCATGCTCACCGAGAACGCCAGCTGCCGGGTGGCCACGCCGGTCTACGTGGAGCCCACCGAGCTCGGCGTCCGCGGCAAGGGCCTGGCCGAGTACAAGAAGAGCACCAACATGCCTGACCCGTGGCCGGGCGGCTGGTGGCGGCTGGGCGACATGGTCCAGTACGAGCTGGTGAGCATGCGGGCCGTGGCCCGCACCGCCGCCGAGAACCGCGCTGAGATCCTCGCCTTCCGCAACGAGCTGTGCCGCCGCGAGGTGGAGCGGGGCCGCACCCAGGCCCCGTACGCCTACATCCTGCCGCTGGCGCAGGGCGACCGGAGCGAGCTGGCCGGCCTGGCCAACCTGCTGCTGGAGCATGGCGTCCGACTCTACCGGCTCACGGCGCCTCTCGTCGTGGACGGCTGCACCTTCGGCGCCGGCGACCTGGTGGTGCCGCTGGCCCAGGCCTACCGCCCCCTCATCAAGGAGCTCATGGAGGACCAGCGCTACCCGGTGCGGCACTACTCGCCGGGCGGCGAGCTGATCCGTCCCTACGACATCACCAGCTGGTCGCTGCCGCGCCACCGCGGCGTGCGCGCCGTGGCGGTGAACGCCGCGGTGCCGGCGCTTGAGCCGTCGCTGGCGGAGGTGACGGGCGCGTTCCGCTGGCCCGCCGCGGGCGAGGTCCCGGCCGACGCCACCGCGCTGGCCTGGGCGGCCGGCGACAACGACGCCTTCCGCGCCGCCTTCCGCGCGCTGGAGGCCGGCCTGCTGGTCAGGCGCCTCACCGCGGACACGGCGGTGGGCGACGCGGCGCTGCCGGCGGGGAGCTTCGTGGTCATGGCCCCGCCGGGCCAGGCCGGCAAGCTCCGCGACGTGGCCGCGGCGGTGGCGGTGCCGCCGGTGCGCTTGGAGGCCGGCGCGCCGCAGCTCCTGGGCCGGATGGCCCCGTCGCTCGCGGCCGAGACGGTGGCGCCGCGGCGCATCGCCCTGGTGGAAACCTGGTTCCACGACATGGACGCCGGCTGGACGCGCTACGTGCTCGACGACTACCGCGTGCCGTACACCGTGCTGCGGCCCGGCGACTTCGAGACGACCGACCTGGCCCGCGACTTCGACGTGGTGATCTTCCCCGACAGCGACAAGAACATCCTGATGACCGGCCAGATGAAGGCCGAGGACCGCTACTACATGACCGACATGCCGGCCGAGTTCACGAAGGGGATGGGCCCCAAGGGCATGGAGCGGCTCATGGCCTTCCTGGACAAGGGCGGGGTGATCCTGGCCTGGGGCCGCTCCACCGCGCTCTTCGCCGAGCCGCTGGAGATCAAGCGCGGCGAGGAGACGGAGAAGTTCCAGCTCCCCGTGCGCCTGGTGTCCGACGCGCTGCGCAAGGACGGACTCTACGTGCCCGGCGCCGGGCTGCGGGTGGCGCTCCGGCCCGACAGCCCCCTCACCGTGGGACTGCCGGCGGAGGTCACCGCGTTCTCGCGCGCGGCGGCGGTGTTCGCCACCTCGGTGCCGGACCAGGACATGGATCGCCGGGTGGCCGCGCTCTACCCGGAGGACGACCTCCTGGTGAGCGGCTACGCCGAGCGCATCGAGCTCCTGGGCAACCGGCCGGCGGTGGTGTGGCTGCGCAAGGGCAAGGGGCAGCTGGTGCTCTACGGCTTCAACCCCCAGCACCGGGGCTCGACGCCGGCGACCTTCAAGCTGCTCTTCAACGGCATCCTGCTGCCTCCGTTCCCGTGACGGAATCGTAATTCGTAATCGTCATCGTAATCGTAATTCGTAATCGAGGCTCGAGGCTCGAGACTCGGGGCTCGCTCCCATTCTGACATGCGTGCCGCTGATCGGGCGTTTGAATGTTCGCAAATTCTCAACAGTTGATCGTTGATGGTTGATCGCTGAGCGTTCGGCACGCACCCGGCCCGCAGGGCCGGACGGCATTAGCCAGGGGCGCAGCCCCTGGTGCGAGGCCCGTCGACGCAGGCGCCTGTTTTCCTCACCCCGAGCCCCACCGGGGCGACATCGGGGCGTTCGGAAAACCCGGCGGTTCAACGACAGCTCGATCGATCGGCGCCCACCACGATTCACGCCACCTGCCTGTCGCCCCGCTGGGGCGACCACGCGACCAACCACCGCCCACCAGGGGCTGCG
>JAKQOW010000107.1 GCA_029565065.1 Acidobacteriota bacterium | reverse complement strand
GTTTCCGTAGATTCCGCATCGAATGTAGATTGCTTTCTAAAATAAACTCGCCAAGGAGAGAAACATGAGACAAGATCGCAAAACGGGTTGGACCACTGCCACCGTCGTGATCCTCGGCCTGCTGCTTGGCAGCATGTGGGGCCTGGCGGCCAAGTACGAAACCATCCAGGCCACCATGCAGGGCGAGGGCACCCAACTGGGGCGGCGGACCGACGTCAAGATCATCATCTACGAGTACTCCCCGGATGATGACCAGAAGGCGTTGCAGGAGGCTTTCCAGGCCGCCGGCTCGGAGGGCCTCTTCAACGCCCTCACCAAGATGAAAGCCAAGGGGCACATGGCCATCACCGGCACGCTGGGCTTTGACGTGAACTACATCCGGGAGTTCCAGGTGCCCGAGGGCCGGAAGATCCGCCTGGTCACGGACCGGCCCATCCGGTTCGGCGAGGCCTGGTATCAGACGCGCTCCACCGACTATAACCTGTCGGCGTGCGACGTCATCCTGACGAAGGAAAAGGGCAAGAGCACGGGCACGATCATCCCCGCCCTGGAGCTCAAGCTGGATCCGAAGACGAACCAGATCGTGGTCGAGGCTTTCAAAAACCCCTGGCGGCTGCTGAATATCAACTACTACCCGGCGAAAAAGTAAACGGCCTCCCGCCCGCCGGAAGCTGGCGGCCCCGGCTGTCAGCTTCCGGCCCTCTCCGCCCCCGCCGCGTTACCGAGCCGGCGTAGCCGGAACCCGTCCAGTAGAGATATCCGGAAGCCGCTCGTTCGACCATTCGTTCACGGTTGACTGAGCGCCCGGCAGCCCGGGCACGATCCACGGATTGGCGACGTAGAGATACTGCGTGCACGAGCGGCAAACTACCACGCTCCCACGCCTCACCGTTTACTGTTCACTGTTCACCGATCAAAGGACCGGCGGACGGGCGATGACCCGCGTCCCCCCCTCAATGCGGCAGGCGTACACCTTCGCCGACCCGCCGTCGGGCGGCCGGTAGGTCTGGCGCACGCGGCCGGTGAAGGCGGCCACGCCGTCGGCGCGGACCAGGTTGACGGTGCAGCCGCCGAAGCCGCCGCCCATCATCCGCGCGCCCAGCACCGCCGGGTCGGTCCAGGCGATCGTCACCAGCCGGTCCAGCTCCGGGCAGCTCACCTCGCACTCGTCGCGCAGCCCCGCGTGCGACTGGCCCATCCGCTCGCCGAAGACGGCGAAATCGCCCCGCCGCAGGTCCTCGCAGCCGGCCAGCAGCCGCGCGTTCTCCGCGATCACGTAGGCGCAGCGGCGCCACACCACCGGATCGAGCTCGCGGCGCACCGCCGCCGGCAGGACGAAGCCCTCGTTGTAATCGGTGTGCTCGCCGATGAGGTTCACCCGGCCGGGGGAGCGCACCAGCAGGGGCTCCCGGCCGAACCGCGCCGTCGTGGAATTGCGACGCCGGGCACGAACGTGCGGGGCGGGAACGAGGCTCGAGTCTCAGTCTCGAGTCTTGATGACGATCACGATTACGATTACTTAGTTACGCCCGAAATTCTGCCAAAATTTGGCAAAATTTTTCACCGGTTTCTTCCCCCCGGTCGCCCATTCCATCATCGACCGGCCCGATCCACACTGTCACGACGAAAATAGCCAGGCGCAGCCCCGCGAATGCGGGGCAGCGCCTGGAAAATCCATTGTTTGTGACGTCGCGCGCCCCGAATAAGGGGCGCGGAGAAGATCCCCGCAGCTATCGTTCGTCGACTCCGAAGCGCCTCCATTGATTTCCCGAACCCGTTCACACAATCGACGGGTGGGTTTGAAACCGAGCCGCGGATGGGCCTGATTCTCGCCCGAATGATGGATTTATCGATCCAAACGGGTGGGCGGAATGTTTTCCGAAGGTTCGATCCGAATTTCCCCGCGCCCCTGCCCCGGGGCGCGCCCTGTTTGTTTAATTCCGCTGTCCAGGCGCTGCCCCGCATTCGCGGGGCTGCGCCCGGCTATTGTCTTTGAAACTGGAAGGGCTTGCCGGAGACCCGGCATGGCGGCACGGAGTTGGATGGAACGATCATGCCTCTTTGGTTCCGGCTCCGCCGGATTGGGATCACGATTACGAGCACGAGATATGCGCGGGATTGGCGAGGAGAGCTCTGGGGTTTGAGAACCAGGACCCAGAACCCAGGTCCGATGTCCGATTACGAGCACGATTACGATTTCGATTACGATCACGAATTACGAGCACGAATCAAGAGCCCTCCCCATCCCTATCTCCTATCTCCCCACTGTTCACTATTCACTGTTCACTATTCACTCCTAACTCCTCACTCCTCCTCGGCGGCAAAATGAACCGGACGGGCGAGCGGAGGAACGCCTTCACCAGGTGGAGCAGCAGGGCCGCCATCTCGCGGCCCGACACGCTGTAGGCGCGCAGCGCCGTGTAGAGCGCCAGCAGGAAGCTCACCGACAGGTTCAGCACGAACATCACGGCCACGCCGGCCAGGGCCCACAGCAGGGCCGCCAGCGGCACCGGCAGGCCGTCGCGCGAGGTCAGGGCCAGCGCCAGGGTGCCGGTGTTCAGGGTGACGTGGCGCACATCCATGGGGATGCCGAGGAAGCGGCCGGCGCCGTGGACGTAGCCCAGCATGAAGCCGAGCGAGATGTTGGTGCCCCAGCCGGCGGTTTCGCGGGCGAACGTGTCCGCCCAGCGGCGCAGGCGCTCGCGCCCGAGGTACTCGCCCAGCGGATGCTCGGCGATGGCCCGGGGCATCCGGTGGTAAGTCGCCCAGTTCTCGAACCAGCCGCCCGCCAACGACGCCAGCCAGAGGATCACGCCGGTCATGGCGGCGTAGAACACCGTACCGCTCGCCAGCGGGTGGAGGCTGCCGATGACGTAGTCCATGCGTTCGGCGTCCAGAAACGGCGTCCCGAACACCGCCCGCCAGGCCAGGCTGAACAGGACCGCGCCCCCGGAGACCAGCAAAATATTGCCGAGCGCCGCGGCCAGCTGCGAGTGGCAGATGCGGGCGGCGAAGGCGGCGATCTCGGCGCGGCGCTCGGCGCCGCGCTCCTCCCGGACGATGTCGGCCAGCTTGGCCCCGGTCATGGCCGGCTGCTTCGTGGCCAGCATCAGTCCGAACGCCTGGAGCAGCAGGAAGCTGACGGCGTAGTTGAGGCCGGTCAGGAATCCTTCCTGGAACGCCGCCAGGCTCACTCCGGTCAATTGCATCTTGACCGCCGCGGTACCCACCGTGAGCAGGCCGCCTCCGGCCGCGGCCAGCCAGATGTGCCGGTACTCGGCCCGGTTGGCGGCGATGTAGTGCTCCCCCGTCTTGCCGGTGCGCTCCACGATCTTGCGCTGGAGCAGGTGAGTGTTCCAGGCGATGAGGTGGACCAGGCTCCGGTCCTGGTGGCTGGAGAGCACCACTTGGCCGAGCAGCCGGTGGAGCGCCGTGGCTCGTGCCGCGGCCGAGTCGGCGTCCAGGACATCCACCACCTGCTCCATGCGCCGCAGGCATCGCTCCAGCACCTCCAGGCCGAAGACCATTCGGGTGCTCACGCCGTCGGTTTCGAGCCGCCGGTGGATCTCGGCCATCTCCTCGCGGCAGTCGGCGCAGCGGGCGCGCCAGTCGGCTGCCGCCTCCGGCCGGGCCGCCCCGTCGAACCAGGTGGTTAGGACCGCTTCACTGGACCGGGCCAGCCGGTAGAACGGGGAGGCGCTCACCGGGCCGGTCCGGCTGCGGGACCGCAGCTTTTCCGACAGACCCTCGGCCTGCACCCGCGCGGCCAGCAGCCGGAAGGCGTCGGCGAAGGCGGCCCCGACGCCGGCCCAGGCCGCGTCTCCCGGCGGCGGCATCAGCAGCCGGGCCATCTTCAGAAAATCCGCCTGCGGCAATTGCAGAAACCGCTCCACCTCGGCCACACCCGCGAACAGCCGGCGCAGCAGCTTGGCCAGGTCGCGGTCGTCGCGGGGTTGCGGCAGCAGCTTGTTCATCAGCCGGTCGCCGAACTCGGCGAAGAAGCCGTGCTGGGCGGGGATGCCCGCTTCGGCGAACAGGACCAGCGCGTCCGACTCCGCCAGGATCCGGCCCACCGCCCGCTGCACCCGGGCCCGGACCTCCGGGGCCGCCTGCAGCAGCTCGAGCAGCTCATGCAGCCGCGACAGCCGGCCCTCGGGGAGCGGCGTCTCCGGGTGGCCGGGGGGCAGGAAGCTGCGCCAGGTCCGGGTCCAGCGGGTGAGACGGACGAGGGCGTCGAGACGCGAGATGAGGTCGGGGGCCGCATCGAGTGACTCTAGTCGTTCAGCCAGTTCCGTCGTATCGCGATTTGCCCATTCCGCCGAAGGCACGGCGTCCAGCACGAGCTGCCCCAGCGGACGTTTCGGAGCACCCGAGTCCGCTTCGACGGTCATGGTTTCCTGGCTGTTCGATTCCGGAAGCATTCGACTCCTCCAGCAGAGGTCATCCCGATTGCCACCTCGGCCCGGTCAGGAGACTGAAATTTGAGCGCGTGAGCGCGCCGGCGCTCGTCTTTGAGAGGCAAGATACACGGGATTTGAATCGCAATCAATCGCTCGCTGAGCCCACCGCAACCGAGTCTGCCGTGGTCGCGTGATCCCGCCGCCCACAGGCAATCGTTCGTCATCCGCCCGTGTTCAGGCGGGTTGGCCCGATCGCGTCTGAAAGCGGGCCACCACCTCTTCCAGGTTGTGGAACATCCGCTCCCGGCCAAGGACGTTGCCGAGGGGCGAGCGCTTCACCATGGACAGCACCTCGGGATTGAGCCCTACCAGCCAAAGGGTGATGCCGAGTTCCTGCAATTTTTGCTCTGCCTCGATCAACATCTTGAGGGCGGTGTACTCGAAGTCGAACACCGCGCTGAGGTCCAGGGCCACGACCACGGGTTTCGTCTCCGCCAGGTGATGCTGCAGCTTGTCCGCGACATGCGTCGCGTTGGCGAAAAAGATGCGTCCGAAGAGTCGCACAATGAGCAGGCCGGGGAATGTCTCGTCCGCCGGGTGCTCTGCCGTGCGGGGGCGGAAGACGTTGGTGCCCGGCTTGCGCCCCAGCACGAGCACCGGCGGGTTGGACACCTGGTGGGCCAGCGCCACCAGCGACACGATGATGGCGATGACGATGCCCTGGAGCGTGCCCAGCAGCACGACTCCGACCATGGCGATCACCGCCCACAGGAATTCCATGCGCCTGACCTTGAGGATCGTCATGAAATCGGCCGGCTGGATCAGACCCACCGAGTATACGATCACCACTGCGGCCAGAGTCGCCTCCGGCATCCGCCCGATGAAAGGAGCCAGGAACAGCATGGTCAGTAGCGTGACTGCGGCAGTGACCAGCTCCGCCAACTGCGTGCGAGCGCCTGTCAGGCGGTTGACGGCGGTCTGGGTGGTCCCGCCACCGCCCGGCATGGCGCCCAGAAAAGCGCCACCCAGGTTCGCCAGGCCCGTCGCCACAAGTTCCCGGTTCGCCCGCGGAACGGGTTCGTCTCGCTGCTGGAACGCCCGTCCGGCGGCCACCGTTTCGGTGAAGCTCATCAGCGCGATGCCCACCGCCGCCGGCCAGAGTGTGGCGACCAGGGACACGTCGGGCAGGGTCAGCGGCGGCAGGCCCGTGGGCACCTGGCCGACGGTCCGAACGCCGAACGCTTCGAGACCCAACAGGCCCACGCCGGCGATCCCCACGGCCACCGCGATGAGCGGGGCCGGCGCCTTGGGCAGGAAGTGCTCCAGCCCCGCCAGCAGCCCGATCATCACGGCAGCCACAGCCACCGTCGCCAGGGAGGCGTGGGGAATTTCCCTGACGAGACCCAGGAGATTCGTCAGGAACGAACCCTTGGGGAAATGGACACCCATCAGTTTCGGCAGCTGGTCCACCACGATGACAATGCCGATGCCGGCCTTGAAACCCAGCAGCACCGGCGTCGAGATGAAGTTGGCGACAAAGCCCAGCCGCAGCACCGCCGCCAGCACGAGGATCCCCCCGACCAGCAGCGTCAGGGTCGCCGAGGCGGCCAGGAGCGCCGCCGGCTCCCCGCCGGGAGCCGCCTCGCCGAGCGCCGCCGCCGCCAGGATGGCGAGCGTCGTGGTGGTGCTCACGCTCAGCACCCGCGAGGTGCCGAGGACTGCGTAGATCACCATGGGCAGGAACGCCGTGTAAAAGCCCACCTGCACGGGCAGCCCGGCGATGGAGGCGTAAGCCATCGCCTTGGGGATCACCACCGCCGCGACGGTGAGGCCGGCGACGAGGTCCGGCCGGAACCACTCCCGGCGGTAGGCCGGCATCCACTCCGGAAGCATGAATCGGAGCGCTCCCCCACGATCGTTGCTCATGGCGACTCTCCTGCCAGACAGTCGGCGGCCGGTCGCCCGGCCGGTCATTCGACGCTGATCATCAGCGCCTGGGTGAAGGTGATGGTAATCGTATCACCCGTTTTGACGCCGGCCAAGTTTGTCTTGTCCTTGACCGTGAACGTTTTCACGGAACCGTCCGTGTTCCGGACGGTGACGGACGGAACCTCCCGGTCGATCGCCACGACGGTCACCGTGGTGGTCAACTCACGCTTCGACGTGCCACCCGGCTTGGCGCCGGGGCTGGCGGTGATGGACCGGGATTCCGGCGCCTTGGGCGCGTCGCCCGGCTTGGCGATCTGGTAGACCATCGACTCCTCAAACGTGAACGTCACCTTGTCGCCCACCTTGAGCGCGTCGAACCGCGTCATCTCGGGTGTGGCGAACACCGTTTCCACTTCACCATCCGCATACTTGAAGGTGACCATGCGTTCGGCGTAATCGATCGCCTCGATGACGGCCGTGCGCACGACGGTCTTGCTTTCCTTGACCGCTTTCGGCGGCTCAGCGGCCGGCGCGACGATCGTCAGCGCGGCGAGGATCAGGGTCGGAACGAACACGCGGCTGCGAAACATCAAGACACCTCCTCGGTTTCATTCTCTGGTATCGAAGGCATGATAGGACCAGGGCGGCATGTCGAGGTACAGCCCCCGTTCGAACAATTCCGTTCCATCGCGCTCGTAGCAGGCTGGGCCCAGCAGGTCCCGGAGGCGGACCGGGCCTTCTTTCAACTCGGGAAACGGCAGCTCGAGAAAGCACTGGCTGTGATGAGGCGCGAAGTTCACGGCGACCAGCAGCCGCTCACCGTCGGATCCCCGCCAGGCGTGGGCGACGAACGCGTCCCAGGAGCCGTTCCCGTCCCAGGCCGGTCGGGCGGCGAGGGGCTGCCACTCCCCGCTCCTGACCGTGGGGCGGCGAAGCACGGCGAGCAGCCGGCTGTAGAACGCTTCAAGATCCCGGTCCGGAGATTCCTCCGGCCCCCGGACGAGATGTGGCGAGATGCGCCGGCGCCGGCCCTCGAACTGCCCCTGGTGAAAGAAGCGCAGGCCGGGGACGGAGTACGTGATCACCGCCGCGGCCCGGTGGACGAGCGGATCGAAGGTGGCGGCGGCGCGGGGCTCATCGTGATTTTCCAGGAACCGCGCGAGCCGGACCTGAAAGTCCATCGCCGCATGCAGGTGCTCGCGCACCGGCCGGGCGGCCCCCTCACGCAGCCGGTCATACAGGCGCTTGTCGTACGTGTAGTCGAATCCCTGTTGCTGGAGGGTCCACTCCAGGTCCCAGTAGACTTCGGCCATGAAGCGGAAATCCGGCGTCACTTCGCGCGCGGCCTGGATCGCCGCCGGCCAGAACGGCGCCGCCGGCCGGCCCCAGGTGCGCCCGAACACCTCGGGCAGCACCAGCATCGCCATGTCGCAGCGCACGCCGTCGCAGCGGGCGGCGATGGCCCGGAGCTCCCGGATCATCGCCGCCTGGGCGGCGGGGTTGCCGTAGTCGAGCTGCAGGGTGTCCGGCCAACCGGGGAAATACGGATCCCGGCCGTAGGCCAGGACCAGATCCCCCGGCTTCCGCCTGACCCGGGTGTAGTTCTGCGGCTCTCGCGACAAATCGTCTGCCGTCCCGGCAACGAAGTAGTCCGGGTGACTCTTCACCCACGGATGATCCGGCGCCAGGTGGTTCGGGACGAAATCGAGCATCAGCTTCAGCCCGCGAGCCGCCAGGCGCCGGCGCAGGCGCCCCAGCGCCGCATCCCCCCCGAGCGCGGTCGCGACGGTGTAGGCGGTGATGGCGAACCCGGATCCGGCGATGTCCTCCTCCTGCAGATCCGGCAGTGTTCCCTGAAATTCCCGGCGCCATTCGGGATTGGCGCGCGAAATCCGCTGCCCGGCCGGACCCGTCTGCCAGATGCTCAGGAACCAGATCCAGTCGAAGCCCAAGTCGGTCAGGCGGTCCAATTCGGCGTCGGGCACGTCATCCAGCGTCGCCGGCCGGCCGAGCCGCCGGGACAACTCCGTCAGCCAAACCCGGGTGTTGATCTGGTACAGTGAAGGATATCCGCGATCCTGCATTTTGCCTCCTCACTTGCCAGTCGCCGATCCGCCGTCCACCCGCGCTTCGATGATTAGCGATGCCAGCAAGTCCCGATGGGTTTTCAGCAGGATCTTGGCATCGAGGTGGGCGACCATGTTTAGCATGGTCACGAGCCGGGGCAGAGCCCCGGCGCGTGACCGAATGGCGGATTCTCCGCGTGTAGAGACTGTTTCCAAGCTATGCGCTTTCGGGCGGCCAGGGAAGCCGCCCGAAAGCGGTTTTCACCCTTCATCGGCGGATGTGCCGGTTCACAGTGGGCCCAAGCCCGCCGCTTCCCGCCGCCAGGCGATCAGCGACGGAACATCCGGATGCCCAGCGCCGCGCCGGTGAGGATCAGCCCGAGCAGCCCCACCAGCGGCAGCGCACCGCCGGTCTTCGGCAGCTGCTGCGGCGGTTCCGCCGGAGCCGGAGCCGGAGCCGGAGCAGGGGCCGGAACCGGGGCCGGAGCCGGGGCAGGAGCCGGAGCCGGCGCGGCGGGCGCGGGTTCCACCTTCGGAGCCGTCCCGGTGACGACGACACCGGCCGACAATTCCACCCGCTCCGCCTCGGTGATCTTGGTGGCCTCGATGTTCATGTTCTTCTTCAGATCGAACACCGTGATCTCTTTCTTGTTGATGTCATAGAACTTGACCGGGGAGTCCTTCTTGACGACATACTTCCGGCATTCTCCGGTCGGGAGTTTCAGGATCACCGTGGGCGCGGCGACATAAAAGACCTTCCCCGCCAAGTTCTGCACTGTCCGATCTGTGATCGGGGTCTTGGTGACGGTGACCGTCGCATTCAGCGTCGTTCCGGGCTGGACCCGATTCCAAGGGATCTCTTGGCCATCGATAGTGAACTTCCGGTCCGGGGGCGGTGTGAACACGAGGGTCTCACCGTCGGCCATCTTGACGATGAGATTATTGCCCTCCACAGCCAGGACCGTTCCACTCAATTGCGCAGTCTTCATCTCGGCCGTCCCGGCCGTGCTGGTCGTGGTGCTGGTCTGTGCCGCCGCTGGAACAGCCAGCAGGGCGATAGCGAGCGCGGTGCACAGGCCCACGAAGAATTTCCGTCTCGTGCTCATAGTCATGCTCCTTTTTTTAATTTCGAGTCAGTCCAATCACATCACAATGCTACAGTTCCGCCCGTCCAAATCAGTCACGTCATAAACACCTCCTGCGTTTGCCTTTGGGATGTTTTGAATTCATTACCCACCTTCAACGGATCCCCGAAGGAGCCGTCGGGTGATCGTTCATTGGCCGCCCTCCTGGTCGTCGGCAGGCTGCGCGCCTTCCAGGGTGGCGAAGACGATGAAGCGCTGCGGGGCGTTGCCGACGAAATAGAACGGAAAACAGGTCACCAGGGTGAGCGACGGCTGGCCCTGCGGCTGCAGGACCTGGACGTCCCCGGGATTGACGACCTCTGTCCGGCTGACGCGGTAGACCATCGTCTGGTCCGGAAGCTGCAGTTCAATCCGGTCGCCAGCCTGCACGTGCATCAACCCGCGGAAGAACCCGTCGCGGTGTCCGGCGATCCCGATGTTGCCCATTTCGCCCGGCCGGGCCGTGCCGGGTATCCATCCCACCCCCCGGTTCAGGGCCAGTTCGCCGGTTCCCGCGAACACCGGGACGCGGATCCGCAGCCGCTCCAGTTCCAGGACCGCCAAGGCCGGCTCCGGCGCCAGCGACAGGCTTTCCATGAATTTCTCGATCCGCTGTTTGGACCAGAGGCCGAAATCAACCTCGTCCTTCCCCGGCAGCGGGTGCCCGTTCCCCGGGGGAACGGGTTTCTCGGCGATGTGGCCCTGATCGAACTGCTGGAGCGCCGCCCGGGAAGACATCCAGCCGTCGAAGCGCCCGATCGCGAAGACCGTCAGGAAGACCGCCCCCGATACCAGGAGCACGCGCTCGAGCCACGACGGCACCGGGTGCTTCCGGGGCCGCAACGGCGTGCTTTCTGGTTTCTGTTCCATGGCGACCATTCATCACCGTCTCACGATTCAGTCAGCTCCGGCACTATCCGGCTTGTTATCACCCCCGGATCCGGCGTTCCGAAAACCCAGCGTCGTTTGTCCGCGGCGGCGCGCTGCCCGAGCCGCGGCATGGCTCAGCGCGTCACCAGCATGAGCCACGGCGTGCCGACCACCAGGAAGATGACCAGCATGAACGCCGTCACCAGGCCGCCCAGCTTGTACAGCTCGCCCTGGGTCAGGTAGCCGCTCCCGGCGAAGATGACGTTGGCGCTGGAGCCCTGCGGCGTGATCACGGCAAAATAGTTGCTGGCGAAGAGCAGGCCGAAGGCCAGGGGCGCTACGGGTACGCCCACCTTGGCGCCGACGTCGAGAAAGACGCCCAGGAGCGCCAGCACGTGAGCCGTCTGGCTGACGAACAGGTAATGCATGAGCACGTACAGCACGATGAGCACGACGTAGACCGCCGGCCAGGGGATGCCCACCAGGCCCCGGGCGATCTGCTCGCCCAGGAAGCCCATGAAGCCCAGCTCGTTGAGCTGGCTGCTGAGCGTGTAGAGCACCGCGAACCAGATGAAGGTGGCCAGCACGTCACCCTCCTGGGCAATGTCCTTGAGCGTCAGCACGTCGGTCGCCAGGAGGACGCCGAGGCCCAGGAAAGCCACAGCCGTGGAGTCCAGATGCAGGGTGCCGGACAGGGCCCACAGCCCCACCATCCCCACGAAGATGCCGGTCACCCACTTCTCGTCCCGGCTCAGGCCGCCCATCTCCCGCAGGGCTTGCCGCGCCGCCGGCGGCGCGTCCAGCGTGGCCTTCACCTCGGGCGGGATGATTTTGTAGAGCAGCAGCGGCAGGAGGGCAAAGGCCGCCAGCGTGGGCACACTGGAGGCCACCAGCCAGGAGCCGAAGGTGATGGTCAGGCCGAAGTTCCTGGCGATCTCGACGCCGAGGGCGTTGCCCGCCATGGCCGTCAGCCACAGGCCGGAGGAGAGGCACAGGCTGGCCATGCCGCAAAACATGAGGTAGCTGCCGAGGCGCTTCTGCGTCCCGTCCTCCGGCCGGGAGCCGCCCGACTGGGCCAGCGAGTAGATGACGGGGTAGAGCACCCCCGAGCGGGCCGTGTTGCTCGGGAACGCGGGGGCGATGACGGCGTCCAGGATGAAGATGCTGTAGCCCAGGCCCAGCGTGGAGCGGCCGAAGAGGCTGACCACGAGGTACCCCAGCCGCTTTCCCAAGCCGCATTTGACCACGGCGCGCGCCACCAGGAACGCCGAGACGATCAGCAGGATCGTCCCGTTGGCGAATCCCTCCCACGCCTTGGCCGGGAGCAGAGTTCCGCTCAGGACCGCCGCCCCCGCCCCGATCAGGGAGGCGGTCAGGATGGGCAGCGCGCCGGCGACGACCGCGAAGATCGTCGCGATGAATATAGCGAAGAGGTGCCAGGACTGGGCGGTGAGGCCCGCCGGGACAGGCAGGAACCACAGGCCGAGCGCCAGGACCAGGCTGGCGGCGCGGCGGACGAGCCGCCCCTGGAGGAATGTCGCCGCGCCCATCAGGGCACCTGCTTCGCGGGGGCGGGGGCGCCGCGCCGGGCCTCACCCTTGAAGCCGACTGCCCGGCCCTGGATCTGGCCCTCGGGCGACTCGAGCATGAACTGCCAATTGAACTCATACCGCCCGGTCAACCCGGCGTAGCGGCCGGTGCCGCCCGTGATGGAGCCGGTGACGTGCGCGCCGGCCGAGGCGGACCGGGCGCCGAAGTCGCTGAACACCTGGTCGCCCCGCTCGTCGGTCCACACGCACGCCCCGAGGGCTTGTTCCCGTCCATCGAAGAAGCTGACCGTCTCGCACCGGAAGCCGCGGCTCATGCCTTCGTGGAGATCCAGGACCAGCGCGCCCGACAGCCGCAGGATCGAGGCGGTCCGCTCCGGCCCCATGGCCAGCGTCTGCCGGGTGCCGCTGGCGGACCAGTTGCCCTCGAAACGCACCACGGCAGGCGCCGCGGCGGAAGAAGAGTCCGCGGGGACCGGCCCCGCCAGCAGAGCCGATCCCAGCAGCACGAACACCAACCACACCTTTCCCCGGACCTTCCCGTGGCGGGGAGATCCAGCGGCATTCAAGATTCGAAACATGGCCACCCTCCAGGGCGTCGGTCTCATTCCAGGCGCGTCTGGCCCGTCATGGCCCGCGGATCCATCACCTCGGCGATCTGCTCCTCGGTGAGCAGTTTCAGCTCGCGGATCAGCTCCACCACACCCTTGCCCGACCGCAGGGCCTCGGCCGCGAGCTGGGTGGACTTGTCGTAGCCGATCACCGGGTTCAGCGCGGTCACCAGGCCGATGCTCCGCTCCACCTGCCGGCGGCACTCGTCGGCGTTCACGGTGATGCCCTCGACGCACTGCTCGCGCAGGGTGCGGGCGGCGTTCATGAACATCATCTGGGATTCGGAGATGACGTACGCGATCACCGGCTCCATGACGTTGAGCTGGAGCTGCCCGGCCTCGGCGGCCAGCGACACGGTCAGGTCGTTGCCGATGGCGCGGAAGCACACCTGGTTCACCACCTCGGGGATGACCGGATTGACCTTGCCCGGCATGATGCTCGAGCCGGGCTGCTTGGCGGGCAGGTTGAGCTCGTGGAGGCCGCAGCGGGGGCCGGATCCCAGCAGGCGCAGGTCGTTGCAGATCTTGGACAGCTTGATGGCCAGGCTCTTGAGCACCGACGAGTACAGGACGAAGGGCTGCGTGTCCTGGGTCGCCTCGATGAGGTCCGGCGCCAGGTGGATCGGCTTGCCGGAGATCTCGGCCAGGTGCTTGGCGCACCGCTCGGCGTAGCCCTCGGGGGCGTTGAGGCGCGTCCCGATGGCCGTGCCACCCATGTTGATCTCCCAGAGCACGTGCTCCACCCGCTTGAGGGCCTCGATCTCGTTCCGCAGGCTTTCGGCCCAGGAGTGGAACTCCTGGCCCACCGTCATGGGGACGGCGTCCTGCAGCTGGGTCCGCCCCATCTTCAGGATGCCGGCGAATTCCTTTCCCTTCGCGGCGAAAGCATCCACCAGCCGGGTCAGCTCCGCCATCAGCTTGGTGTTGCACAGGGCGATGCCCAGGTGCATGGCCGTGGGGTAGGCGTCGTTGGTGGACTGGGACCCGTTCACGTGATCATGAGGGCTGCAGTGTTTATACTCGCCCTTTTTGTGGCCCATGGCCTCCAGGCCGATGTTGGCGATGACCTCGTTGGCGTTCATGTTGACCGAGGTCCCGGCGCCGCCCTGGATCACGTCCACCGAGAACTGGTCGTGGAACTTGCCCTCCAGCAGGGCCTTGCAGCCCGCTTCAATGCCGGCGAGGACCTTGTCGTCCAGGATGCCGACGTCGTGGTTGGCCCGGGCCGCGGCCAGCTTGACCATGGCCAGGGCGCGGATGAGGTCGGGGTAGTGCGAGATGGGCACGCCGGTGATGTGGAAGTTTTCCAGCGCGCGGGCCGTCTGCACGCCGTAGTAGGCAGCCGCCGGCACTTCCTTGTTCCCCAACAGGTCGTGTTCGGTCCGGGTCTGTTTCGTGGCGCTCATGGATCTATTCCTCCCGTCGAAAATATTGAATCACGTATCGATTAAAGTTCACACGGTCGCGGACCTGGGCCCTGCCCGCAGGGGAGCGGCAGCCCCGCTCAGGCTTCCGGCAAGTCCGGCAGGAAACACACCTGCCCCGTCTCGATGGCGTACACGGCGCCGGCCAGGCGGATCCGCCCCTCCGCCTGGCGGGCCCGGCCCTCGGGAGATTCGAGGATCTGGCGCATGGTGTGCCGGACGTTCGCCTCGACCGCCCGGAGAAGCAGCTCCCGCGGCGGCAGCCGGCCATCCAGCCCGGTGAGTCCGGGGATGATGCCGTCGACCAGCGTCTGGATCCGCGAGCGGTGCCGGGTGTCATGCAGCAGGGTGTCCAGCGCGGCCTGGACGGCGCCGCAGCCGTCGTGCCCCATCACCACGAACAATTCGGTGTTCAGGTGGGTGCCGGCGTATTGCAGGCTCCCCGCAATCTCCTGGGAGAGGACGTTCCCCGCGACCCGCACGATGAACAGCTCGCCGAAGCCGGCGTCGAAGATCAGCTCGGGCGGCACCCGCGAGTCACTGCAGCACAGGATCGTGGCATAGGGTTGCTGCCCCTTGGCCAAATCTGCGAGGATTTCCTTTTGGATGGTTGGAAAGCGCGCGCGGCCGTCCAGGAAGCGCCGATTCCCGTCCTGCAGGCGCCGGAGCGCCTCCGCCGCGCTGACGGATGGCTTCCGGTCATGGGGCTGAGCCATGGCGAAGACTCCTCGGGGGCAGCCGGCCCCCGGTCGTTCATTTTTTCACTTCCGTCACGGCAGCGAACTTGCCCAGTTCCAGGGCCTGTTCGGCCGTGGTGGTCGCGAAGAGATGGAACATCCGGGCGACGATGCCGGTCCAGCCAGTCTGGTGGCTGGCGCCGAGACCCGCGCCGTTGTCGCCGTGGAAATACTCGTAGAACAGGATGAGATCCCGCCAGTGGGGATCTTCCTGGAACTTCCGGGTCCCGCCGAAGACCGGCCGGCGGCCGTCGGCGCCGCGGAGGAAGATGGCCCCCAACCGGCGGGCGATCTCCTCGGCCACCTGGTAGAGGTTCATCCGCCGGCCGGAGCCGGTCGGGCACTCGATGGTGAAATCGTCCCCGTAATAGGAGTAGTACTGCAACAGGGCCCGGATGATCAGGCCGTTCACCGGCATCCACACCGGGCCGCGCCAGTTGGAGTTACCGCCGAACATGCCGTTGTCGGACTCCGCCGGCAGGTAGCCCACCCGGTACTCCTGGCCGCCGAGGTTGTAGACGTAGGGATGCACCTCGTGGTACTTCGAGATGGACCGGATGCCGTAGGGGCCGAGAAACTCCTGCTCGTCGAGCATGACCGACAGCACTCGCCGGAGCCGGGCCTCGTTCAGGATGGCGGCGAGCCGCCGCCCCCCGACGCCGGGCACCATCGGATCGTGGTTGAAGGCCCGCAGCTCGGGCCGCTCGTCCAGAAACCGCTGCAGCCGCTGCGTGACGGCGCTGTCCTGCCAGAAGAGGCCGGGTTCGAAGACCGTGACGGCGCACAGGGGGAGCAGGCCCACCATGGACCGGACCTTCAACCGTTGGGCCTCCCCGCCGGGCAGGCGGAGCACGTCGTAGAAGAAGCCGTCCGCCTCATCCCACATCCCGGTGTCGGTGCCGGTGTGGATCATGGACGCCGCGATCCACAGGAAATGCTCGAAGAATTTGCGGCACAGCGGCAGATACGCCGGCCGTTCCTTGGCGAGGACGACGGCCAGCTCGAGCATATTCTGGCAGTAGAGGGCCATCCAGGCGGTGCCGTCGGCCTGCTCCAGGTAACCGCCGGTGGGCAGCGGGGCGCTGCGGTCGAAGACGCCGATATTGTCCAGCCCCAGGAACCCGCCCTCGAAGACGTTGTGCCCGAAGCGGTCCTTGCGGTTGACCCACCAGGTGAAGTTGAGGAGCAACTTCTGGAAGGACCGCTCCAGCCAGTCCATGTCCGCTGCGCCCTGCTGGACCTTCTCCAGCCGGTGGGTGAAGATGGTCGCCCAGGCGTGCACGGGCGGATTCACGTCGCCGAAGTTCCACTCGTAGGCGGGCAGCTGCCCGTTGGGGTGCAGGTATTCCGCCCGGAGCATCAGGTCGAGCTGGTTCTTGCCGAATTCGCTGTCCACCAGCGTCAGCGCCAGGACATGAAAGGCCAGGTCCCAGGCGGCGTACCACGGGTACTCCCACTTGTCCGGCATGGAGATGACGTCGGCGTTGTACATGTGGTGCCAGTGCTCGTTGCGGGGCCCGGTCCGCCGCAGGCTCTTGAACGGGTCGGAGCCGCGCTCCGTGAGCCACTTGTCCACGTCGTAGTAGTAGAACTGCTTCGACCACATCATCCCGGCCAGCGCCTGGCGCATGACATTGGCCTCGTCGGCGCTGAGCGCGGGCGGGATGACCGAGCCGTAGAACTCGTCCGCCTCGGACCGCCGGGTTTCCATCACGGCGTCGAAATCGTCTCCGACCGGGCTCGCGATCTTCTTGCCGGTTCGGGAGGCTGCCGCCGGCGCGGTGTCGGAGAGGCGCAACCGCAGGACCCGGGATTCCCCCGCGCCCACGGTGACGGAGTACCGGGCGGCCGCCTTGGTCCCTGTCTTGCCGGGATTCACCGCCTCCAATTGGCCGCGGACGATGTAGCGATGGATGCCGTCCTTGACATAGGGCGTCCGGTTGGGCACGCCGAAGAGCCGCTCCGCGTTGGTCTCGTTATCGGTGAAGAGGAATTCATCCGCGCCTTCCGCGGCGAGGCTGCGCGCCCCCAGCTCGGCGTGCGAGGCGGCGATCACCCCGCCGGCCTCCCCGAAGGCGGCTTGTTTCAGCTCGGGCCGAGCCCCGCCGCCCCAGGCCCAGTCGTTGCGGAACCACAGGGTCGGCAGGACCTCCAGCCGGGCCGCCTCCGGGCCCCGGTTGCAGACGGTGATCCGGATGAGGATGTCCTCCGGCGAGGCCTTGGCGTACTCGACGAAGACGTCGAAGTAGCGGTCACCGTCAAACACCCCGGTGTCGATGAGTTCGTACTCCGTTTCGTGGCGGCCGCGGAAGCGGTTGGTCCGCACGATCTCGTCGTAGGGGTAGGCGTTCTGAGGATACTTGTAAAGGTACTTCATGTAGGAGTGGGTCGGCGTGGAATCCAGGTAGAAGTAATACTCCTTCACATCCTCGCCGTGGTTCCCCTCACTGTTGGCCAGCCCGAAGAGGCGCTCCTTGAGGATCGGGTCCTGGCCGTTCCACAGCGCCAGCGCAAAGCAGAGCCGCTGGCGGTCGTCGGAAATGCCGGCCAAGCCGTCCTCGCCCCACCGGTAAGCCCGCGAGCGGGCCTGGTCGTGGGTGAAGTAATTCCAGGCATCGCCGCTCTCGCTGTAGTCCTCCCGCACGGTGCCCCATTGGCGCTCGCTCAGGTACGGACCCCATTTCTTCCACGGGATGCCGCCGGCGCGCTCCGCCTCAAGGCGGAGTTTCTCGGCCGGCTTCTTGGACTCTCCCATCTCTATTTCCCTCCGGTCAAATGCTGAATGGAACGCTCGCCAACCGGCCTCTCCAGACGGCGGGACAAGATATCGGTGCGGGTAAGTCTCCAGGATCCTAAACCGGGCGCGGCTTGCGGATCCGCGCCACCATGTCGAGGCCGGATGATTCAACCACCTGGTAGAAATGGATCTCAGGCGGCTCCTGGGACAGTTCCACCAGCTCAAGGATTTTCAGATACGTGTCGGATTGCACGTGCCGCCGAAGATCTTCCTCGGACCGCCACCGCTCCACGATTAGAATGATCTCGCCCGGATCGGGCTCGGTGAAAATGGAGCACTCGAGGCAGCCGGGATCTCCGCCGGTCCATGAGAGCAAGGCTCGGATCGCCCCCAGTATTTTTTGCCTTTCGTGCGGCGGCGGAATCATCTTAATGGTGGAGATATGCATACCCCTTGCGGAGCATGACCTGTGCCACTCGGGCGCGGCTCGCTGGCGCAACGGACAAAACGATTATTATCAAGGATGAAACCGTCGTGGATCAAACCATGGGGGACTGCCGCACCCGATGGACGGTACGACATATCATACCGATTCGGGCTTTTCGTACTTCTTGGTGCGGGAGGGTAATCCAAGCCGCTTCATCTTGGAGAAGAGGGTGGTGGGTTTCAGGCCCAGCAGCTCCGCCGCACCGCCGGGTCCCTTGACTCGCCACGACGTGCTCTCCAGCACTTCCCGGATGTGGTGAGCCATGGCATCTTCCAATTTCTGGGACACCTGCGCACTCGGCTCCTGCCGCCCGGGGTGACGCACCTCCAGGGTCCGTCCCCGGCTGACGATCACCGCGTGCTCGATGACGTTGCGCAGCTCCCGGATGTTGCCCGGCCAGGAGTAGTCCACGAGCGCGTTCATCGACCGCTTCGGGATCGATTCGATCTCCTTTCCCATTTTCTGGGCAAATTCCGCCACAAACGCCCACACCAGCGCCGGGATGTCCTCCCGCCGCTCCCGCAGCGGCGGCACTATGATCGGGAACACGCTCAGCCGGTAGTACAGGTCCTGCCGGAACCTCCCCACGGCCACATCCGCCGCCAGGTTCCGGTTGGTCGCGGCGATGATCCGCGCGTTCACCGTCAGTGTCTTCGTGCTCCCCAGCCGCTCGAACGTCCCCTCCTGCAGCACCCGCAGCAGCTTCGCCTGAAGCCCCGGCGGCAGGTCGCCGATCTCGTCCAGGAACAGGGTGGATTGGTGCGCCAGCTCGAACCGCCCCGCTTGTCGGGTCAAGGCATCGGTATAGGCGCCCTTTTCCCGCCCGAACAGCTCGCTCTCGATGAGGCCTTCCGGCAGCGAGCCGCAATTGACCACGATCATGGTGCGCGACCCCCGTCGGCTCAGCCGGTGGATCGACCGCGCAATCAACTCCTTGCCCGTCCCGGTCTCTCCCTGGATCAGTACCGTCGCGTCGGTGGCCGCCACCTGTCCGATCTGCTCCAACACCTTCCGGATGGCCGGGCTCTGGCCAATGACATTGTGCCCCACCTTCAGATCCACCACCTCCGCCCGCAGGTATTCCGTCTCCGCAACCAGACGGTCCTTGAGCGCCTTGATTTCCGCTAACGACTGCTGCAGCGCTTCCTCGTTGCGCTTGCGGTCCGTCACGTCTAAGGAAACGCCCATGAGGCACTCGCCGCGCTTGCCCAAGGCGCGGTGCTTCTTCCCCCTAAAGGAAATCCAGCGCGTCTCACCGCCGGGCGTCAGTATTCGATACTCACTCTGGAAACTCTCGCCCGATTTCACGGCATCCTGCACCAACCGATGGATCCGGTCCTTGTCCTCGGGATGGATCACGTCCTGGAAGGCCTGATAATTGACCTTCTGATCCGGGGCGAAGTGACAGAGTTCGCGCAGCACCGGATTGACCCAGATCTCGGTGGTGGCGGTGTCCATGCTCCAGAGACCCGCCCGGGCGGATTCGATGGTCAGGTTGAGCCGGCACTCGCTTTCCCGGAGCGCTTCCTCCGCCTGCCGCCGGGCCAGGGCGTTGGCGAAGAGATCCGCCACCAGGCAGAACCGGTTGACGAGATCTTCCGGCCAATCCCGCTTCCGGCGCATCGTCGCAAAGGAGATATAGCCTGTCCCCCTTTCGCCCAGATCCAGGGCCACGGCCACCGTCGACAGGGTTCCGAACCGCTGAAAAGCCGCCCGATCTTGGGCGAATTCATCCGGAAGCCCATCCACATCGGGGATGACAAAGGTCCGTTTCTCGCTCAGTTTCCGAAAAATGCCCGTGAAAAAGTTACTGGAGTTCAACTGCAGATGGACCGGGCGTGCGGCCGCGCCCTGAACCAGCCACTCGGCGGCCCGACCGGTGTGCGATTCCGGTTTTTCCAGAATCGTCCGGCATTCTTCTCTCTCATACAGGTGCGTCAACCTTGCCAGGTCGGGTTCCTGGGCGGAACGCTGCCAGAGTGCGGAGCGGTCCAGGTCAAGGCGCTCGCAGATGAGCCGCTGGGCATCCTCGATGGCGGCATCCACCTCGCCGGCGGGCAGGTTGACAAAGCGGGCCGAGATTTCGGCCAGCAGCATCTCGAATTGCAGCCTGTCCTTCAGTTCCTGCTGCAGGGTGTTCTCTGCCTGGATCACGCACTCACTTCCCACATATCCGACTGCCAAAATCGGCAATGGGCCAGATTATACACCCGAAACAAAAGGAGTTCCCTTTGTTTTTGGAATTGTTGGCGGTCCCGCCGCCGCCTCGCGGGCCGGCGATCCGGCTACCGGTCGGCCGGGGCCGGGAAGAGGCGGGCGTACAGTTTCGATGCGCCCAGCAGTAACGGGGTTTCCGACAGGAAGTACACCGCGGCGAAGACCGCGAAGTCCAGCCGGCCCAGCATCGCCACGGCGAGGGTCATGGCCAGCCCGACGTTGCGGGTCGCGAACAGCAGGCCCACCGTGAACGATGACCGCCCGCCCAGGCGGAGCGCCTGGCCGAAGCCCACGCCCACCAGCAGGGCCGCCCCGGTGAAAGCCAGCGCGGCGGCGGCCGTGCCGACCCACTCGGCGGGCGGAACCTGCGCGCCCTGCGTCACAAGCACCAGGCCCAGCAACAGGATGACGCCGGCCAGGCTGGCAATCCGGAGGGGTCGCTCGAGTCGGCCGGCCAGGGCCGGGCGGCAGCGGCGGACGGCCATCCCCGACAGCACCGGCAGGGTGACCAGGAGCACCATTCCGGCCACCAGGCGGCCGGGCGGCACGGCGAAAGTGAAGGGTTCCCCAAGGATCCAGGCGTATCCCTGGAACACCAGCGCCATGGTTCCCGCCGACAGGAGACACGACAGGGCGTCGACCGCGAGGGACAGGGGCAGGTCGGCCGCTGCCAGGAGGACGTACAGGTTGACCACGTTGCCGACGGGGCAGGCAGCCACGAGCAGGATCCCGGCTCGCAGGGAGTGGGATAACGGGAGGATGCTGACCAGGGCCAGTCCCAGCAGCGGCAGGAGCACGGCCTGGGCGGCCAGCACCGCCGGCAGGACGGCCCGGCGCCGGACCAGCTTCCGGAATTGGTCCGCCTCCAGATTGAGTCCCACCGCCACCATGATCAGGACGGTGGCCGCAAGGACAATGGCATTGAGGAGAACCGGCATCCTACGAACGCTCCCGCGGCGAAGGTTGGCTCACCGGCGCAGGATGGTCGTCCTCCATCTTCACCCGGAACGCCCGCGCGGATCCCGGCGAGCGGTATGGCTCGGGGATGGCGATCTGGTTGCCGTCGCGCAGCGCGGTGAAGTGGGGCGACATGATCTCGACGCCGGCCTCGTTGAAGCTGTCCTGGATGTTCTGGTGCAGCACGCCGTAGGCGAGGTGCATCCGGTTGGCGTCGGCGATGTAGGCGTTGATCTCGTAGGTCACGAAGAAGTCGTTCAGGGCGGTCTGCAGCACGTAGGGCGCCGGCTCCGGCTTCACGTCCGGCGTGCGCAGCGCCGCGCGGATCAGCAGCTCGTGCACCTGCCGCCATGGGGCGTCGTAGCCGATGGTGACCGCGGTGTGGATCTGGAGCCCGTCCTGCCGGGAGAGGGCGCTGTAATTCACCAGCGGCCCGGCCAGGATCGCGCCGCTGGGGAGGGTCACCACCTCGTCCTTGATGGTCCGGATCCGGGTGAGCAGCAGGGAGGTCTCCACCACGTCGCCCGTGACGCCGGCGAGGGTGACCCGGTCCCCCACGTCGAAGGCCTTCATGGTCATCAGGACCAGCCCGCTCATGAAGTTGCCGGCCTGCCCGGAGGAGCCCAGAGTCAGGACCGCCCCGGCGAACACGCTGATTCCCTTGAACGCCAGGGATTCGGAGCCCGGGATGTAGGGATAGATGATGACGGCGGTGAAGCCCAGCACCGCCAGGCGGATCAGCTTGTACATGGGCATCGCCCAGGACGGCTTGATGCTCGCCAGCTGGATGGCCCCCTCCGCGATCCCGTTGAATCCCCAGCGGATGACCTTCAGCAGATACCGGACCAGCACCGCCAGGACTAAGATGAAGAAGAAATTGCCGATGTTGTCGAGGAAGCTGCCCCACAGCGTCTGCAGCGGGGTGGTGACGTACGCGAGGACCGCCATCGCGAACCCGCGGGTCAGGGGGATGGCGCTGAAATCGATCTGCAGGTAGATAATGACCAGCAGGACCACCAGCAGCCAGTGCAGGACGTTCAGCCCCTTCAGCAGAACCACCGCCAGCCGCTCCGGCGGGATCAGGATGGCCTTCTGCAACCGGAGCTCGGGGATCTTCCAGCGGGCGCCGCCCAAGCCGGCGCGGGCCCAACGGTGGAGTCGGCGCAGCAGGACGATCAGGAGAAACAGGGCGACGGTGGCGGTCGAGACGATCAGGATGCTGTAGAGGCGCTCACGGGGCCCGCGCCGCTCGCGGTACAGCGAGATGCCCTGCTGGGCGGCCCGAACCCACCGCTTGGCCAGCGTCATGGGTGACGTGCCCTCGGCGGCCGCTTCCTGCGGTGTGACGGCGCCGAGCAGAACGTTCTGATACTGGATGATGGCCCGGTCGCCATCCTCCTGGACGAGAAACAGGCGGGGATCGTAGAAGGGATCGTCGGCCAGCCGCTGGAGACGATCGATCGCGGCTTCGGCCCGCTCCTCGGGAGAATAGGGGCCGGCCGAGGTTCGGATGTAGAAAAGGATTTCTCCATCCAGGATCACGGGAGACGCCGCGGGGGCAGAGACAGTCCCGGAGGGTTCGGCCGGCGCCGCCGGCGGGGTCTCCTCGGAGCGGGGAGGCGAGGCCGGTTCGGAGGCGGACGCGGGCGCCTGCCCCGCGGCGAAGAGAATGAAACAGCATCCCAGCCAGGCGGCGGCCACGGACAGGCAGCCCAACCGAACGATCGTGCTGCACGCCGGGATCGGGATTGTCCTTTTCATGCTCCGCCTCCTTCGGTCGAGTGTCCGCCCCGGGTGCCCGCCGCTGCCGGCGCCGGTCTCATGTCTCGTCCTGGTGCGATGTCTTCGGCCGGTGGATGATCTCGAGGGATACCAGCCGGGCGATCAGGATGGCGGGGAACAACATCCCGATCAATGATTCCAGGTTGGCCAGGGAACGGGCGAGGGCATTGACCGGCAGGATGTCCCCATACCCGACGGTGGTCAGCGTTACAAAGCTGAAATAGAGCAGGCTGGCCTTCCACTCCGCCTCGGATTGGGGCACGAGCGCCATCTGGAAAGCGCCGGGATCCAGCCGCAGCACCAGGTGGTAAATGTACCCCCACATGATGCCCAGCAGCAGGTAGGCCGCCACGGCGCCCATGATCCGCGCCGGAGTGATGCGGCCCGGGCGGTACACCTGGATCAGCACCACCACGGTGAGCACGAGCAGTGCCAACAGCGACAGCCCCTCGTCCCAAACGGCCAGCCCGTACTCGGGCGAGTGGGCGTTGAGCCAGCGGACCGCCAGGTTGGCGACGGTGACCGCCAGCATCGAAAGGGTGAGCAGCGGGCCTCGCGCGACGGCCAGGACGCCCGAGATCACGATCAGGCTGAAGATGCCGTTGGCGACCACATTGCGAACCGGCGCGATCTGCCCCAACGGATAGACCAGGAAGATGGTGACGACCAAGCCGACCAGCAGAAGGCTGAGAAAGTAGTCCTGCCACCAGAGTCGGGTCAGCCGATGGGTGATTTCCCGAACCGGTTTCGGGACCGTCTTTCCGACGCGACTGCCGCCGGTCTCCACATGTCCTCCAGCGGCCGGCTAATTCCGCGGCTCCGGCGGCGTCTCGGGCGCCGCGGGAGCCAACCGCCCCTCGGTCCATTCGGCGGTTTGGAGATTCCAGCCGCCGCCAAGCGCCTTGTACAACTGGATGAAGACCACCCGCCGGTTCAACTCCGTCTGGGCGAGCGAGTACTCGGCGGGGAACAGCTGCTGCTGCGCCTCCAGCACCTCGTAGTAGCTGGCGAAGCCGGCCACGTAGCGCTTAAGGGCGACCTCGACCGCTTCCTCGTAAGCCTGCACCGCCCGGACCTGCTCGAGGCGGATGGCTTCGAACTTCTCACGGGACACCAGCGCGTTGGCCACGTCCCGGAAGGCGCCGAGCGCGGTCCGCTCGTAGTCGAGCCGGGCCTGCTCCCAGGCGGCGATCGCTTCCCGCTTCCTGGCCTTGAGCTCGCCGCCCCGGTAGATGGGGCCGGCGATGTTGCCGGCGAGGCTCCAGATGGTGGCGTCGCCGGAGGTGATTTCGTCCAGCGGCTGGCTCCCCTGGCCGAACAGCGCGGTCAGCCCGATCCGGGGGAAGAATGCGGCCGTGGCGATGCCCACCTGGGCGTTGGTGTAACGCAACCGCTCCTCGGCGATCCGCACGTCCGGACGGCGCTCCAGCAGCGCGGACGGCAGGCCCGGCGGGATGTCGGGCGGGATGACCTGCTCCAGCAGCTTGGCCTCGGTCCGGATCGGTCCGGGAGGCTGGCCCAGCAGCAGGCAGAGCTGGTTCTCCTTGATCGCGATGAGCCGCTCGAGCTCCGGGATCCAGGCGGCGGCGAGCGCCCGGGCGGCCGCGGCGCGGGAGGTGTCAAGGCGTGAGGCGACGCCCCCCTCCAGGCGCTGGGTGAAGAGCTTCAGGGTGTCGTCGAACGACGCGGTGGTGCGCCGGGCGATGTCCAGCTGCAGCTGCAGGGTCAGGAGCTCGAAGTAGGCCTGGGCGACGTCGCCGGCGAGGGAGAGCATGACGCTGCGGCGGGCCTCCTCGGTGGCCAGATACTGGGCCTGGGCCGCCTCGTTGAGCCGCCGGATGCGACCCCACAGGTCCAGCTCCCAGGCGGCGCTGGCCAAGACCATCAGGGTGCCCTCGGTCTCACCATTGGTGTTCGAGGCGGCACCCAGGAACTCGTTCTGGCCGTAGCTGGCGCCGCCCGAGTAATCGACCGCGGGGAAATACTGCGCCCGGGCCTGCAGGGCGACCTGGCGCGCCTGCTCGATGCGGGTCACCGCGGCGCGCAGGTCGTGGTTGTTGACCATGGCGGTGCGGATGAGTTCCTGCAGGGTCGGGTCCTTGAAGACCTCCCACCAGGGCAGGTCGGCGAAAGCGGCCCGCTGTTGGGCGGCGGTCGGGACGTCGCGGTAGCCGGTGGGAACCTTCACTTCCGGCCGCTGGTACTTGGGTCCGACGGCACAGCCGGCGAGCAGGGCCAGCCCCGTGAGCAGGACCAGCAGGAACGGGAGGGGGAGCCGCGCCGGCGGGCGCCGCAGGTCACCGGATCGGGAAAAGGGTCGGGTGTTGTCCATCATTCGGTGCCCCCCATTTCAGGCGTGTGTGCGGCCGCCTCGGCGGCCGGTTGCGGGTGATTCTTCCCGCCGATCCGCTCCACGACGTAGAACAGGGCGGGGATGATGAAGATCGCGATGGCCGTGGCGGCGAGCATGCCGCCGATGACCGCGGTGCCCATGACCTTCCGTGACACTGCCCCGGCGCCGGTCGCCGTCCAGAGCGGGACGCAGCCCAGGATGAAGGCGAAGGAGGTCATCAGGATGGGCCGGAGGCGGAGCCGCGCGCCCTCGAGGGCGGCGTCCATGAGCGGCTTGCCCTTTTCGTATTCCATCTTGGCGAATTCCACGATGAGGATCGCGTTCTTGGCCGCCAGGCCGATGAGCATGACCAGCCCGATCTGGGCGTACACGTTGTTCTCGAAGGACAGGCTGCCGAAGCGGCGCAGGAACAGCGCCAGCAGGGCGCCGAACACTGCGATGGGCGTGCTGAGCAGCACGCTGAACGGCAGCTTCCAGCTCTCGTACATCGCCGCCAGGATGAGAAAGACGAACAGCACCGAGAACCCGAAGATCACCGAGGACGGCACGCCTTCCTGGGCTTTCTTCTCCTGGTATGACATGCCGAGGTAATCGTAACCCATCTCGCGCGGCATGGTCTGCTCGAAGACCTCCTCGAGCGCCGCCATGGCCTGGGCGGAGCTGAAACCGGGGGCCGCGCTGCCGTTGATCTGGGCCGAGCGGTACAGGTTGTAGCGCATGGTGAACTCGGGGCCGGTCCGCCGTTCGATGGAGATCAGCGCCGAGAGCGGCACCATGTCGCCATTGCCGTTGCGGACGTAGAACTGGCCCAGGTTTTCGGCCCGGGTGCGGAATTCGCCCTCCGCTTGAACGTACACCTGCCACTGGCGCCCGAACCGGTTGAAATAGTTGACGAACGCGCCGCCCATGAACGCCTGCAGGGTCTTGTACACGTCGCTCAGCGCCACCCCCTGCTTGAGCACCTTGTCGCGGTCCACCTGGACGAACACCTGGGGGATGTTGGGCAGGAAGGTGGTGTTCAGGCCGGCCAGCTCAGGCCGCTTGCCGGCCGCCTGCATGAAGATCCGCAGGTTGTCGGCCAGGAACTGGATGTCGCCGCCGGAGCGGTCCTGGAGGATGAACGTGAAACCGCCCGAGGTGCCCACGCCGGGTATGGCCGGCGGCGGGAAGGCGAAGGCGATCCCCTCGGTGACCTGTCGCAGCGCCTGGTTGAGGTGCACCTTGATGGCCTCGTACGACTCCTCGGGCGCCGTCCGCTCGCTCCACTCCTTGAGCGTCACCCAGAAGAAGGTGCTGTAGGTGTTCTGGACGGCACTCAGCATGTTGAAGCCCGTCACCGTGGTCACGTGTTCCACGCCGGGGGTTTCCATCAGGATGCGTTCCACCCGCTTGGCGGCGGCGTCGGTCCGCTGCAGCGAAGCGGCGTCGGGCAGCTGCAGGGCCACGTAGATGTAGCCCTGGTCCTCATCCGGCAGGAAGCTCGCCGGAATCCGTTTGCCCACGACCCCGGCCAGGAGGGTGAAGCCCACGAGCAGGAGCAGGCTGATGGCGAACTTGCGGATCAGACCGCGGCATGTCCTGACATAGCCGTTGGTCAGCTTGTCAAAGCTCCGGTTGAACCAGCCGAAGAAATGCCCCAGGGGGCCGCGGGCCGCTTTCCGGGGCCGCAGCAGCAAGGCGGACAGCGCCGGGCTCAGCGTCAGGGCGTTGAACGCCGAGATGATCACCGACACCGCGATGGTCACCGCAAACTGCTGGTAGAGGCGGCCGGTGATCCCCGGGATGAACGCGGTGGGCACGAACACCGCCGAGAGCACGATGGCGATGCCCACCACCGGGCCGGAGACCTCGGACATGGCCTTCATCGTCGCTTCCTTCGGCGGGAGCCCGTGCTCGATGTGGTGCTCCACCGCCTCCACGACGACGATGGCATCGTCCACCACGAGGCCGATGGCCAGCACCAGGCCGAAGAGCGAAAGCGTGTTGATGGAAAATCCGAACATTGGGAACAGGATGAACGTGCCGATGAGCGACACGGGCACCGCGAGCAGCGGGATCAACGTCGCCCGCCACCCCTGCAGGAACAGGAACACCACGATGAGAACGAGCACGATCGCTTCGAACAGCGTGTGCACGATCTCGGTGATGCCTTCCTTGACGGCCAGCGTGGTGTCCAGGGCGACGGCGTAGTCGAGACCGGGCGGGAATCGCTTTTTCAGCTCTTCCATCAGCTGGCGGACCCCGTCGGCGGCGGCAATGGCGTTGGAGCCGGGGAGTTGATACACCGCGATGACCGCGGACGGCTTGCCGTTCAGTCGGCCCGTGATGTTGTACACCTGGGCGCCCAGTTCCACCCGGGCGACGTCCTCCACCCGCACCATGGAGCCGTCGGGGTTGGCCCGCACCACGATCTGCCCGAACTCCTCGGCCGACTTCAGGCGGCCCTGGGCCCGGACGGCGTACGTGAATTCCTGCCCGGGCGGGACCGGCTCGCCGCCGATCTGCCCGGCCGGGTTCACGGTGTTCTGGAGCTGGATCGACTGGATGATCTCCGGGACGGTGATCTGCAGCTTGGCCAACTGGTCCGGCTTCACCCAGAGGCGCATGGCGTACATGCCGGCGCCGAACACCGTCACGCTGGCGATGCCCGGCACCCGGGTGAGCTGGTCGTTGATGTTGATGTAGGAGTAATTGGTCAGGAACTCGGCGTCAAACTGGCCGCCCGGCGAGTACAGGTTGATGAGCATCAGGGGCGCGGCAGTGGACTTCTGCACCGTGACGCCGTAATTGTTCACATCCACCGGCAACTGCGAGGCCGCCTGCGCCTGCCGCATCTGGGCCAGGATCTGGTCGGTGCTGGGATCGGTCTTGACGTCGAAATTGACCGTGAGCGTCATCACGCCGTTGTTGGCGTTGATGGAGTACATGTAGTTCATGTTGTCCACGCCGCTCATCTGCTGCTCGATGGGCGTGGCCACCGACTGCTCCACGGTCTCGGCGTCGGCGCCGACGTAGGTGGCCCGGACCTGGATTTCCGGGGGGGAGATGTTGGGGAACTGGGCGCTCGGCAGGGTCAGGATCGCGACGGAGCCCACGATGACCATGATGATGGAGATCACCATGGCGACGATGGGGCGGTTGATGAAAAATTTGTACATGGCGGTTCCGCTAGGCCCCGGTGGGCGGGAACGCCTCACCCGGCCGGCCGGCCGGCCGGGCCGGCTGAACGGAATGGCCGCCTGATTGCTGTTTGTCCGGCGCTACCTGGACGGGCTTGGGTGTCACCGGCATGCCGTCACGCACCTTCTGGACGCCTTCGGCCACGACGCGCTCGCCGGGTTTGAGGCCTTCCTCGATCAACCACATGGCCCCGATCCGCGGCCCTACCGTCACCGGCCGGATGTTCACCTTGTTGTCGGCGCCCACCACGGCCACCTGGAAGGTGCCCTGGAGCTCGCTCACCGCCCGCTGGGGCACCAGCAGCGCCCCCGGGTACACCCGGACGATCGTGCGGATCCGGCCGAATCCGCCGGGCCGGAGCACGTTGCCGGGATTCGGGAAACGGGTCTGGACGAGGATGGCGCCGGTCCGGACGTCCACCTGGCGGTTGGTCGCCCAAAAATGGCCGACATGCGGAAACATCTCGCCGTTGGCCAGCTGCAACTGGAACTGCCAATCCCGCAGGAATGCGGTGGCTCCGGTCGAAGTCATTTCCCCGAGGCCTTTCATGAGCGCGAGGTATTCCTGCTCGCTGGCGGTGATGTTCGCGAGGATGGGATCCACCTGCGAAACCGTGGTGAGCGTGCCGCTCTGCGGGCCCACCAGATCGCCCACCTGCACCGTGGCGATGGCCGCCACGCCGCCGATGGGCGAGATGACGCGGGTGAAGTCGAGGTCGAGCTGAGCGCTGTCAACCGCCGCGTTGGCCTCCCCGATGGCTGCCTTGGCCGCCTCGATGGCCGCTTCGGCGGCAACCACCTGGGCCTTGGCCGCCAGATTGGCCTGAACGGCGTTGTCCAGTTCCTGCTGGCTGATGGCGCTCTCGCGGGCCAGCGGGGTGTACCGGGTGACATCCATCTCGGTCTTGCCGAGTTGCGCCTGGGCGCGCTGGAGGTCGCCGTTGGCCTGGGCCAGGTTCCCCTTGGCATGTTCCACCTTGGCCTTGGCCTGGTCCAGGGTGGCCTGGAACGGCCGCGGGTCAATCTGAAAGAGGGGCTGCCCCTTCTGGACGAAATCGCCGTTCACGTACTCCTGCTTGAGCAGGTAGCCGGAGACTTTGGCCCGGATCTCGGCGTTGACGAAGCCGTCCAGCGTGGCCACCCAATCCTTCATGATGGGCACATCCTGCTGCACGACGTCCACCACCTCGACCGTCGGCGGAGCCGCCGGCGGGGGCGGCGGCTTCTCGCCGCAGCCGGCCGACAGCAGGACGGCGCCGGATGCCGCCAACAGGAGAAGGGTTCGGAGAAACGCGCGGCGGGCGGGAGCGCCAGCGGGCGTTCGCCCCGTTTGGGACACAGGCCGTGGAGTTGAATTCATGTTTGATCCTCGCATGAGCGTCGGTCGAATTATTCTAGAATGTGAGTCCATTGAGACTGAGCAATTACATATCATAGGCACCCGACAACACAATCGATCAGATCGCGCGCATGGCCGCGGGGCGGCGGCTCGGCCGCTATTTGAAAAAGTTCGGATCCGCGGCGTTGCCCACCACCGCCGGGTCGGGTACACACACGACTCTCTCGTCCTTGTCGTCGTAGTTGAATTGATCCAGGATGAACCGGATGCAGTTGAGCCGGGCGTCGTGCTTGTCGTCGGACCGCACCACCGTCCAGGGGGCGTCCGGGGTCGAGGACTGCTTGAACATGGTCCGTTTGCATTTGGTGTATTCGTCCCATTTCTTTTGGGCTTCCTCGTCGATGGGGCTGATCTTCCACTGCTTGAGCGGATCGCTGTGGCGGGATTTGAAGCGCTTGGCCTGCTCTTCCTTGGAGATATCCAGCCAGATCTTGATGAGCACGGTCCCGGTGCGGATGAGCATCATCTCGAAGAACGGGATCGACCGCATGAAGTCGTCGTACTCCTTGTCGGTGCAGAATCCCATGACCCGCTCAACGCCGGCCCGGTTGTACCACGACCGGTCGAACACCACGATCTCGCCGGCGGTGGGCAGGTGCTGGACGTAGCGCTGGAAGTACCACTGGCCCCGCTCGGCCTCGGTGGGCTTGGCCAGGGCGACCTTGCGCGCCGTGCGGGGGTTGAGATGCTGCATGATCCGCAGGATCGTGCCCCCCTTCCCCGCGGCGTCACGCCCTTCAAACAGAATGACAATTTTTTTACCCTTCTTGAGGGCCCAGAGCTGGAGTTTCACCAGCTCGATCTGGAGCGCCTCGAGCTCGGCTTCGTACTCCTTGCGCGAGAGCTTGGCCGGGGCAGGAGCGTCCCCTTCAGGCGGCGCGGAGACCGGGTTCTTGTCTTTCTTCTTGCCCTTCTTCTCTTGCTTGTCCTTCTGCTTATTGCCCATGACCGACTTCTCCTCCCGGCCAATTTTTGGCGGCGGCTAAACTCCCGGCGGGAACTCACGCAGACGAGCCGTTGGTAATGATTGAAAAATATGCCAGAACCACCGTCCCGTCAATGAGAAAAACTACGATGTCCTCCCGGCCCGCGGCTATTCGAACCAACCGCCGGCGCCTTGATCGGCCTGACGTACGCCGAAGACACCATGCCCATGGCAGCCGGCCGAGCGAAACAACCATTGCACAAACGATGCCACTCGACTTGAAGGTCGCCATATCTGCATTCAACTCTCTTTCTATCAGTCATTAAACGTACCCCGGCAAAGTCTCGCGCGATGAATTCGGGTTGATGCTAGTACGAAATATCATACCAAACGAAACTCTTCGTATGGTCACGGCGATCGGGGACAACTGCGCCCCAGCCTCCGCTGCGGCATGTTCTCGGCTGGAATGGGGGGAACTGGCAACGAACGCGGCGGCGGCGCCCGTGTTTGATTCCAGGTGTGACAAGGTCGGATCACACTCAGACACGGTGCCCGATGGAAGTACGAAAAGCATTATTCGGTATGATATTTAGTACTTTCGTCTCCCCATCCCTGCCTTTCCAGTTCGTGCCAGCGCAATATATTTATTTGTTTATATGCAAGTTGCGGACTATCCAAAGACTGGGAAAGCGAGTGGCACAGTTCGTGCTCTTAATCTTCAAATGTTGAGCCGTCGTCGGCAAAATCAACAACCGCAGGAGTAGGACTTATCCAAACACCCAACGTGCTGAAATCAATCCACAGGAGCCCAGGCATGCGCCCTTCACGAATCCAGGCGGTCTCGGCGATTCCGACCTTGTTTCTGCTTTTGGCCCTGCCGGCCGCAGCCATGGCGCCGGCCGGTCCGGAGGAAAGAACCGCTCAGTCTTCCGCCAAAGAAACCGGGGCCTGCCCGCCCGGCTCGAATCCAGCGAACGCTCCAGCGACCGCGGCCGGAAAGGACGCCGCCCCCCGACTGGTTCAGACGGGGGATGCGACTCCACCGCCCCCGCAGAAAGACGAGGCGCCGCTCACCGAGCGCGAGAAGGAAATGATGGCACTCATCAAAAGCCTCCAGGAGCGCGTGGCCAAGCTGGAGGCGGCCCAGGCGGCGGCCGGCACCCCCCTGGCGTCGTCTACCGGAGCGGCGGCGCCGGAGGCAGCTCCGCAGGCTCCGACCAGGCAACCGGCGCCTCTGACGGAACAGAAAAGCGTGACGCTGGAGGCCGAAGTCCGGAAAGGCGACGTCAGCGTCGAACCCACAGCCGGGCCGGAGCGGAAGAAGTTCGGCTCCTACACGCCCAATTTCGGTTTCAAGGTGGCCGACACCGAGTACGGCGACATGAATATCAGCATCATCAGCTATGTCAGATATTTGAACCAACTGGGCCTCGATGAGACGTACACGGACGCGTTTGGCAATACCAAAAATGTCCAGCAGCGCCAAGACATTCAGCTCAACAAGGTGCAGATCAAATTTCTCGGCTGGATCCTGAGCCCGCAGTTCCGTTACTACCTCTATGCCTGGACTTCCAACGCCTCGATGGGCCAGAGTGCGCAGGTGATTCTCGGCGGGAACCTGAATTACACCTTCAACAAGTACATCACCCTGTCGGGCGGGCTCAACGCCCTGCCCGGGACTCGGAGCGTCGAAGGGAACTTCCCGTTCTGGTTGTCGGAGGATTCCCGCCTGATCGCCGACGAATTCTTCCGGCCATCCTACACCATGGGCTTCTGGGCCAAGGGCCAGATCACCGATCACCTGAGATACCATGCCATGCTCGGCGACAACCTGAGCATCCTCGGCGTGAGCTCGGCCCAACTCAACTATCGTCTCAACACCTTCGCCGGCGCCCTGGTCTGGACGCCCTGCGCCGACGATTATGGCGTCGCCTTCGGAGATTTCGAGAACCACGAAAATCTCGTCGTTCGCCTGGGCGCGCACTTTTCCCGAAGCGACGAGGACCGGCAGAGCCAGCCCAACACCGAATCCATCGAGAATACCCAGCTCCGGCTCTCGGACGGCAGCATCATCTTCACGCCCGGCCTGTTCGGGGAAGGGATCAATATCACCGAAGCGACGTACAAGATGACCGCATTCGACGGGGGCCTCAAGTACCGGGGGTTCTCGCTGGACGGGGAATACTTCTTGCGGTGGATCGGGAATTTCCGCGGCCCCAATACCGAGGGACTTCCCGGGCTCTTCGACCACGGTTGCCAATTGCAAACCTCGATGATGGTGATCCCCAAATCGCTCCAGCTCTACGCCGGCGCGTCGACCATCTTCGGACAGTATGGCGACCCGTGGGACGTCCGGACCGGGGTGAACTGGTTCCCCTGGAAAAATAAAATCTTTCGCTGGAACACCGAAGCGCTTTACCTGCACAAATCTCCCGTCGGCTACTCATCCGTCCCCTTTGCGCTGGGAGGCACCGGCCTGGTGTTCCACTCGAATTGCGAACTGAATTTTTGATCCCGATGAAGCGCGGATAAACAGCGCCGCTCCGGCAGGCGACGAGCTGGACCGGCAATTTCGACAGGAAGGTTCATGAACATGAGCAGATTGGATTCACGACACTCCGGAATCGCTCTCTGGATCTTTGCAATCGTTGCAGTTTCGGCCGTCCGGTTCGCCCCGGGGGCGCCGCAAGCGGCCCCGCCGCCGACCGACACGTACCTGTTCCATGACGCCCACGTCCACCTGACCAACTACATCCAGGAAGGTCCCGACATCCGCGTCTTCCTGGAGGTCATGGGCGACCAGGTGGGCCGGGCGGTGCTCTTTGGCCTGCCGTTGCAGCAGATGTGGTCGTACGGGAACACCGGCGACTTCGCGCCGTGGTATTACCTGCAGACGGACGCCTCGCTGTACTACTACTCCTTCACCGACGCCTATATCGCCATGGCCTACAAGTCGCTGCCCCCCGAGCAGCAGGCCCGCCTCGATCCCATGATCACCGGCTTCAACCCGGCCGACATGTACGCAACGGACCACATCCGGCGGGTGTTGAAGACCTTTCCGGGCGTGTTTTCCGGCATCGGCGAGTTCACCATCCACAAGGAGTTCGTCTCCGCCAAGATCGCCGGCGAGACCGCTAGCTTGACGAACCCCGCCCTGGACCGGATCCTGGATTTCGCCGCCGAAGCCGGCCTGGTGGTGATTCTCCACAATGACATCGACATGCCGTTTCCCAAACCGGGGCAGGAGCCTTACCAGATCGTCCAGTTGCGGGATCTCTTCCTGCGGCATCCCCAGACCACCATCATCTGGTCCCACCTGGGACTGGGTCGGATCGTCCATCCCGTGCCCGACCAGCTGGGCATGATGGCGCGCGCCCTGGCGGCGCCCGAGTTGAAAAACCTGTACATGGACATCTCCTGGGACGAGACCGCCAAGTACGTCACGGCCACCCCGGAGGCGGTCCAGGCGACGGCCGACCTGATCAATAAATATCCCGACCGTTTCCTGTTCGGCACCGACGAGGTGGGGCCCACGGACCAAACGAAGTATTTGAAAGTGTATGACCTGTATGCACCATTGTTCTCCAAGTTGACTCCAGAAACGCGGGAAAAGTTACTGAAGGGAAATTACGAACGGCTTTTCGACGAGGCCCGGCGCAAGGTGCGCGCCTGGGAGAAGGTCAATGTGAAGTGAAAAGGCAGCGGCCGCAACAGCGTTGGAAGCAATCGACTTGATTTTGACATAACAGGAGGCAGTTTCATGCGGACACACACACAACTCGCCGGCAAGGGCTGGCGCTGGGCGGTCATCGCCGGCCTGATGCTGGCGCTGGCCCTGGGCGCATGGGCCCAGCAACCCACCCAGACGGCGGACGACGCCACCGCCGCGCAGCTCCGCAAGGAGATGGAAGAGCTGAAGAAGGCGATGGCGGCGCTGGAGAAACGGCTGAATGACAAGGAGAAGGCCGAGGCGCAGCAGGCCGCCGCGCCGGCGCCGCTGCCCCAGCCGGAGCCACCCCAAAAGGATGAACCAAAGGCGTCCATGACCATCTACGGCTTCGCCATGCTGGACATGGGCCAGAATTTCACCCAGATCCATCCGGACTGGTACGACACCATGCGCGTATCGAGATTGCCGTCGTACGAGAACCAGTACGGTGAAGACAATTCGACCTTCGCCGGCGTCCGGCAGACCCGGTTCGGCGTGAAGGCTTCACTGCCCACCGGCTACGGCGAGCTGAAGACGAAGTTCGAGTTCGACATGTTCGGGACTGGCGTCGACGCCGGCCAGACCACCATCCGCCTGCGCCACGCCTACGGCGAACTCGGCTGGTTCCTGGCGGGCCAGACCGACAGCGTTTTTTCCGATCCGGACGTGTGGCCCAACTCGCTGGAATACTGGGGACCTTCGGGGATGGTCTTCTTCCGCAACGTTCAGGTCCGTTTCACCCCGGTCCAGACCGAAAACCACTGGCTGGCAGTCGCGCTGGAGCGCCCCGGGGCCAGCGGCGACGGCGGCGTGTATTCCGACCGCATCGAGATCCAGAACATCAAGGGACGCAATCCGCTGCCGGATCTCACCTTCGGGTACAAGTACACGGACGACTGGGGCTACGTCAAGGCCGCCGGCCTGCTCCGCCGGATCGCCTGGGACGACATGCTCGACGACCCGTATGACCTAAGCGGGCATGCGACGGGCTGGGGCGTCAACCTCAGTTCGTGCGTCAACGTCACGTCCAATGACGTGCTGCGGATGGAGATCAACTACGGGCGCGGCGACGAAAACTACATGCAGGACGCCCCGGTGGACATCGGCATCGAGAACAATTTCCAAGATCCCGTCCGGCCGATCATCGGGAAGCCCCTGCCGCTTCTCGGCACGCACATTTTCCTAGACCACAACTGGAACAAAAAGTTCTCGTCCACCATCGGCTACTCGCGCATCGACATCGACAACTCCGACGGCCAGGCGTCCGATGCCCTCAGAGTGAGCCAGTACGCCCTCTGCAACCTGCTCTACTACCCCGTCCCCAACGTCATGGTGGGCGGTGAGTTCCAATGGGGCCAACGGTCGAACTATCTGGACGGCTTTGACTCCACCGGCGTGAAGATTCAGTTCAGCGCCAAGTACAACTTTGATTACACCCTGGGAGGCAAATAATGAAAGTCAAACGGATACGCTTCCTCTCCCTTGCCGTTACCCTATTCGTCGCCTTGACGATGGGAGTGTGTGCCCAGACGTCCGCCGAAATTGACACCGCCGTCAAGGCCGCGTACGAGAAGTTCAAAGGGCTCCAAGAAGGCAAGAACGCCGACTACATCCCGGCGCTGGCCAAGGTCGACCCGAACCTGTTCGGCATCGCCGTGATCGGCCCCGACGGCAAGGTGTACGCCGCCGGCGACCTCACCACCGAGGTGTCCATCCAGTCCATCTCGAAGGTGTTCACCATGGCGCTGGTCATGCAACAGCAGGGGCCGGACGCGATCGCGGAGAACATCGGCGTCGACGCCACCGGCATGCGGTTCAACTCCATCGTCTCCGTCGAGATCTCCAAGAAGCTCGGCGGCGGGCCGGAGATGAACGCGCTGGTCAATCCCGGGGCCATCACCGCGACCTCCATGGTGCAGGGCACCACCGCCGACGACATCTGGACCAAGATCATGGATTGCTACGACGGCTTTGCGGGACGCCGGCTGACGGTCCTGCAGGATGTGTACAAATCGGAAGCCGACACCAACCAGCGCAACCAAGCCATCGGCATGCTGATGTACGCCTACGGCTACATCAAGGAGAATCCGCTCCAGGCGACGGATATTTACACCCGGCAGTGCTCCGTGGGCGTCAACGCCAAGGACCTGGCCTGCATGGCGGCGACGCTGGCGTTCGGCGGCAAGAACCCCGTCACCGGCAAGCAGGTGATCGACGCCAAGAACGTCCCGTACGTGCTGGCGGTGATGGCCACGGCCGGTCTGTACGACGATTCGGGCAAGTGGCTCTACCAGACCGGCCTGCCGGCCAAGAGCGGCGTGGGCGGGGGCATCATCGCCGTGGTGCCGGGACGGTTCGGCATCGCCGTGATCTCGCCGCCCCTGGACGACGCCGGCAACAGCGTCCGGGCGCAGAAGGCCATCGCGCACATCGTCGATGCGCTCAAGCTGAACCCGTACGCCTCGAAACCGAAATAACAGCCGGGGGCCGGGACACCGCCCGACAGGGTCCCGGCCCGATTCGATGCGTTCGCAACCTCCCTGCTCTTCCCCAGGACCCGGGCGATGGTGTATGTTGGATGGCATCGACCGGATCCGCCCTTCTTCCGATGGTCCCGCGGGGGCGTCCGGTACCGACCCAAGTTTCTGCGCGAGGCTGGTTTCATGGAATACTTCATCACTGCGCTCCGCGAAAACCCCGAACTGGCAATCTTCCTGACCCTGGCGATCGGATTCCTGATCGGGCGGATCCGCATCGGCACCTTCGCCCTGGGTAACGTCGTGGGCACGCTACTGGCCGGCGTGCTCATCGGCCAGCTCGACATCCGCGTCGAGCCCATCGTCAAGATCGTGTTCTTCGACCTGTTCCTGTTCGCCACCGGCTATAAGGTGGGCCCGCAGTTCTTCCGGGGCCTCAAGAAGAACGCCCTGCCCCAGGTCGCCCTGACTGTCGTCCTGTGCGTGACCAGCCTCGTCACCGCGGTCACGGCATCCAAGCTGCTCGGCTACGACTGCGGGACGGCCGCCGGCCTGATGGCCGGGGCCTTCACCGAATCCACGGTCATCGGGACAGCCGGCCAGACCATCGAGAAGCTCGATCTCCCCCAGGCCGAGAAGGACAAGCTGCTGAACAACATCCCGGTGGCCTACGCGGTCAGCTACTTGGTGGGGACGGCCTTCGTGGTGTGGTTCCTCTCGAGCCTTGGGCCCCGGCTGATCCGCGTCAACCTGAAGGAGGAGAGCCGGAAACTCGAACAGCAGATGACCGGCTCCGCCAAGGAAGAAGCCGGCGTGAGGTCCGCTTACCGGGAGTGGGACGTGCGCGCCTACCGCGTCGCCGGTCCGCCGCTGGCCGGACGGACGGTGGCCGACATCGAAAGTTCCTTCGCCTCCGACCGGGTGTTCGTCCAGCGGCTCCGGCGGGGAGGCGGTCTGGTGGAGCCGAATCCCGACACCGTGTTCCAGCCCGGCGACATCGTCGCAATCAGCGCCCGGAGGCATGTGTTCCTGGAAACATCCGTCCCGCTGGGCGAGGAGGTCCAGGACCGGGAGCTGCTCGATTTCCCCGCAGCGGCGCTGGACGCGGTGGTTACGAAAAAGGACGCGGCGGAACAGACGCTGAAGACGCTCGCCGAGCGGCACGGGCGCGGGGTCGGCCTGCTGAAGCTGATCCGCGGCGGCGAGGAGATCCCGTTCACCGCCGAGACGGTGGTCAACCGGGGCGACATGCTCCGGCTGGTGGGTGCCAGGCAGGACGTCGAACGCGCCGGCCAAGCGCTGGGTTACATCGAGCGGCCCTCCAGCGAAACCGACATCGTCTTCGTCGGCCTGGGCATCCTGCTGGGCGGCTTCGTCGGCCTGCTGACGATCGTGGTCGGCGACCTACCCCTCAGCCTCACCGCCAGCGGCGGGGCGCTGATCATGGGGCTGGTGTTCGGCTGGCTGCGCTCGGTGCGCCCCACCTTCGGCCGCATCCCGGAGGCGGCCTTGTGGGTGTTCGACACCGTCGGGCTGGCCGTCTTCATCGGCATTGTCGGCCTGAGCGCGGGCCCCAGCTTCGTTTCCGGGGTTCAGCAACTTGGCCCCAGTCTGATCTTCGTCGGACTGCTGGTCGCCGTCATGCCGCATCTGGCGGCGGTGCTGTTCGGCCGCTACGTCCTGAAGATGAACCCGGTCATCCTCTTTGGAGCCTGCTCCGGGGCGGGCACCATCACGGCCGCGCTTCGGGCGATCCAGGACGAAGCGGGCAGCAAGCTCCCGGTGCTCGGATATACCGTCCCATACGCGGTGGGCAACATCCTGCTCACGGCCTGGGGACCCGTGATCGTACTTTTAATGAAATAAAATGGGAGGACCCATGAATTCCAAACGTTCCTTTCACTCGCTCGGTGTCACGCTGATCCTGATCGCGGCGCTGGCGGGCGGCGCCGCGGCCCAGCAGGCGGCCGCCAAGCCCCTGCCCCACATCGTCATCCTGGCCACCGGCGGCACCATCGCCGGCGTCCAGCCCAAGGAGGGCGATCCCGGCTACAAGTCCGGCAGCCTGTCCATCGAAACCCTCATCCAGGCGGCGCCCGGGATGGACAAGATGGCCCGCCTGACCGGCGAGCAGATCGCCAGCATTGGCAGCCAGGACATGAACGACGCCGTCTGGATCAAGCTCGCCAACCGCATCAACGAGCTCCTGGCCACGCCCGACGTGGACGGGATCGTGATCACCCACGGCACCGACACCCTGGAGGAGACCGGCTACTTCCTTGACCTGGTGGTGAACAGCGACAAGCCGGTGGTGCTGGTCGGCTCCATGCGGCCCGCCACCTCCACCAGCCCCGACGGGCCCCTCAACCTGTACAACGGCGTGGCCGTGGCGGCCGACCCCGCGGCGAAGGGCCTGGGCACCCTGGTGGTGGCCAACGATGACCTGCACGCGGCACGCTACATCCAAAAGACCAACACCACCGACGTGCAGACCTTCATCTCGCCCAACCGCGGCGCGATCGGCGAGGCCTACTACGGCAAGAACCGATACTTCAGCTACTCCACCCAGCGCCACAACACCAAGAGCGAGTTCTCCCTCGACGGACTGACGGCGCTGCCGCGGGTGGACATCGTCTACGCCCACGAGAACGTGGACGGCGCCCTGGTGGATGCGGCGGTCGCCGCCGGCGCCAAGGGGATCGTCCTGGCCGGCGTGGGTGACGGCAACGCGACAAAAACCATGGTGGACGCGCTCGCCGCGGCGGCCAAGAAGGGCGTGGTGGTGGTGCGCAGCTCCCGCGTGGGCAGCGGCATCGTGCGCCGGAACATCGAACTGAACGACGACGCGCTGGGATTCGTCGCGGCGATGGACCTGAATCCGCAGAAGGCGCGGGTGCTGCTCCGGTTCGCGCTCACGAAGACGACCGACATCAAGCAGATCCAGAAGTACTTCGAGGAATACTGACGACCGGGTCCGTCGCCCTGCCTTCCACCGACGTGGCGACGGTGGTGAAATCTTGATCGAGGCGGGTGCTATCCAGCTCCTGCTGGCTGATGGCGCTTCAGCGGGCCAAATGTGTACCGAGGCACGTCCTGGTGCACGATATTCTCCACCATCGTCGGCGGATCCGGCAATCGCGGTGTTTTCTCGCTGCAGCCGGACGCCAACAGGGCGAAGCTTAGCATTCAGGCCGATGCCAGGCTAAAAATTGTAATTCACGCCCCAAGCCAGAATGGAGTGGCGCAGCGCAGAGCCGTCGGTGGCCCGGCTCCCCTCGATCTTGATCTCGGCGTTGACATCCAGAGTCTGGTTGAAGTGGAACGTGACGCTGCCCAGACCGTTGAGCCGGCGGTATTCGCCCGGGTGTCCGCCCGCCGACCACAGGTAGTTGAAGCCGCCGCCGAACGACCACTTCGGCCCCACGTCGTACTGCGAGTACAGCTCCACGCCCCGTCCGTTGAAGTACACGTCCTGGTCGTCCACCTCATGGTTCAGGCTGGCGGCGTAGTCGGCGGCCACCTGGAACGGGCCGTGCGACCACCGGCCGCCCACGATGAACGCCTGGTCGCCCCGCTTGGGCTGGTTCAGCTTCGGCTTGTCCACACCGTCCCGCACCTGGTTGAACGCTGCGGCCACGGTGAGCGAGGAGGTGACGTCGAGCCCGGCCATGAAGCCGTAGGTGTCGGCGAAGCTCGCGTTTTCGTCGGTCCATGTCCGGTTCTGAACCTGGACGCCCACATGCACGGGCCCAAAGCGGTGGCGGTACTGGAACGCCTGCTCCGAGCGGCCCGTGCCGGAAATGCCGCCGTCATCGGTGCCGAACGCGCCCGAGGCCTCGCTGCCGAACGTGAAGAACATGTCGGTGAGGCCGGCCACGTCGTAGTACGGCGAGTATTGCTTGCCCCAGGAGAACGTGCCGAAGGGCGTCTCCACTCCCACGCGGCCGATACGGGATTTTACCGCCTCAGAACCTTCGCCATAGGCCATGCCGGAGTCGCCGCTGACCACGATCTCGGGATTCTGATTCACCACGTTCACGCCGAGCTCGAGCTGGCCGAAGAACGCGTACCCGTCGGCCAGCGGCACGCGGCCGTTGAGGCCCAGCCGGGAGAACCGGTCGGCGATTTCCGTCTGCCCGTTGGAGGCGATGCCGGCGCGCACCCGGAGGCTGCCGTACCAGTCCAGGGAGGGTTTTGTCGGACTCGGGCCGGCAGGCCGGTCATCCGCCATGACGACGGGGCCGGCGCCCCCGCCCTCCGCCACGGCGGCGGCCGGCACGGCGGCAAGCGTTGAGGCTTCCGGCGCCGGAGCGGCCGATTCCAGGGCGTCAATCCGCCGCCCGGCGTCGGCCAGCAGGCGGCGCAACGCGTCGATCTCGCTCTGCCGCGCCGCGTCGCCCTGCTTCACCAGGGCGTCCAGCCGGGCCTGCAGGGCGGCCAGCGTCCCCTGCAGCTCCTGGAGCTGCTGCGCGGCGGCCGGTTCCGCCGCCGACACCGCCGCCAGCGCGTTCATCAGCACCATCAACAGGAATAGCCGTAGTCCTTTCATCGGATATCTTCCTTTGTATCTGGAATCAATGATCCGCCCCACACGGCGACGGACTCACCCCGCGACCGGAGGCGGCTCGCGCCTCACGCGTCCGTCCGGCGCCGTCCCGCCCACAGGAACACCCCGCCGAACACCATCATGACCAGCCCCCACCAGAGGGACGGATGGTACTGGGCCAGCACCTTCGGCGCCGCCGGCGGCCGGGCGAGCTGCCAGGCGCCCGCGGCGGTGACGATGGCGCCCATGACCAGCAGCATCAGTCCGACAAAGAACCAGATGGATCGCATGGGTCGCCTCCTCACCAGAAGTACACGTTCAGGGCCACCAGCAGCACCAGGGCCACCACGCCCCAGAACTCCGGCCGCCTCTGCCAGGGCACGGGAGCTTCGGCCGCTCCGGCGCTCAGCCCCTTGACCAAGCCCGCCAGTTCCTCGCGCGGCTTGCGCGCCGTGAACAGGCTCACGGCGATGGTCACGCCGAAGCAGATGAGCCAGGCCCACCACGCCCGCCAGAAGTTGGCGGCCATGTCGCTGTAGGGGTGCGACAAGGTGATGCGCGCGGCATCGAACCACTGGAACTTCACCCCCAGGTACAGGAGCACCGAGGAGCTCATCCCCGTCACCAGGCCCCAGAAGGCCCCGTTCGGCGTGATCCACCAGACGAACATCCCCAGCAGCATCGTGGCGAAAAGCGGCGCGTTCACCCAGGAGAAGATCGCCTGCATGTAGTCCATGATGCTGGGGAAGCTTTTGGCCCAGTACGCGGTGACGATGCTGAGCAGAATCCCCGCCACCGTGCTCACCCGCCCCATCCAGAGCAGGTGCCGGGGCGAGGCGCCGCGGTTGAGGACGGAGTGGTAAATGTCGTATGTCCACACCGTGTTGAAGGCGCTGATGTTCCCCGCTTGCCCCGCCATGAAGCCGGCCAGCAGGGCGGTCACGCCGAGGCCCATGAGCCCGGCCGGGTAGTAGCGGGCGATCAGCAGCGGCAGGGCCGAGTCGTAGTTGACCTGGCCTTTGTCCACCAGCAGTTGGAAGCCGCTCCCCGCGTCGCGCGACAGCACGATGGCGACCAGCCCGGTGATGATGACCAGGAACGGCAGCGCCATCTTGAAGAACGAGGCCAGGATGGGCGTCATCCGGGCCGCCCGGAGGTCGCGGGCCGAAAACGCCCGCTGCACCACCAGGAAGTCGGTGGTCCAGTAGCCGAACGACAGCACGAAGCCCAGGCCCAGCACGATGCCGGCCCAGGTGATCATCATGCCGTTGGCGGCCGGGTCGGCCGAGGTGGACCAGAGCGCGGCGAACGCCGGCGGCACGCGGCGCAGCACCTCGTCCACGCCGCCGATCTCCACGATGCCCAGGATCGACACGAGGAACAGCCCGAACCAGATGAGGAAGAACTGGATGATCTCGGTGAAGATGGCCGACATCAGGCCGCTCAGGGTGACGTACGCCGCCACGGTCACCGCCGAGGCCCACATGCTGGCGTCCCAGTTCCAGCCGAGGAAGGTGTGGAGCACCAGCGCCATGGCGTACAGGTTGATCCCCGACACCAGGATCGTCATCACGCCGAAGGCGATGCCGTTGAGCACCCGCGTCTTCTCGTCGAAGCGGAGCTTGAGGTAGCCGGGGATCGACTTGATCCGGCTGCTGTAGTAGAACGGCATCATGTAGATGCCGAGGAAGACCATGGCCGGGATGGCGCCGATCCAGTAGAAGTGGGCCACGTACATCCCGTACTTGAATGTGTTGCCCGTCATCCCCAGCAGCTCCAGCGCGCCCAGGTTGGCCGACAGGAACGCCAGCCCCGCGACCCATGAGGAATTGCGTCGCCCCGCCAGGAAGAAGTCCTCCTCGCTCCGGGTGTAGCGCTTGAGGTAGATGCCGAGCCCGATGACGAACGCAAAGTAGATGGCGATGACGAGCCAGTCGAAGACGGTCAGGCCGATGGCTTGCTGCATGCGGGTCTCCTTTCCGAACGGGTGGGCGGAGTCACGGGCTCAGTGCTCCGGCGCGTCGACGACCGGCTCGAGCTGCGGCAGCTCCTGGCCGGTCTGGAGGTCGCGGAGCAGGATGGCCGGCTGGGGCCAGTCGCGGCCGCCGAGGCGCACGGTGATCACCGGCCACGGCTCGGCCCGGGTGACCACCTCGGCGCCGCCGGGGAGGGCCACGATGGTGTCCTCCACCTTGGCGCCGGTGATGGTGGGATTCCAGGCGAACGCCTGCGCCGGCTGCACGGTTTCGGCGATGCCCGGATAGATCACGTACTCCCGGTCGTCGTAGCCGGTGGCGCCGCCCTGGTGGTGCTTGCGCCACTCGTCGGGGTAGCCGGCGGCGCGGTACCACTCGCGGCAGGCGGCGAAGATGTCGGCGCACCTGGCGCCCGGCACCGTGGCCGCCTCGAAGCGGGCGTTGACGATGGCCGTCTGGCGGAGCCGCTTCGCCAGATCCTCCGGGAGCCGGCCGAAGTGGACGAAGCGCGTCGCGGCCACCGGCATGCCCCACTTCTCCGCCACCACGTTGACCATGGCGTAGCGCTTGAGCCTGGCGCCGCCGGGCAGGGCGTGGCGGTATTTAGCGATGCGCTCGTCCACGGCGGTCAGCAGCACCGTGGGCATGATGCCGCGAGCGCGGAGAGCCGCGGCGGCAAGCGCCTCGATCTCGAACTCGTCCATGCCGGGCTGCAGGCGGCGGCAGACATCCTGGACCGCCGCCGCGGTCTCGCGCCCCAGCCAGCGATAGCGCCGCAGCTCCGTGTCGGTGAGGCTGAAGCGCAGCGGCCGCAGCGCGGCGGCCACGTTCACCGTGCCGGGGAAGTCGGCGTCAGCGCCGATGCGCCCCGCCCCGGCGGCCTCGCGCAAGCGGTCGGCGCGGACGTCCTTGAGCGGGTTGGCTTCGTACCAGTTGTACTCGAGGAGCTGGTAGCCGAGCCGGGCCAGCCCCTCGTCCATCATTCGGCCCGCCTCGGAACCGTTGCATAGCAGCAAGCGGCGGCCGTCCTTCAGGAGGAGGAGCGAGGCCGCACCCACGTCCTTGTTGAGGACGATCTGGTTGTTGACGGTGCCGGCGGTGATCCACCAGACGTTGCGGACCTGGGTGAGCAGGACGCCGTCGAGCCCCTGCGCCGCCATCAGCGCGTGGAGCCGTTCCATCTTCACGGCGATCTCCGCCTGCACTTCCGCTGGGGTGAGGGTCGGGGGCTGCACGCCCCGCCAGACGGCCGGCGGCTGCTCGGCCGCTGGCGCGCTGCCGGCCGCCAGCGCCAGCAGGGGCAGAATGATCAGCCAGAGGGTGCGTCGGGTCATGGTGTCTCCTTTCGCGGGACGACCGCGAACGTGATCACGTGGGGCACGAAGGTCTCATCCGGCGCGCCGGGGATGATGAAGCAGAGCCGTCCGTCCCGCAGCTCGGCGCCGACGACGTCGCGGACGCGCTCCGGCCGGGTGACGCCGAGGGCGTACGCGCGGCCGGGCTGCCCTTCCAACTCCAGGCGGAGGCCGGCGCCCGTCCAAGACTGGTCGATGACGCGGGGGCCCCGGTCGGGATCCCCCACCGCCGTCTCGGCCGATGGTAGGAACACGGCGGGCGGCTCGTCCAGTACGAGCTCGACGCACGCCGCCCCGGCCAGCCGCACCGTGCAGGCGGCGGCGACACCCCGGGGCGTGACGGTCACGGCGGGAGTCGCGGCGGCGCCGTCCACCGCGAGCCCCGTCACCCGCGTGCCCGGCGGCAGGAGCGGGCGGAAGACCAATTCCACCGGTTCCCCGCCGGACACGTCCGCATCCAGCACCAGCCCCGCCGCGGTCCGGCGCAGGGAGAGGTTCACCCGCCGCCCGCCGAGCGGCACGCGGTTCACGTGAACGAAGTCCCAGTCGGCGGGGAGCGCCGGGGCGAACGTCAGGCGCTCAGCCGGCGCGTCCGGCGCCAGGCCCAGCAGTCCCCGCAGCAGCGGCGCCACGTAAGCGGCCGTCGAGAAGCCCTGGTCGTGATAGGCCTCGCCCACCTTCGTGTTCGCGGCGCCGGAGAACACCTCGGGCACCACGCCGGCGCCGTGGTCGAAGGCGTGGGCGGCCATGGCGCGCAGGGCCGCCCAGCCGGGCAGGGCGAAGCCGTGGCGGAACTGGGCCGTGTTGACGAGCAGCGACACGAAGGGCATTACCGCCCCGTAGTTGTAGGACAGCGGCTGGTACAGCGGCGAGCGCGCCGACAGCGTCCGGAAGCCCCAGTCGGTGGCCATCTCCGCCCCATTGAGGCGCCGCAGCATTCGCGCCGACCGGTTCGGATCGGCCAGCCCGAACGCCAGCGCCGCCGCCGGCCAGGGGGTGAGGTCACGGACCTGCTCGCCGCCCGCGGCGATGCCATAGGCGTAGATCGACTCCTCCTCCAGCCAGAACCGCTCCTCCAGAGCCGCGGTCCCCCGGGCCAACGCCGCCTCGGCCTCGGCTTTCACGGCCGCGTCGCCGGCCGCCGCAGCCAGGTCCGCCAGGGCGTGCGCCGCCTGGAGATAGAGGGCGGCGGTGTAGCAGTCGGTGTGGATCCCGGTGTACCGGCCGAACTCGAGGGCGCCCAGGCCGGCGCCGGTGATGTCCATGAGGCCGTCGCCGTCGCTATCGCGGCCGCGGCACCAGCGCCACGCGGCCGCGATCGACGGCCAGCTTTCACGGACGAACGCGGCATCGCCGCTGGTACGCAGGTAATCGCCCATGGCCACGAGGTACCAGGGGGTGCTGTCGGCGTGGTTGTAGCCGTAGCGGTAGGCGTGCCACCAATCCACCAGCGCCGCGCTCTGGGTGAGCTCGTGGGGCATCTTGCCGACGTCGGCGGGGGGCGAGTCGGGGGACGCCCGCCGGATGGGATGGTCCTCGCTCCGCTGCCAGCGCTGGAGGAGGCGCAGGCCGTCCCGGACCGCGGCGAAATCGCCCAGGCTGTCCAGCGCCAGACTGTTGGCGCACGTGTCGCCGCCGAAGAACCAGGCGAAGCCGGGCCGGGCGCTGCCGCCCGAGAGGCCATACCCGGCGACCAGCCCGCGCCCCAGCGCCGGGTTGTCCACCAGCAGGTTGTGCAGGGCCAGCCGGCCCCAGTCCAGCGCCGCGTTGAGCTGCGGATCGGGCGTCTCGACGGCGATTGTTTGATCCATCAGTCGCCGCGCCGCCGCCACGTTGGCCGCGTGGAGCGCGGCGCCGTCCGCGGCGAGGCGCCGGTAGAGGGCGAGCGCTTCTTCAGGCTTCAGCCCATCGCCGCCGGCGATGACAATGGGGATGAAGCGGCCCGGCGGATCCCCGGGGCGGACGTCGAGGCGGAACTGGAGCGGGCTGTCGGCAAACATGTGCGCCGGCGGGGCCGACATCTCGCCGGCCGCCGGCGAGCCGCACAGGAACCGCACGCGGCGCTGTCCCTCGGAGATGACGAACGCCTTGGCGTCCTCGTCCCAATGGCTGTACTGGCCGCCGATGCCGGCGGGCCACATGGGCTGGAGCACCGGCAGGAAGCCGGCGACGATCGTGAGCGGCGCGGTGGTCCGCGCCTCCAGGAGCACCAGCGCCCCGGGTTCGTTCTCGGGTACCAGGTACACCGCCCGCACGGTGAACGACTCGTAGGCGTAGGTGATCTCAGTGGCGGCGGGGGTGACGGTGATCCGGCGCACGATATCGCGGGCGGCGATGGGCTGGGTGGAGGAGCCGAGCAGAAACTGGAGCTGGAACTGGCGCAGCACCTTCCACGGCCAGACCCACGCTTCGAAGGTGCCGTCCTCGAAGCCCATGAGCGCCGCCCGGCGGCCGATCCGGTCGAAATACTGGTGGGGTTGCGCCAGGCGACTCAGCCGGGGTGCTCCGTCGTCCAGGGCGAAGGCGGCGATGGTTGCGGGTGCGGCGGCCGGCGCCTCCGCGGCGGCGGCAATCGCCGGACCGCCGGCTGACGCGGCCAGCGCGGCCAGCACCGCCAGGATCCGGATCCCTCGAGGCATCATGGCGCCCCCTGCCGGGTGTCGTTCGGGCTGTGGACAGTCTGAGATATTTCAACGCATCCGGCGGGCGAAGGCAACAGGATTCTGGGCTTCGATGAATCGGTGAGTCGGTGGTGCAGGCATCTTGCCTGCCCGTGGCGCAGGCGTCCCGCCTGCGCAGGTGATCGGTGAACAGTAAACAGTGAACAGTGAGGAAAATTGGTGAATGAGTGAATGGGTGAAGCGGTGAATGGGTACCCGTGCTCGAAATTCGTACTCGTTATCGTAATCGTGCCTCGGCTCAGAATGCTCACCACGAAGTCACAACGGACACGCAGAATTCATTGATCATTTTTCATTGGTCATCTGTCATCGGTCATTTCGGATTATTGGTTATCGGTGATTGCTTATATTCCATCAGCTATTTGGAGGTGCGCCCGTTCTTGCTGTTGATGAGACCGGGGGACTGAATCTTGGATCTGGGAGCCGGGCGCTGGAAATTGGGAGCAAGGACCCAGAACCGAGGTCCCAGATCCGATATCCGATGTCCGATATCCGATTTCCGATGTTCGCATGGCAGGAACGCGCCTCGAGTCTCGAGCCGCGAGCCTCGATTACGATTACGATGACGATTACGAGCACGATTACGAGTCCGAATTACGAGTACGAGCACGATCACAACTACGGGCACGATCGCCCGGCGGGCAAGCGGGAGGTACCGCGACCGGGAGGGAGCGGCGCGAAAGCCCTCCCCGCCAAACCCGCGGAGCCCGCGACACCATTCCATCGCCCGCGGCAGATGCTCCCGGCGAACCGCGCCCCGCCGCGCCTGTCGACGGCCGCCGACGGAGTGGTGCGGCGCCCGGGGTGAGATACCGCGAGGGCCCCTTTCCGCCGCTCGCTCCCGCTCGCGGTACCTCCGCAGTGCCAACCGATTGATGTTGCCAGTTATGCCGGTGAATCGGTCAATCGGTGAATCGGTGAATGGGTGAATCGGTGAATGGGTGAATGGGTGAATGGGTGAATGGGTGAAACGGTGAGTCGGTGAATGGTATTCGTGCTCGTAATTGGCCAAGTGACAGCAATAGCGGAACGCTCAAAACGACCGACCCTGGTCACGACCCCATGAAAATCCTTGCCAGTCGGGCTTATTCATGAAAGCATTTCCAGACGATCGCGTAAGAAGCTTGTCCAATCAACGGTTGCGCGGTTGGATCCCGACGGGAAAGACCATGGAAGTGAATCACCTGATGCGCCAAATCAACGGTACAGCGGACCAGTCGATTCACCCAGTGGCGATCGGCGGTGAACGACCGGCCCAGCACCGTCACCTGGCCGCCGTCGTTGCTGCGCCGCAGAAAGATGATCTGCCCGTGCGGGGGTTGTTGTAAGTCCAAGCACCAGTCGGGTGGAATGCGCGGCCGAGGCGGCGCCTCCGCAATGCGGCGAGCCAGCTGCAGGGATCGAGCAGCCAGAAACCGTTCCGTCTGCGCTTGGACCTCCGCCAACGAGGCAAAGACAAAGCGGCGCCACACCTTGGCCTGCCACAAGCCGTTGTAGTGCTCAATGGCGGCTTGGAATCCCGTTTCGCGGGGCGGGGCAAAGACCGGGGTGATATCCAGCGCCAGACACAGCCGCATTACCCGGCTGATGACGTCCGTCCGGCTGTGGGGTCCCAGGAACCGACTGTCGTTGTCAAACTGGGCATAGGCGGGCAGGCCGTGCCGCTGCCAATGGACCAGGCAGGCCGTCAGGACCGTCCGGGCGCTGAACCCCCAGAGTTGGACATGTGTGTCCGCCAAGGCGCCGTGGAGCGAGATGCCGTTGAACAGCTCGAAGATCGGACCCTGCCGAATGGCCAGTCCTTCGACGATGTCGAAGCTGTCCAGTTCCAGCCGGCCGCTGGCCACCGGCGGCAGATACCAGCCCGGTCGCGGTGCCGGTCGCCGCAGTCGGTAACGCCGTTCCACCGCCCCCCGCCGGGCCACGATCCGGCCGATGGTGCGCACTGACGGCACCGGCGCCACCCTCTGCGCCACCAGCTCCCGGTGGATCGCGGCCGCCCCCCACTCGCCCAAGTCACTGACCCGTTGCAAATAACTGCGCATGGCCAAGATCTGTTCTTCCAGGGCCGCGTCAGTTCGATTGGACGCGCACCGACAGCCGCGCGGCTGATTGCTCAGATCCACCCGACTCAGCCGCGCCCCCGCGGCTCGCTTCACCCAGCGGACGACAGTCGCCAATCCGACGCCATATCGCTGCGCCACCCAGCGATACGAACGCCCCTGACGAATGGCCGCGACCATCTGGCGGCGCTGTTGTTCCCGGCCGTTTTTTTTGCCATGATGCCATCCTTATAACGGTGGGGTGCGCCATTATACCGTTCCGCTATTGCTGGCACCCAGGCGTTCCGCTATTGCTGTCACTTGGCCCGTAATTCGTAATCGTGCTCGTAATTCGTAATCGTGATCGTAATCGTGATCGGGGCTCGGCTCGGAATACTCACCACAGAGTCACGAAGGTCACGAAGGATCTATTTTTCATTGATCCACAATTAGCCATCAACTATCAACGGATTCTGGACCTGGAACCTGCGAACGTGCGAACAGTTCGATTACGAGCACGATCACGATTACGATCACGATTACGATTACGATGACGATTACGAGCACGAGAAACGAGCGGGATTGACACGGATGGCAGCGAAGGGGCAGAATGGCGGGGCACGGTTTGGGGTGCCCCGGCTGCGGCCGGGGCTGAGAGCACACCCATCGAACCTGATCCGGGTCATGCCGGCGCTAGGAAAACCGTAGCCAGCGAAAGCGGCTTCCTCCTGCGCGGCGCCCGGACGGGCGCCGCGACGCTCTTAGAGGAGAATCAACATGGAAACACAGGTATCCCGCGCCATCGTCCGAAGATTTTTCCAGAAGCTGGACGACCATCTCGTCGTGGACGTGGCCGTGGTGGGCGCCGGCCCGTCGGGCCTGGTGGCCGCCGCGCTGCTGGCCGAAGCCGGCCGGAAGGTGGCGATGTTCGAACGCACCCTCAAGCCCGGCGGCGGCGTCTGGGGCGGCGGCATGCTGTTCAACGAGATCGTCGTGCCGTCGGACGCCCTGGCCGTCCTCGACCGGTTCGGCATCGGCCACCAGCCGGCCGGCGACGGCCTGCACACCGCCGACGCGGTGGAGGTCGCCAGCGGTCTGATCTTCGGGGCCGCGAGGGCCGGGGTGAAGATCTTCAACGCCGTCGAAGCCGAGGACGTGGTGTTCAAAGAGGGCCGCATCGCCGGCCTGGTCGTCAACTTCGCGCCGGTCCGCCGGCTGGGCATGCACGTGGATCCGCTCCTGGTGGCCGCCCGCGCCGTGCTGGACAGCACCGGCCATCCGAGCGAGGTGGCGGCCATGGCGGCCCGCAAGGCGGGGATTCGCCTCGAGACCGAGACGGGCGGGATCGTCGGTGAAAAACCCGCCTGGGTGGACCAGGGGGAGCGCATGACCGTGGAGCAGACGAAGCGGCTCTACCCCGGCCTCTATGTCTCCGGGATGGCCGCCAACAACACCTCGGGCGGCTTTCGCATGGGACCCATCTTCGGGGGGATGTTCCACTCCGGCGAAAAGGTCGCCCGGCTGATCGGCGACGACCTTGCGGCCGGCCGGTGACGGCGCGGCGCTACTCCAGCGGCGGATCCGCCGCGGTCGGGGAGGCCGCGGCGCCGCTCCGGTTCCGCTCCCAGATGACCCGCAGGCCGTGCAGGGACAGGAAGGCGTCGTAGCGGGTGACCGTGGTGGCCACCTGGGCGATGATGTTGAGCAGCCCGCCGGTGGCGACCACGGCGGGGACGGCGCCCATGGCGCGGCCCATTTCCCCGCAGATGCGGTCCACCAGGCCGGCGAAGCCGTAGACCATGCCGGCGCGCATGGCGCCGATGGTGTCGCGGCCCAGCGCCGACTCGGGCTGGGCCAGGTCGATCTGAGGCAGCTTGGCCGCGTTGGCCGACAGCGACTGCGCCGCCGACAGGATGCCCGGCGCGATGGCCACGCCCACGATCTCGCGCGCCGCCGACACGGCGACGAACGCCGTGGCCGTGCCGAACGACACGATGACCGCCGGCAGCGGGTAGCGGACGGCGGCGCCCGCCGCCAGGCAGAGCAGGTCGGAGCCGAGCTCCGCCGGGTGGGCCGTCCGCACCGTGACGCCGGCGTCCAGCCCATGCCGGATCACCAGGCACGGCCGGCCGGTGACCTTCGCCACCGCCCGCTCCAGGAGCGGCAGCACCGGCGGGACCACCGACGACAGGGCCGCGCCGTCGAACGACCGGTTGTCGATCCCCTCGCCGGCCAGCAGCGCCCGGATGAGCACGGCGTACTCGTCCGAGGTCTTGTGGGCGTCGGTGGCGATGCGGAAGTTGACGGCCAGCGCGTCGCCGTGGAACACGCCGAACTTGATCTGGGTGTTGCCGCAGTCCACGGCCAGGAGTCGGGTCGGTTCGGTCATGACGGGCTCCTCATGAATGCTGGCATTACATTACACCACGCACGCAGGCCAGTCAATTCATCGGGGCTCGGGGTTCGGGGCTCGTTCCCGCCATGCGGACATCGGACATCGGATAATTGGATTTCGCGGCCTCCGGCCGCGAGTTCAGCCACGGCACGATCGCAGTACCTCGCGCACGGCAGTAGCGCGAGGTACTTGCGAGCCGGAAGATGTGGCGATTCAGCGGGCCGCGTCCGGCGGACGCGGCCTACTGCACGCCGCGAAGTAGCGCCCGTCCGCCGGACGGGCGCCGTGAAACTTGGCAGGAATCGGTGGGATTTCGATATGTCCTTGCCTCGACGCGAAGCCTTAGGAAAATTGCGTCATCGTGCCGAGGGAGCGGGCCGCGTCCGGCGGACGCGGCCTCAGGCTGCGCTCGTGCCGGCGGATCCTCCTTGATCCTCACTTCCGTTATTGTCCTATCTCCGACTGATAGGCTACTCCGCCTTTACGACCGGTGGTGCGGTCCACTTGCCGTCCAGTGCTTCGGCTTTGGGCCAGTAGAGGCGCAGGGCGCACCAGAACGGCCCTTTCGGCGCGGGGAGCCAGTTGCTTTCCTTGTCCGGCCCGGGCGACTCGTTCTGGATGTACAGTGTCAGGCCGCCGTCCGCGTCCTTCCTGAGATTGAGAAGCATGGGTGAGTTGATCAGGTAGCGGTTGAGGGGGTTGGCCACCAACAGGCTCGACGGCAGTTCATACATCGTCAGCGACCAGAATGCGTTGACCGGTGGAAGCTGGCCCGGCGGGAAGTGCAGGGTGTATCGGTGCTGCGCCGCGTCCAGGGCTTTCCCCGCCGCGTCAACCCGATACATGGGGTACATGGCTTCCTCCTTCGAGTTGCCATAGATGCCCAGCACCGCACCGGTCATGCGGTACAGGTAGTTGTTCTTCAAGTATTCCCGGGTGCCAAACACGTCGCCGCTGGTCACCTTGCCGGTGTTCACCTCGTTTTTCATGAAGGCCTCAAATTCCGTCCACGCGTCCACCACGCCGCCGGCGATGGCCTCTCTCATTTCGGGCGTCAGGCTGGCGAAGTCGAATTTCTTCCCGGCGCCCACACCGATTTTGGCAAACCTCGCCAGCAACCCCTCTTCAGACGGATTTGGCGGACAGAACTGCAGCGCGAAGTTGAGAATTTGGAAGAATTCCAGAGAACTCTTCTGCCGGTCGGAGGTGAGCGGAGTCAGGAATTCGATTTTCGGCGCGGCTGCGGGCGCGGCTTTCCCGAGAAAGGCGGAGAGCGGCTGGACTTTGTAGCCGGCTTGGACCTTCTTGACGTTATCGAGGTCGCCTGGGTTGAAAAGCTGCGTGCGATAGGGGGCGAAGACCAGTTCGGTTTCCGACCGGATCACCTTCGCGATGCCCTTGGGTTCGGAGCCTTTCCAGCCCGGACCGGCGATCAGAAAGTTTCCGCCGCCGTTGCCGGTGGTGCGGCTGCCGAGATAGGCAAAGTTGTGCGTGTAGAGGTCGATCAACTGCACCGAGAAATACCGGTCCTCTTCGATCGGCGGGATGGTCAGCACCATGGGCTCGGCGCGCAGGTCCAGTCCCGTAAAAGAATAGGGCGTGTCGGAATTCGGCGTCTGGATCGCTTTGTCTTCGGGCGTGAAGACGCGCGGGATGTTACGGATCTCGTTCCAGGGCGCCTTGTATTCCGGGCTCTGTTGGTTCACGAAGTAGGCGTACTGGATGCGATAGTTGTCCACCACCGGGAAGCCGTAGATGTAGGCTTCCCTGGCGATGGCCCGGGCTTCCGCAGGTGTGACGTCTGCCGCGCCGACGTACGTGAATGCCAGCGCGCCCAAGAGGGCGGCGGCGAGTAACATCTGGGTGCGTTTTATTTTCATATCTTTGTCCTTTCGTTGATTGAATGGCGGGTTCATTTCACCCATTCGATCTCGCCGGGTTTCCAGGTTTTGTCGAACCACGGCTGCATGGGGCCGTAGAGTCGCAGGATGACGTTCCAGCCCTTGCCGGGAACGGTCTGCACCCAGTTCGCCTCGTGCCCAGTCGGCGCGGTCGGGCCGAAGTAAACGTCCACCGAGGTGTCGGGATTGATGACGATTCCCTTGGACTGGCTGCCGATGCTCGGGAACTGCGCGTCGGTTTGCAGCATGGAGCGCGTCTGGTTGTCATAGATGACGAACGACCAGAAGTTCTTCGCCGGGATGTTGGGCGGCAGATGCACCTTGTAGGTCTTGCCGCCGTCGAGCCCCGCGCCTTCGGAATCCACGAAGGCGACGGCATATTGCGAACCGACGCCCACCATCTTCGCGGCCATCGCCGGGGTGATGCCGGTCGCATAGTAAAAGAAGAAGGTGCGCGCATCGAGGTTGCGCACGCCCGGCTGCGAGAGAAATTCGTGGCTGCCGCCGATGAACGGCGTGCTCCACGCGCTGTTCGGGTAGAGCTGCGCGTCCTTGAGGCGGCTCCTGAAGACGATGGCCCGCGCGGTGGCGTTGCCCACGGTCGCGGCCTCGGTGAGAATCCGCTTCATGCGCGCATCCGGGGCGAAGGGCTTTCCCTTCTCGATGCCGATGGCGGCCAGCAGGCCGAGCGTTTCCGGATTGAGCGCTTCGCTGGGTTCCTCCTGCACGATATGGTTGACCTCCTCGAAGAACATGAAGTCGTTCGCATGAATCGTGTTGAACGCCTTCCCGGAGACGTTGATGAATGTCATCGGCGGCGGATTGTCCGCCTTCGCCAGCGGATAGACCTTGGCGAATTTCTTGGTGCTCTCGACGGCCGGCCGGGAGTCGCCGTTCACCAGGAAGCCGCGCCAGAAGAAGAGATTGCCGAACGTGGCGGAGCGGAAGACGAAGTAACCTTCGGGCACATCGCCCAGGTAGCCGGGCGGCAACAGCAGGAATTTCCCGCCCTTGCCCTTGTCCGGTCCGGCGTTGCCCACGTCGCCGACGTAGTTGAACCAGTGGTCATCGATGATCCCGAGGATGTTCGGCGGAGTTTCGATGACCAGTGGGCCGTCCTTCAAGTCCAGCCACATCATGCTGTAGACGGTCTCGGAGTTCGGCGTCAGGAACAGCGACTTCGAGTCCATCAGCGTCTCCATGATGAGCACGGTCTGGTTGTCGGCGCCCTGGCTGCGCAGACCTTCGCGCACGGCATAGACCGACGCGCCGGGCATGGCGTTGAGGAAGGCCTGCACGCCGCGCGAGAAGTCGAGGTTGTCGTAGACCTTCTCCACGGTGGCATCGTCCGGAAAGCCGTCGAAGAACCTGAGCGTGCCCAGGCGGGTCTCGACGGAATCCGGCGTGGTGATCTGCGGCGGAATGTCCGTCGTCATCTTCATCTTCGGCGGGGTCTGCGCCTGGATGGCGATTGTGGTGAACGCCAGCGCGGCGGCCAGCGCAGCGGTGAGGAACGTCTGGGAGCGTGTTGTTCTCATATTCTGCCTTCCTTCTAAATTCATTTTGTCGTCGTGAATTCACGGGTCGCTCGCACGAAAAGCCCGTGCGGTATCAAACCGGAACACCCTCCCGACGTCCGACCCGGTCGTGGTGATGTCGCAGCGAAAAGCGTCCGGGGTGGGGAATTACGTGATTGACAATATAGCATCAAACACGCGAGCCGACAAATAACAAGAGAGGCCGATGAGGTCTCTCGGATCCGAGCATTGGAAGGGCACGAGGAAATCGTCGCGGGGGACCGATACGGGCGCGAAACTGTCAGGATGGGAACGAGGCCCGTATCTCGAGCCTCGTTCCCAACCCGCTGACGTCGGACATCGGATATCGTGCCCGTAATCGTAATTCGTAATCGTACTCGTAATCGTGATTGAACTGTTTGAAGGTTCGCAGGTTCACAAGTTCGAAGGTTCCAGATTCAGAATCAGTTGATAGTTGATGGATGATTGTGGATCAATGAAAAATGACTTCTTCGTGTCCTTTGTGACTTTGTGGTGGGCAACCCGAGTCGAGGCACGATTACGATTACGATCACGATTACGATGACGATTACGAATTACGAGCACGGATACCTATTCACCCATTCACCTACTCACCCATTCACCCGTTCCCCCATTCACCGCAATTCCTGCCGCTCGAGGAGCAGCCGGGCGGCCAGGGCCGTCCAGATGTACTGCCGGTTCCAGCCGGCCTGGCGGTCGTCGGCGGAGTAGAACTCCCAGAAGCTGTGGTTCGCCCTGAGCTGCCACGCCACGGCGGCCGCGACCCGGTCGGCCAGCTCCCTCGCCTCGCGGTGGAAGTGGTAGCGCACCAGGCCGTGGAACACCAGGTACTGCCACGGCACCCAGACGGGGCCGTTCCAGTAGCCCATGGGGTTGTAGTCGGGATCGTCGGCGGCGAGGCTGGGCACGCCGAACTCCCGCCGGAACGTCGCCGGGTTGTTCACGTGTTCCCGCAGCCGCGCCGCCTGTTCGGGCGTGGCCACGCCGGCCCAGAGCGCCAGGAAGCCGATGATCTCCTTCACCTTCAGGTCGTCGGGCGCGTTCAGGGTGAAGTCGTGGTCGGCCTTGTCCACGTGGTAGTAGAAGCCAGTCGCCGCATCCCAGAAGGTCTGGTTGATCCGCTCGGTCCGCGCCTTCGCCTCGGCCCGCCAGCTCTCGGCTTCGCCGGCCAGGCCCAGTTCCGCCGCCATGTCGGCCAGGGCGTCCGCCTCGGCCACCAGCAGGATGTTCAGGTCGGCGGCCTCCAGTCGGTCGGGTTTGCCCACCCGGTCCCACACCGCCACGCGCGCGTCGCGCACCGATTCCAGCTCGCCGTAACCGCCCCACTCGCAGAGGCCGTCGCCGTCGGTGTCGCGCTGCGCCGGCCAGAACCGGTAAAACTTGACGCCGGCGGCGTACGCCTCCGCCAGAAACTGCCGGTCGCCGGTCTGCCGGTACAGTTCCCGGTTCGTCCAGTTGAACCAGGGCGCCGCCGAGGTGGGGCGTCCGCCGGTGGGGATGGTCTCGTCCAGGTACGGACCGGTGCGGTAGTTGATGTAGCCGTCGAGCCCCTGCCGGTCGATGAAGACGCGCTGCGAGTCCAGCGCGGCGGCCGGGTCCATGAGCGCTCCGGCGAGCATGACCAGGCTCTCGTGAAAGACCTGTCCACCGTAGCCCCAGCCCCAGCGCGGCTCGCGGGAGAAGACGTAGTAGTTCGTACGGCACTTACCTTCGGGGGACATCAGGCACTGGCGGAACAGGCTGAACGCCTGCCAGTACACGGCCGCCTCGTCCGCCGACAGGCCCTTCGGCTCCGGAATCCGCGCGTAGGCGGCGGCCGATTCGGCCTCCGCCGCGGCCAGGTCCAGCCCCAGCGCCGCCCGGGCCGCCGCCTCGGTCTCCGCCGGCGGATCGCCCGCCGGCCCCGCCGCGCGGACCACCCGCAGTCGCGCCGCCTGGCCCGGCGCGATCGCCAGGTTCTTCTGCAGCGCCAGCACGGGCGCGCCCGCCTCCGGCAGTCGCCGGCCGAGCTCCGGCTGGGCGGCGTCGGCGCGCCAGGCGGCCGCGCCCGCCGGCGGCGCCTCCAGCGCGTCGTAGCCGCCCCAGCCGTCGGCCATGGCGTCCAGGAGCAGCATGTCCTGCTGGTCTTCCACGACGGGGATCTCGTGCTCGATCATCCATGCGTCGCGGGGTTCCCGGTGGCGGAAGGCCAGACCGTCCCAGCCCGGCAGCAGCGCCGGCGCCTCCAGGCCGCCCGCCAGGCGGTGGAAGAGGGGATAGACGGTTACGGCGGCAGCCTGTCCGCCGTCGTTGGTGAGCGTCACCTCGAGCAGCGCGGCGCGGGAGCTGTGCACCACGAACACGAGGTCCAGCCGGATGTCCCGGAAGGGGCGGGCCGTGGCGCGCACCCGGTCGCTGTACGAGGCGGTGATCACCGGCTGTTCCCAATACTCCTCCAACCGGTGGACCAGCCGGCCGCGGCAGCGGAAGGCGATGCCGAGGCTGCCGCCCGCCTCGCTGAAAAACTCGAGGCCGCGTCCGTCGTCGAACCACATGAACTGGTAGGCGTGGTCCAGCCGGTACTCCGAGCGCGCCGGCGCCGCGGCGTACGTGGTGTACAGCGGCGCGTCGCGATTCGCCGACAGCGCGCCGTGCCAGTCGGCGGCCGCCGCCGCGGCAGCCAGCGTGGCGAACAGTCCCGCGAGAATCAGCACGCGTTTCATCGCCGGCCTCCTCTCCGTCCCCCGGGCTCTGGTTCGGGCGGCGGCGCCGTCAGGCGCACGGTCACCGTGTGGTCCAGCCACGGGGCGTCGCCGGCCGGGAAATCCACCCACAGCCGGACCGGCCCGCCGGCGTCCGGCGCCCGCGCCGCTCCCTCCACCGCCGCGACGGTCCACGCGCCCGGCGCCAGCTCCAGGGTCTCCCGGCTGCCGGGACGCCCCTGCAGGCGCACGGTGAGCGCGCCGCCGGCGAAGGCGGCATCCACCACGCGGAAGGCGCCCGAGACGTCGCCCGGCACCGGCCGGGGCACCGGCGGCACCAGCTCCGGCCCCAGGGCGTGGCGGATCTCCAGCGTCGTCCGGCGATAGACGCGGACGGTGATGTCCAGTCGGACGCCGTCGGGGCCGTCGGCCGCGCCGGCGTCGGCGAGGGCGCCGTCTAGACGCACCCGGCCCACCCGCGTGCCGGCGGGGAGCAGCGGCCGGAAACGGATCTCCAGCGGCGCCTCGCCCGTGTGGGTGAAGGTGTAGACGCTGGCGTCCGCGCCGCGCTCCAGGGCCAGATGCAGCACGTGCCCGCCCACGCGGAGCCGCTCCACGCTCACGCGATCCCAGTGGGCCGGGAAGGCCGGCGCCAGCTCCACCCGGTGGGCCAGCGCGGCGGGGCGCAGGCCCAGCATCCCCTCGAGGACCGGCTGCAGGACCATGGTCTCGGACCAGCACTGGTGCGGACAGACTCCCGACGGCCGGCACACCTCGCCGTCCATGACCTCCTCGACGAAGCCGCGGGCCCAGTGCCGGTAGATCCCCAGCGTACCCATTAGATGGCTGAACCCGGCCAGCGGACGGCCGTAGCGATACTCGGCCAGCGCGGTCCAGCCGGTGAAGAGCGGCCAAACGCTGCCGGTGTGGTAGCCGCGCGGGTTGAACAGCGGGCTGCGCGCCCCCACGATGCGCACGCCCCAGTCGGCGGAGAACTCGTTCCCCGCCCACCGGTCCAGCATGGGCGGCGCCTTGTCGGCGTCCACCAGCCCGAAGAGCAGCGCCACCGCCGGCAGCACCGTCGGCTCGGTGTTGTAGCGTCCGTCACGGAGCTTGCCGTAGTACAGCGAGCGGAGCGCGCCGTTCCAGAAGTCGGTGTTGATGCGCCGGCGCACCGCCAGCGCGGCCGCGCCGTAGCGCTCCGCCTCGTCGGCCAGCCCCTGCGCCGCGGCCATCTCGGCGGCGGCCTCCAGCGCCGCGCCCCAGCACGCGGCCAGGTACAGGGTAGTGTGAGCGCCGTACAGGGCGCCCCCCTCCACCCAGCCGTGCCCCACCCGGGTGTTCTCGATGAGCCCGTCGCCGTCGGTGTCGGTGGCAGAGCAGAAGTCGAGCGCGCGCTTCAGGTTCGGCCAGGCGGCGCGGATAAACGCCAGGTCGCCCGAAGCGCGCAGGTAGCGGCCGGCCAGCACCACGTACAGCGGCGTGGCGTCGGCGGCGTCGTAGTGGACGACCCCGCTCGTGGTGGCCTCGTGGAAGACCTTGCCGTCCGCCGCCTGGAGGCGCCCGTAGAGTTCCAGCACCGACCGGACCGCCGCGAAGTCGCCGTAGCCGGCCAGCGCCAGACCGGCCCACTGGCCGTCGCGGCCGAAGTACCAGGCGTAGCCCGGCCGGCCGTTCACGGCGTGGCCGCCGTCCCAGCCGGCGGCGGTGGTGGCGAAGCCGGCCAGCAGCGACAGCCCCAGCCGGGGCGTGTCGGCGAGGAACCGGTCGGCGCCCACCAGCGCCCAGCGATAGCCCTCGTTGAACACCGGATCCGGCGTGGTGACCGCGGTGGACCGGGCCAGCAGGTCGCGGGCATGCCGCGCCGCCGCCGCGTGCACCGTTTCAGGATCGGCCACCGCCGTCCGGTAGGCGGCCTCGGCGTCGGCGAGCCCCTCCCCGGAGGCGGCCATGACCAGGTCCAGGTTGTCGTTGGGCGCCAGGCGGAAGCGGAACAGCGCGCCCACCTGCAGCCGCTCGGTTGGCGTGCCGCGCCAGTCGGCCCCGCCGCCGCCGAAGCCGTCGTAGCGGCCCGCCAGCGCCTGGATGGGGCGGCGGTTGGCGCCGATCACCGCCGCGGCGCGCTCGCCGCCGTCCTGCACCAGCAGGGCGCCGAGTCCGTCGTCCCACGCATGGGTGAGAGTGCCCCAGACCCGCTCCGAGTACGGCCACATGAGGCGCAGGTTGCTTGTGACGCTCACCACCAGCTCCGCCGGGTGGAGGCCCCGGTACTCGTAGTGGACCACCGCCACCGGCGCCGACGGATCGGCCGTGATCACCTCCTTCAGGAATGCCCGCCGGAAGCGGTAGATGCGGGTGACCGACTCGGGACGGATCTCGATCTCGGGGCGCTCCCCGCCGAGCGGCGCCAGCGGCGCGGCGTCCCCGCCGATCCGGAGCGCCGCCTCAATGTCGCGGAAGGCCATCAGCGGATGGGCCCAGATCTCCTCGATGCCGCCCGGCTCGCGGCCCATCACCAGGATCCGCCGCCCGGCCAGATCCCACGGCGCGTCGGCGGCGAGCGGGCTCCGCAGCACCATGGCGTCGTCGGGCCGCCGCCACGGCCGCGGCGGCGGCGGCCGCAGCCGGCCGGAGGCCCGGCCGCGCGCCTCGACCTGCGGCACGCCGTAGGTCCAGTGGTCGCGGGCCGCCGTCGTCATCCGCCCGGCGAGGTAGCCCAGGCAGTTGTCCAGCAAGAGCTCCAGGTTCCGGCGCTCGCGGTTGGGCGGCGCGAACCAGGCGTAGGCGCCCACCGCCAGCACGCGCCCGGCGCCCGTCTCGTATTCGACGGTCAGTTTGGCGTCCTCGTACAGGCGGACATAGCCCCAGTCCACCGCCGCCACCCGGCCGCGGGGGACGCGGTCACCGAACCAGCCCACCTGGCGGCAGGCGTGGTCGGCGTCGGCGTCCCAAAGCATGGCGCCGCCGTGGAGCCCGGCGAAGATCGGGTGGGCGCGGAAGGCGTGCAGGCCGCGCCGGCGGCCGTAGCCTTCATCGTTCACCGCCACGTCGCGGACGTCGGGCGGCGCGTCCTCCAGCCCCAGCTCCGGCAGCAGCCGCAGCGCGTCCAGCGTCAGCAGCAGTCCGGCGCCCGCCTCGATCCGCTGGCGCAAGGCCGCTACAAACTCCGGCGCCCGCTCCGCCGCGGCCAGCTCTCCGGTCGCGCCGCGATGGTACCAGAGCACGTCGCACTCGGCCAGCGCGGCGCTGCCGGGCGCAAGCCCCGCCAGCGGGATGAAGCGGGCCTCCACGCCGGGCCGGGCGTTCAGGGCGCGCAACGCCGCCGCGCCCTCCGCGTCCAGCGTCTCGGCGCTCTCCGCGCCCAGGAAGCCCACGCGGACGGGCTGGAGTTGCGCCACCGCCGCACCGGCGGCGGCGTGGAGCAGGATGACGGCCGCCGCCGTCCACCGCACGATTGACCGTCCGCCCACGATCGCACCCTCCGCGTCAGGTTCATGTATCGGTTGACATCCTCCCCATCATAAGCCAGCCCATCCGGATTGCCAAGCCCGGGGGATGGCGAAAACCGATCAAGCGAGGACGCTCACGAGCACGATCACGATTACGAGCACGAAATCCGATGTGCGATGTCCGGAACCGTTGATGGTTTATGGTTGATGGTTGATCGTTGGGAACGAGCCTCGAGTCTCGAGCCTCGATTACGATTGCGATGACGATGACGATCACGATTACGAGCACGATCACAAGCACGCGCTAATGGCCGGCAGGCGGCGGCGTCCGGGCACGATCCCGGCCCGCTAGGGCCGGAATTCATTAGCCAGGGGCGCCGCCCCTGGTAAGCCGGAAACCCAGATAAATCGGCCTTTTCTCCGCCTTGAGCCCCACCGGGGCGGCACATGAACCATGCATAATGGCGGCGGCAACGCGCCCTCATGAGCCCGCCCGGTCGGTTTCCGGGATGCCCGATGTCGCCCCGGTGGGGCTCCGGGTGATTCGATCATTCGACGGACGCATCACCGCCGGACCAGGGGCGCCGCCCCTGGCTGCTATGTGGATGTCAAGGGGCCTTTTCGTATTTTTCAAATGAGTTGGCATTTTTCTCCCTGCCTTTTGATTCGGCTTGCTGCCTGCACCGGTCGCGTTGTGCTTCGTCCGATCTCCATCAATCGGCACCGG
>JAKQOW010000098.1 GCA_029565065.1 Acidobacteriota bacterium | reverse complement strand
AATGGAGGCTCAAGGGCTCGTGTTCATATTCTCCCACCAGCTGGCTTCCATGGCGCATGTGACGGCGGCCCAGGTGCGCCGGGATCTCATGGACATCGACATCTCCGGCACACCCGCCAAAGGCTACCGGATCGACGCGCTGGCCGAATGCCTCCGCCGGGTGCTGGCGCCCGAGGAAGTTCAGCGCGTCGCCCTGGTGGGCGTAGGCAACCTGGGCCGGGCCCTGCTGGACTACTTCCCGGGCCGCATCCCGACCCTGTCCATCGAGGCTGCGTTCGACTCCGATCCCACCAAGACCAACCGGATCATCAACGGCTGCCGGGTCTACCCGGTTTCCGAGCTGGTGGAACGGGTGCGCGAACTCCACATCTCCATCGGCATCATCGCCGTGCCCGCCGAAGCGGCCCAGGACGTCGCCAACCTGCTGGTGCGGGGCGGTGTGACCGGAATCCTCGACTGCGCACCCACCCGGGTGCGGGTGCCGCACGGTGTCTACCTCGAAAATCTCGACATGACCGCATCTCTCGAACGGACCGCCTATTTCGCCATGCAACTGAAATCGAAAAAGGAAGTGCTAACATGAACGACGTCGACTCGATCCTGCGCAGCTTCCCCGACGCCAAGCGGGACAGCCTGATCCCGATTCTGCAGGCCGTCCAGGAATCCCAGGGCTTCCTCTCGCGCGAGGCTGTGGTCCGGATCTCCCGCCACCTGAAGATGCCGGCCAGTAAAATCTACGGCGTGGCCACCTTCTACAACCAGTTCCGCTTCCAGGCCAAGGGACAGTACCACATCATGCTGTGCCGCGGCACGGCCTGTCATGTCAAGGGCTCCGCCAAGCTGCAGGAGATCATCTGCAAGCAGCTCAAGATCCAGCCCGGCCAGACCACCCGCGACGGCTTCTTCAGCCTGGAAGTGGTGGCCTGCATCGGCGCCTGCGGACTGGCGCCGGTCATCAGCATCAACGGCGAATTCTATTCCAGCATGACCCCGGACAAAGTCTCGGCGCTGCTGGACAATTTCAAGCAGAAGGCAACCTCCCATGAAGGCAATTAACTCCACCCCGGTTTCTCAACCCACCGTCCAGACTCCGGCCGCCGGCGGCGCGATCGCGCCCTGGCTGGCGGATCGGCTCAACGACTCGCTGCCCCGGCTGCGCCGCGACCTCGTCGCGCAGCCGGTGGTCTATGTGGGTGCCGGCACCTGCGGGCTGGGCGCCGGAGCCAAAAAGACGGCGCAGGCGGTCCGGGACTACTGCCGAGACCACCAGTTCACCGCCGATCTCGTCGAGGTGGGCTGCATCGGCATGTGCTCGGCCGAGCCGCTGCTCGACGTCCAGATGCCCGGCCGCACCCGGATCTCGTTCACCCACGTCACCGCCGACTGCGTGCCCGCCATCCTCGACGCCGTCCGCAACGACCAGATCCCCGAAAACGGGTGGCTGGGCCAGTTCCGCCACCCGGAACACCGGCCGTACGCCGGCGTGGCGTTCATCGACGAGCACCCGTTTTTCGCGCCCCAGACCCGGTGGGTGCTGGCCAATTGCGGCCGCATCGATCCCACCCGGATCGAGGAATACATCGCCCGGGGCGGCTACACCGCTCTCGTCCAGGCCCTGAACAGCAAGACGCCGGTCGAGGTGATCACCGAGGTTGAGCTCAGCGGGCTGCGCGGCCGCGGTGGCGGCGGCTTTCCCACCGGCCGCAAATGGCGGCTGGCCAGGCAGAATGAGGGAGGCCAGAAATACCTCATCTGCAACGCCGACGAAGGCGATCCGGGCGCGTTCATGGACCGGGCCGTCATCGAAGGCGACCCGCACCGGCTACTGGAGGGCATGGCGCTCGCGGCCTACGCCATCGGCGCCTCCAAGGCGTACGTCTATATCCGGGCCGAATACCCGCTGGCCATCGAACGCCTGAAGCGGGCCATCCAGCAGGCCGAGGAATGGGGCCTGCTCGGCCGCAACATCCTCGACAGCGGCTTCAACCTGACCGTGGTCATCAAGCAGGGCGCCGGCGCCTTCGTCTGCGGCGAGGAGACCGCGCTCATCCACAGCATCGAGGGGAAGCGCGGCATGCCCCGCCCCCGGCCGCCGTATCCGGCCCAGAGCGGCCTGTTCGGCAAGCCCACCGTCATCAACAACGTGGAAACCCTGGCCAACATCCCGCCGCTCATCGCCAACGGCGCCGCCTGGTTCAACGCGGTGGGCACCGACAGCAGCAAGGGCACCAAGGTCTTCGCCCTGTCCGGCAAGGTGACCAACACCGGGCTCATCGAGGTCGCCATGGGCACGTCGATGCGCCGGATCATCTTCGACCTGGGCGGCGGCACCCCCGGCGGCAAGAAGTACAAGGCGGTCCAGATCGGCGGCCCGTCCGGCGGCTGCATTCCGGAACAGCACCTCGACATCCAGGTGGACTACGAATCACTCAAGACGGTGGGCGCCATGATGGGCTCGGGCGGTCTCGTGGTCATGGACGAGGACACCTGCATGGTGGACGTGGCCAAGTTTTTCATGGACTTCATCCAGCGGGAAAGCTGCGGCAAGTGCATCCCGTGCCGGGAGGGCACCAAGCGGATGCTGGAGATCCTGGAGGCCATCACCCGCGGCCGCGGCCAGGAGACCGGCAACCAGACCCTCGAGCGCTTCAAGGGCGTGATGCACCTGGCGGAGCTGGCCGAGGTGATCCGCGACACCAGCCTGTGCGGCCTGGGCCAGACCGCGCCCAATCCGGTGATCAGTACCCTGCGCTGGTTCCGCCACGAATACGAGAGCCACATCTTCGACCGGCGCTGCCCGTCGAAGGTCTGTCCCGGTCTGCTGGAATACCGGATCGACGCCGAGCGCTGCAAGGGCTGCACCCTGTGCGCGAAAAAATGCCCCGCCGGGGCCATCATGGGCGTCGCCAAGAGTCCCCACTACGTCATCAACGACAAATGCATCGGCTGCGGCACCTGCGTGGAAGTCTGTCGGTTCCAAGCCGTCGCGGTGGTCTGAGGAGTAACACGCCATGATCACATTGCATGCCAACAATCGGACAATCCAGGCGCAGGAAGGCGAGACCATCCTGTCCGCCCTCAAGCGGGCCGGCATCTCCGTGCCCACGCTCTGCCACATAGAATCGCTCCTGCCCGACGGCGCCTGCCGGCTCTGCGTGGTTGAGGTCGAGGGGCAGCGCGGCCTGATCCCGTCCTGTTCCTATCCGGTAAGCGACGGGATGAAAATCCAGACCCACTCCCCGCGCGCTCTGCGCGCCCGGAAGACCATCGTGGAGCTCCTGCTGGCCAACCACCCCGACGACTGCATGTACTGCCACCGCAACGACTCGTGCCGGCTGCGGGCCCTGGCGGCGGAACTGGGCGTCCAGCAGCGCCGCTTCGGGAGCACCCCGGTGGACCACAAGATCGACCTGTCCAGCCCGTCGATCATCCGGGATCCGGCCAAGTGCATCCTCTGCGGCAAGTGCGTCCGCGTCTGCGAGGAAATCCAGGGCGTCTCAGCCATCAACTTCATCAACCGCGGCAGCAAGACCGTGGTGGGGACGGCCTTCAACGAGGGGCTCAACGTGTCGAGCTGCGTCAACTGCGGCCAGTGCGTCATGATCTGCCCCACCGGCGCGCTGGTGGAGCGGAGCCAGGCCGAGGAGATCCGCGCCGCTCTGGCCGATCCCGAACGGATCGCGGTGATCCAGCACGCCCCGGCCGTGTCGGTCACCCTGGCCGAGGAGTTCGGGTTGAAACCGGGCCAGGACGTCGCCGGGATCCTGAACGCCGCCCTGCGCCGGCTCGGTTTCAAGCGGGTCTTCGACACCAGCTTCTCGGCCGACCTGACCATCATGGAGGAGGCGTCCGAGCTGGCCCACCGGATCCGGACGGGCGGGCCGCTGCCCATGTTCACGAGCTGCTCGCCGGCCTGGGTGAAGTTCATCGAGGAGTTCTACCCGGACTTCATCGACCACGTCTCCACCTGCAAGAGCCCCCAGCAGATGCTCGGCGCGGTCATCAAGAACTTCTATGCCTCGCGCAACGGCATCGACCCGGCGCGGATTTACAGCGTCTCGGTGATGCCCTGCCTGGCCAAGAAGTTCGAGGCGTCCCGCCCCGAGATGGCCCCCGACGGCCGCCCCGACATCGACGCGGTGATCACCACCCGGGAACTGGCCGCCATGATCCGGATGCAGGGCATCGACTTCACCTCGCTGGAACCGGAGGAGGCCGACCACCCGTTCGGCGAGCGCTCCAGCGCCGGCAAGCTCTTCGGGGCCACCGGCGGCGTGATGGAGGCGGCGCTCCGCACGGCCCACTTCCTACTGACCGGTCGCGAGCTCGACCCGCCCAAGGTCACCGCCCTACGCGGACTCAGCGGCATCAAGACGGCCACCGTCCGGATCGGCGACCTCGACGTGAACGTCGCCGTGGCGAGCGGCTTGGCCAACGCCCGGCAAATCCTGGACGACATCCGCTCCGGCGAGCGGCAACTGCATTTCGTCGAGATCATGTCCTGCCCGGGCGGCTGCATCGCCGGCGGCGGCCAGCCCTACCAGACCGATCCCGACCGCCTGCGCGCCCGCATGGCGGCCCTCTACGAGATCGACCGGCAGGCACCCGTGCAGACCTCCCACCGCAACGAGGAGGTCGCCCGGCTCTACGAGGAATTCCTGGGCGAGCCGCTGGGCGAGCGGAGCCACGAACTGCTGCACACCCACTACCATCACCGCGACGTCATGCAATAGCATCCGGAAGACCCATGAGCGAAGCCGCCGCCCCCCACTACATTCAGACCCTCCGGGAACGCTGCCGCGTCTGCTATACCTGCGTGCGCGAGTGTCCGGCCAAGGCCATCCGGATTCTGGACGGGCAAGCCGAGGTGATCCCCGAGCGGTGCATCGGCTGCGGCAACTGCATCCGGGTCTGCAGCCAGGAAGCCAAACAGGCCGCCAGCTCCATCGACACGGTCACGGCCATGCTGGCGGACGGTGTCCCGGTGGCGGCGATCATAGCGCCCAGCTACCCGGCCGAATTTCCGGATCAGGACTACCGCCGCGTCGTCGGGGCCCTGAAGCAGCTCGGCTTCGCCTCCGTCCACGAGGTGGCCTTCGGCGCGGATCTGGTCTCCCGGGCCCTGCGGCAGCTCCTCGACAAAGACCCGGTCCGCCATTACATCACCACTGCCTGCCCGGCAGTCGTCGCCTACATCGAGAAATACCACCCGGACCTGCTCAGCTACCTGACCCCCATCGCCTCGCCGATGATCGCCACGGCCCGGGCGCTGCGGCACAGCCGGCCCGCCCCCCTGCGCGTCGTCTTCATCGGCCCCTGCATCGCCAAGAAGGGAGAAGCCACCCGGAACACGCTGGCCGGCGAGGTGGACGCGGTGATGACCTTCCGCGAGCTCCGGCGCCTGCTGGTCCACCGCGGTGTCGAGTGCCGGGATGCGGATCCCGCCGACTTCGATCCGCCGCTGGGCGGCCTCGGCACCCTGTACCCGCTCAGCGGGGGCATGTTCCAGAGCTCGGCCATCCAGGAGGACCTGCTGACCGTCGACTACGTGGCGGCGGAGGGGCGGACCAACTTCGTCGAAGCCATCAAGGAGTTCGATTCGGGCGCCCTCAACGCCCGGCTGCTGGAACTGCTCTGCTGCAACGGCTGCACCATGGGCGCCGGGATGAGTGTCAAGAGCCCCCTGTTCGTCCGCCGCACCCAGCTCAGCCGGTTCGCCCGCGGACGCCACGAGGGCATGGACTGGCCGGCCTGGGAGGCGGAGATGGCCCGGTTCGCCGACCTGGACCTGGGGGTTGATTTCTGCGTCGACGATCAGCGCCACACGGCGCCGTCGCGGGACCTGCTCCGGGAGATCATGACCCGGATCGGCAAGCTGGCGCCGGAGGATGAGCTCAACTGCGGCGCCTGCGGCTACGACACCTGCGTCGAGCACGCCGAGGCCATCGCCCGCGGCGTGGCCCAGAGCGAGATGTGCCTGCCCCACACCATCGACCAGCTCCGCCGGGCGGTGAGCGAGCTGGCCCAGTCGCACCAGCAGCTCCAGGACACCCAGGAGGCGCTGATGCACTCGGAGAAACTGGCCAGCATGGGGCAGCTGGCGGCCGGCATCGCCCACGAGGTCAACAACCCGCTGGGCGTCGTGCTGATGTACTCGCACCTGCTGCACGACGAGTGCCCGTCCGATTCGCCGTTGCGGGAGGATCTGCGGATGATCACCGAGCAGGCCGACCGCTGCAAGAAGATCGTCGCCGGCCTGCTGGATTTCGCCCGCCAGAACAAGGTCCTCCACCAGCCCATCGATATCCGGGAGCTCGTCGAGCGCAACCTGCAGGCGATTCCGACCCCGGCCGGGGTGACCGTACAGGTGGAGCACCAGCTCGACGACCCGGTCGTCGAACTGGACCGGGACCAGGTGTCCCAGGTGATCATCAACCTGGTGGACAACGCCTATGCGGCCATGCCCGACGGCGGCCGCCTCACCGTGCGGACCCGCCGCGAGCACGACGATTTGGTGATCGAGGTGGAAGACACCGGGATCGGCATCCCCAAGGAAAACATCAAGAAGGTTTTTTCGCCTTTCTTCACCACCAAACAGATCGGCAAGGGCACCGGCCTTGGCCTGGCGGTGTCGTACGGCATCGTGAAAATGCACCGCGGCAACATTGCCGTCGAGTCCAACGCCGATCCCGCGGCGGGACCGACGGGCACCACATTCCGGGTGAAGCTGCCCCGCCGCGGCCCGCAGGATTAGCCGGTCCCCCATCCGGCCGATAACAAGGAGACACGCATTATGCAACAACCGAAGCACACGATCCTGGTCATCGACGACGACATCGACTTCGCCCAGCAGCTTCAGATTTCCCTGAAGGCGGCCGGTTTCGGTGTCCGCATCGCATTCGGCGAACAGGAAGCCGAGCAGGCTCTCCGGGAGGGCCGGCCGGACCTGGTGATCTCGGACCTGATGATGGAGCACATGGACGGCGGGTTCGTGTTGTGCCACCGGATCAAGCAGCAGGATCCCACCATCCCGGTGATCTTGACCACGGCCGTGACCAGCGCCACCGGGATGCGGTTCGACACCATCTCGGCCGACGAGCGCGCCTGGGTCAAGGCCGACGCCATCCTGGCCAAGCCGGTCCGGTTCGAGCAGATCATCCGGGAAATCCGCCGCCTGCTGCCGGAGGCATGATGACCGAAACGATGCGGGTCCTCATCGTCGATGACGAGCCGGGGATGCGCCTGGCGACCGAGCGCACGCTCCGCCAGTTCCAGGTCGACTTTCCCGACCTGGAGGCGAAGCTGGGATTCGATCTCCGGCAGGCCGCCAGCGGCGAGGAGGGTCTCGAGGTCATCCAGTCCTTCCGACCGCAGCTGCTCCTGCTCGATCACAAGCTGCCCGGCATGTCCGGCCTGGATGTGCTCGACCGGATCGTGGAGCAGAAGATCGAGCTGCTCACCGTCATGATCACGGCCTACGCCTCGCTGGAGACAGCGATCCGGGCCACCAAGCTGGGTGCATTCGATTTTCTGGCTAAGCCGTTCACGCCGGAGGAGCTGCGGATGACGGTGCGGAAGGCGGCGCACCACCACCTGCTCCAGCGCCGCGCCGACGAGCTGGCCCGCGAGAAGCGGCAGATCCGGTTCCAGTTCCTGTCCGTCCTGGCCCACGAGCTCAAGGCGCCCATCGCGGCCATCGAAGGCTACCTGTGCCTCCTCAAGGACCTGCCGGCCGGCATGGAGCCGCAGCAGTTCGCCCAGGTCATCGACCGGTCGCTGCTGCGCCTCGAGGGCATGCGCAAGCTGATCTTCGATCTGCTGGACCTGACCCGGATCGAATCGGGACAAAAGAAGCGCGAGCTGGCCGAACACGACCTGGTGGCGATCGCCCGGCTCTGCCTGGAAACGGTGCAGCCATCCGCCGCGGTGCGCCGGATCGAGCTGGTGTTCGAGCCGATCGGACCCGTCGTCATGACCGCCGACCGCGGCGAGATCGAGATCATCCTCAACAACCTGCTGTCCAACGCCGTGAAGTACAACCGCGACGACGGCCGCGTCACCCTGACGATCGCCCGCGAGGCGGACCGGATCTGGATCCGGGTGACCGATACCGGCATCGGCATGACCCCGGAGGAAGTGGGCCGGCTGTTCGGCGAGTTCGTCCGGATCAAGAACGAACAGACCCGCATGATCCTGGGCAGCGGACTCGGGCTGTCCATCGTCCGGCGGCTGGCCCATCTTTACGGCGGCGAGGTGTCGGTGGACAGCACACCCGGCGAGGGCAGCACGTTCAGTGTGTGGCTGGCCCCCGCCGATTGCTGCGACGCGAAGACTGCGACGGAGCCTGCCGTATGACCCTGGCGGAGATCGAAACCTGGCTGCGCGAGGAAGACGCCGGACGCCTGGAGCGGCTCTGGGCGATGGCCGACGGCGTCCGCCGGCAGCACGTGGGTGATGCCGTGCACCTGCGCGGATTGGTGGAGCTCTCGAACCACTGCCGCCGGCAGTGCGCTTACTGCGGGATCCGGGCCGGCCGGAACGAGCTGGTCCGCTACCGCCTGACTGAAACCGAGATCATGGACTGCGTGCGGCTGGCGGTATCGCTCGGCCTGGGCACAATGGTGCTACAGGCAGGCGAGGACCCCGGCCTGACCCGCGACGGCGTCGCCGGCCTCGTCCGCCGCATCAAGGCGGAGACGGCGCTGGCCGTCACCCTGAGCCTGGGGGAACGCGACGACGATGAGCTGGCGGCTTGGCGCGAGGCGGGCGCCGACCGGTACCTGCTGCGGTTCGAAACGTCCAATCCGGAGCTGTACCGCCGGATTCATCCCGCCCGGCCCGTCGAGACCCGCGACCGGCTGGCCGTGCTGGAGAGCCTGCGCCGTCTCGGCTACGAAGTCGGCAGCGGCGTCATGGTGGGGATCCCCGGGCAGACGTACCGGGACCTCGCCCGGGACATTGAGCGGCTCGGCGAGCTGCGGCTGGACATGATCGGGCTCGGGCCATACCTGCCCCACCCCGAGACGCCGCTCGGCCAGGCCGGCCAGACGGTCACGGACGCCGCCGCCGACCAGGTGCCCAACTCCGCGGTCATGGCCACCAAGGCCATGGCGCTGGCCCGGCTGGTCTGCCCGGACGCGAACATCCCCGCGACCACCGCCCTGGCGACCGTCGACCGTGCCCGCGGCCATGCACTCGGCCTGCAGCGGGGCGCCAACGTGATCATGCCCGATCTCACGCCACCCGGCTATCGTGAACTGTATGCCATCTATCCCGGCAAGACCCCGCTGACCGCCGACCGGATCGAAGCCGTCCGTGCCGTCCAGGCGCTGGTGGCGTCCCTGGGTCGGAGCGTCGGGCGTGGGCCGGGCGGCGCCAGACACCGGGAGGACGTGACGTCCCGCCCGAAGGAGTGTCCATCATGGTCGAAGTGAATGAATCCAATTTGAGCCCCCATGCGGTCGACTTCATCGATGACGACCGGCTGTCCCGGCTGGTCAGCGGACCGCCGCCGGAACCGGCCCGGGTCCGGGACGTGCTCGCCAAGAGCATGGCCAAGGAGGCTCTCAACCTCGAGGAGACGGCGGCGCTGATCCGGACCGCGGATCCGGCGCTGGTGGAGGAGATCTTCGAGTCGGCGCGGCAACTCAAACGCGACGTCTACGGGAACCGGATCGTTCTGTTCGCCCCGCTGTACATCGGCAACGAGTGCCTCAACGAGTGCGGCTACTGCGCCTTTCGCCAGTCCAACTCCGACGTGATCCGGCGCACGCTGCGGCCCGACGAGCTGCACCAGCAGGTGACGGCCCTGGAACAGCAGGGTCACAAGCGGCTGATCCTGGTGTTCGGCGAGCATCCCAGCTACGACGCCGAGTTCATCGCCGCCACCACCCGGCAGGTGTACGGCATCCGTGTCGGGCACGGCGAGATCCGCCGGGTCAACATCAATGCCGCTCCGTTCGACCACGCCGGCTACCGGATCATCAAGGAAGCGGGGATCGGCACCTACCAGATCTTCCAGGAGACCTACCACCACCCCACCTACACCCGCTACCACCCGGCTCATACCCGGAAGGGCAACTACCTCTGGCGCCTGGACGGCCTGTCCCGGGCCATGGAGGCCGGCCTCGACGACGTGGGACTGGGCGTGCTGTTCGGGCTTTACGACTGGCGCTTCGAGCTGCTCGGGCTCATCAGCCACGCCCGCCACCTGCAGAAGCGCTACAGCGTCGGGCCGCACACCATCAGCTTCCCGCGGATCCGGCCCGCCTGCGGGGTGCGGGTGGACCCGGCGTGGACGGTCGCCGACGCCGACTTCAAGCGGCTCATCGCCATCCTGCGCCTGGCCGTGCCGTACACCGGCCTCATCCTGACCGCACGGGAGACTCCGGAGATCCGCCGCGAGCTGCTGGGCTTCGGCGTGTCCCAGATCGACGCCGGTAGCCGGCTCGAGCTGGGCGGCTACACCGAGGCCGGCGACGCGCAGTGCATGGAGCGGGAGCAGTTCGAGCTGGGCGACATCCGCTCGCTGGACGAGACCATCCGCCAGCTCCTGCACGACGGCTTCATCCCGAGCTTCTGCACTTCCTGCTACCGCCTCAACCGCACCGGCGAGCACTTCATGGAGTACGCCATCCCCGGGTTCATCCAGCGCTTCTGCACTCCCAACGCCCTGATGACCCTCGTCGAGTACCTCGAGGATTACGCGTCCCCCGAAACCCGCGCCGCGGGTGAGGCGCTGCTGGCAAGCGAGCTCGACCGCATCGCCGACGCCCCCGTTCGGAGCCGCCTGGAGGCCCGGCTGGCGCGGATCCGCGGCGGTGAGCGCGACATTTACCTGTGAGCGGCGCCACCACCGCCCGCGGCGCCCGTGCCCGGGCGCGGACGGCCCGCCCAATCGATCGGTAGGTGAACATGAACAAAGCCCCCCGCGGCATGCGGCTGCACATCGGGTTCTTCGGCCGGCGCAACGTCGGCAAGAGCTCCCTGCTCAACGCGCTGGTCCGGCAGTCGGTCTCCATCGTCTCGCCCGAGGCGGGGACCACCACCGATCCGGTGGAAAAGCCCATGGAGTTCCTCCCCCTGGGCCCGGTGCTGTTCATCGACACGGCCGGGATCGACGACACCGGCGCCCTGGGCGACCTGCGGATCGGCCGGACCCGCCAGGTCCTGGACCGGACGGACCTCGGCCTGGTCGTCGCCGGTTCGGCCGGCTGGGGCGAATTCGAGGAGGCGCTCCTCGACGAGTTCGCCCGCCGCGGGGTGGCTGCCGTCGCGGTGTTCAACCAGGTGGATGTCGCCGCTCCGGCTGACGACGTCCTGGCCGGACTGGCGGCGCGGCGGGTGCCCGTGGTGCGGACCTGCGCCCGCTCCGGCGAGGGGCTGGCGGCGCTGCGTGAGGCCATCCTGCGGGCCGCGCCCGACGATTTCATCGACTCCCCCGCCATCCTGCGCGACCTCGTCCCGCCGGGCGAGCTGGCCGTGCTCGTGGTGCCCATCGACAAGGAGGCGCCGCGGGGACGCCTCATCCTGCCCCAGGTCCAGACCATCCGCGACCTGCTTGACGGCGACGCCACCTGCCTCGTGACCAAGGAGCGCGAGCTGCGCGGCGTGCTGGAGCGCCTCACCCGGCCCCCCGCCATCGTGGTCACCGACTCCCAGGCCTTCCGGCAGGTGGCCGCCGACACGCCGCCGGCGGTGCCGCTGACCTCGTTCTCCATCCTCTTCGCCCGCTTCAAGGGCGACCTGGCCGAGCTGGCCCGCGGCGCGGCGGCCATCGCCACCCTCCGGCCGGGCGACCGGGTGCTGGTGGCCGAAGCGTGCAGTCACCATCCCATCGCCGACGACATCGGCCGGGTCAAGCTGCCGCGCTGGCTCACCGAGCACGTGGGCGGCCCCCTCGAGTTTGACACCGTCCAGGGGCACGATTTCCCGGCGGACCTGGGCCGCTACCGCCTCGTGGTGCACTGCGGCGGCTGTATGCAGAACCGCCGGGAGATGCTGGGCCGGATCCTGCGCAGCCGCGCCGCCGGCGTGCCGGTGACCAACTACGGCGTGGCCATCGCCGCGACCATGGGGATTCTCGACCGCGCCCTCGCCCCCTTCCCCTCCGCCCTGGCGGCCTGGCGCGCCGCGTCGACGCCGGCGTCCTGATCCCGCGCTCCCGCCCGGCGCGCTCCTGCCCGCTCACCGCGCGCGTCCCGCCGGGGACGCCGGTCCGTTCACGGCGAACGCCGCCGTCCCCTGAAGGTCCGCTCCAGATAGCCGCTGCGGTACACCGCGGTCAGGCCCCGCAGGTACAACCCCGGGAACAGCCGCTGGCACAGCCAGATCGCCCGTCCGCCGAGCGGGGTGATCACGCGGAACCGCCCGCGGCCGACGGCGCGGACCACGCGGCGGGCGATCGCGTCGGCGGTGGTCCGGGAACGCCGGAGCAGCACCTCGGCCATCCGCCGCTGGCGCGCGTCGGTGGAGGTGAAGCCCTCCATGAT
>JAKQOW010000089.1 GCA_029565065.1 Acidobacteriota bacterium | reverse complement strand
AACGCCTCTTTCCATTCCGCCGCCTTTGCCGTACCATCTCGCTTGGGCATGGTGCTCCTCCTGCTTGGATATGGGGTTCTTCGCCGAACACCCTGGAGATACCATGCCCTTTTCTTTTTGCAGAACCTTTTTTACACAACCTTTAGTAATCACCAATAGCCAATAATCCGAAATTCCCAAAGACAGATGATCAATGAAAGCGTCCCGCGTCGATCCAGAGCGCAGACGGGTCTGCGCACTCCAGGCCGGCGCCGCTTCCCTATGATCATGCTGAGCGAACTCACAGCTGCCAGACCGCGAGGCACTTCAGGCGCGCGTTCATCGAACGCGCGGTACTCGAGACCTCGCGGCCGCCAGGCCGCGAGGTCCTCCGGACTCCGTCACCGCTCAAACTTCACGTCGCCCACCGTCACCGTCTCGTCCGTTTCCGCCAGGCGGAGGGTGATGGAGCGACGGCGCTCCGTGGTCCGGCCGAAGTCGGTGTAGATGTCCACCTGGAGCGTCACCGGCGCCGCGAGCTTCTGCCGGTTCGTGCCGTAGTAGTGCGCGGCAACCGTGTACGCGCCCGCCGCCGCCTTCCGGATCAGGTATTCCTCCGGGCCGTAGCCGTCCGTGAAATCCCGGGAGATGCGCCCGCCGGCGGCCGACCGGTTGTGGTTGTAGCGGACCGTCTCTCCGCCCGGCTCGATCACGTGGAGGTCGATGTCGGTGGCGTCACTGTCCCAGGTGAGGACGATGCGCAGGTCCACGTCCAGCAGCTGCACCAGCTCCGGCGCGATGGGGAGGTCCGAAACGCCGCCCGCCCGGACCGCCGGGATCAGGGCGTTGGCTTCCATCAGGGCGATCAGCTCGATCCCCGCGAACCGGTCCCAGTCGCCCAGGATCACCCGGTTGAGGAGCCGGAGCGCCTCGGCGTGCTCCCCGCTCCGGGCCTGCACCAGGGCCAGGTCCCGGAACGACTGCGGCTCCTCGGGCCGGAGCTCCGCCACGCGCTTTAGGATTTCCCGGGCCCGGTCCAGCTCGTCGGCCTGCTCCAGGCGGCGGGCCAGCACCCGCAGCAGCCGGGCGTCCTCGAGGGTGAGCTCAGCCAGGTTGGACAGCACCCGGAGCCCCTGCTCCCGCAGCCCCTTGGCGTAGAAGATGTCGGCGCAGTCGACGTAGAAACCCGGCACGTCGGCGTACGCCGCCCGGTGCTCCAGGTAGACGGCGTCCATTGCCGTTGGCTCGGCGGCGCGCAGGGCGTGAACGTACGGCAGATCCGGCGCCCACTCGCGAAGCGTCACCTCGCCGCCCCGGCCGTTCGCCGATACTGTTTCTTCCACTTTGTCTTCCAGACCGCTGCCGCTTTTCGTGATGACACTGGCCATCGCCCCACCAGCCCGGCCGTACCCGATCGCCTCGGTCACCAACTCGCTCGCAACATCGACTTCAATGTATGTGGTCGTCGTTTCAACAGTGTTCGCGGAAGCAATGACCAGTATCTCTTCTTTGATTTCGCTCAGCGTCAATGTCACATTGAAAGTACGTGTAGTCCCCGCTTCGACACGAAAAGGCTCCATCGCATAGTGTTCGAATCCCTCCAAGTCCGCCTGAAGCCTGTACTCTCCGGCCGGCAGCCGGATGAAGCGGAATTCGCCGGATTCCCCGGTGACCGTGGCCCGTTCGTGATCCCCGGCGGCGATGGTTATCGTGACCCCTGGTATCTTGAAACCTTCCGCATCGGTCACGACACCCCGCACCGTGCCACCTCTCCGCACCTCAGGGAGTCGGGCCGCGGGCGGCCTGGGCGGCGCAGCGAGTGACGCGGAGCCGCCCGACGGGAGCGTGGGCAGGGTCCGTGCGTCCGCCGCCCCTTCCTTGCCGGGATTCGGTTCGTTTTTGAACTCCTTCTGCCACCACGCCACGCGTTCCGACCAGTCGTTGATGAGTTGGGCGATCTTGCGTTGCTCCGCGTCCGCCTGTTCCTTCCGCTTTTCGCTCAAACGCTGCGCGTATGCCTCCCGCCATTCGGGGAAGCACGCCGGCGGCTCCACCTCGAACTCGATGTACTGGTCCAGCCGCTCCAGCACCAGCAGCGACGTGCCGGGGGTCACCAGGCCGTATCGCCGTCCCAGTTCCACCAGTTCCGCCCGGTACTGCTCCGGGAACGCCATCAGCTCCCGCACCTTCCGCTGGGCCCAGTACGTGCGGAGCAGATCCCCCGCCGGGGCGCCTGCGCGGTCGACCTGGAACCGCACGGAGCGCGTCTCCGAGCGGCCCCGCTCGTAGCGGAGCGCCACCGCCGCCTGGCCTCCCGCCAGGCGGCCCGCCAGGATCACGGCCCCCGCCACGGGGCAGCCGGCCGCCGGGAGCAGCTGGTCCACCTGCGCCGGATCACACGCCGCGCGCCGCAGCAACAGGGGCGCCCGCCCGACGCGCGCCGCCGCCGCCGCCGGATCCGCCGCGGCGAGGTGGACGTATTCGCCTCCACTGCTCTCGGCCACGTGCCGCAGCAGGGGATGGTTGGCCGCCGGGTCCGCCGTGACCGCGTACACCGGGGCGGCGAACGCGCCGGGCATCTCCGAGCCGAAGGTGGAGTTCCCGTCGCTGAACAGCAGGATGACCGAGGGCGGCCGCGCCGGCGGCGGCACGGTCAGGCATCCCAGCTGCGTCCCGCCGTCATAGGCCACCGCCGCCAGCGCCGCCTCCAGCGCCCGGGTGTCCCCGTTGGTGACGGAGACCGCCTGCGGCGGCGCCTGGACGTTACGGAACGCCACCAGCTCCACGGCCACGCTCCGGTTCTTGAACCGGCCGAAGTACGCCCGCAGCAGCTCCAGTTCCCGCGAGCGGTCGGCGCGGGCCCGGGAGCCGGAGGCGTCCCAGAAGATGACCACGCGGTCGGGCGCCGCCGCCGGCTCCGCCCCGACCGCCCCGCCGCCCGGCTCGTCGAGGATGCAGAAGTAGTGCCAGCCGTCGGCCGCCTGCTCCACCACCACGCGCCGGTCGTCGGCGCGGGGGATCTCCACGACCAGGTCCTCCGCCAGCCGGACGTTGGACGCCCGGTACTCCGCCGTGCGCTCCGCCGGCCCCTCCCGGAACATCAGCCGGGCCGGACCGGCGGCGACGATGGCCGGCGTGGCGCCGGCCTGCCGGACCGACATCTTGAGCCGGAACGCGGACACCTTCTCGTCAAACGCCAGGGGCAGGCGGTAGGCGAACGCCCGTTCCCCGATCTCCAGTTCCGACAGGTAGCGGACCATGACCGTCCGCTTCCCCTTCGCCGGCAGCGGATAGACCCGGGTGCGAAAGGTGTTCCCCTTGACCCATTCCACCAGGCCGGGATCCACTCCCCGGCGGACCACCGTCTCGAACACCCGCTGCGCCTTCGCCTTCTCCACCACCACGCCGTCCACCATGTGGCCGTCCACGTCGAGGGCATAGCCGCTCACCGTGGCGCCTTCCGGCAGCGGGAAGATCAGCTCCCCTTCCAGCACCCGGCTGTGGGGATTGCGATACGTCATGGTGAGCCGCGTCTCGGCGATGTACCCCACGATCGCCACGTCCACCGCCAGCTCGTCCAGGACCATGGCCTTCGGCTGGCCATCCTCCCGCACCACCAGGCGCGGCGCCTGCGCGCCCGCCGGCGCCGTGAGCGCCAGCAGGACGGCAAAGACGCCCGCCAGCCCGACCATCCACGAATTGCCCGCATGTCGTTCGTTCATGATCTCACCTCGCCCGAATGTTGTCACCAGCCCGGCAGCGACGGTTGTGCGCGCCATCGGAACACCGCGGCGGCCGCCGGGGTTATCGCCAGGTCCAGCCGCAGCCGCTCGCCGGGGCGGAGCCAGAGGCCGACAACGGCGCACGGGTGGAAGCCCGCCTTCTCGGCCGCCAGGTCGTAATGCCCGGGGGCCAGCTCCGCGCACCGGTAGGCGCCGTCACGGCCGGTGACGGCGGTGCGCGCCGCGCCGGTGTCCAGCCGGGTTACGGTCACCGTCACCCCGGCGATGCCGCGGCCCGCCGGGTCCGTCACCCGCCCTCCGATGCCGGCGGACCAGTCGCCGGCGCTCCCGGCGGTCCAGACGCCCACCCAGAGCCACAAGCCCAGCGCGGTCACCCGGCGCAGCGCGACGCGCGTCACCATGTCGGCCTCCTCGCCTGTTCTCGTCGTCTGTCATCTTTGACACCCGGCAGCCGGCGCCTGTCGCAAACGGCGCAGACCGGCTGTACTGCTTGCAGTCTAGAGCGGAATGAAAAGGGCGGGAACCGGCAACTATGTCGGATTTTGCGCCCGCTCCGCTGCCGGGGCGACACCGGCGCGGGAGGCGACATCTGGTTGATTTTCAGCGTATTGCCGGCTGGCGCGTCCGGGCGTGCGGCGGAGCGGGGTGGTAAGAATGTCCGGCGCGGCGGGCCGGCTCATCCCCGGCGGATCTGGGACGGGAGCCGGCCGTATATTTTGCGGAACACCCGGCTGAAGTAGACCGGATCGGAAAATCCCAGCCGCTCGGTGAGCGCGCGGACCGTCGGCGGCGGATCGCCCTCGGTGAGCAGGCGGAACGCCCGGTGCATCTTCTCGTGGGTCAGGGCGTCGTGGACGGTGATGCCCCGTTCGCCGCGGAACCGCTCGGCGAAATGGGTGCGGCTGTATCCGAAGGCGTCGGCCAGCGACTCCAGGGTCAGCCGGCGAAGCGTCGGGTCGGGGCAGGTCTTGATGTGTTGGACGACGCGCTCGCCCAGCCCCTCGCTGGCCAGGTCGTCTTCCATGCGGCGGAGCAGAGCGGCGATGTCCGCCCGGAAGGCCCGCAGCCGCCGCTCCGGCGGCACATCGCCCCGCCACCCGCCCGCCAGCTCGGCCTTCCAGCGGGTGATCCGGTCGGGATTGCCGTCGCCGAAACCGTGCAGGAGCGAGTCGAGCAGGGCGTCCAAGTGCGTGGTGAGCTCGGCGGGGCGCGGCGCGAACTGCTCCACCAGGAACGACACGCAGGTATCCAGCTCGGCCTGGAAGGCGTCGCGCCCGTGCAGAAAAAACTGGCGCGACAGGAACCGGGCCATGTTCAGGGTGCGGGTCAGATATCGCGGCATGGCGCCTCGCTCGCGGCGGATTCGATCCGGTCCAGCCGCGCCCGGATGGCGGCGGAGTCCGCCAGGCGGCGCGCCGGCTCCCGGGCGATCATCGCCAGCGCCAGCTCGGACAGCGCCGCCGGGACGTCCGGATTGACCTCGGCCGGCGGCACCGGCTCCTCGCTGAGCACGGCGTGCAGCATGCCCGCCGGATCGTCGGCGGCGCCGGCGAACGGCGGGACGCCCGTGAGCATCTCGTAGAGAATCACGCCCAGCGCGTAGGCGTCCACCCCGGCGTCCTCGCGGCCGCCGCTCCCCAGGTACTCCGGCGGCAGGTAGGCGATGGTCCCCGCCGGCACGCCCAGCCCCGTCCGGGTGCGCTGGTCCGCCGGCCGGGCCAGCCCGAAATCCAGCACCCGGACGCGCATCGCGCCATCCGTGGCCGCTTCTCCCTCGGCCGGCGGCGCGGGCACCAGGAAGACGTTGTCCGGTTTGAGATCGCGGTGCATCACCCCGGCGGCGTGGATCGCCTCCACCGCCGCCAGCAGCTGACGGAATACCTCCACCGCGCGCCGCGGCGGCAGCCCCTCCGGCGAAATGGACGCGCGGAGGCTGCGGCCCCGGCAGAACTCCATGGCGTACCAGAGGCGGCCCTGGTCCTCGCCGCGCCCGAACACCCGCACCACCGCCGGGTGGTCGATGCGCTCGCAGGCCAGCCCCTCGCGGATGAACCGCCGGCGCGATTCGTCATCGTCGGACGCGGGCTCCAGGATCTTGACGGCCGCTTCCTTTCCGGTCTGCCGGTGGACGGCGCGCCAGACCGTTCCCATGCCGCCTTGCCCGATTCGCTCCACCAGGCGGTAGGGGCCCACCTGGTGGCCGGCGCGCCACTCCCGCAGCAACCGGCGGATGTTTTGCACGGCCGCGCGTCCGGCGAGCACGGCGGCCGCCAGCGCCAGCAGGGCCGCGACCTGGAACCAGGTGGTCCGCCACAGGGGCGCGCGGACGGTGAACGGCACCACCAGCGCGTCCGGCCCCCACGCGCCGTCCCGCAGCCGGGCCTGGAGCCGGAGCGTGTAGTCGCCCGGCGGCAGGGCGGCGTAGCGCACCTGCCGGTCGGCAAACGGCGCGGACCATTCGGCGTGGAATCCGTCCAGGCGGCAGCGGAACCGCACCTTCTCCGGATCCCGGTAGTTCAGCGCGGCGAAGTGAAACTCCAGGTCGCGTACACCAGGCGCCACCGTCCGCCCGCCGGACGGCATGGCCTGGTTGTCGGCCGTGATCCCGAGCAGATGCACGGGCGGCGGCGGCGACGGATCCAGCAGCCGCTCCGGTTGCACTACGCACAGGCCCCGGCTGGTGCAGAACCAGAGGCGCCCGTCGGACGACCGGCAGCCGCCGGGCAGGCATTCCAGGCTGCGCATGCCGTCGTCGATGCCGTAGTGGACGCACACCACCGGTTCCTGCCCGTCCGCCGCGGCATGGAGCTGGCGCTGCGACGCCCGGAATATCCCTTGCGGACTGGCCATCCAGAGATTCCCCGCGCCGTCGTCGACAATGCCGAGCACGGTGTCGTGCCAGAGTCCCTGGCGCTTTGTCACGGACCGGATCCGGCCGTCCTGCAGCCGCAGTAGTCCGGCGCCGGCGGTGCCGGCCCAGACGGTGCCGTCGGCGTCGGCGTGCAGGCACACCGTTTCCACGCCGTCGGGCCCCGCCGGCCGGAGGGCGCCGTCATGCAGCCGGACCACCCCGCCGCGCGTCGCCGCCCAGACGCCGCCACCGGGCGCCGCCGACAGGTCGAACACCTGGTTGAGCGGCGAACCGATGGGACCGCGGTGCGCCGTCAGCGCGCCGCGCTCCACCCGGGCGACGCCGTGCCCGGCGGTGCCGGCCCAGACGGCGCCGTCGCGATCCGCGCACACCGCGTGGACGACTCCCGGCGGACGCCCGTCCGCCAGCCGGACGCCGGCCAGTCCGTCATCCCGGGCCCGGATCAAGCCCTGCCGTGTGGCCAGCCAGAGCCCGCCTTCCGGCGCCGGCAGGATGTCGTACACCCACGCGCCGGACAACTCCTGCGCCTTGAACGCTGCCACGCGGCTGCCCGTGATCTTGTTCAGGCCGTTGTCGGTGCCGGCCCAGACGTGCCGGTTCTTCCCCTCCGTCACGGCGAGCACCCGGTCGCTGCGCAGGCCCTGCGTCCGGCCGAAGGTGACGATGGCCTCCTCCCGGAGACGCACCAGACCCAGCGCGGTGCCGATCCACAAGTTGTCTTCCCGATCCGCCAGCAGGCAGATCACCCGGTTGTCGGGCAGGCCGTTCGCGGCATCGAGAATTTCCATGCGTCCGCCGCTCACGCGGAACACGCCCCGGCGGGTGCCGAACCAGATCGTGCCGTGTCGGTCCTCGAGGATGGGCGGCGGCATCCGAATCCGGTCGTGATAGCCCGGACCGGCGGTGGAAATTTCGTAGCACGCGCCGTCGGGGCTCTGGATCAGGACCGATTCGACCGGCTCGCCGGAGGCGCCGTCCACCTCGGCGCCCGCGATGCCCAGCCACAGGCCGCCCCGACGGTCACGGAGCGCCATGCGCAGGTTGCGCGCCGCGCCCGGTCCCGGCGGCGTCAACGGCTCCGGCGCGCCGCCGCCGAGCCGCATGAGCCGGCCGTCCGCGGTGCTCACCCAGACGCCGGCCCGCGAGTCGGCGCCCAGTCCCGAGATCATGTTGGAGGGGAGGCCGTCGGCTGTGGTGAAGGGGGTCAGCCGGCCGTCCCGCCACCGGAAGACGCCCCGGTCGCGGGTGCCCGCCCACAGGGCGCCGTCCGGATCCACCACCAACGCGGTGATTTCCGGATTCCCCCGGCCCAGGGCAAACGGTGGACGCGCCAGCCGGCCGTCCCGCCACTCCAGCAACCCGATGTCCCGGGTGCCGATCCAGAGATCGCTCGCGCGGCCGACCTGGAGCGCCGTCACGGCGCCCGGCGTCACGTCCGGGCCCGGCTCCGCTGCGATCCGTTCGAACCGGATGCCGTCGAAGCGGTACAACCCGTCGTCGGTCCCCACCCACAGCCAGCCATCGGCGGTCTGGGCCAGCGCCCGGACCGCCCCGGTTGACAGGCCGTCCTCCGGCCCCCAGCTCTTCACGCCGTATTGTGTCAACTGCCACGCCGGGTCCAGCGCCGGCAGCGCCCCGAACATCAGGCAGCCGAAGGTCAGCAACAGAATCGATTGGACCGCCCGACCGGACGCTCCCCGACGGCCGCCGCCGGCTCCCCACCGGCGGCGCCACCGTTCCCTCCCCGTGTTCCGCTGAGACATCATGAGCGGTATTATAAATGAATAACCCGGGCCCGACGCAAATACCGCATGGCAGGCACCGCCACCCCTCCCGGCGCGGCCTTTTGAAACTGGGCGGGCTTGCCGGAGACCCGGCATGGCGGCACGGAGCTGGAGCGAACAATCATGCCTCTTTAGTTCCGGCTCCGCCGGGTTGGGATTACGAGCACGATTACGAATTACGATCACGATGACGATCACGAGCACGACTCTCGAACTGGTACGCTCAGCGCTCAACTGGCGGGCTGACAATTATTCCAACAGTTTTCGCCATAAAAAAAGGCAGCCCGAGGCTGCCCGTTAAAAAAGGAGGGGTTATGATATTACACGAATTTTTTAATCCTATATCCACACTGAAAATGTGATCCACATCACATTTTTTTCATTTAATGAGGCTGGACGGCCTATTTCCACTACCGCTCCCCCCACTTCAGCTTTTGTCGCAGTACGGCGAAAAAGCCGGGTGCCTCGGGGAAGACCAGCCGGGCCGGATGATCCGCCTGGCTCACCCGCACCTCGTCCTGTTCGGCCAGTGACACCCCGGTCTGCCCGTCCACCGTGAGCATGACGTGTCCGTGACTCCTCAGGCGGATGCTGATTGTGCTGGTGTTTTCGAGCACCAGCGGCCGGTGGGTGAGGGTGTGGGGACAGATGGGCGCCAGCAGCAGGTTGCGGCTGGTGGGCACCAGGATGGGGCCGCCCGCCGACAGCGCGTAGGCGGTGGAGCCGGTGGGGGTGCTCACGATGAGCCCGTCCGAGCGGTATAGGCTCAGGAACCGGTCGTCGACGGAGACCTCCACCTCGATGATGCGGGCCAGCGCGCCGTAGTTGATCACGGCGTCGTTGAGCGCCTGGAAGCGCTCCTGCACCCGGTCCTCGCGCCGCACCTCCACCTGCAGTTTCATCCGCTCCTCGATCCGGCAGCGGCCGTCGAGGATCCCGCCGAGCGCGGGCAGCATCCGCTCCCGCGAGATCTCGGTGAGGAAGCCCAGGGAGCCGAAGTTGACGCCCACCACCGGCACCGGCCGCGGGCCGATCTGCCGGACCACTGCCAGCATGGTGCCGTCGCCGCCCAACACCACGGCCAGGTCCACCCGGTCGGGGAGCTCGCCGCCGGCCACCCGCAGGTTGTCCCGGCCGGTCTGGCGGGCCGCCTCCTCGTCGAGCGCCAGGGTGTGCCCGCGCGCCTCGAGAAACTCGATGAGCTGGGACACCGCCTCCGCCGCGCCCTCGTGCCCGGGTTTGAGGTAGAGGCCGATCCGCTGGAATGGACTCACGGTCACGATGTCCTCCCGCCCGGCTGCCATGGCGCGTCGCCGGCGCCGCCCGCGGGCGCCGCGGCGCCGAGGCGGAGGTGGAGGAAGTACTCCACGTTGCCGTCGGCGCCCGTGATGGGCGACTCGGTCTCGCCGGCCACGGTGAAACCGGCGGCCGCCGCAGCCCGAGCCACCTCATCCACCGCCCGGCGCCGGACCGCGGCGTCGCGAACGATCCCGCCCTTGCCCACCTCGCCGCGGCCTGCTTCGAACTGGGGCTTCACCAGCGCCACCACGTCCGCGGCGCCGCCGCCGGCGCGAAGCCGCCCGGCCACCGCCGGAAGCACGAGCCGCAGCGAGATGAACGACAGGTCGATGACCACCAGGTCGAAGGCCGCGCCGGGGAAGTCCTCCGGACGGATGTTTCGGGCGTTGCACCGCTCCGAGAGCGTCACCCGCGGGTCGGCGCGCAGCCGGGCGTGGAGGAGGCCGCGGCCCACGTCCACGCCGTGGACCCGCGCCGCCCCGCGCTGGAGGAGGCAGTCGGTGAAGCCGCCGGTGGAGCAGCCGAGATCCAGGCAGGTCCGGCCGGCGGGCGCCACCCCGAACGCGTCCAGGGCGTGGGCGAGCTTGATTCCGCCCCGGCTGACGAAGGGACAGCCGTCATCCAGCAGGCGGATCTCGGCGTCGACGGCCACCGGGGCGCCCGGTTTGGTCACCTTCTGGTCGTCCGCCAGCACGGCGCCGGCCATGATCAGGGCTTGGGCTTTTTGGCGGGTCTCGACCAGACCCCGGGCAACAAGGAGCCGGTCGATTCGTTCTTTAGCCATCCGCGCAGCTCCAGGAATTCCTCGACGGTCTCGGCGATCCCCTCGGAGTCCAGCTTGTAGCGGGCGCGCAGGATTTTCTGGGTGCCGTGGGTGATGAGCCGGTCGGGCAGACCGATGCGGAGCACGTCGCGGTGCGGCACGTTCTCCTCACGGAGCAACTCCAGGATCGCGCTGCCGAACCCGCCCTGGAGCACCCCTTCCTCCAGGGTGACCACCACCCGGCTGGCCAGGGCGTGCTTGAACAGCTCCACGTCCAGCGGCTTGACGAACCGGGCGTTGATCACGCCGCAGCCGACCCCCTTGCGCTCCAGCAGCTCGGCCGCCTGGAGCGCGGGGTGCACCATGTTGCCGACGGCCGCCAGGGCCACCGGGCCGTCGGGCCGGAGCACCTCGCCCTTGCCGATGGGGAGGAGATGGGGTTCATCCAGCGGCACGCCCAGCGCGCTGCCGCGGGGGAAGCGGATCACCACCGGACCGTTGTGCGCCAGCGCCGTCTTGAGCATGTGGCGCAGCTCGCCCTCGTCCTTGGGCGCCATGACGGTCATGTTGGGCAGGATCCGCATGTAGGCCAGGTCGTAGAGGCCGTGGTGGGTGGGGCCGTCGTCGCCCACGATCCCCGCCCGGTCCAGGACGAACACCACCGGCAGGTTCATGAGACAGACGTCGTGGAACACCTGGTCGAAGGCACGCTGCAGGAACGTGGAGTAGATGGCCACCACCGGCCGGAACCCCTCGGCGGCCATCCCGGCGGCGAAGGTGACGGCATGCTGCTCGGCGATGCCGACGTCGAAGCAGCGGTCCGGAAACGCCTCCTTGAAGGCGTCCAGGCCCGTGCCCGACAGCATGGCCGCGCTGATGGCCAGGATCTTCGGGTCCGTCCGGGCCAGCTCCGTGAGCGTCTGGGCGAAGATCGAGGTGTATGACGGGGTACCGGACGGCGCGACGCCCAGGCCGGTTTCGATGACGAACGGGGCGGCGCCGTGCCACTTGTCCGGCTCCTTCTCGGCCGGCGCGTAGCCCTTCCCTTTGCGGGTGACCACATGCACCAGCACCGGCCCGGACTTCTTCCGCACCTCCTCCAGCGCCGCCACGAGGATGGGGATGCTGTGGCCGTTGATGGGCCCCACGTACTGCAGGCCCAGCTCCTCGAGCAGCTTGCCCGGTACGAAGAATGTCTTGACCGCGTCGGCCAGGCTGCGTGTCGCCTTGAGCACCTGGTCGCCGATGCCCGGGATGCCCTTGAGAACCGCCTGGATGTCGCGGACGAACAGGGTATAGGCCTGGCCGTCGATGATGCGCTTGAGATAGCCCGACCAGGCCCCCACGTTGGGGGAGATGGACATCTCGTTGTCGTTCAGGATGATGATCAGGTTGCGGCCCAGGTGACCCGCCTGGTTGATCGCCTCCATGGACATGCCGCCGCTGAGCGCGCCGTCACCGATCACGGCGATGACGTGGTTGTTCCGGCCGGCCATGTCCCGCCCCGTGGCCAGCCCCAGCGCGGCGCTGATGGAGGTGGAGGAGTGCCCGGCGTTGAACGCGTCGTACTCGCTTTCCTCGCGCTTGCAGAAGCCGCTGAGCCCCTCGTACTGGCGCAGCGTCGGGAAGCGGTCGCGGCGGCCGGTGAGGATCTTGTGGGTATAGCACTGGTGGGAGACGTCCCAGACGATCTTGTCGCGGGGCGCGTTGAACACGTAGTGTAGCGCCAGGGTCAGCTCCACCACGCCGAGATTCGAGGCGAGATGACCGCCGTTCTTGGACACCACCTGGATGAGCAGATTGCGGATCTCCTCGGCCAGGACATCCATCTCCTCGAAGGAGAGCTTCTTCAGGTCAGCCGGGAAGTTGATTTTCTCTATCATGCGCTCGTCCATCCGCCGCGACGTGCGGCCATTCTATCCCAAAACCGCAGACGGGACAATTCTGTTTCGGCCGGCGGGTTTTGATAACCGGGCGCCGGCGCGGACGCGTCATTTCTTCTTCGCGGCGATCTCCTTCCGGATTTCGGTCAGGGTGAGCTCCTCCCGGCTCTGGTGTTTTTTCTGGACGCGGGCGTCCCACATGACCAGCACCGGGCAGTGGCTGAGCTCCAGCACCTTGGGGATGTTGTCGCCGAGATCGGCGGCCCGCTCGCCGGGCGCCGCGTGGGCGGCCATCAGGATGAGGTCCACCGCCTGCTCCCGGGCGTACGTGACGATGCCGTTCCAGATCGCGTCGGCCTTCACGTGCACCTTGACCAGGTCCAGCGGATCCGGGCGCTGGCGGGCCAGCCGGGCGTCCGAGTCGCTGACGACCGCGTAGAAGAAGTCGTTGAGTTCGTCGAAGCTGGACGTCTCGGTCCCCGTGATCACGTGGAGCAGGTGCAGCCGCGCCCGAAGTGACCGCGCCGTCAGGATGACGTACTCCAGCATGTCCAGCGAGTAGTCCTTGAACTGCATGGGGTAAAGGATGTTCTTGATGACTTTCATCCGCCGCCTCCTGGAGCCGGCGGGTCGGGAGCTCCGCCGGGGTGTCTTGCCGTCCACGCACGCATTCGAAGTATCTGCTGTCCCTATTGTACCCGAAATGGCCGGCGGTTGCCAAAAGCGCCGTCGCCGGAGCGCCGGCGAACCCGGCCGGACGGGCGGCGGGCGCGGCCGCCAAATCCCCCTTGACACGCCGGCTGTGCTATAATTGGGCCGTTTTGCTCTCCGGCATTACACGGTTTCAGGCGCCGCATGGACTCACAACTGCTGATTTTCGGCCTCGCCCTCATCGCCTTCGTCGCCGTGGCGATCACCGTTTTTCTGCTCGCCCGCCAGTCCGCCCGGGAGCGCAAGCGGGTCACCTCGATCCTGACCTCCTTCGACGTGCCTGAAGAGGAACTGGACACCGAGTCCGAGATCAAGGAGATCCGGAGCCACCAGTACCGCTTCTACCGCATCTCCGGCTTCAAGTGGATCATCAGCGTCTTCTTCGCCCTGCTGCTGGTGCTGCTCACCACGTTCGAATTCTGGGTGGACTACTTCCCCGAGCCGGTGCCGGGCAAGGCGTACCCCATCGACCTGAAGATCTCCTACCCGTTTTCGTTCAAGAAAATCCACTACTCGCCCCAGGACTCGCCCCTCCTGGCCCGGAATAAGATCGTCACGCCCGACGACCTGGAACTGGTCAAGGCATACCGGGCCAACCGCCAACTGCCGTCCCTCTACGCCCTGGCCGGCTACTACGTGGTGTACCAGCTCCTGATCCTGATCCTGGTCTTCTGGTTCGGGCAGTTCTCCTCGGAGAGCCGGGAGGACGAAAACAAGAACCTGGTGTTCGTCTTCCTCGTCATACTCCTCGTGCTGCTCGTGGCCAAGTTCGCCAGTCTCACCGGCATCATCTCCGTGTATTACGTGCCGGTGGCCATGCTGGCGATGCTGGTCAACATCCTCATTTTCAACAAGATCGTTCCATCGCTGGTAATCTTCACCACCATCTTCGTGGCCGTCCTGTCCAATTTCGACTCCCAGCTCATGCTGGTGCTCTTCAGCGGCGGCATCGTCACCCTGTTCTGGCTGCAGAACGTGAAGAAGCGCTCCCAGGTCTTCTCCACCGGCCTGGCCGTCGGGATCACCAACCTGGTCATCTACCTCGCCATCGTGCCCATGACCGGGGAACGGCTGCTCTCGGCCATCGTCCAGCAGGACGCCGTCGGCGCGTTCCTCAACGGCCCGCTCTCCAGCATCCTGACCCTGCTCCTGATCCCCGTGTTCGAGAAGGTGTTCGGCCACGTCTCGCCGTTCCGGCTGATGGAGCTGGCCGACCTGGATTCCGCCCTGCTGCGCGAGCTGTACCTGAAGGCGCCGGGATCCTACCACCATTCGCTGGCCGTGGCCAACCTGGCCGAGATCGCGGCGAATGAGATCGGCGCCAATGCCCTGCTCCTCCGGGTGGGCGCCTACTACCACGACATCGGCAAGATGCTCCGCCCCACCTACTTCGTGGAGAACATCAACCCGCAGGGTGACAATCCCCACGACAAGATTTCGCCGTACGCCAGCTCCAAGATCCTGAAATCGCACATCATCCTCGGCGTGGAACTCGGCCGCAAGTTCAAGCTGCCCCGCAAGATCCTCGACTTCATCCCCCAGCACCACGGCACCACCGTGATGGATTATTTTTTCGAGAAGGCCAAGAACAACCCGGAGACGGCCGGCATCTCCGGCAGCTACTTCGCCTACCCGGGGCCGCGGCCGCGCTCCCGCGAGGCCACGATCCTGATGGTCGTCGACTCGGTGGAGGCGGCGTCGCGGGTGCTCACCGACCACTCCGAGGAGACCGTCCGCAAGGCCATCGAGAAGATCGTCAACCACAAGCTCACCCAGTCCCAGCTCGACGAGTCGCCGCTCACCCTGTCGGAACTCCGGCGGATCACCGCCGTCCTGACCAAGGCACTGGCCACGGCCACCCACAAGCGCATCGACTACCCGGCCCAGACGGGCATTCACGCGCAGTTCGGCACCCAGCCGACACAGCCCGCCGCCGAGGCTGCCGGCGAGCTCATCGGCGCCGACACCGATAAGCTGGTCATCCCGGACGCCGTCCGGAGCGGCGAAGCCGTTCCGCCGGTGGCTGCGGACACCGCCGCGCCGGCCCCCAAACCGGCCAACGGCAAGAAGGGCAAGCGCGAAGACGCGCTCCCGGCGGCCAACGGACAGTCCGCGGCGTCGCCCCTTCCGGCCAACGGCAAAAAAGCGAAACATGAGGAACCGCCTCCGGCGCCCTCCGGCAACGGACACCCGGCGGAACCACGGCCCGACTCCGGCGGGCCTGCGCAATCCAAAACCTAGGAGAACTCCATGACCCGATCCACCGTGCACACCTCCGACGCCCCGGCGGCCATCGGCCCGTACTCCCAGGCCATCAAAGCCGGCGGATTCGTCTTCACCTCCGGCCAGCTGGCCATCGATCCGAAAACCGGTCAGCTCCTCACCGGCGATATCTCGGTCCAGACCCACCAGGTCTTCGCCAACCTGAAGGCGGTGCTGGCCGCCGCCGGCAGCTCCCTGGACCGGGTGGTGAAGGCCACATGCTTCCTGCGCGACATGAACGACTTCAAGGCGTTCAACGCCGTCTACGGCGAATACCTGGGCGCCGGCAAACCCGCCCGCAGCACCGTGCAGGTGGCCCGGCTGCCCCTGGACGGCGCCGTGGAAATCGATCTGGTGGCCCTCTGCGACTGACGCCGGTTCGCTCGCCTCGCGTCAATTCCCCGCCGCCCCGTCGACCGGCTCCCGGTTCTGCACCAGCAAATGGCGGGTCAGCTCGTCCACCGGACTCGAGTCCGGCGGATAGCTCCCGTTCGCCTTCATCCAGGCGATCTCCTCGGCCGAGTGTTGGCCGCTGGCCGTTTCGCACCAGTCGAGGATCCGGCAGTCGGGGCACCATCCGGAGCAGAAATCGTAGTGCCGCGTCCAGTTCCCTTCGGCCGCGAGCATCCGGCAGATGGGGCAATCGTCGTCGAACGGCTCGTTCCCGTCACGCTGGACTTCGGCATACGCCTCCTCCATGAGCTGCAGCCGCACCGCCGCCGGCACGGCGTCCGGCAGCTCCACGACCGTGCGGAATTCTTTCCAGAGCATCTGCGCCAGCGCCGCGATCCGGATCTTCACTTCATCCTTCATGGCAACCTCCCCAACGTGGTCTTACCTATACAAACGGATCCGCGGCGAAGTGTTCGACGGTTTCTGTCCGAAAAGGGTCTCGGCGATGCCGATCGTTTTTGTTTGGAGAACGATAGAACACAAAAATATTTGTATACCGCCGCGGCCGGTACCGAGGTCCGAAGTCGGTCGGGTCACCACTGAGGCACGAAGGGCACAAAGATGAGCGGAGAATGGGTGAATCGGTGAATCGGGAGACGGGAGAAGGCAAACGAACAGAACGAACGGTCAACCATCAACTATCAACTGATTGCGAACTTGCGAACCTGGAACTTGCGAACCTGTGAACGTTTCAACATCAAACCTTCATCTATGAGAAGAGCGCTCCCGTCAAGACAAAAAACACCCTTCCCCTGGAGAGGGGCGCGTTCTGTCTGGACGTGGTGATTGCTTCCGGAGTCACAGACCATATTGCTCCTGTCTACCAATCTGTATGCGG
>JAKQOW010000063.1 GCA_029565065.1 Acidobacteriota bacterium | reverse complement strand
GGCCGCATACAGATTGGTAGACAGGAGCAATATGGTCTGTGACTCCGGAAGCAATCACCACGTCCAGACAGAACGCGCCCCTCTCCAGGGGAAGGGTGTTTTTTGTCTTGACGGGAGCGCTCTTCTCATAGATGAAGGTTTAAAGGTTGAAACATCACCCGACCCGCAACTTTCAAACCTTCCAACTTTCCAACCTTCAAACAGCGCCTGGAACAGACAAAGGATTCGATCACGAGCACGATTACGAGTACGATCACGATTACGAATTACGAGCACGAGGGCCTGATCTCCTATCTCCTATCTCCTATCTCCTATCTTTAAACGCCTTGCCCTCCATGAACGCGATCACGTCCGCGGCGGGGCGGAGGCCGCCGCGGGCGCCCGGTGCCGTGCAGTTGAGCGCGGCGGCGGCGTTGGCGAAGCGGAGCATCCGCCCCAGGGGCCAGCCCTGGAGCAGGGCGTAGACGAAGGCGCCGTGGAAGACGTCGCCGGCGCCGGTGCTGTCGACGCACCGGACCGCGTAGCCGGGCACCTCGAAGTACTCGCCGCGCCAGACGCCGGCCACCCCGCGGGGACCCCGCGTCGCGGCCACGAGACCGGGGCAGAGGGCCGCCACACCGCGGAGCGCCCGTTCCAGGTCTGCCTCGCCGGTGAGCGCGTGGGGGAAGCTTTCCGAGGAGATGCAGCAGTCGATGCGGGGCAGGATCTCGCGGGAGCGGGGCCGCACCTTGTCAATGTCGAGCACGGTGAGGATGCCCCTGGCTCGCGCCGCGCGGGCGCACTCCACCGCCATCCCCTCGTCGTGCCCGTCGAGGTGGAGCACCGGTGCGGCGCAGTACGCCTCGGGCGGGAGCTCGCCGGGACGGAAATCGAGGCGTTCCGAGCGTTGCCAGAAGATGGTGCGCTCGCCGGTGGCGGCATCCACCACGATGAAGGCGGACTGGTTCGGCGTGTCCGGCTCCACGCGCACGCAGGCCGTATCCAGCCCGCCGGCGGCGAGGCTCTCGAGCTGGATGCGTCCGAAGGCGTCATCACCCACCTTGCCGATGTAGCGGACCCGCGGCAGGCCGAGGGTGCGCGCCGCCAGCATGGCCGTGGCCACCTGCCCGCCGGGGAGCACGCGCTCGTCGCGGAACGCCACCTTACCACCGAGGGCCGGGTAGCAGTCCACGGTGACGATCCGGTCCACGGCGTTCAGGCCGATGCCCACGGCATCGAACGCGGCCCCATCCATCTTTGAAATCGGGATGAAAATTTTATCCAGGTCCATCACTTGTTCTCATGTTCTCATGTTCTCATGTTCTCAGGTTCACATGTTACAGGTGGATGGTTGATAGTTGATAGTTGATGGTTGATCGTTCGTGCTCGTAATCGTGATCGTAATCGTGATCGTAATCGAGGCTCGAAGCTCGAGGCTCGGGGCTCGGGGTTCGGATTTGCCTTTGCGGCTAAATGTTCCCGTCACAATTCTCCCAATTCACCCATTCAACTATTCACCAATTCTTCTATTCCCCCTCCGAATTGACCAACGACAAATGATCAATGAACGATGAAAAATTTGATCGATCCCTTCGTGTCCTCTGCGCCTTTGTGGTGGATCGGTCCGCACCTGGCCTTCACTCGAAGACGCGCGCCGGGCCGACGGTCAGGCCCGGGATTTCGCCCGCCAGCGCGGCCAGGCGCCGCGCCGAGTCTGCGCCCGCCGCGCGCGGCTCGTACACCACAAGGAGCGCCTCGCGGTGCTCGGCGTGAAGGACCACGCGGTGGTCGTCGGTGATGGGCGTGCCGAAGGGACCTTCACGGTCGGCCAGCACCGGCTTGCCGTCCAGGTCCAGCTCGCCCTTGAAGCCGGTCACCGTCTCGCCGGCGGCGCCGCGCCGCAGCAGGAGCGGCGGATGCACCGTGTCGGGGCGCATGACGCAGGCCGGGCAGAGCGTGTCGATGGAGACCAGGTTGTTGAGGTCTACCAGCGGCTGGATCCGCGGCAACGGGTCGCCCTTGAGCACGCGCCGCACCAGCGCCTCGGACGAGGGCCGGTAACGCGACGGGCTCGTGCCCGCCGCCTTGAACAACTCGCGGAGCGCCGCCAGCACCGGGTCGGCGGCCGCGTCGCCGCCGGCGAAGCGCCGCCGCAGCGCCGTCTCGGCCGCGGCGAGGCGGTCGTCAAGGACGGCCGCGTCGAAGGCGGCCCCGAGGGCCAGGTCGGCGAACACGAGCCGCCAGCCGGGCAGCTCCAGGCGGCACGCGAAATCCGGGTCGCTCGCGCGGGTCATGGAGCCGCCTCCGTCAGGGCTGGTCGGGCAGGCAGGCGGCGCCCAGCGCCACCGCGTCGCCGCCCAGCACCGCCTGAGTCAAGGGGATGGTGTGGAGGATTCCCCGCAGCCGCTGTGCCACCAGGAACTCCCGGACCGCGTCGGCCACCTGGGGCAGCTCGTGGATGATGGTGCCGCCCAGCAGCACCATCTCCGGATCGAACAGCGTGACCAGATTGGTGACCAGCACCCGCAGGGCGAGGATCGCCTTGTCCCAGATCGCGCGGGCCACCGGGTCGCCGTCGCTCATGGCTCGCCACACGCCGGTGAGGTTCTTGGCCTCCTCGGCGCAGAGCCGCGACTTCGGGTGCGCGCGGCAGGCCCGGACGACCGACTCTCTGATGAACCGGCCGCCGGCGTACGCCTCGAAGCAGCCCCGCCGGCCGCACCCGCACATCCGGCCGCCCGGGATGAAGAGCGTGTGGCCGGCCTCGGCGGCGATGCCCCGCGCGCCGCGCAGCAGGTGGCCGTGGGTGACGATTCCGGCCCCGATCCCCGTGCCGATGAACAATCCCACGACGTGTTGCACGCCCCTGGCGGCGCCGAACCGCGCCTCGCCCAGCACGCCGCAGTTCACGTCGTTGTCGATGTGGATGGGCATGCCCAGGTCCCGCTGCAGCCGCTCGCCCAGCGGGAAGTTCTCCACCTGCAGGTTGGGTGCGTAGTGGATATGCCCCGTGGCGTGGTCCACGAACGCGGCGATGCCGATGCAGGCGGCGGCGGGCCGCTCCGGGCTCTCCCCGGTCAGTTTCTGGATCAGGTTCCGGATATCCGCATAGAGTTTGTCGGGATCCTTCACCGCGCTCTTCTGCCGGACACGGTGCAGCACCCGGCCGGACTCCGTGCACAGCAGCCCCACCGTCTTGGTGGCTCCCACATCCAGGCCGATTCGGACCATGGCGCCTCACCTCCGGCGGTTGTTGGAACGGATGACGGTTTCATTGTAGCCGCCCTGGGCCACGCCGGGCAACGATTTCCTGCCGGATTCGGACCGATCCACTACAAAGACACGAAGGGATCAATCATTTTTCAGCGATCATCGTTCATTTGTCATTTTCCATTTAATGGTTATTGCTTATTGCTATATTTTATTGGCTATTTGGAGTCCCGAGCGTTGTTGCAGTTGATGGGATCTGGGACCTAGGTCCTGGGTTCTGGGACCTGGGGGCTGGGACTTAGGACTTAGGACTTAGGACTTAGGACCTAGGACCTAGAACCCTGGACCCAGGTCCGAATTCCGAGGTCCGATGATCGGGAACGAGCCTCGAGTCTCGAGCCTCGATCACGATTACGATTACGATCACGATTACGATTACGATTACGATCACGATTACGATTTACGAGCACGGATCCGCACTCCTTACTCCTCACTCCTCACTCTTCACTTTGAAATTCCCCGGTGTATACTAGGCCCACGATTAACGGCTCAGGTGCGAGACGACCATGACCCGAGCGAATGATGACAACGCCGGCGCCGGTTCGGACCCGATGCCCGCCTCGGCCTACGGGCGCCTGCCGCGCGCCGGCGCCAAGCCCAGCCAGCAGTTGACCTGCGTCTTCCTGCTCGGCGTCCCCCTCTTCCTGTTCGGCGCCGCCATCATCAGCCTCTTTTTCTTCATGCCGCAGGGTGACGACAATCTCTGGGTCATGGCAGTGGTGGGCGGCATGTTCGGCGGCGTGGGTCTGTTGCTCCTGATCGCCGGCCTCAAGGGCTGGCGGAGCCGGAAGATCCCGTGGACCGAACTCAGCATCTCGCCCGGGGCGACCCTGCGCCCCGGCCAGACCGCCCGGCTGCGGCTGCGCCAGCCCGGGCCGGTAGCGCTCACAAAGCTCACGGTCACCCTGGTCGGCGAGCGGGTGTACCGCCGCCGGGTGAGCGTCAAGTCGCAATCCACCGTCGAGGACCAGGAACAGCTCTGCGAAAGCCTCGTCCTCGAGATCCGCGACACCCGCGTCCGCGAGGGCAAGGCGCTGGAGCGCGAGCGCGACTTCACCATCCCCGCCGACGCCCGGCCCTCCGGCCCCACCCATTCCGACGGCCACATCCGCTGGCGGCTGGATGTGCTGGGCCAGGCCGGCTTCATGCGGGGATTCCGTCACCCGTTCGACCTGACAGTCTCCGCGCACGGCAGATGCATGGACCGGGACAACGCGCCGACGCCGGAGGCGGGCCATGCCTGATTTCGAGCGCCTCAAACAAGTCCGTGAGCGGCCGGTTGCTCCGTTTTACCGGGGCACCGCCGCCGCGCTCGGCCTGATCCTGGCGGCGGCGCTTCTGGCCGGCTGCACCGAGAGCCGCGTCCACGTGGCGGACCGGCCCCTCCTCGTCACAAAACAGGACCTGGCCGGATTCGGCATCGATCCCGACACGCTCCAGGGCCAGGAAATCTTCCGACGAAACCAATATTTCGACGGTTCGCTGGAAGTCGAATACGCATTCGAGACTCCGGATGGCGCCGCCGAGGTGTTCTACATCAACACCGTCGTCGGCTTCGAGAACTCCGTAGCCGACGCCGTCGACAGCTACCGCCTGCTCAAGGGCGGCATCGGCGTCGGCACCCAGGTTGGCGGCGGCTCTCTCCGGGAGGTCCCCGATTTCTACCGCTGGGGCGACGAGTCCTACTGCGCCGTCGTCCCGGGCCGGGCGGGACCCGCCGGCAACGTCTTTCTCACCCGTCGGGGCAAGAAAACATTCCTGGTGGCGATCGTGGGCATATACTTCGACGATTCCAAGGCATGGGACGTGCTTGTTCGTCCGAAGCTCGAATATCTGGACGGCTACACGCCGCGGGACAACTAACGTCCCGGAAGAGGCGGCGCGGGATTCCGGCACCCTTCCGCCGCCGCCAGCCGTTATCGCATCCTCGGGAGAATAGTCGACATGACGGCACATCTCACAGCACCCGATCCCGAGTACGCCGCCCTGGCCGGCGTCGCCACCGCCTGGATGGAGCGCGTCTGGCGGCGGCGCGATCTGGCGGCCATCGGTGAGCTGCACGCGCCCGACTTCCGGGACCGCTCGCCCGCCGGCCGCGATCCGGGGCTGGTTGCCTTCGCGGCGGGCGTGGCGGAGCTCTTCGCCGCGTTCCCCGACTTCGAAACGATCACCGATGACCTGGTGGTGGACACCGCCACCGCCACGGTGGCCATCCGCTGGACCGCGACCGGCACCCATCGCGGCGCGTTCCTCGGCGCGGCGCCCACGGGGCGCCGGATCGCCTTCCGCGGCATCGAGATCATCCGCATCGCCGGCGGGCGGATCACCGAGCGCTGGGGCGAGTGGGACGGCCTTGACCTGCTGCTCCAGCTCGGCGCCGCCGGCCCATCCGAATCAGGAGGCACACCATGACTCAGTCCCGCCGCCATCTGATGTTGAACCTGATCGTTCTGGTCTGCTTCCTGGCGTCGGCCGCCGTGGCACTGCAGACGCTGGCCGGAACGACCAGCATGGCCGGTCTGATCACCCTCATCGCCGGGGCGTTCGGCGCCGGCGCGTCACTGACCGCCGCCTTGCAGGCCTACCGCGCTCAGCGGGCCACGGAGCAGCGCCGGCCGGAATCCGCCGGGCGCTACCATCTGCTGTTCTACACCACCGTCGAGAACTATGTGGAGCGCCGCGCGCCGTTCCGGGACGCCCACCTGGCCATGGCCCAAGCGGCCCATGCCCGGGGCGAACTCGTGATGGCCGGCGCCTTCGCCGAACCCGCCGACGGCGCGGTGCTGGTGTTCCGCGGCGACTCGCCCCGTGTGGCCGAGGCGTTCGCCGAGAGCGACCCGTACGTGCAGAACGGATTGATTGCCGAATGGCGCGTCCGCCCCTGGACCGTGGTCATCGGCGGATAGCGCATCGCCCGACCCGCCGCATGGCAACGGGGACTGCGTCGTGCTAATGGCGGAGGGGAATGATCGACTAGACATGCAAGCTGGGATTGTTCATCTTGTTCCTCTTCGTCTTCCACCCCAAGACCGACCGGCTCCACAGCCACGGTGAACCCGATCCGACACCGGCGGCGCTGATCTTCCCGCTTGCTGCTCCGGGAACATCCGATCCCTGGTCGGCGTACATCCGTGTGCGGGGTGCAGGTCTTCGCCTGTCCGCCAGATGACAGGACCGCACCGGCCCTCCGGCCGGATCCGAACCGTGGCTGGTTCCGGACTCGGTGGAATCCAACTCACGCGGAGGAACATAGCCATGACATTCGCCAGATGGGTGTTCCGGATCGCCGGAATTTTCGGGATTCTCGCCGTGGCGCCGATGTACTTCATGGAACACCGGATGGCCCCCGGTCTGGAGCATCCCGTCTTTTTTTACGGTTTTGTCGGCATCAATCTCGTCTGGCAGATTCTCTACCTCGTCCTCGCCACCGACCCGGCCCGCTACCGCCCCATCATGCTCCCGGCCATCTTGGTCAAAGCCCTGAGCTTCGTCAGCATCACCTGGCTGTTCACCGCCGGGCGGACAGATTTCGGCATGGTGTCGGCCGCCGGCGTGGACCTGGTTCTCGCCATCCTCTTCCTCGCGGCCTGGTGGGCGACCCGTCCGAAGCCGTCTTCGGAATCGCCCGCTTAGATTCCCGGGGGCCGTCATCACGCCGTCCGCGGTCGCCGGCATCTTGGGGCTTGTATCCGCCTCTCCGGAGTCATATAGTGAGCCGGTCCGGCCCGAGAAGGCGGCCGGCGAACGGGGCTGAATCATGGTTCAAACGGAAAACCGAGCGCCCGTCTGCGTCTATTGCGCCTCGAGCCCGGCCGCCGACGCCGCCTACCGCGACGCCGCGTTCCGCCTGGGCGCGGTGCTGGCCGACCGCGGCATCCCCATCATTTACGGCGGCGGCGGGATGGGCTCCATGGGCGCGCTGGCCGACGGCGCGCTCGCCCGCGGCGGCCGCATCACCGGCGTGCTGCCGCGGTTCATGGCCGACTTGGAGTGGGGCCACCCCGGCCTCACCGAACTCCGCCTGGTGGAGGACATGCGCGTCCGGAAGCACCTGATGCTGGCCGAAAGCGCCGCCGCCGTGGCGCTGCCCGGCGGCTGCGGCACGCTGGAGGAGCTGCTGGAGGCCATCACCCTCAAGCGGCTGGGGCTGTACCTGAAACCGATCATCCTCGTGAACACGCGGAATTTCTTCGACCCGCTGGTCCGACTCCTGGAGCAATCAATCGCCGAGCGCTTCATGGACGAGCGCCACCGGGCCATGTGGCAGGTGGTCGCCGAGCCCGAGGCGGTGCCCGACGCCATCGCCGCCGCGCCGCCCTGGACCGACGACGTCCGCCGTTTCGCCGTGCGCGGCCGCTGACGCGGCGGCCGGCCGCCGCGCCCGCGTTCCCCGGTGGACGGCGGCTGCCTCCCTGTATTATCATCTCAGCCGATGTTCCAGCAACCTGCAACCCTGCTCCATGTGCTCGACCTCGTGGGCGTGGCCGTGTTCGCCGCCAGCGGCGCCCTCTCCGCCGGCCGCAAGGGGCTGGACCTGCTCGGCGTGCTGGTGATCGCCGTGGTCACCGCCATCGGCGGGGGGACGCTGCGTGACATTCTCCTGGACCGCCACCCCATCTTTTGGATCGCCGACCCGGTGTACCTGGTGGTGATCGCCATCGCCGCGCTGGTCACACTCCTCTACGTCCGCCACCGCCAGCCGCCCGGCCGGGCGCTGGCGATCGCCGACGCCCTGGGGCTGGCCCTGTTCACCATCACGGGCACCCGCATCGCCGAAGCCGCCCACGTGGCGCCGCTCATCGCCGTGGCCATGGGCACCATGACCGGCGTGGCCGGCGGCATGGTGCGCGACGTGCTGAGCGCCGAGATCCCGCTGATCCTGCGCCGCGACATTTACGCCACCGCGGCTATCGCCGGCTCGACGGTCTACGTGACGCTCCAGGCGGCGGGTGTCGGCCGGGACCCCGCCGCGCTGATCGGACTGGCCGTGGTGGTGCTGCTCCGGCTGCTGGCCATCGTCTGGGACCTGCGGCTGCCGGTGTTCCGGGTACGGGAGTAGGACCTGGAGTGCTCCTACGAATGCGATTGCGAGTGCGATTACGAGTGCGATTACGAGTGCGATTACGATTACGAATGACGAGCACGAACCATCAACCATCAACTATCAACCATCAACCTGTGACATGTGAACCTGTAAACCTGCGAACGTTGGATCGATCGGGAGCGAGACGCGAGCCTCCAGCCGCGGTCCTCGCCGAAGGATGCCCATGAGCTTCGTCTTCATCACCTATGTCCCGGCCGACGAGCCGCTGGCCCGGATCCTGGCCCGCGGGCTGGATATCCAGGGGTTCCACACCTGGTACCGCTGGCGCGACGGCTGTCACGGTCCGTCGCTGGCGGGCCAGAACGAGCGGCGGCTGGCGGAGTGCGCGGCGGTGCTGGCGGTCGTCACGCCCGCCGTCTGGGGAAAGTGGACCACGCACTGGTTCCACGGCGACATCCAGGCGATCCGGGGAACCGGGAAACCGCTGCTGCCCCTTCTGGACCGGCTGACCGCCGGCGGGCTGAGCCGCCAGGCGGACGAGACCGCCCGGACGCTCGCGGCCGCGGATCCCCTGGTGCTGCCGCCGGACGATCCGTGGCCGGCGGTCCCGGCGATCGCCGACCGGCTGACGGCGTGCGGCGCCCCGCGCGGCCGGCGCACCCAATGGCCGCCCGAGATCACCGCCTTGATCCGGAAATACCGTCTGCCGGCGGTGGACTTGCGGTTGCCGAACGCCGCCGATCCGGATTGCGTCTGCCACCTGGATCGCGCCTCGGCCGAAAAGTACACCGCCCTCCCCATCGAATGCACCGGCGCGACCATCGTCGCCCTGGGCGACCCGGCGCGGGCGCCGGAGGTGGCGGCTGCCGGCCAGTTCGGCATGTTCGAGATGGAGCCGGTCATCGCCGATCCCGCGGCGATCCGGGCACTCATCCCCTGGTGCTACGGTGACGGGACGGGTGGTCCGCTTCCGATCCCACCTGACGGGACTTGACGGATCAGAATCTCACGTGATGGATCTGCGGACGCTCCTCGCCCCGGACGCCGGTGACGACGGTCGCGCTGCGGCCGTCCCCCTCGAACCGGCCGTCCAGGACCAGGCCGTCGAACGTCTGTTCGATCCGGAGTTCGCCGCTGGCGGCATCCCACAGCTTCAGGCCGCCGTCGCAGCTGCCGGACAGGAGCGACCGCCCGTCGGGCGAAAACAGGACGAGGCTGACTATTCCGCCGTGCGCTTCCTGCTCGACCAGCCGGGCCCGCTGCTCGAGGTCCCAGACACTGACCTTGCCGAACTCGTCCCCGGTGGCCAGCCGTTGGCCGTCCGGGGAAAAACTGATGGCTCGGCTGGCATCCCAGGGCAGGGTGTTGACCCGCTCCCCGGTGTTCACGTCGTAGATCATGGGCGCGCTGTAACCGGAGAAACCCCAGCCGCCCGAAGCCAGCAAGCGGCTATCGGGGGAGAACGACAGCGAAAAGACGCCGCCGATCATGCGGTCGCTCGAAAACGCTTCGACGGGGGGCTCCGCCCACGATTCCCCGATCCGCCAGACGCGCAGCGTGGTGGTGCCGGTTTCGCAGCTGCCGGTGGCCAGCCACCGGCCGTCGGGAGAAACCTCGATCACAACGACGGTCGTGGCGTCCGCCGCCCAGGCGCAGAGCGCCCGGCCGGACCCGGCGTCCCAGACCGCGGCCCAGCCGTTGGCGGCGGCCGCGGCAAAGCGCCGGCCGTCGGGGAACCAAGCGACCGCCATGATGGAGCCGCCGCGGACGGCCTCCAGTGGGTCCGCTCCGGGAGGCGGGGCCCCTTCCCCAAAGGCGCCGGCGTGCGGTGCTGCCGGGTGATCCTCGTTTCCCGTCGGATCCAGCAGGAGGCGGAGGCGCCGGGCGCTTTTCGCGTCCCACTCCGCCAGCACGCCGTCCACGCTGCCGGTGAGCACGCGCCGCCCGTCCGGCGAGAACCGGGCGGCCTGGATGAGATCCGATCCTTCAGCCATCATGCACAAATTATTCCGCCGATTGATGAGTAAAACAACAACCATCTGCGTCCATCAGCCGGAATCTGTGGTGAAGGGGTACCAGGCTCCGGGTTCCGAGATCCAGGGCCCAGAACCCAGGTCCGACTATTGTTGAAGGTTGATAGTTTATGGTTGATCCTTGGTGGCGAATGCCGAGCCCCGAACCCCGAACCGCGAGACCCGGTGACCGGGAACGAGCCTCGAGCCTCGATCACGATTACGAGCACGATTACGAGCATGGAAGGATCGATTCACCGATTCACCCAATCACCTATTCACCATTCCCCTATTCCCCTTGCTCCTCGATCCAGGTGCGCTCCGGCAGCAGGCCGTGGAACTCGTCGGCGCTCAGCTCCTGGCGGTGGTCGGCGGGCGGGAGGTGCTCCTGCCAGCCGTGCACCTGCCAGAAGCCCTGGTAGAAGCGGGTGTACAGTTCGTTGAACGCCGCCGCCGGCTCCGGCCCTGCCTCAAGTTCCGCCACAACCGTTGCCACGTGAGCGGACGTCACCCGGGGATCCGGCGCTTCGCCGTCCATCTCGGGAAGCGGCAGGCCCACTGCCGCCGCCAGATGCCGCGCAACGGCGGCGCGGGCACGCCGCGCCGCGGCGGCGATGCCGGTGAAGCCGCGCGCCACGGCGGCGTAAACCGAGGGTTCCTCATAACCGCCGGTTCCCTCGGCGGGGAAGAAGCGGCGCAGGTGCCAGAGCGGCATCACCGCCTCGAGATAGCGGTTGCGCGACGGGAGCAGCGACTGGCCGAAGTCGATCCGGACATACCCGCTATCCGCAAGTTCAGCCGGGTGGGTGGCGATGAGGTTGCCGCTGTGCCGGCCGAAGAGGCGGCACGTCCAGGCCAGCGCCGCCTCCCGGCCCAGTTCCTCGGCCACGCGGGTCAGCGCCGCCGGACCCCAGCGCTTGCGCCGCGGCTCGGTGAGAGGGTTTCCCGAGACGTCCCGCAGCGAGCGGCCCGCCACAGGGAGCATGGCCGACCAGGCGGGGCCGGTCCAGAGAATCTCCACGGCCGCCAGGCCAAACACGCCGGTCACCATCGCCGCCAGTACCCGTTCCACCGCCATGTCCATCTGCTTGAGCACCAGCCGGCCGCCACCGGCCGCCGGTGCCAGCCGGACGTGGAACGCGCCGGTGGTGGCGCCCATGACGCCGGTCTTGACGTCCTCCCAGGTCACGTTGGCCACTGCCTCGGCGAGGTTCACCGGCGCCGACCGCGACGGGCAAAGCCGTGGCAGGACCTCGGCCAGGCCGGGGAAAGCGGCCTCCAGTTGAACAGCGACGAGGGTGGGCGCCGTGCGGACCGCCACGGCGAAGATGGGCGAGCCGGGCGGGAAGCGCAACAGCGCGGCGCCCGCCCGGTCAGTGAGGAGCGGCAGGTGGCGCGCCTGGAAGGTGTCGGACAGGAATTCGGCCGGATCGAACGGGATGCCCAGCTCCCCGGCGGCGCCGGCGCGGGCAAAGGCCACCATCTCCCGGGCCACCGCCGCAGGATCGGCGCAACCGGTGAGGAAGCGCGCCACCGCCGCCTCGTCCACGGGGTGGCCCCAGGCGGCGAAGATGCGGCGCAGTTCGGGCGTCAGCACGGCGGCTCCTCCGTTTCCACGGCTGTAGCAGTATAGCGGGAAACAGGCGGCGGAGTCCACCACGGGTCGGACCACGGACGGTCGATGCGGCCTGCTGTCCACTGGATATTTTGGCCATGAACGGCGGCAATCCTTGACAATCCAGACCTGAAAAATACAATCGAATTATTTTCATCATACGGAACGGATCCTCTACGGTCGCCGGGACAGCTTAACCTTCGAGTGGTTGAGAACACGCTGACGGAATCTCGGTCGGGATCAGCCTGCATGGATGCGACCGACGGAATGACCGGCGGGGATGACCGAACACGGATCCCAGGAGGCGCCATGTTGACCACGGGCAGAAGCCGGAGACGGGGAAACGGCCTGGCAGCGTGCGCGGGACGGACGACCGTTGTGCTCGTCGGGCTGGTCGTCTGCGCGTTCTTCGTCGCCGGCCAGGGCGACCCGGCCGAGATCGTCCAGCGGGCGATTCAGACCGACCGCCACCTGGCCGGCTGGACTCCCAAGGATCCTCATGTGGGCGTCACGCCGGCTTCGAGTGCGACCAAAGGCTATGCCTATGCCAGCCAGGCGCTGGCCCGATACGGCGGCACCAACATCCCCCACGTGTACATCGACTTGAAAAAATTCAACGCCGCCGACGAGGCGGAGGAACACTTCAACTGGGCCATCGACGAAATCCAGCGGAAGCGGTGGGAGGTCCTCGCCGAAAACTTCGGGATCGGCAGCCGGAGCACCCTGTACAAGTACTTCGAGAGCGTCAAGCGGGACGGGACGCCCGTGGGCCGCCCCGCCTACAAGGTGGAGGCAGTCGGGGACGGATGGTTTCTCTGGGTGAGCGTGTACAACCGCCTGGACGAATCCGTGGTGGACGACGGCACCGCCGGCCGGACGGCCCGGAGCGTCGCCGAAACCATCTTCGGGCTGATCCAGCCGGCGGCCAGCCCCGACCCGCCCCGGATCCACAGCGCCCGGGTCCGGCTGCAGCATCTCTCCCGAACCCGCGCCGCGCTCACCGTCATCGCCTACGTCCGGTATCCGCAGGCCACGGGAAATCCTCGGCCCGGCGACGTGCTGGTCGCCGTGCGCCTGGGCGACCAGGTCCTCAATTCAGAGCCCGGCGACGCTTCCTTTGCGGTGTCCGAGCGCGAAATCCGGGTGGAGCGCGTGCTGACCACCGAACGCACCGGCCCCATCACCCTCCGGGTGGACCTGCTGGACCGCCGGTACCACATGCCTTCCAACCGCGCGCTGGCCTACGAAGACCGCTTCCGGATCGAGGTGGACGTGCCGAAGCCGGCGGCCGAAATCAAGGGCGTGTCGGGAAAAGTCTTCGTCATCCGAAAACAGGACATCGCCCGGAAAGACGGCGCCCTGTTCGTGCGGGACAGCGCCGCCCCGCCGGCGGACCGGAGCGCCGCCGCCGAAACCATCCACTCGGCCTGGCTGTATGACGGCGACCGGGTGGTGCTGGCCGACACCGGCCAGCGGGTCACCCGGACGGCGGGCGGTGACACCCGGTGGCCGATCCTTTCCAGCGTCGACCTGGAGTGGGAGGGCGGGGTGCGGGGCCGGGCATTCTACCGGCCGGGTCTGTACACGGTGGGCGGGGGGCAGTTCACGGTGGGAGTCACGCGGGGTCTCTCGGGCGAGATCACCAACCGCTGGGGCCGGACGCTGCGTGATTACGGGATCCTCTTCACCCAGGTACCCAACGAGACCTTCGACGGCTCGTCGAGAGATGCATTCAACAAAGTCCACAAATTTCCCAACCCGGTGGAGTGGGTGCTGCGCCGGATCCCGGGCGTGGGCCCGGCCATGGCCAACGCCAAGAAGTACGGCGTGTTCTCCTGGCACGCCGGCGACACGGTGCTGAGCGACATCCAGTACCTGGAGCTGGAGTCGGAGGTGTACGTCCAGCCGGAGGCGGACGCCCGGTTGAAATTCTTCGTGCTCGAGGGGAAGCCGGTGCTGCACGCCGGCCGGGGGGACGCCCGGGTGGACCTCCGGTCCGGCCAGGTGGCCACCTGCGCGCCCGCCCAGCCGGCCGTCACGGCGGCCTTCGATCCCGCCCAACTGGAGCGGGTCTGGGAGAACATCCGGTACGTGTCCTGGGAAAATGCAGACCGTGGGGAGCCGCAACGCGTGGCGGATACCACGAGGACGGCGAATGCCACGGGCACGGCGGATGCCACGGACACGGCGGGTATCTTCGGCGCCGATCGTCCCGCGGAGCCCATCGACCTCGACCTGGCCGCCCGGATCATGGAGGGGCTGACGCGCGAGCCGGCGGCCGGCATCCCGTCGCTGCAGGCCACGGTGACCAGCGTGAAATTCTTCGAGAGCGGGATCGACGCGGTCCCCGCGGAGCAACGGGTCTACACCACGCGGTTCCCCCGGTCCACCACCCGGCTCGTCTGGTGGGAGACCAATCT
>JAKQOW010000014.1 GCA_029565065.1 Acidobacteriota bacterium | reverse complement strand
CATATCTTCAAGGGCATAGAGGCGGATATCCTCCCGGACGGCCGCCTGGATTACGACGAGGAAATCCTGGCTTCCTTCGATTTCGTCATCGCCGCCGTCCATTCCCACTTCCAGATGTCCGAGGAAGACATGACCAGGAGGATCTGCCGGGCCATGGCCAATCCCTTCACCACTATCCTCGCCCACCCCACGGGCCGTCTCCTGCTGGCCCGGGAACCCTATGCCCTCAGGATCGACGCGGTCATCGACGCCGCTGCCGCGCATGGCAAGGTCATTGAAATCAATGCAAACCCCCTGCGCCTTGACCTCGACTGGCGGCACTGCATTCAGGCCAAGCGCAAAGGGGTGAAGGTCGCCGTCAATCCCGACCTCCACCGCCTCGACGGCTTCGACTACCTGGAGTACGGCATCGCCGTCGCCCGGAAGGGGTGGCAGGAAAAGGGCGACTGCCTGAACTGCCTCGATACGGAAGGAATAAAGAGTTTCTTTCAGGACCTGAAAAACCGCGCACGGGGGGACGCGACCGGCGGCAAAGAAGATCGCGCTGGTTGGCGTCCTGAACAACAGCACCTTGGGGAGAGCGTCCCCATGTTGAATCTTCGGGACCGATGAGCCTGCGCATCGTCTTTTCAAATCGAATGGAAATCCTGGGACAACTGCTCATGGAGGAACTGGGCCGCATACCCGCGGACCCCTTCGCGCCCCAGCACGTCATCGTACCCAATGCCGCCGTCACCCGTTACCTCCAACTCGCCATTGCCCGCAAGTTGGACATCTGCGCTAATGTAAAATTCAGTTTTCTCGGCCACTGGCTCTGGCAACTGGCCCGGTCCGTCGATCCCTCCGTGCCGGAGCGTTCCCCCGTCGATCCCGAGATCATGTCCTGGCTGGTGCTGCGTCTTCTGGAGGAACACCGGTTTACCGCTTTTCCCCGTCTGGCCGGATTTCTCGCCGGCGCCGACGATTTGATGCGTCTAGACCTCGCCCGGGCCGTGGCACGGGTCTTCGACCATTACGCCACCTATCGCCCCGATTGGCTGGCGGCCTGGAATGCCGGGGGTGGGATCCCCGAATTCCGGGGCCGGCCCCTCATGGAAGCCGACGAGGATTGGCAACGAGAACTATGGCTGGCCATCGGCCGGGAGCTATCCCTGAAGGGCGTTCATCCCCTGCTTTCCTTATTCGGATATCGGTCGTCGCTGGCGCCGGACCGCCCCGAAGGGACGTCATCGCTACCGCAAAGCGCCGCCGTGTTCGCCCTTCCGGTTATTCCGCCCCTCTACCTGCACGCCCTGCGCCGACTCGCCGCCATCATGGACATCACCCTGTATCTGCTCAACCCCTGCCGCCAATACTGGTTCGAGATCGTGCCACCGCGCCGCCTGGCCTATCTGACCACAAGGCGACATGACGCCCACGCGGAGGTCGGCCATGAACTGCTCGCCGATTGGGGGCGGGCCACCCAGGCCGCCATCGACCTGATCTATGAAGAAGCCATGACCGCCCAGGCGTTGGACACGGCGGAATTCCACGTTCCCGCGGGCGACACACTTCTCGCTCATCTCCAGCGCTCCCTGCTCGACATGGAGGATCTGCGGCCGGGCGGTTTGTCCCCCGCCGCCGATGACCACACTATCGAGATCCATTGCTGTCATGGCCCGGTCCGGGAGCTGGAGGTCCTCCAGGATCGACTCCTGGCGCTGTTCGGCGCAGATCGCACCCTGCGGTGCGACGACGTGGCGGTCCTGACACCCGACATCGACGCCCTGGCGCCCGCCGTGGAAGCGGTGTTTGGAGCGGCCCCCCCCGGCCATTTCCTCCCCTACGCCGTTGTCGGTCGTTCCCCCTCACGCGTCAATGTCTATCTCCGGTTCCTGATCGAGGCCCTGGATCTGCTGTCGTCGCGCCTGCCCGCCGGACGGGTATTCGAACTGCTCCGCCAGGAACCGGTCGCCCGCCGTTTTACCCTGGACCGGGAGGGTTTGCGGCGGATCCGGCGGTGGCTGAACCAGACCGGCATCCACTGGGGGCTGGACGGTTCTCACCGCCGGGAAATGGGACTGCCGGAAGAGGAATGCCACACCTTCCGACGGGGTCTGGATATGCTGTTTATGGGTCTGGCGCTTCCGGAGCTGATGGAGCCCCTCGCCGGCATCCTGCCCGCTGACGGCGTAGAGGGACCAAGGGCGGAAACGCTGGGCGGATTCCGGGCTTTCGTGCGGCGGCTTGCCTACTGGAAAGGGCGTCTCGCAACGCTACCGGCAGCGGGGGAATGGCAGGAGATCCTCAACGGCATTCTCGCGGATTTTACCCACCCCGCCACCCACGATCAGGGAGAGTACGACCGGGTCGTGGGGGCCATCGCCGCCCTAGCGGAAAGCTGGCGGGCGGCAGGTTTGACGCAGGGGCTTTCGACCCGGATCGTCAGGGCCGCCCTGGCGGATGCCGATACGGCGCGCCGGGGCGCTGCCCCTGGTGGGACGATTACCTTCGCCTCCCTCGCCGCCCTGGGCGGCCTCGACTATCGGGTGATCTGCCTCGTCGGGATGAGCGACGACGCCTTCCCGGTCCGGGAACGCCCCCGGGAGTTCGACCTGATCCCCAAGGGCCGGCCCCGGCGAGGAGATCGGCAGCGCCGCCGGGAGGATCGCGGCATCTTCCTCGCCACCATCCTCGCCGCCCGGGACATCCTGCACATCTCCTATCCGGGGCGGGACCGCCGCGATAATGCTGAGCTGCCCCCGTCAGTGCTGGTGGCCCAGCTCCGGGATTACCTGGCCCGGGCCATCTCCCCGGCCGACTCCACCGCCGCCGAGATCGGCTCCGCCCGCCGGCGGTTCACCGTCGTCCACCCTCCGCAGCCTTTCTCCCGGCGGTACTTCGAAGGATCAGATCCCCGTCTTTACAGCCACGCCGCCTCTTACGCCGCGGCGATCGGAGCTCCCGGCGCTTCTGATTCCATGACCACCACGTCCAAAAAGAATGATTACCCGGGCGATAATGAGGACGGCGATCCCCGGGAACCGGCGCCGCCGTTCTTCACCGGCATGCCCGTGATCCCGGCGGATCCAGACCCGGCTCCCCCGGCCCTGACAACCGCCGACCTCGAATCGTTTCTCCGCAACTCCAGCCGTTTCTTCCTTCAGCGGCGGCTGCAAATCCATCTGGTCCGTTCCGAGGACATCCCCAACGACGAAGAGCCACTGACTATGGGCTTCACGGAAGAGCGGGATCTGGCGGGCTTCGTCGTGACGGCCTGCGAGGCTCGACGGCGGGTTCTGGAATTCGATGAGGCCCTGGCGATCATCAGGGCCCGGCCCGCCTGCCCCAGCGGGTCGGCCGCCGCGGCCGGTCTGTCCCGGATCTGGCCCGTCCTCGCCCGGCTTGCCGCCCGCCTCCTGGCGGCGACCAATTCGCCCCTACTGGCCCCCCGGAGGCATGATCTGCCCCTGGATATCCTTGGGAAGACGTGGCTGCTCACGGTGGACAGCGGCGATCTACGCCCGGAGGGCATTGTTCGTTACCGCTGCGACGAATTGCGTGGTTTCGACCATCTCCAGGCATGGATATCCCATCTGGCCGTTTGCGCGGTCCGGCCCGCGGGCGTCGTTCCGGCGACCCGCCACCTGGCCTTCAACGGGGATCTGTGTTTTGACGCCCTACCGCCCGAGGAAGCCCGCCGCTTCCTG
>JAKQOW010000178.1 GCA_029565065.1 Acidobacteriota bacterium | reverse complement strand
AACCACAAAGTCACCAAGGACGCGAAGGAGCGGCCATGTTCATCGATCATCATGCATTGTTCATTTCTCGTTGGGTATTGAAAGGATGGTGAGATCGGAGTAGTGGAGACAGAATAAGATCCTGGCTCACAACATAAAAAGACTCGGTGTCCTCTGTGCCTTTGTGGTGAAGATGGACTGCCCGAAGTCCGATGTTCGATGTCCGCATTACGGTAACGAGCCTCGAGCCTCGATTACGAATTACGATCACGATCACGATTACGATGACGATTACGATGACGATTACGATGACGATTACGAACGGAGCAGTTCCCGGAGCGAGCGGTAGTCCGTTTTGCCGGTGCCGAGGAGGGGGATGGCTTCGACGCGCACCACGCGCCGCACGTTGTGGAGCGGCGACAACCCGGCGTCGCGGATGCACCGGTTGGCCGCCTCGCGGTCCACGTCCAGCGTGGTGAAGAGTACCAGCTCCGGATTGGTCTCGAGCGGCGTGCACTCCACCGCCAGCACCGGCTCGTCGGCCGCCGGAGCCAGCGCCCGGGCCAGCGCCTCCTCGACGGCGGGCAGCGAGATCATCTCGCCGCCCAGCTTGGCAAAGCGCTTGAGGCGGCCGCGGAACGCGAGCACGCCGTCGGCGTCTTCGGTCACGAGGTCGCCGGTGCGGTACCAGCTCCGGCCCTCGAACTCCACGAACGGCGAGGGGACGTCAGCGCCGAGGTAGCCGCCGAAGACGCTGGGCCCGCGAACCAGCAGCATGCCGGTGCGGCCGCTGCCGGGCGGGACGCGGGTGTGCGTGTCCAGGTCCACTACCGCGCATTCCACCGACGCCATGGGCCTGCCGATGGCCCCGCGCCGCGGGGCGTGCTCGTTGTTGGCCGCCACCACGGGCGAGCACTCGGTGATGCCATACCCCTCGACGATGATCAGCCTGGGCCAGCGGCGGCCCACCTCATCGAACAGTTCGTCGGGGCACCGCTCCGCGCCCGCGATCACCGCGCGCAGCGTGTGGAGTTGGGCGTCGTCGGCGGCGCGGACGATCCCCCGCAGGAACGTGGGGGTGCCCACCAGCAGGGTGACGCCGTAGGCGGCGATGAGCCGGGCCAGGACGGCCCCTTCGGTGGGGTTCGGATGGTACACCACCCGCAGTCCCGTCAGCAGCGGCAGCAGCGTCGTCACCGTCAGCCCGAACGAGTGGAACGGCGGCAGGATGCCCAGCGCCCGGTCGTCGGGGTACAGGCCGAAGTTGGCCGCCACGTCGCGGGCGTTGGTGAGGATGTTGGCGTGGGTGAGCGGCACGGCCTTGGGGAGGCTCTCGGAGCCGCTGGTGAAGAGGATCACCGCCGGATCCCGCGGCGCCACGCGGTCGAGACCGTGGCGGCCCAGCCGCGCCCGCAGCGCCGCCGCGAGCTTGGCGCGGAGCGGGATGGCGCGGCCCACGTCTTCCAACAGGACCAGGCGGTCCTGGATCGTCGACAGGTCCATCCCCTGGGCCTGGAGGCGCTGGACCAGCCGGCCCGCGGTGAGCACCCGCTCGACGCCGGCCAGCGCCAGCGCGTGGGCCATCTGGCGCGGGCCCGCGGTCCAGTTCACCATGACCGGCGTCTTGCCGGCAAACAGCGCGGACAGGTACAGCACCACCGCGCCCACCGATGCCGGAAGCATGATGCCCACCGCCTCGCCCGGCAGCGCGGCGACGACGGGCCGCAGCACCAGCACGGCGGTGACGAGGTCGCGATAGGTTTTGGCGCCGCTGGTCTGGTCGGCGACGATCACCCGTCCCGGCGTGCGGCGCGCCTGGGCCAGGAACAGTTCGCCGATGTGTCCGCCGGCCGGCACGGCGATCCGCTCGGCGGCGGCGGCTCGGGCGAACCAGCCGGCGGCGATGGGCGCCAGTTCCGCCGGTCCGGCGGCGGCCACCTGGCCGCAGGCGGCCAGGATCACGTCGCCGGCGGTGCGCAGGGCGTCGGTCTGCTCTACGGCGTGGCCGAACTCCCGCTCCAGCCAGACCGCCAGGTCCACCTGGGCCAGGCTGTCCAGGCCGAGGTCGCGCGCCAGCAGGTGCTCGGGGGCGACGGCCGCCACGCCGCTCACCTCCTGCAGATGCCGCAGGACGATGTCGCGCGTGGCGGCGGGAGCGTCCGCCACCGCGCCGGAAAGCCGGGGCGGCGTCGGCTCGGGCAGAATCCGGATGCCGCCCCGCTCCCACCAGTAGTACGGCACGTAGGTGTTGGGCGGAGCGTCGGCGTTGTAGAAGGTCTCGAGATAGCGGTTCAGGACGGTCCGGTCGGCGGTGCGGGGCACATCCGCCGGCTCACACAGCTCGATGGTGACGGGGCGCCGCGGCGCGAAGCACAGGGCGTTGGCCAGCAGCACCTTCAGTCCGCGGAGCAGGCCGGCGGCCATGTCGGGATGGCGCCCCGGCGCGCGGCTGAAGCGGCTGCCCCACAGGCCGCGGGTGCGCACCAGGACGATCCGGACGTCGGGCGCCTGACGGAGCAGGGTCTCCAGCGCGCTGGTGCCGCCCAGGTCCTCGAGACGGCTGCGGTAGATCCGGCCGGCGGGGTAGAGGATGAGATGCCGCCCCGCGTGCAGGTCCGCGGCACAGGCGGCCAGGGCGGCGGCCACGTCGTCGCGGGCCGCGGCGCCGTACCGGCCGGGATCGGCCATGGGCCGGACGCCGAAGCGGTCCGCCAGGCGGCGCACGAGGAAGCGGTCCACCTGGTCGCGGTCGGCCAGCGACCGTGGCGCGAAGCGGGGGAACAGCTCCAGCATGACGATCACCGGATCGATGAGCGCCGGGTGATTGGGCAGAAACAGGATGGGGCCGCCGTCCCGCGCGGCCACCGTCTCGATCCCCTCGACGCGGATCCGGTAGCGCAGGCGCAGCAGGCCGCGGCCGAGCTGGGTGAGCGACCGGGTGAGCAGAGTGGGACGCCCCTCGGCGCGTCGGTAGGCGGCCGCCAGCACGGCGGTGGCGAGCAGCGTCGCGACGGCGGCCAGTCCGAAGCCGGCGGTGGGGAGCGCCACGGCGAGCAGCGCGTTGGACACCAGGCCCGACACCAGGATCCCGGCGAACACGCCGCAGTTGGTGGCGGCCCACACCGCCCCCTTGCGCTCCGCCGGCGGGCGCACCTGGATGAAGCTCTCCACCGGAATCAGGAACACGCCGCCGGCGATGCCCACGCCGCCGGCCAGCGCGAACAGCGCCGCGACCTGCGCGCCCGCCGGCAGGGCCGGGACGGCCGCGACGGCGCCCATGCACGCCGCGACGAGGATGCCGGCGGGACCGATGACGCGGTGCCAGCGGGAACCCGTCGCCACCCGCGCGGCGATGACGCCGCCGACGCCGATGCCGATGAGCTGCGCGGCGATGAGATAGCTGGTGACGGCGGGGCCCAGGTCGAATTGCTGCAGGCCCATCGGGTTGATGAGCAGGATCTGCAGCGAGCCCAGGAACCAGATGAACACGCTGGCGCAGATGGTGGTCGCCAGCAGCGGATCCCGCGCCGCGCCGCGCAGAGTGCGCAGGCTGATCAGCGGGCCGCTCCACGGGAAGGCCACCCGCGGATCGGCGGCCGGGCGGGACGGCACGCCGAAGCTGATCAGGAGTCCGATGAGCGCCACGCCCACCACGACGCCGCCCACGGCGAGCCGACCCATGGCGAAGCCACCGGGTCCGGTGCCGTCCAGATCCAGGGACAGACCCGCCGTGGCCACGCCGGCCAGGATGGCCGCGGTGACGAAGAACCGCAGGATGGCGTTGGCCCGGGTCACGTACTCCGCGGGGTAGAGCTCGGGGATGGAGCCGTTGAGCGCCGGGCTGAACAGGGTGGACTGCAGCCCCATCAAGCCCAGCATGGTGAAGATGAGCCACCAGTTGCCCGTGATGATCCCGGCGGCGCCGGCCAGCATGGCCGCCAGCTCCAGCGCCTTCGACCCGATGACGACCCGCCGCTTGGCGAAGCGGTCGGCCAGCCACCCGGCCGGGGCCGCGAACAGGATGAACGGCAGCGTGTAGATCGCGAGCGAGTAACCCTGCAGCTCGGTCCGCCCGGCGCCCACCGCCAGCAGCATGGCCGCCTGCTTGAAAAAGTTGTCGTTGAACACGCCCAAGCCGTAGGTGGTGGCCATGGCGAGGAACTTGGCCCGGGCCTGGCGGACGTGTTCCGCCAGCGCGGCGGCGGGCGCCATCCTTGCGGCATGCTCGGTAGCGGCATCAGGCGTCGGGGCGTCGGTGTCGATCATGCGGTACTCCGGGGAGATGGGGAACGGTCGGGCTGATTATCGCACGGATCGCCCGCTGATGCCGATATCGGAATGATCGCGCGCCGAAAGATCGGGATTCAACTCGTGTCACCACCAGGCACACAGTGCACAAAGAAAATTTTATGTTTTGGGACCTGGGACCTGGGGGCTGGAAACCAGGACCCAGAACCGAGGTCCCTGGTCCGATATCCGAAGTCCGAATTCCAATGTCCGACAATCGGGAACGAACCTCGAGTATCGAGCCTCTAGCCTCGAGCCTCTAGCCTCGAGCCTCTAGCCTCGAGCCTCTAGCCTCGATTACGATCACGATTACGAATTACGATGACGATTACGATTACGAATCACGAGCACGACTAACTCGGAACTCCTATCTCCCAACTCCTATCTTCCTTCGCGCCATGCGTTGATGAAGCTCACCGCGGCGTCCACCCAGGCCTGGCACTCCTTGGCGCCGCGCGCGGCGGTGGCCGCCTTCGGATCGCTGAACGACCAGACACCCGTGCTGGACAGCTCCCGGCTGGTGCCGCCCTTGCCCGTCGCGGCCGGCACGCCGAGCCGCCCCGAGAGCACCGCCTCGAGGCGCGGGTCCGTTCTGGCCTTCTCCAGCAGGGCCGCCGTTTCGGGGGTGAACTGGAGCACGGGCTTGGCGGCGCGGTCCATCCGCACCAGGTCGGGACGGACGTGCAGCATGATGGACGTCTCGCTCACGCCGGCGTGCCAGTCGAAGAACTCCTCCTCGGCCTCGACCGTCAGCGATCCGCCCACGCCGATGGCGACGGCGACGGCCGGCGTCCCGTGGTTGATCCGCTGAATGACCAGGGCCTGGGCGGTGCTGTTGCCGCCATGGTAGTTGAAGAAGAGGATCCGCCGGAAGCCCTGGCGCACCAGCCCCTCGCAGCACTCGAACAGGAACTGGGCCAGGGTGTCGGTGCTCACGCTGACGGTGCCGGGGTAGCCGTTGTGGTACTCGCTGTAGCCCACCCACGTCAGCGGCGCCACGACGATCCCGGTCCGGCGGGAGATCTCCGTGGCCAGGGCCAGCGCCTCGTAGCTGTCGGTGCCCAGGGGCAGGTGGGTGCCGTGCTGCTCAGTGGAGCCGAGGGGAACGAGCAGCATGTCGCTGGTCTTGAGATAGTCCTGGATCTCCGGGTGGCTCATCTCAGGGAGCAGCAGCGGACGGGGCTCGGCCTGGGCGGCCGCGGCGGCGGCCAGCAGGCCGATCAACCAGCCGGCAATCAACGGTCGGACGAAACGATGAGTCATGATTATCCTCTCCAGACGATGTCGATGATGGAGCCAGGGCCGGGCGCGATTGTACGCGATCCGGGCGCGCGTGTCCTGATGGCAAGTGGGCGACCGGCCGCCGGACCGTCCCGGCCGGCGGCTCATTCGGCCGTGGCGTCGGAGCCCGTCGCCGGGTGGGCGCCGGGGCCGGCGGCGAGATCCAGCAGGTGCTGGAGCTGGTAACCCGACGCCTCGATGGCCGCCTGGAGTCGCTGCCGGACGGGCCAGTAGCGGCGCAACGCGTCCGCGGCGGCGGCCGGGTCGCCGGACCGGGTCGCGGCGGCGGCCACGGCGACCGCCAGCAGGTGATCCGCCAGCTCCTCGAAGCACTCCCGGTTGAACCAGAGGACGTCCTGCCAGCGGTTCACCTGGATGAACGCGGGCAGGTCCGGGTCGGCCACGAGCTCGGCCAGGGGGAGGCCGGCGCCGGCGGAGACGGCCGCGGCGGCGCGCTCCATCCAGCCGGTGTGGCTGAGCAGGATCCGCACCAGGGCCAGGCGCCGCCGGACGTCCTCCTCGGACATTCCCAGCGCCTCGCCGGCGCGGTGGACCAACCGGGCGAACCGCAGCTCGTGGAGCAGGCTGCGGCTGAGCTCGGGATCGTGGGCGCCCAGCGCGTCGCCGAGGCGGCGGAGCACGCTCCAGAGCGCCAGGTCAAGGCCGGTCGTCCACGCCGATTCGCAGGCCGCCTGCAGGTGGCGGGCGCCGCCGGCCACCGCCGGATCGTCCAGCCGGGCGAGGCGGGCGAGGCGCTCGGGCAGGCCGAACACCGCGGCCAGGTCGGCGCGCACCGCCGCGGCGGCCGCGGCCGGATCGCCTGCGCCGCGCTTGAAGGCGCGGATTTCCGCCAGCAGCGCGGCGGCGTCGGCGGCAAGGGCGTCGAGCGTCGCGTCGCCGGCCGCCCAGGCCCCGGCCGGCGCGTCCGGCAAACAGGCACGCAGGCGCCCCGGTTCCAGCAGCCGTTCGAACGCCCCCTGGATGGGCTGGAGGAACAGCTCCTGCAGCGCCGCGTCGATGCTGGGCACGCCGCGCCCCTCGAGGAAGGCGGCCAGGCGGGCGTAGTGGCCGTGCGCCGCATCGTCCACCTCGCGGAAGTCGAGGAAGACCTGGTACTGGTAGGCGTGCAGATCCACGAACAGCCCCTGCCGATGGATGTCGCGGCTGGAGCGAATGAACTCGAGGCCGGTGGCGTGGTCGCGGAAGATCGTGAAGTGGCGGTCGCTGTCGGCCAGGCCCAGGCCGTCGCCGAGGGACTTGCGGACGAGCCGTCGCTCCGCCTCGCCGGCGGCACCGTCGAGGTAGGCGGCCGACTCGCGGATCCAGCCGGCGGTGGAGGCGTACTTGTTGTGGAACACCACCAGCGCGCGCTCGTCGCCGTGGCGGTTGCTGAAGGCGATCACGTTCTCGTCCACGGCGCCGGCGGCGGTGTACAGGTCGTAAAGCAGGAAGTGGCGCACTTCGGCGAAGACATGGCGCCGGCGCATCAGGGGGAAAATCAGGCGCTCGTGTGCCTGGACCAGGCCCTCGTCGGGGCGCTCGTCCCAGTAGGCCCGCGGGTACTCCATGCCGTACTTCTCGCTGAAGCCCTCGATCTGGCCGTGCCCGAACATGGGCAGCCCCGGCATGGTGACCATGAGCAGGGTGACGCCCAGGTACTTGTCGCCCTTGCCGAATTGGGCCACCGCGGTCTCCTCGTCGGGATTGTTCAGGAAATTGACGAACCGCTTGAGGATCTCCGGATTGAACTCCAGGACGTTCCGCACCGAGAGCCTGAATTTGTCGTTGTCCTCGTTCTTGAGGAAGTTCATGAAGGCGCTGTTGTACACCCGGTGCATCCCCAGGGTGCGGACGAAGTAGCCCTCCATGAGCCAGAACGCCTCGGCCAGGAGCAGGGTGTCGGGGGCCTCGGCGGCCAGGCGGTCCACCACCTCGCGCCAGAACTCGTTGGGCATGGCGCGGTCGAAGTCGGCCTTGGTCAGGCCGCGCCCGGCCCGCGACGGGATGTCGCCGCCGGCGCCCGGTTCCGGGTACCAGAGGCGATGGTAGTGGCGCTTGGTCAGGGTCATGGCCGCGTCGAAGCGGATCACCGGGAAGCGCCGCGCCACGCTCAGGATGGCCTGGATCGCCGCCTCGCGCACCTCGGGGAGGAGGTAGTTGAGCTGGGCGGTGTCGTTCCACGGCATGTTGGTGCCGTCGTTGCCGTGGTAGATGTGGCGGGTGGCGCCGGAGTGGCAGTCCGTCCACTTGAAGGTGACCGCGGCGTCGGTGCGCTGGAAGTAGTGGTCCTCGACGTAGATCCCGTGGCGGTCGTCGCCCGACAGGTTCGGCCCGTTATATGAATAGACGGGGAAGGGGCTGTGGTCCAGTTGGATGAACCAGTCGGGGTGCTCGCGGACCCACGGCGCGTCGATGCCCATGTGGTTGGGGACCATGTCGGCCGCCAGGCGAATGCCCCGGCCCCAGGCGCGGTGGCGGAGATTGTCGAGCGCCGCTTCGCCGCCGAGGTCCTCGGCGATGGCGTAGCCGGCGAGCGAGTAGGCCGAGGCCATCGCCTCGGGATTGCCGCACATCTGCTTGATCTGCCGCGAGGCGCGGCTCCGTTCCCACACGCCGATGAGCCACAGGCCGGTGAAGCCCCACCGGGCCAGGCGGTCCAGCTCCTCGTCGGGGATCGCGTCCAGCGTGCGGATGGGCCGCCCGTAGCGGCGCGACAGCTGGTCGAGCCAGACGTAGGTGCTCTTGGCGATGAGCACCAGCCGGGGCATCCAGTCGCGGTCCGGCGTGAAGCGTTCGGGCTCCGGCTCGGCGCCCGCCCAGCCGCCGGCCGCGTCGAACCGCAGCACCTGGGCCGGTCCGGCACCGCCCCCGCCGGCGCGCGCCTCTTCCCGCACCAGGTCCAGGCCGCTCAGCAGCCGGAGCAGGTAGTCGTGCAAGAGCAGGCCCCACCGCTCGCGGATCCAGTCGAGCTGGCCCAACAGGTCGTACGGGACCGCCAGCGCCGGACTGCGGAGCATGACCACCAGCGACTGGTGGTCCGGACCGAACACCGGCTGCTCGGCGAAGAATTCGGCCAGCGCCTCGATGAGCCGCGGGTAGGGGGTCTCGAGCGCCAGCTCCGCATCGTTGAACAGCTCGTTGAACGGGGTGAAGGCCGGGTTGGCGTTGGCCAGCCACAGGAGCAGCACTTCCTCCAGGGCCAACTCCCGGTGGGAGACGCCCGCGGTGGCGCCGGCCAGGTAGGCCGCCGCGTCGATCTCGCCGCGATAGACGGCGGGCGGCGGAAAGAGCTCGGTGAAGCGCCGCAGCACGGCGTCCACCGGCGCGCGCCCCAGCGCGGTGTCGAGGCGAGCCAGCGCGTCGGTGAAGGCGTGGGTGCTGCGTTGCGCGCGGTACTGGGCGACCACGTGGTGCAGGATCTCGTCGATGAGCCCCATGGCGTTGAGGTGGCCGGCGCGCACGGCCCGCTCGGGGAAGCCGGCCAGGTCGCGGTGCGCGTTCATCGCCTGCGCCAGCAGCCGGACGGCGTGGAAGTCGGTGAACACCACGTTGCCGGTGAGGGTGTAGAGGTGGTCGGCCACGCCGTAGCGGTCGCGGGCCCAGCGGCGGATGTGGAAGGCCATGACGCGGTCGCCCGGCCGCGGCGACGGCGGGCCGCCGCCCTCCAGGGCGCACAGGCGGATGACGTGGGCTCCGGGGGGCAGGGCGGGTCGGTTGGCGCTCATGGACGGCTCCCGCGGCGGAGTGGGCCGGCCGGTCGTGGCGACGGCCTGCGGCCAAGCTATCGGAAAACCGGGGGGAAGTCAAGAAACGCCGTAGCCTCTGTCACCACTCAGACAGGCAGGGCCCACAGGGGCAGTCATCTCTCATTGATCATTTTCATTTCTCAATTGTTGTTGAAGAGGGGCTATGGTGAATGGGTGTATCGGAAGACGGGCGACGGATCAGCCATCAACGATCGCAATAATCCATCAACGATCGACGATCAACTGTTCCAAACCTGCGAACCGGTGCACATCGAAAGATCGCCCGAATGTGACTCAATGATTCTCAAAGATGCGCACCCAATCCACCGGATCGGACGCATGCTCCCGGTCCGCAGAACCGATTGGAAGTTTGAATCGATGGGGGACAGCTCGATCGTGCATGGCACCACGATCCCGGCCCGAATGGGCCGGACCGGATTAGCCAGGGGCGCAGCCCCTGGTGGGCGACCATCAGTTCAGATACACCGGTTGTCTTTCTTGAGCCCCATCGGGGCGACATGCTGGTCGCGTAAAACGCGGAGCGCCGGTCGGTCGAAATGTCATTGAATCGCCCGATTTGCCGAGCGTTCCGATGCCGCCCCGTTGGGGCTCCGGGTGTTTTGATCATTCGGTGAATGTGCAGCCATCGCACCAGGGGCTGCGCCCCTGGCTGATGCCGTCCGGCCCTGACGGGCCGGAATTTTTGCCCCTCATGTGATGTGATTGAGTGATCGTACGTCCGTAGCGGTTGCGCCGGTCGGGGATCACGATCAGGATTGCAAATTTCGATCACGGCCACGATGACGAATTTACAACGGCAACGCCACGAACAACCAATAACGATCCCTTAGCCCCGAGCCACCGATGTCCGATGTCCGAAAATCGAAAACGAGTCCCGAGCCTCGATTACGAGCACGATTATGATTACGTATTACGAGGAGGAGAACTCCTGACTCCTCACTGTGTCTGGTTGAGGTCCCGCCAGAAGTCGATGGCCGTCTGGGTGCGGAAGGCCACGTGGCGGCGCAGCGCCCGGACGATGGCGGGGGCGTAGCGGGAGGGGACGCGCTCGGCCAGCCGGCGCGGCTCGCCGGCGGCGATTTCCTCGGGAGTGAACTGGGGGATGCGGCCCAGCAGGAGGCTCAGCAGGAGCAGCCCGCCGTGGTAGATGTCCACCGGCTTGCCGATGGCGCCGAACTGCTCCGGATCGAGGAACTCCGGCGGATGCATCCACTTGGCCAGGATGGTGTTGAAGAGGTTGATGTCGCTTTCCAGGCGGCTGATCCCGAGATCCCCCACCTTGAACACCACCGTCGCCGGCGGAGCGGAGAGGAGCTGCTCCCGGGACATGACCACGAGCACGTTGGTGGGCGAGATGTCCTTGTGGACGTAGCCCGACTGGTGGATGAAGTCGATCGCCTGGAGCAGATCGCGGCTCACTGCGGGGAGCCAATCCTCGCCGGGGAGGTCGGGCGCGCCGATCAGGTCCACGAGCGTGGCGGCGCAGCGCTCGATGATCAGGTAAAAGGTGTCGCGGCACTCGAAGGCGTCGTAGACGTAGGTGATGTTGGGGTGGCGCAGCGCCTTCAGGTTCTGCAGCTCCGTGAGCCACTCCTGCCGGACCTGTTCGTAGGTCCGCCCCTGCGGCAGCAGCACCTTGGCCACCAGGTCGTTGCCCCACTCGTCGGTGCACTGGAAGACGGCGCCGAAATAGCCGTGGCCGGTCTCGCGGCCAAGCGTGTAGCGCCGGCCCAGGCACTCGATGACCTCGCCCTCCTGCGGGGGGCGGAAGCTGCGGAGCGGCTCGGGGCCCTGGATCTGGTTCACGCTGTCATCCTCGACCGGTTGCGCTCATTGTACGGGCCGCCGGCCGGTTTTTCAATCGCCATGCCGCCGCCTCGTCTGCTCGCCTACTCACATATTCACCCATTCACCCATTCACCCATTCTCCAATCCACCCTGCCCCCGACTCCCTGTTTCCCCTTCCGCCCTTGCGGCGTTAAAATAGGCAAATCTTGTCGGCCGGAGCCGCGCCGTGACCCCCGACTGGACCCTGCTCATCTTCCTGGTGACCTACACCGGCGTGGCGCTGGGTCACATCCCGCCGTGGGCGCTGGACCGGACCGGCTTCGCGCTGCTCGGCGCCATCGCCATGGTGGTGAGCGGCGCGCTCACCATCCCCCAGGCGGTGGCGGCCGTGGACCTGCCCACCATCCTGTTGCTCTACGCGCTCATGATCGTCTCCAGCCAGCTCCGCCTCGGCGGGTTCTACACCTGGACGGTGCTCCGCCTCACGCGCTACCTCGACCGGCCCCGGCTGTTCCTGGCCCTGGTGATGGCCGTCGGCGGCGCGCTGTCGGCCCTGCTCACCAACGACATCGTCTGCCTGGCGTTCACGCCGGTGCTGGTGGTGACCGCCTGCCGGCGCCGGCTCAACCCGATCCCGTTCCTGCTGGGCCTGGCGGCGGCCACCAACATCGGTTCGGCGATCACCATCATCGGCAATCCCCAAAACATGCTCATCGGCCAACTGGGGCGGCTGGACTTCGGCCGCTTCGCCGCGTGGTGCGCGCCGCCGAGCATCGTGGCGCTGGCGGCGGCGTTCGGCTTCATCTGCTGGGTGTACCGGAATCGCTTCGAGGGCGGGGGGGCGGCGTGCGGGGAGGCGGACGCGTCCGACTGGCCGGCGTTCAACCGGTGGCAGACGACGAAGGGACTGCTGGTGGTGGGCGGGCTGATCGTGCTGTTCTTCACGCCGGTGCCGCGGGAGCTGTCGGCCATCGCGCTGGCGGGCGTGCTCCTGTGCAGCCGCCGCATGAGCACCCGCCGCCTGCTCGGCTTCATGGACTGGCATTTGCTCACCCTGTTCGTCGGGCTGTTCATCGTCATCCAGGGGATCGAGACCACCGGCTGGCCGGCGCGAATCATTGCGGCGCTGGCCGCAGAGGGGATCGACCTGCGCGACCTGGTGCTGCTCACCGGCGTGTCGACGGTGCTGAGCAACCTGGTGAGCAACGTGCCCGCCGTCATGCTGCTGACGCGCTTCCTCGATCCGGCGGCGCCGGCGCAGTGGTACGCGCTGGCTGTGTCTAGCACCTTCGCCGGCAATCTGATCACCATCGGCAGCATCGCCAACCTGATCGTCATCGAGGGCGCCCGCAACCTCGGAATCTCGGTCACCTTCAAGGAGCACGCCCGGGTGGGCGTGCCGGTGACGCTGCTGTCGCTGGGGATCCTGCTGGGGTGGATCTGGGTGGCGGGATGAGAACGGTGAACAGTGAACAGTGAGTAGTGAGGAGATAGGAGATAGGCGTTGGGAGTACCAATCCGTCGTATTCGTAATCGTAATTCGTAATCGTAATTCGTAATCGTGATCGTAATCGTGATCGTAATCGTGATCGTAATCGTGTTCTGAATCGAGCCTCGAGCCTCGATCACGATTACTCAGTTACTCCCGATTTTCTGCCATTTTTTGGCTGGATTTTCTAACTGAAGCCATGAGCAAGATCAAGCAGCCGGCAGGCGGGAGGTGCCGCGAGCGGCAGCGAGCGGCGCCAGCGGCCAGCCGCCACGATGTCCCGATGCCGCGAGACCATTCCATCCCGGTGGATCGTGCCACGAGCAGAGGAACGGTGAATCGGTGAATCGGTGAACGGGTGAATAGGAGGAACAGGACCTGGATGCTGGGAACTGGGATCCACAATCTAGGACCCAGAACCTAGGTCCCGGAACCCGGATCCGTAGTTCGAGTCAGTTGATGGTTGATGGTTGATCGTTGATCGTCAGGAGCGAGGTCCGAGCCCCGAGCCCCGAGCCCCGAACCCCGAGCCCCGAGCCCCGAGCCTCGATCACGATTACGATCACGATTACGATTACGAACCGGGTAAAGCTCGGGGTACAATGGCGCTGAAGGCGGAGGCGAGACACTCGGATGAGCAAGCCCAAGGTCGTGGTGGTGATGCCGGCGTACAACGCGGCGCAGACGCTGCTGCGGACCCACGAGGAGGTCATGGCCACGGGCGTGGTGGACCACGTCATCGTCGTGGACGACGCCAGCCGCGACGAGACCCTGGCCGTCGCCCGGTCCCTGCCGGCGACCACCGTCCACGCCCATGTCCGTAACCTCGGCTACGGCGGCAACCAGAAGAGCTGCTACCGGCTGGCCCTGGCCGAAGGGGCGGAAATCGTCATCATGGTCCACCCCGACTACCAGTACACGCCGCTTCTGATCCCGGCCATGGCGGCGCTCATCGAAGCGGGGCTGGCCCACTGCGTGCTGGGCTCCCGGATCCTCGGCGGCTACGCCCTGGCCGGCGGCATGCCGCGCTGGCGCTACTACAGCAACCGGGCCCTGACCCTGGCGGAGAACCTGCTCACCGGCGCCAAGCTGTCGGAATACCACACGGGCTACCGCGCCTTCTCGGCGGCGCTGCTGCGCCGCGTCCCCTTCGGGGAAAACTCCGACGACTTCATCTTCGACAACCAGATGCTGGCCCAGATCCTCTGGTACGGCTACCGCATCTCCGAGATCAGCTGCCCCACGCGCTACGCGACGGACGCCTCCTCGATCAACTTCCGGCGCAGCGTCCGCTACGGGTTCGGCTGCCTGGGGGTGGGACTGGCGTACCGCCTGGCCCGGTGGGGCCTGGCGCGCTCCCGGATGTTTCCCGATGTGGCGACCGAGCACCCGGCCGACGCGTGAGTGGGCGCTGGCGGCGCTGCTGGTGGCCGTGACGGTCGCCGTGTACGCGCCGGTCGTCCGCCACGGTTTCGTCAACTACGACGACAACCTGTACGTCACCGAAAACCCCCACGTCCAGCAGGGGCTGACGGCGGAGTCGGTGCGGTGGGCGTTCACCGCCTGCCACGCCAACAACTGGCATCCACTGACGTGGTGCGCCCACATGCTGGACGTGGAGCTGTTCGGGTTGTGGGCGGGCGGCCACCACCTGAGCAGCCTGGTGCTGCACCTGCTCAACACGCTGCTGCTGTTCGGCCTGCTGCGCGCGCTCACCGGCAGCGCCGGCCGGAGCGCGCTGGTGGCGGCGCTCTTCGCCCTGCACCCGGCGCACGTGGAATCGGTGGCCTGGGTGGCGGAGCGCAAGGACGTGCTGAGCACCGCCTTCTACTTTCTGACGCTGGCGGCGTACGCCGGCTGGGCCCGGACCGGGCGGGCGGGGCTGTACCGGCTGAGCCTGGGCCTGTTCGCGCTGGGGCTGATGGCCAAGCCGATGCTGGTGAGCGTGCCGGTGGTGCTGCTGCTGCTGGACGGATGGCCGCTGGCGCGGCTGCCGGCGTGGACCGGCGGCCTCCCCCCGCCGGCGGTGCGGCGGGAACTGGGCCGGCGGCTGCTGGAGAAGGCGCCGTTCGCGGCGCTGGCGCTGGCGTCGGGCGTCGTCACCCTGCTGGCGCAGCGCTCGGCGATGGTGCCGCTGCGGATGCTGACGCTGCCCGAGCGGCTGGCCAACAGCGCGCTGGCCTACGTCCGCTACATCGGCGAGCTCGTCTGGCCGGCGGATCTGGCGGTGTTCTATCCGCTGCCGCGCGCGTTCGACGCCGGGCCGGCGCTGGCCGCCGGCGCGGTGCTGCTGGCGGCGACGGCGGCGGCGGTGTGGTGGGCGCGCCGGCTGCCGTGGCTCCCCGTGGGTTGGGGCTGGTACCTGGTGACGCTGCTGCCGGTGATCGGGCTGGTGCAGGTGGGCGCGCAGTCGATGGCCGACCGGTACACGTACGTGCCGTACGTGGGGCTGTTCGTCCTGCTGGCCTGGGGCGGGGGGCGGCTCCTCGAGGGGCGGCCGGCGTGGGCGCGCCGGGCGGGCGCCGCCGCGGCGGTGGTGGCGGTGGCGGCGCTGGCGCTGGTCGCGGCGCGGCAGGTGGGGCACTGGCGCGACAGCATCACGCTGTTCACCCGCGCGGTGTCCGTGACCGAGCTCAACGACAAGGCCCACGACAACCTGTCGGTGGCGCTGCTGGCCGCCGGCCGCATCGACGAGGCCGAGGCGCACTGCCGGACCGCGATCGCCATCAACCCGGGGAGCGCCGTCGCCCAGTCCAACCTGGGCACCATCCTGTTCACCCGCGGCCGCACCGCCGACGCCGCGGCGCAGTACCGCGTGGCGGTGAGGCTCCAGCCCGGGGATCCCGATTACCTGTACAAGCTGGGTTCGTCGCTGCACAAGCTGGGCCGGCTGGATGAGGCGGCCGGTTGGTACTACCGGGCGCTGCAGCGGGCGCCGGAGCACCCGCTGGTCCACTTCTACCTGGGCGAGATCATGGCCGCCCGGCAGCAGCCGGAAGCCGCCCTGATGCATTACCGCCTGGCGGTGGCCGGGCAGCCCGAGTTTGCCCGGGCGTGGCTGTCGCTGGGGCGGACGCTGGCCGGTTGGAACCGGCTGGATGAAGCCGCGGCGGCCTGGGCGGAGGCGGCACGGCTCGATCCGGATCTGGCCGAGGCCCGCTACAGCCTGGGCACCTGGCTGGCCACCCACGGACGTCTCCGCGAGGCGCTGCCTCACCTCGAGGCCGCGGTGCGCCTGCGGCCCGGCGATGCCCGCGCCCGCAACAACCTGGGCAGCGCCCTGCTCAACGCCGGCCGGCCCGCCGAGGCCGCCATCCAGCTCGAGGAGGCCCTGCGGCTTCGCCCCGACTATCCGCAGGCAGCGGACAACCTCCGCCGCGTCCGCGCGCAGCTCCTCCCGGAAGCGAACTGATTGACGAGCGATTCCGGGCGGCGCCTGGCTACGCTCGTTGCCATCCGAACGGCATGCCGATCCCCTCTTCCCGTTCACTGTTTACTATTTACTGATGTGAAACCGTCGCCCGTCCCACGGCAGGGTGAGGAGCAGCGCGCGGCTCTCGACGTCCACCACACGGATGGTGGTGCCGGTCTCGGGGAGCTGGAACGCGTAGCCGGCGTCGCGGCCCAGCGCCGCCTCGATGGCCGCGGCGGCGGGGAAAACGTCGGCGCGCACCGACCGCCAGCCGTCCGCTTCCCGCACGAGGAAATCCAGCCGGCGGCACATGCAGCCGTCGCCGCACTCGAGCGACACGGCCACGATGTCCCGCACCGTGTCCCGTTCCCGGAACAGGGCCACCTCCAGCGGGAATCCCTCCACCGTGGCCCGGATGTAGCCATGGGGGATGTTGCGGTGGACGATGAGGCGCTCGCGCGCCGCGGGGTCGGGCGCGGCATCCGCCTCGCATTGGAACACGTCGGCGGGCAGATCCCGATAGTAGTCCAGGACGCTCAGCCTGGCCGTGTCCGCCAGGGTCCAACCCGCCGCCAGGCTCAGGGCGACGGCCGCCAGGGTGAGGGTGATGCGGATGCGGGTCGTGGTGTTCATGGGGTGCCCCCGTCTGTGAAATCTCGGCGTCCGTCCGTCTAACGGATCGCGGCGATGGCGCCGCGCCTATTATGACGGACAGGAGAAGAAAGATGACGAGGAAAGTTGGGATCCTGGCGGTCCTGCTCGCGGCTTTGGCGGCGCCGCTTGTCGCCCAGAACGCCCGGCCGGCGCTCAAGCCCGGCGAGATCCCGCTGCCGTACCCCGTGGTGAAGACCACCGCCCAGCCCGGCGACTTCGTGATCGCCCCCGCCCGGGAGTTCTTCGACCGCGCCGTCGCCGAGGGCCTCGACAAGACGGGCATGATCTACTACGGCGCCTACATGGAGAAGCCCGGTCCCGCCGAGTCGCAGCTCAAGACGCTGACGGGCCGCATCGTCACCCTGCCCAACGCGCTCATCGTCCCCATCCGGCGCGGCGAACAGGCGGCGGTGGGCGACATTGTGCTGGGCACCTGGCAGTCTGGCTCGGGGATGCAGCGCGCCATCGTGGTTGCCGGCGGCACGCCCGCGGCGCCGAAGGTGCGGTATCTGGATCTCGACTACGACAACCCGGCGGGCGTGGGCAAGAAGGACGACACCCTCAAGGCGGACTGCTTCCACAAGCAGCGCGACGGCCTGATCGTGGGCAACGTGGTGGCCGTCAAGGCGCCGGGCGGCTATAAGCGCCTCCTGGTGACGGGGGTGAGCGGCGAGAAAGTGATGGGGATCGGCTTCGCCGGCCGGCTGGCGGTCGCGGCCAGGGCCGACTGCACCCCGCTCCCCATTAAGCCGGCGGTGAAAGCCGGGGACAAGGTGATGATTCCGTCCATGGGCAGCTTCCGTCCGGCGGTGGTGGATCGCGTGGATGCCGCCATCGGCCGGGTGTTCGCCACGTACGACTTCGGCGGCAAGCCGAAGACGGAAGCCGTGGCCTTCGGCGACGTGGCGGTTGGGCTGCCCTGAAGGGGTAACAGCACGGTGAAGCGTTGAAGAACTGGTGAATGGGTGAATGGGTGAATGGGTGGATAGGACCCATTGAGGGGAGGGACGAAAGCGGAGACGATTGGGAGGTTGGGAAGTTGACCCAAGGCAACTTCCCAACCTGTATGTTCTCATGCCGCCTGCTTGGGTGCGGAGCGCATCAGGCCATGCAATCGCATGATCGTCGTCTGCAGCATCCGGATCGGCGATCGTCGGGTGACGGGTCGGCGAAGCTCATGGATCCGAATGATCGGGGTCCTCTGCATCCGGATCTTCCGACACCGGGCCATGGGCGGGCGCGGCCGGAGCGTCGCCAAAGGCCCGCCGCGGTCCCGCCCCACATTTTTGTTCCACCCGCTGCCGCTTCGGGGTACGATGGGCCGTCCGCGATGGCGTCACGGCCGCGGGGCGATGGCAAGCGCGAATGTGCCCTTGATCACCGAAGTCTGAAGTCCGATGTCCGATGTCCAAAATCCGAAGTCCGATGTCCGAAAACCGATGTCCGATTTCCGCTGACCCCTGATCGGAAACGAGCCCCGAGCCTCGAGCCCCGAGCCTCGAGCCCCGATTACGATCACGAGTACGATTACGATAACGATTACGATTACGAGCACGAGGGAAATAAATGAGTCAACCGTTGGTGATCCGGGGCGGCGTCATTCTGACGCTGGGTGAGGACAACCGGGTGCTGCGGGACCACGCCATCCGCGTGGAGGACGGCCGCATCCGCAGGGTCGCGCCGGCCGCCGAGGTGGACGCCGCCGGCGCCCGCGTCATCGACGCGGCGGGGAAGGCGGTGCTGCCCGGCTGGATCAACGCCCACATGCACTTTTACAGCACCCTGGTGCGGGGCCTGGGCAAGGCCAAGCCGTCGCGCGACTTCGTGGAGCAGCTCCGCAACCTGTGGTGGCGGCTGGACCGCCGGCTCACCCTGGACGACACCTACATCAGCGCGCTCATCATGCTGCTTGCGGCGGTGCGGAGCGGCACCACGACACTCATCGACCATCACGCCAGCCCCGGCGCCGTCCGCGGCTCGCTCGACGCGATCGCCCGCGCGGTGAAGGCGGCGGGGCTGCGGGCCTGCCTCTGCTACGAGGTCTCGGACCGCGACGGCGCCGACGTGGCCGAGGCCGGCCTGGAGGAAAACGCCGCGTTCATCCGCCGCTGTAAGGAAGAGAAAGACTCTCAACTCCGCGCCCTGTTCGGCCTCCACGCCGCATTCACCCTGGGCGACGCCACCCTGGACCGCGCCGCCGCCATGGGCCGTGAGCTCGGCGCCGGCTTCCACGTGCACACCGCCGAGTCGCCCGCCGACCAGGAGCACAACGTGCGGGAGCACGGGCAGCGCGTGGTGCGGCGGCTGCGCGATCACGGGCTGCTCGGGGCCGGGACCATCTGCGCCCACTGCGTCCACGTGGACGACGCCGAGCTGGACCTGTTGGCGGAGACGCAGACCATGGTGGCCCACAACCCGCAGTCCAACCTGAACAACGCCGTGGGCATCGCCGACCTGGTGGCCATGGCGCGGCGCGGCATTACCGTGGGTCTCGGCACCGACGCCATGACGGTGCGCATGCTCGAGGAGCTGCGCGTGGCCCTCTGGGCGCAGCACCTGCGCCAGAACGGCCCCACCGCGGCGTTCATGGAGGTGACCGACACGCTGCTGGTCCACAACCCGGCCATCGCCAGCCGCCTCTGGGGAGTGCCGCTGGGCCGCCTGGCCGAGGGCGCCGCCGCCGACATCATCCTGGTGGATTACGACCCGCCCACGCCGCTGGAGCCGGCCACGGTCCGCGGTCACGTCGTGTTCGGCCTGAGCCAGGCTGCGGTGGACACCACCGTCGCCGACGGCCGCGTCCTCATGACCGGAAAGCGGCTGGAGCTGGATGTGGACGAGGCCGCGCTGGCCGCCCGCGCCCGCGAGCTCGCCGCCTCCTTGTGGGACCGGTTCTGAAAATGACAAATGACCGATGACAAATGAAAAATGATCAATAAAATGAACTTTATCCAGACTGCTCGACCGCATTTTTCACTGAGGTAATAGTCACATGGCCGATTTGTACACCAGAATTCATGCCCGCGCGAAGGAACTCGAACCCGAGATCGCCCGGTTCCTGTGCGACCTGATCCGCACGCCGTCCCATTCCACGAAGGAACAGGAAGTGGTCGCGGTGATCGACCGCGAGATGCGCGCACTGGGCTTCGACGAGGTCCGTGTCGACGGCCTGGGGTCCATCATCGGCCGGGTGGGGCGCGGCAAGCGCCTGGTGGCTTTCGACGCCCACATCGACACCGTCTACCCCGGCGACCGCGCCCTGTGGCGGTTCGACCCGTTCGACGCCCACATCGCCGACGGACGCGTGTGGGGCCGCGGCGCCTCGGACCAGAAGGGCGGGCTGGCCGCCATGGTCTACGCCGGCAAGATCATGAAAGAGCTGGATCTCGCGGGCGACTTCACGGTGCTTTTCACCGGCACGGTGATCGAGGAGGACTGCGACGGGCTATGCTGGAAGTACCTCGTCGATGAAGAAAAAATCCGGCCCGAGGCGGTGGTGATCACGGAGCCCACCAGCCTGCGCATCCACCGCGGCCAGCGCGGCCGCATGGAGATGATGGTCCATGCCAAGGGCGTGAGCTGCCACGGCTCGGCCCCCGAGCGCGGCGACAACGCCGTCTACAAGATCGCCCGCATCGCCCTGGAGATCGAGAAGCTCAACGCGCGGCTGGCCGACGACCCGTTCCTGGGCAAGGGGACCGTCACCGTGACCCAGGTGTTCTTCTCGTCGCCGTCGGCCTGCTCGGTGCCCGACGCCGCCAGCATCCAGCTGGACCGGCGCCTCACCGTGGGCGAAACCATCGACACGGCCGTGGCCGAGGTGAAGGAAGCCTGCCGCCGCGCCGGCCACCCGGAGGCGGTGGTGGAGGTGCTCCAATACGCCGAACCCGCCTACACGGGCAAGGTGTTCCCCATGCAGAAGTACTTTCCCACCTGGGTGACGCCGGCCGCCTCGCCCTACGTGCAAGCGGCGGTGGCGGCGTACCGCGCCGCGCTCGGCGCCGAGCCGGTCGTGGACAAGTGGACGTTCTCCACCAACGGCATCGCCATCGCCGGCCTGGCCGGCATCCCGTGCCTGGGCCTCGGACCCGGCCACGAGAAGGAGGCGCATGCGCCCAACGAGTCGTGCCCGGTGGACCACCTCGGCGCCGCGGCCGCGTTCTACGCCGCGTTCATGGCGCAGCTCAACGGGAGATAGATCTCACCACCAAGGCACAAAGGACACAAAGCAATTATTCATTTTCCATTGATCATCTTTCATTTGTCATTTCGTGTTTAATGGTTATTGAATATTGCTTATATTTGATTGGTTATTTGAATACTAGTTGAGTTGTGCCGGGACCTGGGACGTAGGAACTGAGACCTGGATTCTCGGACTTAGGACTTGGGAACTGGGACCTGGGTCCTAGAAACTGGGATGCTGGTACAGGGAACCGGGCAATGAAACCTGAGAGCCGAAATCCGGGAACAAGCACCCAGAACCGAGATCCCAGGTCCGATGACCAGTTTCCAAAGTCCGATGATCGGGAACGTGCCTTGCTCGATGGAGGACGGGAGACGGGAGGCGTAAGACGAAAGACGGAACACGTTAGATGAACGGGAAAACCCGAACCCCGAACCGCGAACCCCGTGACCCGAATTCCGATGTCCGCGTTCCGGGAACGAGCCTCGAGCCTCTAGCCCCGAGCCTCGATGACGATTACGAGTACGATTACGAGTACGATCACGATTACGAGCACGAACAGACGGGATGGGAACGAGCCTCGAGCCTCTAGCCCCGAGCCTCGATGACGATTACGAGTACGATTACGAGTACGATCACGATTACGAGCACGAACAGACGGGATGGGAACGAGCCTCGAGCCTCTAGCCTCTAGCCTCGAACCCCGCTGTCCGATGTACGAACAGCAAGTGAATCCTCTGTGACCTCTGTGCCTCTGTGGTGAATATGAAAAGGATGATCGAAATCGCCGAGTTCGTCTGGCGCTGCACCCAGTGCGGACGGGAGTACGCCCGTGACGCCGTGCGCTACCTTTGCCCCGAGTGCGGGCGCGGCTACCGCCCCGGCGTGCCGCTGCCCGGCGTGCTCGAGGCGGTGTTCGACTACCCCGCGATCGCCGAGCGGTTCGTCCCCCGCCGCCCCGACTGGCGCCTCTTCACACCCATGGAGCCGGAGCACGAGCCGCCCTACGCCTTGGGGAACACGCCGCTGGTGCCGGCGCCGCGGCTGGCGGCGCGGCTGGGCTGGGGCGAGATCTGGATCAAGAACGACGGGCTCAATCCCAGCGGCTCGCTCAAGGACCGCGCCTCGTTCCTGGTGGCCGCCGAGGCCCGGCGCCTGGGCGAGCGCACCGTGGTGGTGGCCTCCACCGGCAACGCCGCCAGCGCCACGGCGGCGGTGTGCGCCGCCGCCGGGCTCGAGGCGGTGATCTTCGTCCCGGCGGCTGCGCCGCGGGCCAAGCTGGTGCAGATGGTGCAGCACGGCGCCCGGGTGGTGCCGGTGCGCGGCACCTACGACGACGCGTTCCGCCTGTCGCTCGAGTACACCGCCGCCCGGGGCGGGCTCAACCGCAACACCGCCTACCATCCGCTGACCATCGAGGGGAAGAAGACCGTGGGGTTCGAGATCTTCGCCCAGTACGGCGGCCAGGCGCCCGAGGCGATCCTCGTGCCGGTGGGCGACGGCGTGATCCTCGCCGGCGTCTACAAGGCGTTCGCCGACCTGCGCGCCGCCGGCGCCATTGAGCGCCTGCCGCGGCTGGTCGCCGTGCAGGCGGAGCGCTCCGACGCGATCCACCGCTACATCGCCACGGGCGAGTACCGCGACGCCGCCGACCCGCGCACCGTCGCCGACTCCATCTCGGTGCGCACCCCCAGCAACGCGGAGTTGGCCCGCCGCGCGGTGATGGAGAGCGGCGGCTTCTCGCTCACCGTGTCCGACGCGGAGATCCTCGAGGCACAGACGCTGCTGGCGGCCACCACCGGGGTGTTCGCCGAGCCGGCCGCGGCGGCCGTGGCGGCGGGCCTGGTCCGGGTGGCGGCGGAGCGCCGCCTCGACCCGGCGGCGCCCGTGGTGCTCCTGGTCACCGGCCACGGCCTGAAGGACATCGACGCCGCCATGACCGGTCTGTCGCTGCCCGAGCCCATCCCCCCGGAGCTGGACGCGGTGCCCTGAGATGCGCCTCCGCCTCGCCACGCTCGGCGCCCTCGTGGGGGCGGCCCTCGCGGCCGCCGCGCCGCCGGACGTCCCTCCGCCGGGGTTCGCGATCCCGTGGCTCGATCTCGCCGCCGACGTCGCCCGCCAGACCGTCGTGGACCGCGAGCCGGGCCAGTACCTGGGCCATCCCGCCACGGTGCTTCTGGAGGATGGCCGGACCATCCTCGCGGTCTATCCCAAGGGCCACGGCGCCGGGCCCATCGTCCTCAAGCGGAGCCCCGACGGCGGCCGCACCTGGAGCCCCCGCCTGGACGTGCCCCCCGACTGGGCTACCAGCCGGGAGACGCCCACCATCCACCGTGTCACCGATGCCGCCGGCACCCGGCGGCTCATCGTCTGGTCGGGGCTGTATCCGGCGCGGCTGGCCGTGTCCGAGGACGACGGGGCCACCTGGACGCCGCTCCGGCCGGCGGGCGACTGGGGCGGGATCGTGGTCATGGGATTCGTGGCGCCGCTCGACGCGCCCGGCCGGTATCTGGCGATGTTCCACGACGACGGGCGGTTCTTCGACGCCCGGCCCACCCCGGCCGATCCGGTGGTGTTCACCCTCTACCGGACGTTTTCCGAGGACGGCGGCCTGACGTGGTCGCGGCCGGAGGCGGTCTGGAGCGGCGCCGACATGCACCTGTGCGAACCCGGCTGCGTCCGCTCTCCCGACGGCGGCGAGCTGGCCGTCCTGCTGCGCGAAAACACCCGCCGCCGCAACGCCCACGTGATATTCTCGCGGGACGAGGGCCGGACGTGGACCGCGCCGCGCGAGCTGCCCGGCGCGCTCACCGGTGACCGGCATTGCGGCCGGTACGCGCCCGACGGGCGGCTGTTCATCTCCTTTCGCGACATGGCGCCCGGCAGCCCCACGCGGGGCGACTGGGTGGCCTGGGTGGGGACTTATGATGACATCCGGCTCGGCCGCGAAGGGCAGTATCGCGTCCGCCTGATGCAGAACCACCAGGATGCCGACTGCGGCTACCCCGGTGTCGAGGTACTGCCCGACGGCACCATCGTCGCCACGACTTACGGCCATTGGCGCGCGGGGGAGGCGCCCTACATCGTGAGCGTCCGCCTGACGCTGGCCGAGCTCGACGCCCGCCTCCCGCCGCGGCGGTGACCGATCGCGTGCGCCGCGCCCGGCCGCGCGATCCCGATCGATTATTTCTATAACATTCGAGACTTTTCCTCCGCCGGTGCGTACAAACAATTTCTTTGGAACAGTGTGCCGGCCGGCGGCGCGTTCCGGCGCCGCGGCCGGGAGGAACGACAGCTTTCCGAATCTGAGGTCATGTCAGCGATCCACGCATCGTCTTTGCGCCCGCCGGCGCCCGCGCGCCCGGCGGCACTTCGCGGCGAACGACCCGGCCCCGCGGGGCCGCGGCCGGCGCCGCCCCGACCCCATCATCTCAGGAGGTTGAACGGGATGAAACGCGCTATGCTGTTGCTTGGCGTCCTGCTCGCTTTCGCCGCGGGAGCCGCGGCGCAGGTCCAGCTCGACGTCCAGGAGCACGTCCTGGCGAACGGGATGAAAATCCTGATGATCCAGAAGCCCGGCGTGCCCCGCGTGGTGTGCCACGTGTACTACAAGGTGGGCTCCATCAACGAACGGCCCGGCATCACCGGGCTGGCCCACCTGCACGAGCACATGATGTTCAAGGGAACCGAGATCACCGGCGTCACCGACTACACCAAGGACGTCGAGATCGACCGGAAGATCGACGCGGTCATGGACAAGATCTACCGCGAACGGTTCTGGCGTCTGGACGGCGGCGACCCGGCCAAGATCGCCGCCTGGCAGAAGGAGTATGACGAGCTCGCCAAGGCCCAGAAGGCATACATCATCAAGGATGACCTCTGGACCATGTACATGAAAAACGGCGGCACCGGCCTCAACGCCTCCACCGGCAACGAGACCACCGGCTACTACGTCACGCTCCCCTCCAACAAGGTGGAGCTGCAGATGCTGCTCGAGGCCGACCGGATGGCCAACGCCCACTACCGCGAGTTCTACTCCGAGAAGGACGTGGTCATGGAGGAGCGCCGGCTCAGCGAGAACCGGCCGGGCTACTATTTCAGCGAGCAGGTCAACGCCGCGTTTTACGCCGCTTCGCCCTACCACTGGGACGTCATCGGCTGGATGGACGACCTGCGCAAGGTCACTCGGGCCGACCTGGCCGAATTCCACAACACCTACTACGTGCCCAACAACGCCGTGGCCATCTACGTGGGCGACTTCGACCCGAAGGCCATCGTGGCCATGGCCGAGAAGTACTTCGGCGCCGTTCCCCGGGGCCGGGACATCGAACCCATCCGGACCTACGAGCCGCCGCAGTACTGCGAGAAGCGGATCTACGGCGAAGGTCCGGCGCCCACGCGGCTGCAGCTCATGTTCCACACGCCGCCCGATGGGCAGGCCGATGCCGCGCCGCTGCAGATCCTGGCGTCGATTCTCACCTCCGGCGGCATGCGCATGGGCCCCCGCGGCGGCGGCGGCGGCGCCGAGACCGGCCGGCTTCAGAAGACGCTGATCAAGGAGAAGGAGATGGCCGTCAGCATTTCCGCCTCCAGCCAGGCCCAGTGGTACGTGGGCGAATTCGGCTTCAACGCCATGCCGCGGATCGACAAGGGTGTCACGCCGGAGGATTTGGAGAAGGAAATCTGGGCCGAGCTCGAGAAGATCAAGGCCGAGGGCGTAACCCCCGACGAGCTCCAGAAGGCCAAGAACCGCTCCGAGGCGATGTTCTACCGGTTCATGGGCATGTCCATGGGCATGGCCCGGCTGGTGGGCGTCGCCGAGCTGCATCGCGGCTGGCGCGCCCTGCTGGCGGACCAGGAAGCGCTGAAGGCCGTGACCAGCGCCGATATCCAGCGCGTGGCCAAGGCCTACTTCGTCAAGGACAACAGCCTGACCGCCATCTACAAGCGGCAGATGGGCGGCCGCGACGGGATGCGGCCGGGCCCGCGGCCCGGTCCGCGACCCGGCGGCCCGCCACAGGAACGGCCCACCGCCACCCAAGGAGGCGCGCAATGAACAAGATCGTCACCCTCATCCTGACACTCGCGCTGCTGTCCGGCGCCGCCTGCCTGGGCCAGGCCCAGCGGCCGGCCGACCTGAAATATCCCCCGCTTCAGTACGAGCCGCCCGACCCGGCCGCCTGCCGGACCACCTTCGCCGGCGGCCTGCGCGGCTACATTCAGGAAGACCACAGCCTGCCGGTCGTCTCCCTGACGGCCCTGGCCAATTTCGGCGACGCGTACGTGCCGAAGGACAAGGCCGGACTCGGCGCGGTGATGAGCCGGACCCTCATCACCGGCGGCACCGCCACCCGCGAGGGCGACGCCATCGAGGAGCGCATCGACTTCCTCGGCGGTTCGCTGTCGTTCAACGTGGGCGAGCGGACCTCCAGCCTCACCCTGTGGGTGCTGCGCAAGGACCTGGACGAGGGGCTCGCGCTCTTCTTCGATGTCCTCCGGCACCCCGAGTTCCGCGACGTGCCGCTCGGCCTGGCCAAGGCCCGCCTCATCGAGCAACTCCGGCAGGCCAACGACCAGCCCAGCGAAGTGCTGAGCCGCGAGTACGACAAGCTCCTCTACGGCGACCATCCGCTGACCTGGCGGCCCACCAAGGCCACCTACGAGGCGGTCACCGCGGCGGAACTCAAGGCGTTCCACGGGAAGTACTTCGTGCCCGGGAACATCATCCTGGCGGCCGCCGGCGATTTCAAGGCCGCCGACCTCAAGGCGGCGGTGGAGCGCCACGCCGCCGGCTGGACCGGGGCGGCCGTCGCGGCGCCCGCCATCCCGCGCGAGTTCGCTCCGCCGGAGCCGGGCGTCTACTTCGTCCAGAAGGCCATCAACCAGGGCTACATCAACCTGGGCCACCTGGGCATCGAGGAGTCCAACCCCGATTACTACGCCGTCCAGGTGATGAACTTCATCCTCGGCGGCGGCAGCTTCACCTCCCGCATCACCACCAAGGTGCGCTCCGACGAGGGGCTGGCCTACAACACGGGCAGCCGGTTCACGTACCGGTGGGGCTTTCCCGGAACCTTCTCCGGCTACGTTCAGACCAAGTCGGAGACGGTGGGCTACGCCATTTCGCTGATCCAGGCGGAGTTCAACCGGATCCGCAAAGAACCCGTCTCGGACGCCGAGCTGGAAACCGCGGTCAATTTCTATCTGGAGAGCTTCTCCAGCGTGTTCGAGTCGCCCATGAACACCATGAACACCTTCGCCGACATGGAGCTCACGGGCAAGCCCATGGACTACTACAAGAAGTACCGCGACCACATCCGCGCCGTGACGAAGGAGCGGGTGCGCGAGGTGGCCAACCGGTACATCCATCCCGACGGGATGGCGATTTTGATCGTCGGCGATTGGGCGCCGTGCAACGCCGGCGGCGCCCAGTGGCCCGGGCCGCTGGACAAGCTGGGCAAGATCCACAAGGTTCCCCTCGCGGATCCCATGACCGGCGAAGTAACGCCGTAACCCGTACCTCGCGCACTTCGGTGCGCGAGTTCGATCCATCGAAAATGCACGACAGGGCGGCTCCGGCCGCCCTGTTTTTATGTCAGGGCGAATGGTGAGCAGTGAACAGTGAGGAGACAGGAGATAGAAGTTGGGCGCTCGTGCTCGTAATTCGTAATCGTAATTCGTAATCGTAATCGTGATCGTAATCGTAATCGTGATCGTAATCGGACCTGGGTTCTGGGTCCTGGATCATGGATCCCAGTTCCCGGTACCCAGGCTCTGTCCCTCCTATTCACCCATTCACCCATTCACCGTTCCCCCGCTCGCGGTACCTCGTCGGGTGGCGTCGCAATCCGGCCGCGCAGCGGCCACGGCATGTAGCCCGGGCCGAGACGCCCGGGGGGCCTCGAGAATATTCGGCCGGGGACAGCCGGCATGCGGCGACGGCATCCACTCGCCGGATTCGGATCGGGGCCAGGGTGAAGCGCCGGTTGTGGATCTCCCCGGCCGCGTCTTCCGCCGCTCCTGCGGAGCTGGCGGAGGCCCGGTGCTCTCCGCGCACCCGGACCTTTCGGTCCGGACTACACGCCGCCGCCGCTGGCGCGGTGGGGCCGCGGGAGCGAGGGATACGATCCCATGGATCGTGCGGATTCAGCGGGCCGCGTCCGACGGACGCGGCCTACTGCAGAATGCTGAGCGGCGGCGTGCCGCCGCACCCCAGACCGCCGCAGGTGGTCATTCCGGAACGGGCGTGCTATGATGACGGCATGTCCCAGGCGACTCTCATCAGAGGCGGCACGGTGTGCCTGCCGGACGGACCGGCGCGGGTGGACGTCCGCCTCGAGGACGGCCGGATCGCTGAGGTGGGCGAGGCCCTCGCCGAGCCCGCCGCCGCCGAGGTGATCGACGCCGGCGGACTGTGGCTGCTGCCGGGGATGACGGACCTGCACGTCCACCTCGACGACCGGATCGGCCCGTGGGTGCTGGCCGACACCTGGACCACCGGGAGCGAGGCGGCGCTGGTGGAGGGCATCACCACCCTGGGCGGCTTCGTCACCCAGGGGCCGCAGGAGACCCTCGCCGCCGCGGTGGACCGCGCCGCCGCCAAGGCCGCCGGCCGGAGCCACTGCGACTACTTCTGGCACCTGACGCCCACCCGCTTCGACCGGGCCGGCTGGGAGGAGATCGCCGCCCAGCTCCGCCGCGGCTTCCGGACGTTCAAGTTCTACACCACATACCGCGAGGCCGGCCTCTACACCAGCTACCGGGAGCTGGCGGAGATCCTCGGGCGGCTGCGGGACACCGGCGCGCGCAGCCTGGTGCACTGCGAAGACGAGGACGTCCTGGACGAGGCGGCCGGCCTCCACCGGGCCACGGGGAGCGCCCGCGACCACGCCCTGCGCCGCCCCGTCCTGGCCGAGCTGACGGCGGTGCTGCAGCTCATCGAGATCGCCGCCGCCACCGGCGCGCCGGTGCACGTGGTGCACGTATCCACCGGGGCGGCGGCCGCAGCCATCGCCCGGGCCCGGGAGCGGGCGCTCGTGACCGCCGAGACCGCCCCGCATTACCTGTTTCTGGACGAGACGCTCCTGAAGCGCGTCGACGGCTACCGGTGGCTCTGCACGCCGCCGCTGCGGCCGGCGGCCGAGGCGTCGGCGCTGCGCCGCGCGGCGCTGGTGGGGGCGGTGGACCTGTTTGCCACCGACCACTGCGCCTACCGTCGCACCGACAAGGAAACCGGCCTGCGCGGCCTGGCCTGGGCGCCGTATGGCGTGGCGGGCATCGGCGCGCTGGTGCCGCTGGTGTACCGCGCCTTCGGCGACTGTCCCGAGACGGGCCTGCCGGAGCTGGCCAAGTACCTGGCCCTGCGGCCGGCCCAGGTGGCCGGGCTGTACCCGCGCAAGGGGGCCATCCAGGCGGGCGCCGACGCCGACATCGTGCTGGTGGACGGTTCAGGCCCCGAGCGGCCCATCCGCTCCAGCGTCGCCGACACGTGGGAAACCTACCCCGGTATGACCACGCGGCTGGCGGTGCGGGCCGTCTGGCGCCGCGGCCGGCTGGTGGCGGGGGACGGCGCGCTCCTGGAGCCGGACGCGCCGGGAGGAGAGTGCCTATGTCTGAAGTGAATCCGCCCCGCGCCTGGCGCAATGACGCCGTGGCCAAGGTGACCGGCCGCGCCCGCTACGCCGACGACCTGAAGTTCCACGGCCTGCTCCACGCCGTGCCCGTGTACACCGACCACGTTCACGCGCGCCTCCGCGGCGTGGACACCGCCGCGGCCGCCGCCGCCCCCGGCGTGGTCCGCGTGATCACCGCCGCCGACGTGCCGGGCAGCGTCACCTTCGGCCAAATCCTGCAGGATTACCACATGCTCGCCGGCGACACGATCCGCTGCCACGGCGACGTGGTGGCGGTGGTGGTGGCCGAGACGCGCGCCGCGGCGGTAGCCGCCGCGCGGCTCGTCACCGTGGCCGCCGACCCGCTCCCCGCCGTGCTGGATCCGGAGGAGGCGCTCCGGCCCGGCGCGCCGCTGGTGCACGAGCGGCACGGCACCAACGTGATCAACCACCACCGCGTCCGCCGGGGCGACGTGGCCGCCGGATTCGCCGCATCCGACGTCGTCGTGGAGCAGGTGTTCCGCACCTCGTTCATCGAGCACGCCTACCTGGAGCCCGAGGCGGCGGTGGCCGTGCCGCGCCCCGACGGGGTGATGGAGATCTACGGCTCCATGCAGCACCCGTTCAGCACCCGCCGCTTCACGGCGGCGCTGCTCGGCGTGCCGCTCGCGGACGTGGAGGTGCGCTCCGTCCCCATGGGCGGCGGCTTCGGCGGCAAGGACGACACCGCCGCCATCGTCTGCGCCCGCGCCGCCCTGGCGGCGCGGCTGACGGGCCGGCCGGTGAAGCTGACCTACGACCGGGAGTGGTCGGTGCGCGAGAGCTACAAGCGCCACCCGTACCGGCTGCACTACCGGATGGGCCTGACCCGCGACGGTCGCATCCAGGCGGTGGCGGTGCGCATCGTCGCCGACGGCGGCGCCTACTGCTCGGTGACGCCGTGGGTGACGTGGCGTTCCACGGTGCAGTGCTGCGGCCCCTACCGGGTGCCCCACGTCGCGTGCGACACCTACGGCGTCTACACGAACAACGTCTTCACCGGCGCCATGCGTGGCTTCGGCTCGCCCCAGGTCAACTTCTGCATCGAGCAGCTCGTGGAGATGGCCGCCGAGCGGCTGGATCTGTCGCCGCTGGAGATCCGCCGCCGCAACATGGTCCGCCAGGGCGACACCACCATCACCGGCCAGGTGCTGGACACCCATGTGGTCAGCCTGGCGCAGGTGCTGGACCGCGTGGTGGCCGAGTCGGACTACGAGGCCCGGCGCGGCCGCTGCGCGCACGGGCGCGCCGACGGCGACGAGCTGTACGGCATCGGGCTGGCCATGAGCTACCGCGGCATGAGCCTCGGCGCCGAGGGGAAGGACTTCAACTCGGCCATCGTCAACGTCCAGTTCGACGGCTCCATCCTCCTGGAGACGGGCATCCACGAGAACGGCCAGGGCGCCGAGTCGGCCATGGTGCTGCTGCTGGCCGACGAGCTCGGCGTGCGCCGGGAACGGATCCGCTACCGCCAGGCGTCCACGTCGGTCATCCCCGACGGCGGCACCACGGTGGCTTCGCGCGGCACCCTGATGGGCGGCGGCGCGGTGGTCCACGCCGCCCGCGCGCTCAAGGAGAAGATGGCCGCCGTGCTGGCGCCGCGCCTGGGCTGCGCGCCCGGCGACGTGGCATTCCGCGACGACGCCGTCTGGGGCCCCGGCGGCGCCCGCCTCACCATCGAGGAGGCGGTGCGCGAGATGTGGCAGGCTCAAGAGTACCCGTATGCGTTCGGCGTCTTCCAGGGACCGCAGGTGACGTGGGACGAGGCGACGGGGCAGGGGAACGCCTACTTCACCTGGGTCTACGGCTGCCAGGCGGCCGAGGTCACGGTGAACCGCCGCACCGGCAAGGTGAAGGTGCTGGGGATGTGGGCGGCCCACGATGTGGGCCGGGCGGTGAATCCGCCCATGCTGCTGGGGCAGTTCTATGGCGGCATGGCCATGGGGCTGGGCTACGGCTTGACCGAGGCGGTGACGATCGACGCGGGCCGGATCCGGTCGCTGAACTTCGACCGCTACCGCATCGCCCGGGCCACGGACCTGCCCGAGATGCACGCGACCATCGTCGAAAATCCGGACCCGCTCTCCCCCTCGCGCGCCAAGGGGATCGGCGAACCCACCAACGAGCTGATGGCGCCGGCGATCGCCAACGCGGTCGCCGCGGCCACCGGCCGGCGGTACTGCGAGCAGCCGGTCCGCGTCGATGCGGCGGAGCTCGCCGGCGGCCCCGCCGGCGCCGAAGGCACCGAGCCGGATGCGAACGGGGAGGCGCCATGCAACTGACCATCAACGGACGCGCCGTCACGGTGCCCGACAGCGACGGCGCGCGCAACCTCCTGGAATATCTTCGGGAGGACCTGGACCTGACGGGCGCCAAGAACGGCTGCGGCATCGGGCAGTGCGGCGCCTGCACGGTGCTGCTCGACGACCGGCCGGTGCGCGCCTGCCGCAAGATCGTGGCCGACGCCGCCGGCCGGCGGCTCCTCACCATCGAGGGACTGGCGGCGCCGGACGGCGCGCTGCACCCGCTCCAGCAGGCGTTCGTGGACCACGGCGCCATCCAGTGCGGCTTCTGCACGCCGGGGATGGTGCTCACCGCCCACGCCTTCCTGCTCAAAAACCCGTCGCCCACCCGGTCGGAGATCCGCCGGGCCATCTCGGCCAACCTGTGCCGCTGCACCGGCTACCAGCAGATCGTCGACGCCATCGAATCCGCCGCTTCGCACTACCGCCGGTGATCGGTTGATAGTTGATGGTCGATGGTTGATGGTTCGCGATCGTAATCGTCATCGTAATCGTCATCGTAATCGTAATCGTGATCGTAATCGTGATCGTAATCGAAGCTCGAGGCTCGAGACTCGAGCCTCGTTTCCGAATCGTCGGACATCGGACTTCGGACATCGGACCTGGGCCCTGGGTTCCGGGCCCTGGTTCACAGAACTCAAATCCAAATATTCATTCACCCATTCACCCATTCACCCATTCACCCATTCACCTTTCTCTCCTCCCCCACTTCATGTAAAATACGGTTTCTCAATTCTTCGAGGAGTTGGCGCTATGTCCATGGAATTCATCGGGCGTTGCATCGGGGAGCTGGCGGACCTGGATGTCCGGATGGCCGGCGAGGACTTCCTCCTGACCTGGGACAAGTCGGATGCGGAGATCCGGGCCACCACGCTGGTGGCCGACGCCCTCAAGGCGCTCCATCGCCGCGGTGTCAGTTTGAAGGTGTTCGAGACGGGCATGGCGGTGTCCATCTTCCGCGACAAGTCCACCCGGACGCGCTTCAGCTTCGCCTCGGCGGCCAACGCGCTGGGCCTGGCCCTGGCCGACCTGGACGAGGAGAAGTCGCAGATCAGCCACGGCGAGACCGTCCGCGAGACGGCCAACATGATCGCCTTCCTCTCCGAGGTCATCGGCATTCGCGACGACATGTACCTCGGCGAGGGGAACCGCTACATGCGCGAGGTGGCGGCGGCCGTCGACGAGGGATTCCGCGCCGGCGTGCTGCACCAGCGCCCCGCGGTGGTCAACCTCCAGTGCGACATCGACCATCCCACCCAGACCATGGCCGACCTGCTGTGGCTGAAAGAACATTTCGGCTCGTTCGAGGCGCTGAAGGGGAAACGCATCGCCATGACCTGGGCCTACTCGCCGAGTTACGGCAAGCCGCTGTCGGTGCCCCAGGGGATCATCGGTCTCATGACCCGATTCGGCATGGACGTGGTGCTGGCCCACCCGGACGGCTACAACCTGATTCCCGAAGTGGAGCAGGTGGCGGCCACCCACGCCACCCGGTCCGGCGGCCGCTACACCCGGGTCGCCTCGATGGCGGAAGCGTTCCGGGACGCCGACGTGGTCTACCCCAAGTCGTGGGCGCCCTACCCGGTGATGCAGCGGCGCACCGAGCTGCTGAAAAATCGGGACAAGCAGGGGCTGGCCGACCTGGAGCGGGAATGCCTGGCTCAGAACGCCAAGCACCAGGACTGGGAGTGCACCGACGAGATGATGCGACTCACCCGCGGCGGCGCCGCGCTCTACATGCACTGCCTCCCGGCGGACATCTCCGGCGTGAGCTGCGAGCGGGGCGAGGTGGCCGCGCCGGTGTTCGACCGCTACCGCCTCCAGACCTACCGCGAGGCCGGCTACAAGCCGTTCGTCATCGCGGCCATGATCCTGCTGGCCCGGTTTGCGGAGCCGGCCGGCGTGCTGGACGCCATCGCCCGCCGCGCCACGCGGCGCCTGCTGTAAGGAGCGCGCCATGTCGCAGATCATTCACACCATCCGGGAAGACGTCGTCCGGCGCACCGCGGCGCGTTGCCGCCGGCGGAACATCCGCATCCCCACGTTCGCCGAGATGCGCGACCCGTCGCTCATCCCCGACTCCGTCCGCCGGCAGCTGCCGGCGGTGGGGCTGTGGGACGTCAATCCGCTGAACCTGTTCCGGATCAGCTGGAAAAACGACGTTCGCACCGGCCTGTTCGGCGGGGTGAACTTTATGGAAATCCCGCCGGCGCTCTCCGGCGTCCGGGCCCGGATCATCGGCCTCACCGGCAAGTTCTTCCCCACCGGCGCTCACAAGGTGGGCGCGGCGTTCGGCTGCCTGGTGCCGCGGCTGGTGAGCGGCGAGTTCGACCCGGAGATGCACAAGGCGGTCTGGCCGTCCACCGGCAATTACTGCCGCGGCGGTGCCTTCGACTGCGCCCTGCTCGATTGCACCGCTGTGGCCATCCTGCCCCAGGAGATGAGCCGCGAGCGCTTCGAGTGGCTCCGCGAGATAGGCGCCGAGGTGATCGCGACGCCGGGTTGCGAGTCGAACGTCAAGGAAATCTACGACAAGTGCTGGGAGCTGCGCCGCGATCCGGTCCACGTGATCTTTAACCAGTTCGACGAGTTCGGCAATCCCATCTTCCACTACCAGGTGACGGGGCCGGCGCTGCTGGAAGTGTGGGAGCAGGTGCGCGGGGAGGGGAGTCGGGCAGCGGCGTACATCTCCGCCACCGGCTCGGCGGGGACCATCGCCGCCGGCGACTTCCTCAAGACCCGCTTCCCCCGGCTGAAGGTGGTGGCCACCGAGGCGCTGCAGTGCCCGACGCTGCTGCTGAATGGTTTCGGCGGGCACCGGATCGAGGGGATCGGCGACAAGCACGTCCCCTGGGTGCACAACGTCCGCAACACCGACGCCGTGGCCGCCATCGACGACGCCGACTGCATGCGCCTGGCGCGCCTGTTCAACGAGCCGGCCGGACGCGAGCACCTCGCGGCGGCCGGCGTGCCGGCGGCCGACTGCGAGCGGCTGGAGCTGCTGGGTATCTCGGGCATCTGCAACCTGCTGGCGGCGATCAAGACCGCCCGGTACTTCGAGCTGGACGAGCGCGACGTGATCTTCACGGTGTTCACCGATTCCATGGAGCTGTACGGCTCGCGCCTCGAGGAGCTGCGTGCCGCGGAGGGGCCGTACGGCCCGCTGCCGGCCGCCCGCGACCACGCCGCGGTGCTGCTCCACCAGGGAATCGACTATTTCAAGGAACTCACCTACTACGACCGGAAGGCGATCCACAACCTGAAGTACTACACGTGGGTGGAACAGCAGGGCAAGACTTTCGAGGAGATCAACGCCCAGTGGGACGACGCGTACTGGCGTCGGCTGTTCGAGGACGAGGTGGGCGAGTTCGACCGCCTGATCACGGCCTTCAACCGCGAGGCCGGCTGGGAGGCGTAGCGTGACGGAGCCGGCGGTGGGCGCCGTCATCCTGGCTGCGGGTGCCGGGGAGCGCCTGGGCGGGCCCAAGCTGCGCCAGGGCGCCGGCGGGCGGACGTTTCTCGAGCGGGTTCTGGCGACGGTGGTCGCAGCCGGCTGCGCGCCGGTGGTCTGCGTGGTGCGCGCGGCGGACCGCGACTGGGCCGCGGCACGGGTTGAGCCCGCCGGCGGGACGGTGGTGGTGAACCCGGCGCCGGAGCGGGGGGCGCTCTCCTCGCTGCGGCTGGGCCTGGACCGGCTGGGTGCCTGCGCGGGCGCGCTGGTGGCGCCGGTGGACCACCCGTTCGTGGCCGCAGCCACCTGCCGGGCGCTGGCCGCGGCATTCGCCGCCCGGGCCGATGCCGTGGTCAAGCCGGTGTGGGAAGGCCGGAGCGGGCACCCCGTGATCATCCCCCGGGAGCTGTTCCCGCGCATCCCGGCGGAGGACCGCACCGGCGGCCTGGCGGCGGTGATCCAGGCATCCGGCCTGCGGGAGGTCCACTTCGGCGTGGAGGATCCGGGCGTGTGCCGGAACATTAATTTCCCATCCGACCTGAACGATTCGTTGGTATAATTCGGCCGTTCATTGATCCTTTGGCGTGAAGCGATTGCACCTCCCGGTTGCGGCCGGGGGCGGGTTCATTTTCTGGAGGCGTCATGGACAAGGCGACTGTGGACGGGAAAACGATCGGCCGCCTGCTGCTGGCCACCGGCCTGATGTGGGGCCTGGCCGAGGCGGCGCTGGGCGTGGGTCTGCGCGGCGCATGCGGCGTGGGTGTGTCCGGCGCGGTGATGACCGGCTGGGCCATCGGCTGCCTCTCCGCCGGGTACCACGCCACACGCCGGCTCTGGGCGCCGGCAGCGCTGCTGGGCGTGGCCGCGGGACTCAAGGCGCTGGACGCCGCGGTGCTGGGCCTGCCCGCGGGGCACGGTTCGGTGGTCAATCCCATGTTCGCCTTCGCGGTGCAGGCGGCCCTCCTGGTGCTCCTGGCTGCGACGATCCGGTGGGCGAAAGCCGACGGGCGGGCCGTGGACATGGCCGCCGGCGGGCTGATCGGACTCGGCGCGGCGGGGCTGTTCCCGCTGGCCGGGTTCGTGACCGGCTCCCCGGCGTGCCTCCATGCCGGGACGACTCTGCCCGTGGCCATCGTCTACGCGCCCCTGAGCGCCGCGCTCGGCTCGGTGGCCTACCCGCTCGGGCGGATCCTGGCGGAGCGCTTGCAGAGCTGGCTCGCCGCCGGCCCCGCACCGGCGCCGAACCGCGCCCGCTGGCTGGACGCGGCGGCGGCCGCCGCGCTGGTCCTGTTCATCGGCGTGGAGTTGCTGGCGCGATGAGGATCATCATCTCCGGCGATCTGCACGTGGGCAAAAGCAGCCTGGTGGCGTCCCTGACCAGCCATCTGCCGGCCGGGGCGGTGGGGCGGGTGCTTACCGTGCCCCTGTTCCGCGACCAGGAAAAGGTGGGCTTCTGCCTGGAGGCGCCGTCGGGCGACCGCGAGGTGTTCGCCCACGCCGACTGGGCGGAGGAGCCGCGGTTCGGACCGTTCGGACTCAAGCCCGAGGTGTTCGCCGACTTCGGTTGCCGCGCCCTGGCCCAGGCCGCGGATCGGGACTGGCTGGTCATTGACGAGCTGGGCGCCATGGAGGAGCACGCGCTCCCCTTCGCCGAGGCGGTGGCCGGCGCCTTCCGCGACCGCGACCGGATCGTCGCCGTGGTGCAGCGGCGGGCGCTCGTGGACTGGGTCCGGCGGATCGGGCTGGAGCGCCTCGACGGGATCTTCTGCGTGCACCCCGACAACCGCGAGGCGATGGCCAACTGCCTCTCGCGGCTCCTGCTGGAGTGACGGCGCCCGGATCGCCCGTGCCGGCGTCGCGCGAAGGACGTCCATGAACCCGCTCGCACCGTCTGAATCCGCCCATCATCCGCCGCCGGATCAAGCGCAGTCGCACCGGCGCGTGGCTGAAGCGGCTGTCCTGAGCGTCGCGATCTTCTCCGTCTATCTGCTGTTCCCCATCCGGAACCATTATTGGGACGGCGTGGGTTTCGCGCTCCAGATCGAAGCCGCGGCAGATCCGGGTGATCCCGCCCTGCTGCATCCCAACCACCTGGTCTACACCCTGGCGGGGCGCCTGGCGTACGGCGCTGTTCGCACCGTCTTTCCGGAGGTGCGGGCGCTGGCGGTGCTGCAATACCTGAACATGGCGCTGGCGGCGGCGACGGCGGGCATACTCTACGGACTGTTCCGGAGGCACGCCGGCGGGCCGGTGTTCGCGGGCGGCCTGGCCGCGTTGTTCGCGTTCTCGGCGGGATGGTGGCGATTCGGCGCCGACGCCGGCGCCTACGTCCCGTCCGTGCTCGGTCTGGTGCTGGGGCTGGCCGTGCTGCTCCGGTCCGGCCCCCCCGCGCCGGTGCGGCTGGGCTTGTGCCACGCGGCGGCGATGCTGTTCCACGAGTTGGCCGTCGGGTTCCTGCCCGCCGCGGTGTGCGGGCTGGCGGCCCGCGCGGAGACGCCGGCGCGGCGGTGGCGGTCGGTGGCGCTCTACCTGGCCACGGCCGGCGGGGTGACGGGGGCTGCCTACCTGGCCGCGTACGGGCGCCAGCCGGGCGGGACGAGCCTGTGGGCGTGGCTCACGTACCACTCGCCCGACTCGGCGTTCTCCTGGGACCTCGGCCGCAACCTCGTTCTGACCGTGCAGAGCAACGTGCGGCTCCTGGTGAACAGCCGGCCGGGCGACGTGTTCCGGCACCCGGATCCCGTGAGCCTGGCGGCGCTGGCCGCGTTCGCGGTGGCGCTCGGGTGGGTGATCGTCACGCTGATCCGGCGCCGCGCGTGGCGGCTGCCGCCGCCGGAGCCCGCCGGGGGCCTCGCCGCAGCCGTGCCGTGGGTGCGCGTCGGCGTGGCTTGGCTGATCCCCTATCTGGTTTTCCTGTTCGTCTGGCTGCCCGGCAACACGTTCTACCGGCTGTTTTACCTCCCGGCGCTGATCCTGCTGCTGGGCGCGTGGCTGCTGCGGCGCGGCGCTCCGGCCGCCGGCCCGGGGCGGCTCCCCGCCGCGGCGGCGGTGCTGGTGGGCCTGTTCAACCTGGGGTTCTTCATCGTGCCGTGCGCCCAGGTCCGGTCCAATCCGCCCCTGGAACTGGCCGTGCGGATGCAGGGGCGCTGGTCCGGCCCCACCACCGTGGGGTATGGCGATTTCAATCCGGACAACTGGACCCTCCGTTACTTCAATCCCGCCACCCGCTGGGTGGCGGTGGATCCGGGGAGCGGCCTGGCCGGATTCCGGCGTCTCCTGGCCGTCCAGCAGCGGGAGGGGCGGACGGTCTGGCTGGACTCGTCGGCGGTCCGGACGCTGGAGACGATGGGGCCGGAGGCCGCGGCGTTCGCCGCCGCCCTTATCCGGGAAGAGGTGGTCCAGAACCGGATGGGCACCCGGCTGTACCGGCTCGGGCCATCGCCCGCGAATGGCTCCGGTGTGGTAGAATCCGTCCGTTGACTATCCCGGACACACGGTGGGCGGGAACCGGCGGTTTCCAGGCCGACAGGGAGCGAACGATGGATCAGAAACAGAAGCAGGAACGGTACCGGCGCATCCGCGACCAGTTGGCGGAGCTGTTCATCAAAACCAATGACCCCGTCGCCCGGATGGCCACCGCGGTGGCGCTGCTCCACCACAAGATGCCCCACTATTTCTGGACGGGTTTCTACCGTCTCGTGGACGGCGCGCTCACCGTGGGCCCGTACCAGGGTCCGCTGGCCTGCCAGGTGCTGCAGGCCCACACCGGCGTCTGCTGGGCGGGGATCGACCGCGGCGAGCCGGTGGTGGTGGCCGACGTGCACGCATTCCCCGGCCATATCGCCTGCGACTCCCGCTCGCAGTCGGAGATCGTCGTGCCGCTCCGCGACGCGGCGGGGCGGATCGTCGGCGTCCTCGACGTGGACAGCGACGAGCCGGCCGCGTTCGACGAGGCGGACCGCGAGGGGCTGCTCCCCATCGTGGCCATGATCCACGCGTGACGCCGCCGCCGCCGCGCGCACGGGCGGTCTTGCGGAGTCGTCTTGGCCGCTTGGACGGCGCCAGACTTCGACGCAGGGACCAACGCGGGACACCAGGGTCAATCCATGAACGATGACCACACACCAGCGGGCAGTCTGCAGGGCATCCGCACGGCGTTTCTGCTGAACCTGGCTTTCACCCTGTTCGAGATCGCGGGCGGCCTCTGGACGAACTCCATCGCCATCCTGGCGGACGCCCTCCACGACCTGGGTGACTCGTTCGCCCTCGGCGCGGCCTGGTACCTCGAAAAGATCTCCGGCCGCAAGGGGGACGCGCGCTATTCCTACGGCTACCGGCGCTTCTCGCTCGTGGGCGCGCTGATCAGCGCCGGCGTGCTCATCGCCGGGTCGCTCCTCATCGTGACCGAGGCGGTGCCGCGGCTGCTGCACCCCGTGCGGGCTCACGCCCCCGGCATGATCATCCTGGCCGTGGTGGGCTGCGTCGTGAACGGCGTGGCGGCTCTGCGGCTCCGGCGCACCTCCGGCTTCAACGCCCGCATGGTCGCCTGGCACCTCGTGGAGGACGCCCTGGGGTGGCTGGCGATCCTGATCGCCGGGGCGGTGCTGCTGGTGCGCGACGTGCCGGCGCTGGACCCGGCCCTGTCCATCCTGATCACCCTGTGGGTGCTCTGGAACGTGGTGCGCAACCTGCGCCGGACCATGGGGGTGTTCCTGCAGGGGACACCCGAAGACGTGGATCTGCCCGCCCTGGAGGCGGAGTTGCGCGGGATCGAGGGGATCGCGGATCTGCACCACACCCACGTCTGGAGCATGGACGGCGTCCATCATGTGCTCACCACCCACGCCGTGATCGCCGCGGACGCCGGCAAGGAAGACCAGCTCCGGATCAAGGAGGCCGTCCAGGAGGTGGTGGCGCAGCGTGGCATCGCCCACACCACGGTGGAGCTGGAGTACGCCGACGAACGCTGCCGGATCCGGCACGAGAACTGCCGGTAACTCGGGGCTCGAGGTTAGAGACTCGAGGTTCGTTCCCGTAACGCGGACATCGGACTTCGGACTTCGAATTTCGTGCTCGTCATTCGTAATCGTAATCGTAATCGTAATCGTGATCGAGGCTCGAGGCTTGAGGCTCGAGGCTCGTTCCCGTAACGCGGACATCGGACTTCGGACTTCGAATTTCGTGCTCGTCATTCGTAATCGTCATCGTAATCGTAATCGTAATCGTGATCGTAATCGGGGCTTGAGGCTAGAGACTCGAGGCTCGTTCCAGTAGCACGGACATCGGATATCGGAATTCGGATATCGACCCCGGGACCTCGGTTCCAGGTCCTCGATCCCAGAACCCAGATCCCAGAACCCAGGTCCCAGAACCCAGGTCCCAGATCCCACACACTCTACAATTATGTCTCTTGACGAAAAAAAACGTTTAGGTGTATAAATGGTGAAAATTCGATCGGGAGGTCAATCATGCGCATCGTGGATCCGTTCATCAAGGAGTTGGAATTCGAGGCGGTGTCCATCCGCAAGATGCTGGCGCGGGTGCCGGAGAAGGACTTCGGCTGGAAACCCCACCCGAAATCCATGAGCATGGGCCAACTGGCGTCCCACGTGGCCGACACACTGAGCTGGGTCAAGTTGATCCTGGAGCAGCCCGTGATGAACATGGGCGAGGGCGAGTACAAGCCGTGGCTGGCCACGAGCACGGCGGAGCTGACGGCCCACTTCGAGAAGCACCTGGCCGAGGCGCTGGCGGCGCTGGACAAATGCAGCGCCGCCGACATGCGGAAAAAGTGGGCCCTCAAGTCGGGCGACGCCGTCTACATGAACGAGCCGCGCACCACGGTGATGCGCGGGGTGATCATCAACCACCTGATCCACCACCGCGGCCAGCTCTCGGTGTACCTGCGCCTGCGCGACGTGCCGGTGCCCTCCATCTACGGCCCCTCGGCGGACGAGGCAAGCTGACGGATACCGGCCGGCTCAACTCTGCAGTTCGTTAAGAATGGAGCGGAAGGTTTCCAGATAGTTCTCGGTCAGCGATTCATCGAACAGCTTCAGCCAATGTTCGATGTAGTTCCGGTCGAATCCTGGATTTTTCAGCAGGACGACCCGCACGTCCTCCAGATCCCGGCTCCGTCCGGCGACGGTTTTGTGAATGACCAGATCCTCTAGGGAGGCAAAACGGACCTTGGTCTTCCCGATGAGGTGAGGGCGCACCCGTTCCAGCGCCGCCTGCTCGAAAGCCGAAAACGAGAACACGATATCCACCCGGATTTTGCTGGTCTCCTCGATGGTGGGCAGCACCATGGTGTCCCGGACGAACGGTTCAGCCGGATCCACCAGCACGCGCAAGCCCAGTTTGCGGACAATCGCGAGGACTCGGTGCAGCCCGCTGCTGTCCAGACCGACGGTGATGTCGATGTCGCGAGTCAGGCGGGGCTCGCCGTACAGGAGGACGGCCTGTCCTCCGATCACCATGTAGGGGATGTTCGCCCGATCAAATGCTCGGGCGATCCGTTGCAACAGCTCTTGGAACACAGTTCCACGCCCTCGCCACGCGCACGTCCACTTCGATACCCTCGAGCGGATCGGCGGGTGCAAATACTCCCAGCGTGACCGCTTCCGACCACAACGCCTCCAGAATGTGAAAATTCTGGCTGATGTCTTCAACCGGGCGAGACAGCCACCGCCGCTCAAACTCTCGATACATTTCGGTTCGCCGTAGCATGAAATGATTATAACATATTTATTCTATTATGAATATCGTGCATGTGGCTGTCCTCGAATTCACATCGGGTCGGACGCATCACGGGGCTGGCGGTGTCGGGGCGGCAGCAATCGCGCCTGCATCGGACCGGCGCCAGGCCCGGCGCGTCCACAACGCGCTGGCCAGGCAGATGGCGCCGCCGCCCATGGCCGTGAGGGGCGCGCCCGCGCCCTCGGCCACCCAGCCGGCCGCGAGCCCTCCGATGGGGGACAGGCCGGTGAAGAACCAGATGTAGAGCGAGATGACGCGCCCGCGCATGGCCGGTGGCGCGGTGGTCTGCAACAGCGCGTTAGTCACGGCCAGTTGCATGGTCACGGCCACTCCCACCAGCACCATCCAGGCGCAGGAGATCCAGAGCACCCGGCTCAGCCCCAGGGCGATGAGCCCGGTCCCGAGCGCCGCCTGGCCGAGGCCGATGAGTCCGCCGACCCCCTGGTTGCCCCGCCGCGCGGCGGCCCCCAGCGCCCCGGCGATGGCCCCCACCCCCACGCACGACAGAAGCAGGCCGTAGCCGGGCGCGCCCGCTTTCAGGATGTCCCGGGCCAGCACCGGCAGCAGGGTGGAATAGGACAGCCCGGCCATCGAGGTGATGGCGACGGCCAAAAGCACCGTCCGGATGGTGGGGTGGCCCCAGGTGAAGCGCATCCCCTCGAGCAGGTCGCGGCCGACGCTGGCGCCGGAGCGCGGCGTGGCCGCAATTCCCCGGATGCTGAGCAGGGCCACCAGCACCGCGAGGTAGCTGGCGGCGTTGATGGCGAAGCAGATTCCTTCGCCGTAGACGGCCACCAGCACACCGGCCACCGCCGGGCCCACCATGCGCCCGGTATTGAATGCCGCCGAGTTGAGCGCCACGGCGCTCTGCAGGTCGTCCGGTCCCACGAGGTCCATCTGCATGGTCTGGCGCGCGGTCATGTCCAGTGTGTCCACCACCCCCTGGACGAGGGCCAGCGTCAGAATGTGCCAGACCTTCACCGTGCCTGTGAGCGTCAGCGCGGCCAGCGCCGACGCCAGCAGCAGGCTGGCCGACTGGGTCAGCAGGACCAGGTTGCGGCGGGGGAAGCGGTCGGCCAGCACGCCGGCGAAGGGCGAGCCCAGCAGCGACGGGCCGAAGCGGACCGCCGCCAGCACGCCGAGGACGAGCGCCGAGTCGGTGAGCCGGTAGATGAGCCACGACAGGGCCATGGTCTGCATCCACGTGCCGATGACCGACACCCATTGCCCCAGCCAGAACAGGGTGAAGTCGCGGTGGCGCATGGCGCGGAAGGTGAGGCGCAGGCGGTGCCGCCCCTGCTCGATCAGGGGCCAGCGCAGCGGAGCCGGTGAGAAGATGTGGTAGGGCATGCGGTGTTCAGCCTCCGCTCCATTGTACCCCGGCCCGCAACCGTTCCCGATCCGTTCCGACGCCGGCACGCGTCCTCACCGGGTCACGACAGTCCGAGCCGTTTCGCTGGAAATGACCAATGTCAGCTGATCGATGAAAAATGATCAATGGTGCGTAGTTCTGTTGTGGTCCGTCCTGCCGGGACCCGACTTCGTGCCTTGGCGCCTTGGCGTGCCCCTACTCCGGCATGGAGCGGATCCCGTCCCGGAACCGCCGCAGCGCCTCCTCGAGGTCCTCAGGACTGGCCAGGCCGAAGCCCAGACGCACGTGGCCCGGCAGGCCGAACAGGTCGCCCGGCGTCACCCCGAGGTCGTACTCCCGCTCGAGGAAATCGGCCAGGACCAGGGTGTTTAGGGGGCGGCGGATCCGCGGAAAGGCGATGATGCCGGCCGGCGGCTCGGCCCACTCGAGCAGATCGTCGGCCTCCACGTGGGCGCGCACATGGGCCAGAGCCGGTGCGGCGATGCGCCGCGCCCGCTCCACCAGCCAGTCGCGCCGGCGCAGCGCCGCGGCGGCGATCGCGTCGCCCGGGACCGAGTTGGAGCCGGCAAGGTAGTCGACGATCCGGTAGCACCGCCGCACGAACGCGGCGTCGGCGAAGAGCAGCCCTACCCGCAGGCCGCTCAGACCGTACACTTTCGACAGCCCGGTGACCGAGGTCATCCGCCCGCCGTACCGGCGGGCCATGGGGTTGGCGCTTTCCGCCACGAAGTCCTTGTACACCTCGTCCACCACGACGCGGCAGCCGTGCGTCTCGGCGATGGCCGCCAGCTCCGCCAGCTCTGCCGGCCGAAGGGCGGCGCCGGAGGGATTGTGGAGGTTGGTGACCACCACCAGCCGGGTGTCGGGGCGCAGGCGGCGGCGCAGGTCGTCGCAGTCGATGGCGAAGCCCGAGTCGTATGTGCGGGTGAACGTCTCCACCGCGGCGCCGAAGGGGCGGACGGCATCGTCGAGGCAGGTGTAGCCGGGGGTCTCGCACAGGACGTGGCCGGGGCCGCCGTCCGCCTCGTCCAGGGCGGCGGCGAAGGCGACGAAGTTGCACCCCGTGGCGCCGGCGCCGATGAACACCTCCTCGGGCGCGACGCCGAACTGCTCGGCGGCCACTGCCTTCAGCGGTCCGTAGCCGTCGGGATCGCCGGAGGCGATGGCCACGTCGTCCAGACCGAGGCCCAACTCGGCCAGGGTCACCGGCCGCATGTTGGAACAGGTGAGGGAGTACCGCGCCCGGCCCTGATGCTCCTTGGCCCACCGGAGGTAGTGCACACCGTCGAACCGCATCCCGCGCCTCCCGGTCGTCTGAGTCGAAAACTATTTCACCATAAAGTCACGGAGGACACAAAGGGGAAAGGGGAGGGTGAATAGGTGAATGGGTGAATGGGAACAGGGCGGATTTCATTGATCATTTTTCATTTGTCATTTTTCATTGGGCATTGCGGAAGGTGAATGGGTAAATCCGTGAATCGGGAGACGGGATGTGTAAGACGCAAGATGAACGTGAAGCCCCGAACCCCGAACCCCGAACCCCGACATCCGCACTACGGAAACGAGCCTCTAGTCTCGAGCCTCGAGTCTCGATTACGATCACGATTACGATGACGATTACGAGTTACGAGCACGAACTCTCAACCCTCAACCTTCTCCCGCAGCTGCGTGACGAATTCGGCGAGGCGGCGGTGGTGCGAGCCGGGCCAATAGAGGCGCCGGCAACCCGGGCACTCGGCGAAGTTGTCGTGGAGGCGGCGGGCGCAGGACGGCAGGCGGTTCGCGACGGCGGCCTTGTCAACGGGGCGGAGCACGCCGTTGCACTCCAGGCAGCGGGTGAATGGGTGGAGCCGCGCCTCGAGCTGGAAGCGCCGGATCACCTCGGCCGCTTGCGCCCGGGGCGCGGTGGTCCGGACCCAGTAGCCGCGGGTGACGGCGCCGTGTTTGAGCAGCCCGCGGTCGCGGGTGAGCACGATGCGCCGCTCGCGGGCCGCCGCGGCGGCGATCGCGGCGTCGGCGGCGTCGTTGGCGTAGCGCGTGTCGAAGCCCAGGAGCCGGAGGTGGCGGGCCAGGCGACCGAGGTGAACGTCGAGGATGAACCGCGGCTCCCGCAGCGGCCGCGGCCGCAGCCGGGTGGCGCCGGCGATGTCCAGGCTCTCGAACACCGGGTAGACCGACACGCGGTCGCCGTCGCCGAGCGGATGGCCGAAGTCCACCGACTCGCCGTTGACGAGGATCAGGTCCACCTCGGGGTGGGGCACGCCCAGCGCCTCGATGGCGTCCTTGACCGCCGGGCGGCCGTGGAACGTGTAGGTGAAATCCCGCTTTTGTCGCGCCGGCGGCAGGAAGTCGTTGAGCTCCTCGTAGAAGCGGAACTCGGCGTGGTGCTCCGGTCGGGAGTGATCGGTATGCATCTCATCGTGATTGAACCACAAAGATCATGACGTTTCAACGGGCCGCGCCCGGCGGGCGCGGCCTACGGCTTCCTCGCGTGACTCTGCGACTCGGCGGTGAATGTATTCTTTCGGGCTTTCCAGGTGATGGACGGTTGTGGTGAAATGGGACCATTAATCCGATCGGCGAGGAGAAACCGATGGCGACACGACGATCTCCGGTGACAGTGGTGTTAGTGGCGGTACTGGCCGTGACGGCGGCGGGCGCGGCGGCGGAACGGCCGGTCGGACCGGTGGCCACGTTCTCCATCGTGGCGCGGGATCCGGCCGCGGGCGAGTGGGGCGTCGGCGTGGCGTCGCGCTTCTTCGCCGTGGGCGCGGTGGTGCCGTGGGCGAAGGCGGGCGTCGGCGCCGTGGCCACCCAGTCGTTCATGAACACCACCTTCGGCCCGCGCGGGCTGGACCTGCTCGCGGCGGGGCTGTCGCCGGAGGAGACGCTCAAGGTCCTGCTCCGGACCGATGACAACCCCACCCGCCGCCAGGTGGGGATCGTGGCCGCCGACGGAGCGTCAACCACCTATACTGGCGCCGACTGCATTCCGTGGGCGGGCGGGCGCCACGGGGTCAATTACGCCGTGCAGGGGAACATCCTCACGGGTGAGGCGGTGGTCGTATCCATGGAGAAGGCCTATGTAGAAACAAAGGGCACCCTGGCGGACCGGATCTACGCGGCCCTCGTCGCCGGCGATGCCGAGGGCGGCGACGCCCGGGGCCGCCAGTCAGCGGCCATCCTGGTGGTGCACGCCGGCGCCGGCTACGGCGGCTACACCGACCGGGCCATCGACATCCGGGTGGACGACCATCCCGACCCGTTCGGCGAGCTGGGCCGGCTGCTCCGCTTCGGCCAGATGAACTACTGCTGGAACGACGCCTGGACGCTCTTCACGAAGGGGCGCGCCGCCGAAGCGCTGCCGCCCATGGAGAAAGCCGCGACGCTGGCGCCGGACAATCCGGAGGTGTGCTACGACCTGGCGGTGATCCGGCTGGCCGCCGGGCGCCGCGTCGAGTCCCTGGAGGCGCTCCGCCGCGCCGTGGCGCTCAACCCGAAGCTCAAGGCCCAGGCCCGCGGCGACAAGGACCTCTCCGCCCTGTCGGGCGACACAGCCTTTGAGACGCTTGTCAAGTAGTCCATCTGCGTTACGGGAGCGAGCCTCGAGCCTCTAGCCTCGAGCCCCGATTACGATTGCGATCACGATTACGATTACGAATTACGAGCACGAAAAACTCGTAACTCCTATCTCCTATCTCCTATCTTCCAACGGCACCGTATACGCCACGACGCGGTCGTCGGCGAAGGTGGGGATCACCACCAGGCGCCGCTCGGGCACGTAGGCGAAGTCGGCGATGTTCCAGCCGGTGGTGGTGGCGTCGAGGAGCCGCTCCACCGCGCCGTCGGGACGCACCCGGTAGAGCCGGCCCTCGTTGTGCGACACGAGCAGGCCGCCGTCGGGCAAGGCGCACAGCCCGTCGATGACGCCCTCGCCGAGGGTGACCCACGGCCGGAGCTCCTTCGTCTCCAGGTCCACCGTCAGCAGGCCGCCGCCGGCGACGCCGCCCACGACGAGGCGGCCGCCGGCGACACAGAGGCCGTTGGGCCGGCCCAGCCGCGGATCGGCGAACCACTCCTCCATGCGACCGTCGGCGAAACGGTAGATCGCGTTTTTCACCGAGTCGGAGATGTACAGCCGGCCGGACGCGTCGGCGGCGACGTCGTTGGGGAACACCGGCTGCGGGAAGGGGTGACGCGCCACGATGGCCCGGCCCGGGATGTCGACCTCCACCAGGGCCTGCCGGCCCACGGCCCACAGCCGGTCGCCCACCACCACCAGACCGGTGGGATTCTTGATGCCGTCGACCCACACCCGCTCGAGGATCCGGCCGTCGGCCGACACGGTGGAGATGAACTCCAGCCCCGGCTGCATCACCGCCCGGGTGTACCCGCTGTAGTTGCTCACGTAGAGCACCCCGCGGGCCGCGTCCCACACCGCCGACTCCGGGGTGACGAAGCGGCGCGGCGTCGCCCAGGCCGCCGCCACGCCGGGGGCGGAGAAGACCGCGTCCTGGTCGAGGCACAGGAAGCCCCAGCCGCCCATCGCCTCCACCACCAGGAGCGTCAACACGTTGTCGCCCGCCGAGAGGGGCAGATAGACGGTGTCGAAGGGACCGAGGATGCCCAGGAACGACGGGTCGCGGCTGGTGTAGGCGCTGTTGCCGGAGAAGAGCAGCCGGCCGTTGAGGAAGACGTACACCGCGTCGCTGTAGCCCAGCCCCAGTTTCATCGTCCGCGACGCGGCGGCGCGGAGGGTTGTTCGGGCCAGCACGGCGGCCGGCGCGGCGCCGTCCCGCCGGCAGGCGCGGGACAGGTTCACCGTCCCGTCCGGCTCGGCCGCCACCGGACGCCACTCGGGTTGCGGGAGGTCAGGCGTGGCCAGGAGCAGGTCCGAGTCAAACTGGCTGGCTTGGTACACCTGGGACACATCCCACCGGGTGATGGCGCCGGGCCGTTCCGTCACCGCCGGCGCTGGGGGGAACACCAGCGTGTCGTCGGCGCGGTAGCGGAAATTGGAGAAGTAGGAGGCGCCGTCGTTGAACGTGGTGACGCCTAAAGCGCCCTTGGAAGCGCCGTGGCCCAGGCGGGGAATGACCAGCAGCGGCCGGGACATGTCATTGAAGAACACGCGGGCCTGCTCCCCCTTGACCTCCAGGCGCAGCCGGTTCCACTGGCCCGCCGGGATGGCGCCGGCGGCGGTGGCGCCCGGTCCGTTGTAGAGCTGCCAGCATGTCTCGCTGTTGAAGGTGGCCGCGTACTGGAAGGCGTCGTTGTAGAAGGGCGCCCGGTGGGGCCGGATATAGAACCGCTCGTTCTCGCCTTCGGACTGGATCCGGAAGACCACCCCGGGGTAGCCCCGGCGCCCCGGGACGCAGGCGATGTCCACCTCGATGACGCCGTTTTCGAACACGACGTCCTTGAGCGTGGCCGTGCCGCAGAGGCTCGGCCGGCCCAGGTGCTCGGCCAGCGTGGCACCGGACTTCTCCCACCGGTCCGAGGCGAATTCCACGGATTCGAACGACGCCTCCGGCGGGTCGGCGGCCAGGCCGATCCCCGCCAGCAGGCAGAACCAGAAAACCAAACGATAGGCGGTGGTCATGAGTCTGTCCTCCTCAGGAAGGCCTCGTCGCCCGGCTGATCCGGAACGAACGTCCCGGATTGAATCCCCGCGCGGCGTTCCGGCGGATCGGCGCGGCGTGCCTGTCCCGGCTTTGCTGCAACGGTATACGGAACCGAGCTACCCCTGGTTTGGCTGCGGACGAATACCCGCCTGTCGGGCTCGCGGCCTTAATCCCGGTGCGGCGCGCCACCGCCGGGTGTCCGGGTGTCTGACCAAACTGGCAATTATTTCTCTCTGCTTGAGAACCCAGCGGCGTTCCGATGCGTACAAGAACTTTGAACCGAATCAATCTGTCTGAAATAATCCTGTAAAGGACATCGACCATATCCGAGGAGGTTCCCATCCATGAAACGCATGGTGTTTCTCGCCCTCGCGGCGGTTCTGTGCGCCGCGGCGTTCGCAGCGACGGCCGACACGCGGCTGTTGCATCATCCCGACATCCACGGCGACCAGGTGGTCTTCACCTATGCCGGGGACCTGTGGATCGTCTCCAGCCAGGGCGGCGTGGCCCGCAAGCTCACCACCTACCCGGGCCAGGAGCGCTTTCCCAGATTCTCGCCCGACGGCCGCAGCGTGGCCTTCACCGGCGACTACGACGGCAACAACGACGTCTTTGTGATCCCCGCCGCCGGTGGCGAGCCCCGGCGCCTGACCTACCACCCGGGCGATGACGGGATGCTCGACTGGTATCCCGACGGCAAGGCCGTGCTGTTCCGCTCCGGCCGGGCCTCGTTCTGGAACCGGTTCAACCGCCTGTTCAAGGTCTCCGTCGACGGCGGCCTGCCCGAGATGCTGCCGCTGCCCACCGGCGAATTGAGCGCGCTCAACGCCGACGGCACCAAGTTGGCTTACAACCGCCTCGGGACCGAGTTCCGGACCTGGAAGCGGTACCGCGGCGGCATGGCGCCCGACATCTGGATCTATGACCTGGCCGCCAACACCGCCGAGGTGATCGCCCCCAGCGACGCCAACGACCTGTTCCCGATGTGGCAGGGCGACACCATCTACTTCGTGTCCGACCGGAGCGCCGCCAAAGTGCAGAACCTGTATGCCTATGACCTGAAGACGAAGAAGGTCCGGGCGCTCACCGATTACAAGGAGTTCGACGTCCAGTGGCCCGGGATCGGCCCCGGCGCCATCGTCTACGAGAACGGCGGCTACCTGTACGTCATGGACCTGAAGACCGAGAAATCCCGCAAGCTCACCGTCGAGGTGCGCGGGGAAAACCTGGCCGCCCGGCCCGTGATCAAGAATGTGAGCGACAACATCCACGGCTTCGGACTCTCCCCCACCGGCGTGCGGGCCCTGTTCGAGGCCCGCGGCGACATCTTCACCGTTCCGGCCAAGAAGGGGGAGATCCGCAACCTCACCCGCACTCCCGGCATCCGCGAGCGGGATGCGGCCTGGAGCCCCAACGGCAAGTGGGTTGCCTACTTCTCGGATGCCAGCGGCGAATACGAGATCTACCTCCGGCCGGCGGACGGCAAGGGCGAGGTGACCCAACTGACCAAGGGTTCGCGGATCTGGTACCAGAACCTCGCCTGGAGCCCGGACAGCCAGAAGCTGCTGCTGTCCGACGCGGCGGTGAACCTGTACTACATCGACATCGAGAAGAAGGAACTGGTCAAGGTGGACCACGGCCAGTACGAGGGCTTCAGCAACTTCATCACCGGCGTCTGGAGTCCCGATTCCAAGTGGATCGCCTACGACAAGGCGTCGGCCAACGGCCTCGATTCCATCTATCTCTATTCCCTGGCCGACATCAAGAGTTACAAGATCACCGGCGACATGACCGACGACGGCCTGCCGGCATGGGATCCGGATGGCCGCTACCTCTACTTCGTGGCCAACCGCGAGTTCAACTACTCGTTCAGCGCCATCGAGTTCATGCACTATCACTACAACCCCGGCAAAATCGTCGCCGTGACGCTCCAGGCGGACACCCCGTCCCCGTTCATCCCAGAGAGCGACGAGGAGAAGGTGGTCGAGGACAAGCCGAAGGACGGCGACAAGCCGAAGGACGGCGACAAACCGAAGGACGGTGACAAACCGGCCGAGGCCGGCAAGCCCGCCGACGGCGAGAAAACGGCCGACGCCAAGCCGGCCGAGGCCAAGGACGGCGCCGCCAAGGCGGACAAGGACAAGCCCAAGACCGTCGAGATCAAGATCGACTTCGAGGGGCTGGAGAACCGGATCATCGACCTGCCGGTCCCCGACGGCAACTACGTGGGCATCGTCCCCGACAAGGAGCAGGTGTTCTTCGCCTCCGTCGGCGTGCCCGGTTCCGGGGCGCAGGGCGCCACCCTGCAGGTTTACGATCTGAAGAAGCGCGAGCTCAAGACGGTCATCGGCGGCGTCAACGGCGTGTCGTTCTCCTTCGACGTGAAGAAGATCCTGGTGCAGCAGGGCGGCGGTTACGCCATCATCGACGCCAAGCCGGACCAGAAGCCCACGGACCGGCTGAACCTGGCCGACATGAAGATGACCGTGGATCCGCGCGCCGAGTGGCCGGAGATCTACACCGACGCCTGGCGCATCACCCGCGACTTTTTCTACGACCCCAACATGCACGGCGTCGACTGGGCGATCATCAAGGAGCGCTATGGCGCCATGCTGCCCGACGTGGCCCACCGGGACGACCTGAACTACCTCATCGGCGAAATGATCGCCGAGCTCAACAGCTCCCACACCTACCGCGGCGGCGGCGATTACCCGGATGTGCCGCGGCTGGGCGTCGGCCTGCTGGGCTGCGACTTCGAGCTGGATGCCGCCAGAGGCCGCTACCGCATCGCCCGGATCTATCCCGGGCAGAACTGGGATCCGACCCGTCGCGGCCCGCTGGCCCAGCCGGGCCTCAAGGTGAAGGAGGGCGACTATCTCCTCACCGTGAACGGACAGCCTCTGCAACACCCCGTCAACCCCTACGCGCTGCTGGCCAATACGGCGGGGAAGGCGATTCCCCTGACCGTCAACGCGCAACCGACGGATGAGGGCGCGACGGAAATCGTTGTCACCCCCGTGGCCAACGAGCTGATGCTGCGCTACCGCTACTGGGTGGACGCCAACCGCCGCAAGGTGGAAGAGGCCACCGGCGGCCGCGTGGGCTACCTCCACATGGCTGCCACCGCCGAGCCCGGTGTCGAGGGCTTCAGCCGCGACTTCTACCCGCAGGTGCGCAAGGACGCGCTGATCATCGACCTGCGCTACAACTCCGGCGGGCACATCCCCGACATGTACATGACCCGACTGGACCGCAAGCCCCTGGGACTGTGGGCGACGCGCTACACCGACCCCACCGTCATCCCGTCGGCGACCCATTACGGCCCCAAGGTCTGCCTGGCCAACGGCTACTCCGGTTCGGGCGGCGACGCCTTCCCGTACTTCTTCCGCAAGTCGGGACTGGGCAAGCTCATCGGCACCCGCACCTGGGGCGGCCTCATCGGTCTGAGCGGCACACCGCCGCTCATGGACAACGGCGGCGTGCAGATCGCCGACTTCTCCTTCTACAACACCGACGGCGAGTGGGATGTCGAGGGGAAGGGCGTCTCGCCGGACATCGAGGTGGACGACCGGCCCGACCTGGTGGTGGCCGGCCACGACCCGTGCCTCGAGAAGGCCATCGAGGTGCTCCTCGCGGAGCTGCAGGCGTCCACGCAGCCCAAGCTCCCGATCCGACCGCCGAAGAACCCGGTCCGCTGACGGCGGGTTCCCACCGACCGCACCATCCGGCGGCGCCCCTCCCGGGGCGCCGCCTTTTTTTCGAGCGCCGCGGCCGAAGGAATTGGATATAATCCGGACAGATCGTGAACGGATCCGATCCTGCTCTGGAGTGGAGGTGGCGATGAAACGCGTGTGGGCTCTGTGGCTGATGGCGGGGATGCTGCTGGCGGGCGTGGCGGCCGGCCAGGAGGCGGCCGTGGCGGTGACCATCAACGGCGACAATTATTCCATCGACGGGACGACCATCCGGCAGACCTCGTCATCGTTCTTCGCTGACGGCGTGCTGCGGATCGCCGTGGTGACCTGCATCGAGGCGCACCACAAGAACGTCCAGGCGGTGGCCGACAAGATCAAGCCGGCCAAGCCGGACCTGATCGTCGTGGCCGGCGACACCTATGCGAACGATCTGACCGCGGTCCGGCCGGTCTATCCCTCCTTCGACGCCGATGCGGCCGAGATGGAGAAAGCCCTCCGGCCGCTGGCGGCCCTGGGCGTGCCGGTGCTGGTGATCCCCGGCCACATGGAGATCCGGCCGGTCTACGCCGAGGCGTTCAAGCGGCTGCAGAAGAAAGGATACCCCAACGTCCTTGACCTGAACGGCAAGATCGCCGATTTCCAGGGTGTGAACCTGGTGGGTCTCGGCGGCTACCACCTGCGGGAATTCAAGGCGGCCTCGGGCAAGCCGATGTGGATGCTGCCCCCCGAGGGGTTCCTGCTTGAGAAGGCGCAGTACGAGGCCGCGGCCGCCTCCATCCGGCAGCTGCTGCCCCAGGGCGAACCCGTCGTCCTGGTTACCCACGGCCCGCCGCACACCGAGACGTCTCTGGATCTCGTCGTCGGCGTCGGCCAGGCGGGCGACACGGCCCTGGCGGAGCTGCTGAAGGCCCAGCCGGCAGGCGGGCCGCCGGTGATCAACGTGCATGGGCATCTTCACGAGCGGGGCGGCGAATCATGCACCGCGTTCCCGGCCGGGCCGTCGTGGAATGCCGCCTCCGTCACGCTGACCAAGAACCCGCGGGCGCCGAACCTGCTCATGGTGGTGGTGACCCAGGACGGCCGGCTGGCCGCCAAGTACTTCTGATGCGCCCGGCTGCCGGCGCAGAGGATATCGGCATGACGACAGTTCAGGGCGTGTTTTCGGTGCTGCCCACGCCGTTCACTCCGGACGACCGGGTGGATACGGACAGCCTCCGGCGGGTTGTGGACCTGTACCTGGCCGCGGGTGTGAACGGCCTGACCATCCTCGGCGTGACCAGTGAAGCGGTCAAGCTCACCGACGCCGAACGGCGCCTGGTCCAGGACACGGTGCTGGCCCACACCGCCGGCCGCGTGCCGGTGGTGGTGACCGCCACGGCCGCCGGCACGGCCGCCGCCGCGGAGTACGCCCGTGCGGCGAAGGCCGCGGGCGCCGCCGCGGTCATGGTCAGCCCGCCGCGGATGCCCAAGCTGAACTCGGAGACGGTCCTCCGCCACTACCGGGAGCTGGCAGCGGCGGTGGAGATCCCCATCGTGCTCCAGGACTACCCGCCGGTGTCGGGTTACACCATGGAGCCGGCGCTGCTGGCCCGCATCGCCCGCGAGGTGCCGGCGGTGCAGGCCATCAAGCTGGAGGACGCGCCCACGCCGTTCAAGACGGCCCGCATCCGCGAACAGCTCCAGGGGCACCGGACGGCGATCCTCGGCGGCCTCGGCGGGATGTATCTCCTGGAGGAGCTCCTCGCCGGCGCCGACGGGGCCATGACCGGCTTCGCCTATCCCGAGGTGTTGGTGGAGGTGGTCCGCCGCTTCCACGCCGGCCGGCGGGCGGAGGCGGCCGACGCGTTCTATGCGTTCGTGGCCCTGATGCGGTTCGAGTTTCAGGAAGGCGTCGGGCTGGCCATCCGCAAGGAGATCCTGCGCCGGCGGGGCGCCATCGCCCACCCGGCGGTGCGGCCGCCCGGGGCGGCGCTGGATGCCGCCACCCGCGAGGCGCTGGACAGCCTGTTGCAGTGGATATGCGCGAAACAGGGGGCCGCATGGATCTAGGACTGGCCGGCAAGGTGTTCATGGTCGGCGGCGCGAGCCGCGGGCTGGGGTACGCGGTGGCGCGGGCCCTGGCGGCCGAAGGGGCTCGGGTGTCCATGGCGTCGCGCGATTTCGCGGCTATCGACGCCGCCGGCGACCGCATCCGCAATGAAACCGGCGCCGACGTGCTGAGTGTGCCGGCGGACCTGCGCTCGGCCGCAGCCATCGACGGCTGGGTGCAGGCGACCGTCGGCACGTTCCGCGATGTGGACGGGCTGTTCATCAACACCGGCGGCCCGCCGGCGGGCGGGTTCTTCGATTTCAACGATCAGGCGTGGCTGGACGCCTTCGAACTGCTGGTGCTCGGCGGCGTGCGCCTGGTCCGGGCGGCCGTGCCGCTCATGCGGACGCGGGGCGGCGGCAGCATCGTTTTCTCCACCTCATCGTCGGTGCGCGAGCCCATCCCCAACCTGACGCTATCCAACGTCGTGCGGGCGGCGGTGCCCGCACTGGCCAAGACGCTGGCCGCGGAGCTGGCCCGGGACAAAGTCCGCGTGAACAACCTGATGCCGGGCCGCATCGATACCGACCGGGTCCGGCACCTGGACCGGGTCAACGCCGAGCGGCAGGGCCTCGCCGTCGCCGACGTGCAGGCGCGCTACCAGACCGCCATCCCGCTGGGGCGCTACGGCGAACCCGGCGAGTACGCCCGGGCCGCGGTATTCCTGCTCTCCGACGCGGCCGCCTACATCACCGGCGCCACGCTGCTCGTGGACGGCGGTCAGATGCGCAGCGTGATGTGAGTCCGGAACTGTGAACAGTGAACAGTGAACAGTGAACAGTGAACGGAGTAGGAGAATAGGAGATAGGAGATAGGGGGGAGGCTGCGTCGTGATCGTGAGACGTACTCGTAATTCGTAATCGTATCGTAATCGAGGCTCGAGACTCGAGGCTCGTTCCCGTATTGCGGACATCGGACATTCGGATATCGGACCTGGGTTCTGGGACCTGGGTTCTGGGTCCTGGATCACAGAATCCAGATCGTTGTACCGATCCACCGATTCACCCATTCACCGAATCACTCATTCACTCATTCACCGATTCACCGTCTCCGCAATGTGCCGCCCGAGCGGGCGTCCTCCCGCCACACCCACAGGGCGAGGGCCAGGGCAACGGCGCCCAGCGCGGCGAACATGAGCAGGCTCGCCTGGTAGGAGCGGGTGACGTCCCGCAGCCAGCCGTTGAGCAGGGGGAAGAGCGCCAGCCCGATGTTCTGGACCATCATGGTCAGGCCGAAAGCGATCCCCGTGCGGCGCTGGTCCACCACCAGCGCCAGCGACGGCCAGAACGCCGCCGGCAGGAGCACGAAGGCCGCCGCCAAAAGCAGCATCGGGCCGGCGGGATGGAGGCCGGTGAGACCCATCAGCAGGAACGCGGGCACCTGGAGCAGCGGTCCGGTCACGAGCAGGGCGATGCGGCCGCCGCGGCGATCCACCCAGGCGCCGGCCAGGGGGGCGAACACCATGGAGCTCAGGGTCAACAGCGAGGCCAGTCCGCCGGCGGTGCCGAACAGGTTGAGGAAGCCGGCGCCCAGGCGGACGGCGAGGCCGCCTTCGGCCGCAGCGACCCGGGGGATGTGCCACCGGTCGGCGAACAGGTCGGTGGCCAGCGCGGTGAAGGGGAAGATCGCCGAGTAGAAGGCCATGCACAGCAGCGTCAGCAGCCAGTACACGCGGGGCAGGGCGCGCAGGTCCCCCCAGGCGAGGCGCGCGCCGCCACGGGCCGCCTCGAGCGCCCCGAGCCGTTCGGCGCGGCGGTCCAGGAGGCAATACGCCAGGAACAGCGCCAGCGACAGCCCGCACAGTCCGGCGGCCACGGCGAGCGCCGGCCGGTATCCGCCCAATGAAACGGCCAGCAGCTCGCCTGAATTGAAGCTCAGGATGCTGCCCAGCCGGCCGCAGGCGATCACGATGCCCATGGCCAGGGCGAGCTCCCGGCCGCGGAACCAGCGGGCGCCGATGGTGAGGAGCACCACGTGCACCGACTCGGCGCCGCACCCGAACAGGAACCGGCCGGCGAGCATCAGCGGGAGCGACGGCGCCGCCGCGGCCAGGCTCGCCCCCGCGACCACCAAACCCAGGAACAGCAGCCCGGCGCGGCGCGGTCCCAGGCGGTCGATGGCCAGTCCCACCATGAGGAGCGACAGGATGGCCGCGCCCGAGTAAAGGGTGTAGAACGTGGCCACGGTGCTGCGGGCGGCGCCCAGCGCCTCCACCAGGGTCGGGGCGATGGCGCCGAAGATGTCATAGGCGAACGTGATGCCCAGCGGGACCAGGGCTACGATGAAGAGCACGGCGAAGCGATGCCGGCGGCTCGCCGGGTCGAGCCAGGCGCCCGCGGCGCCGGCACTCTGGTGATGGGGGTTGCTCGGCTGGGGTTCGGCTCTCATGGTCGTGTGAACATCACACCGGGATTGGCCGGGCAGAACAATCCGTCACTCGATTCCCGCGTAGTAGATCCGGATGAACCGCTCCTGCACCGGGAACGACCAGTGCACATCGCGCACGAAAAGGGCGGCGCCGTCGTGATCGCCCGCCGCCAGCAAGTCGGCGATGCGCCGGTGCTCGTCCACCGACGCGTATTCCCACTCCTTGAGGAGCTGATCCCGCTTGGGAAAATCGTAGAGTCGCTTCTTCAGGTTGTGGACGATCCGGTGCAGGGCGGCGTTGCCGGCCAGTTCGATGTAGGTGTCGTGGAAGGCCAGGTTCAGGCGGTAGAAACCGGCGAAGTCGTCGGAGTCCAGCGCGGCCCTCATGCCGGCGTTGAGTCCGGCCATCGCTTCGGCGTGCTCGGGGCGGAACCGGCCGCGGCCACCCAGCACCGCGCTGCACTCCAGCGCGCCGATGATCTGATAGACGTCCCGGATATCCTGCAGAGTCATGGCGGTCACGTAGACCCCGCGGCGGGGCAGGAAGCGGACGAATCCTTCTGTTTCCAGCACGATGAGCGCGTCGCGCAGCGGCGTCTTGCTCACGCCCAGGCGCTGGCACACGGCGTCCAGGTTGATGGCGTCGCCGGGGCGCAACTCCTGCCGGCTGAGCTGGTTGCTCAGGTAATCGTACACCTGCTCCTTGAGTGTCTTCAGGTTCAGCTGGTTTCCGTCGTCCACGGGTCAACCTCCTGCGATCGTCTTTGCGGTGTGGAGATTGAGTCCAATACCATCAATAAGTTCTAAAAATTATAGTCGAATGAAATAGTACGCCATGTCATTTTCAATGTCAAATATTGACTTTTAATTTGAAATCTGATATATCAGATATCAGAGATCGCGATTCGGGTGATCTCATGCAAGGGGTTGGAGGCGGCGGTGGCAACGGACGGCGAGATATCCGGAATCATCTTCGATATCAAGCGGTTTGCCATTCATGACGGACCGGGGATCCGCACCAGCGTGTTCCTGAAGGGCTGTCCCCTCCGGTGCGCCTGGTGCCACAATCCCGAAGGATTGTTCCCGGAGCCGGAAATGATTCTGCAGCCCCACAAGTGCGTGTCCGGCTGCCGGTTCTGTGTGGACGCCTGTCCCCGCGGCGCCGTTACGGTGGCGTCGGGCGGTCCGGTCATCGACGCCGCGCGCTGCGTCCGCTGCGGAGCATGCGCCGCGGCTTGTCCCACCGGCGCCATCCAGCGGATCGGCCGGACGGTGACCGCCGCGCAGGTCATGGCGGAGATCGAGTCGGACCGGATCTTCTATGTCGAATCAGGCGGCGGCGCCACGTTCACGGGCGGCGAGCCGCTGGCCCAGCCCGATTTCCTCTGCGCGCTGCTGGCGCTGTGCCGCGAGCGAGGCATCGACACGGTGGTGGACACCGCCGGCTGCGCCCCGGCCGGGGTGCTGGACCGCGTGGCGGAGCTGGCCGGCGAGTTCCTGTTCGATTTGAAAGTCATCGACGCGGCGGCCCACCAGCGTTTCACCGGCGGATCAAACCGCCAGATCCTGGACAACCTCGAGCGCCTCGTCCACCGGGGCGCCCACGTCATGGTCCGGGTGCCGCTCCTGCCGGGAGTCAACGACGACCCCGCCTCGCTGGAGGCCATGGGCCGGTACCTGGAGGAGTTGGGCGGCATCACCGGAGTGGCCCTGCTGCCTTTCCACCGGGGCGGCGGCCAGAAATACATCAAGTTGGGCCGGTGCGACGCGTTCGCCGGCGCTGTGCCTCCCGCCCCGGAGCGGGTGGCGGCGGCCCGAGCGGCGCTGGAGCGCCATGGCCTGACGGTTCAGATCGGAGGCTGAGATGAACGAACGGATCCGCGCGCTGCGCGAGGAAAGCCTGAACGCCGTCCCCCGGATCTCGCCGGAGCGGGCGCGGCTGATCACCGAATTCTACCGCAGCGCCGAGGCGCGCCGCGCGTCGGCCCCCGTGCGCCGCGCGCTGGCGTTCCGCCACGTGCTGGCGCACAAGACGATCTGGATCGGCGACGGCGAGCTCATCGTCGGTGAGCGCGGCCCGGCGCCCAAGGCCACGCCGACCTACCCCGAGGTCACCGCCCACAGCCTCGAGGATCTGCAGATCCTCGACAGCCGGCCCAAGATCCCCTACCGGGTGGACGCGGAGACGCTCCGGATCTACCGCGACGAGATCCTGCCGTTCTGGCAGGGCGCCACGCAGCGGGACCGCCTGTTCGAGAGGATGACGCCCGAGTGGCGCGCCGCCTTCAACGCCGGCGTGTTCACCGAGTTCATGGAGCAGCGGGCCCCGGGGCACACCGTGCTCGACGACAAGATCTACCGCAAGGGGATGTGCGACATCCAGGCGGAGATCGACGCGCGGCTGGCCGCGCTCGATTTCCACGGCGATCCCGGCGCGTGGGCCAAGCAGGAGGAGCTGCGGGCCATGCGCATCGCCGCCGAGGCAATCGGGATCTTTGCCGAGCGGCACGCCGCCAGGGCCCGGGAGCTGGCCGCCGCCGCATCCGATCCGGCCCGCCGGGCGGAGCTGGAGCGGATCGCCGCCGTCTGCTCCCGCGTGCCCGCCCACGCCCCGCGCGACTTCCACGAGGCGCTGCAGGCGTACTGGTTTGTCCACCTGGGCGTGATCACCGAGCTCAACCCGTGGGACGCCTTCAACCCCGGCCGGTTGGACCAGCACCTCTGGCCGTTCTACCGGCAGGGACTGGCCGACGGCACCCTCACCGAGGCGGACGCCCGCGAGCTGCTCCAGGCGTTCTGGATCAAGTTCAACAATCAGCCGGCGCCGCCCAAGGTGGGCGTCACCGCCGAGGAGAGCGGCACCTACACCGATTTTGCCAACATCAACCTGGGCGGGCTCACCCCCGACGGCGGCGACGGCGTAAACGACCTGACGTTCATCCTGCTCGACGTGATCGAGGAGATGCGCCTGCTGCAGCCCAGCTCCAACATCCAGCTTTCCCGGAAGAGCCCCGACGCGTTCCTCCTGCGCGCGCTCAGGATCCTCCAGACGGGCTTCGGTCAGCCGTCCATCTTCAACGCCGACACGATCGTCCAGGAGCTGACGCGCCAGGGGAAGAGCCTGGCGGACGCGCGCTGCGGCGGCGCCAGCGGCTGCGTCGAGGCGGGCGCCTTCGGCAAGGAGGCGTACATCCTCACGGGTTACTTCAACCTGCCCAAGATCCTGGAGCTCACCCTGCACGACGGGGTGGACCCGAACACCGGCATCCGCCTGGGGCCCGCCACCGGCGCGGCGGCGACGCTGGCCGACTTCGACGCGCTCATGGCCGCTTTCGAGCGGCAGGTGCGCCACTTCGTGGACGTGAAGATCCGGGGCAGCAACGTCATCGAGCGGCTCTTCGCCGAGCACCTGCCCGTGCCGTTCCTGTCGATCCTCATCGACGACTGCGTGGCCCGGGGGCGCGACTACCACGACGGCGGCGCGCGTTACGACACCTCGTACATCCAGGGTGTCGGGATCGGCACCATCACCGACTCGCTGTCGGCGATCAGAACCCACGTGTTCGAGCGCCGCACCCTGGACATGGCGGGGCTGATGGAGCTGCTCCGGACCGACTTCGCCGGTCGCGAAGAGCTGCGCCTGCTGCTGGCCGAAAAGACGCCCCGCTACGGCAACGACGACGACGCGGCCGACGCCGTCATGCGGCGGGTGTTCGACCTGTACGTCCGGGCGGTGGACGGCCGGCCCAACACCCGCGGCGGCGCCTACCGCGTCGACATGCTCCCCACCACCTGCCACGTCTACTTCGGCCGGGTCACCGGCGCCACCCCCGACGGGCGGAAGGCGCGGCAGCCGCTGTCGGAGGGGATCTCGCCGGTGCAGGGCGCTGACCGCCGCGGGCCCACCGCCGTGGTGCGTTCGGCGGCCAAGATGGACCACCAGCGCACCGGCGGCACGCTGCTGAACCAGAAGTTCCTGCCGTCGCTCATGGCCGAGGAGACCGGCCGCCGCAAGGTGGCCCAGCTCGTGCGGGGCTACTTCCGCATGGACGGCCACCACATCCAGTTCAACGTGGTGGACGCCGCCACGCTGCGCGACGCCCAGGCCCACCCGGAGCGCTATCGCGATCTCATCGTCCGGGTGGCCGGCTACAGCGACTACTTCGTGGACCTGAACCCGGCGCTGCAGGAGGAGATCATCGCCCGCACCGCCCACGGAGACGTGTAGTTCAGGCGTCCCGCCTGAGTGAAAACCGATCCGGCGAACCGGCGAACCAACGAACCGGCGAGGTGAGTTGCCTGGGTACTCCGCACGTGATGGTTGGGGAACGATTCGACAACTCCGACGAGGATGGGAACGCCCTCGTCTCATTGCTGCCGGCCCGCGCCGGCAGCTTTTTTACTCGCTTTGAATGATTGTCTGGCTCACCCGGTCACGATCTGGCTCGGGCGAGTCGTTCGAATGACCCGCAAGCGAGACGACAGAATCACACCACCAATCAGGTTGCCGTACTTGTCGATCCAACGGCATCGGGCGCGCCCCTCCCATTCAATATCTGAAATCAAAAAATCCCCGCTTCGCGTAGAATGGTGCTTCAACGGTTCATGACGGACAGGCGACGACCACTCAGTTGCGAGGGAGCGATCATGCTGAGACACTACGTGCGGCGAGCCGGCCGCCAGATGATGCGCAACCCGCTGTTTTCCGCGATCACGGTGCTGGGCCTGGCTGTGGGGATGGCCGCCTGCCTGCTCATCCTGCACCATGTCGGCTTCGAACGGAGCTTCGACCGCTTCCATGACGGCTGGGACCGAGTCTACCGCCTCCGGTACGAGCGAACCACGGAAACGGGCGAGAGCGTCCGCTTCGCCTCCTGCTGCCCGCCGGCCGCTCCCCTCATCCGGGACAGCTATCCGGAGGTGGAGGGGATCGCCCGGATCTTCCGCTACCGGGCGGTGATGGCGCGCAAGGATCGCCAGATCCGGTTCATCGAGGAGCGGCTCTTCTTCGCCGAGCCGCAGATCGCCTCGATCCTGCGCTTCACCATGCTGGCGGGCGATTCCCTGGCGGCGTCCGACTGGACGGGCCGGGTGTTTCTGTCCCGGTCGGCCGCCCGACGGTTCTTCGGCGACGAGGATCCCCTCGGCCGGCCCCTCACCCTGGACGGCCGAGCCGACTACCGCGTGGCGGGCGTGTTCGCCGACGCCCCGCCCAACGCCCACCTGAAGTGCGACTTCCTGCTCCCCTTCCGGGATCTGGAGCAGCTGTTCGGCGCGGACGTCCTCGCCGCCTGGGGCCACACGGGCTTCTTCACCTACCTGCGCCTGCGCCCCGGCGCCGATCCCGCCGGCTTCGAACGGAAGCTGGCCGGACTGGTGGACGCGCACGCCGGTGAGCTGATGAAGGCGTACAACCTGCGCATCGACTTGAAGCTGCAACCCCTGGCCGGCATCCACCTGGATCCGCCCTTCATGCAGGAGCTCGAGCCGGGCGGTGACGCGGCCACGGTGCGGACGCTGCTCATCATCGCCGTGTTCGTGCTGGCCATGGCCTGGGTCAACTACGTGAACCTCACCACCGCCCGGGCGCTGGTGCGGGCCAAGGAGGTGGGCCTGCGAAAGGTGGTGGGGGCTTCCCGCGCGCAGCTGGCGATCCAGTTCTTAGTGGAAAACCTGGCGCTTAACGCCCTGGCGGCGGCGATCGCCTTCGCCTTGTACTGCGCGCTGCTGCCGTCATTCGCCGAGCTGACGGGCACGCCGGCCGGGTACCGACTGTGGGCGGACACCGCCGCCTGGCCCCTGGTGCCGGCCCTGTTCGCCGCCGGGGTGATCGCGTCGGGGATCTACCCGGTCCTGGCCCTCTCCGCGTTCCAGCCGGCGGCGGTGCTGCGGGACCAGCCGGGCCGGGCGCGCGGCGCGGCGCTGCGCAAGGCGCTGGTGGTGTTCCAGTTTGTGGCTACGTTCGTGCTGGCCACGGCCAGCCTGGCGGTGTACCACCAGGTGGCCTTTCTGAAGGACCGGGATCTCGGTTTCGACCGGCGGGACGTCCTGGTGCTGCCGGCGCCGCGAGTGCGGGGCGACAACTTCCCGGCCCAGGTGGAAGCGTTCAAGGAGGAGCTGGCCCGCTACCCGGCGGTTCAGGGCGCATGCGTGGGCACCGAGGTGCCGGGTCGCCAGATCCTGTGGGATGCCGGTGCGATCCGCCGGGCGGGCGAGGATCCGGGGCGGGGCAAGAACTACCAGATCGTGGGAGTCGATTACGACTACCTGGGCCTGCTCGGTTTCCGAGTCGTGCACGGACGGGGGTTCTCCCGCAAGTTCCCCGCCGACGCCCGCGCCCTGGTCCCCAACGAGACAGCCACCCGCTGGCTCGGTTTCGCCCGGCCGGCGGACGCGGTGGGCCAGCCGGTGGATTACTGGGGCGACATCTTCACCATTGTGGGTGTGGTCCGGGACCATCACCAGCAATCGCCGAAGCAGGCGGTGGAACCGCACCTGTTCCGGCTCATGCCGTACGGCCGCGATTTGCGCGGCGTGTTCGCCGTGAAGATGCAGCCCGGCCAGCGTGCCGCGGCGATGCGGCAAGTGGAGCGATCGTTCCGGGCGTTCTTCCCTGGCAACCCATTCGAGTATTTCCTGCTCGAAGACTATTACGACGAGCAGTTCCGCGGTGACGAAAGGGCCGGCACGGTGGTGGGGCTTTTCACGCTGCTGGCGCTGCTGGTGAACGCGCTCGGCATCTTCGGGCTGGCGGCGTTCATGGCGGTGCAGCGGACCCGGGAGATCGGCATTCGCAAGGTGCTGGGTGCCTCCACTGGCCGCATCACGATGTGGCTGACAGGCGAGTTCCTGCTGCTGATGGGCGTGGGCTTTGTCGTAGCCGCACCCGTCGCGGCGCTGGGGGTGCGTTTGTGGCTGGAGGGGTTCGCGGTCCGGGCGGGCCTGGCGCCATGGCTGTTCGTGCTGCCGCTGGCCGCGGTGGCCGCGGTGACGGTGCTCACAGTGGGGGCGCACGTGCTGCGCGCCGCTGCCACCGATCCCGCCGCGGCGATCAAGCACCAGTGAAAGACATTCACGGCGTTTCTTCAGGCGAGACTCGAGGCTAGAGGCTCGAGTCTCGTTCCAGAATGTCGCGGGTTCACCCGTTCGCATGTTCCAAGTTCACAGATGACCCATACAGATTCTTCTCCGATGAGCCCATTTGCTATTCTCAAATGACAGATGAGAAATGAAAAATGATCAATGACAAATGGATTGTGGCCTTTGTGTCTCTGTGGTGAAAGTCCGGCTGGGCGAATCGCCGGCGCTCACCGGATGAAGAACCCATGCCGCAGCGGGTCGTCGGGATCGAAACAGAAGCGGTGGCGCCCCGTCACCGCCGCCGAGCCCGTCACCTCGGGGATGACCGCCGGGTAGTCGCCGAACGCCGTCACCTCGGCCACGCGCACCTCGAACACTGTGTCGATCAGGCTTTCGATGGCGATGGCCTGGCCCGGCGCCAGCTCGCCGCGGGCGTGGTGGATGGCGGCGCGGGCCGAGACACCGGTGCCGGTGGGGGAGCGGTCCACCTCGCCGTCGGCGAACACGCAGACGTTGCGGCTGTGATGGCGGGGGTCCGCCGGCGGCCCGGTGAAGATGACGCCGTACAGGAAGCTGAGGTCCGCTTCGAAAGGATGAACGGGTGGGCACTGCTCCGCGGCGGCGCGCTTGATGCGGCGCCCCAGGTCGATGAGTTGGGCCGCGGCGCCGGGCGCCAGGGCAACCCCCAACGGTCCGGCCTCGCAGAAAAAGTAGAACGCGCCGCCGAACGCCACGTCCCCGCGCACGGGACCCACGCCCGGCACGTCCACGGTGATGCCGGCGCGGAAGACGAACGACGGCACGTTGCGGAAGGTGACCCGGCGCACCCGGCCGCCCTCGCGGTGGGCGGTGACGGCCACCCGGCCGGCGGGGGTGTCCAGGCGGATCTCCGGCGCGTCGCCGCCGCGGCGGAGCAGGCCGGTGTCGACGAGCGCGGTGCCGAGCGCCACCATGGCGTGCCCGCACATGGTGCTGTACCCCTCGTTGTGGAGGAAGAAGACGCCGAGGTCGCCGTCGGGCGTCACCGGCTCCGTGAGGACGGCGCCGTACATGTCTCCGTGTCCCCGCGGTTCATGCATCAGCCCGGTGCGCACCCAGTCGAGGTGGTCGCGGAAGAACCGGCGCTTATCCAGGATCGTCGCCCCGGGAACAGGCGGCAGCCCGGCGGTGATGATCCGCAGCGGCTCCCCGGCGGCGTGAGCGTCCAGCGTCTCGATCACCGTCCACCCTTCGGGCGGTCGCCAATCCCAATCTTCGAACATGGCCTCACCTCATTCTTGTAATCGAGGCTCGAAGCTGGAGGCTCGAGGCTCGTTCCCGATCATCGGACATCGGACATTGGACTTCGGATTTCGTGCTCGTAATTCGTAATCGTAATCGTAATCGTAATCGTGCTCGCAATCGAGTGTTAATAGTAAATAGTAAACAGTAAACAGGTAATGGTTGATTCCCGATCGTTGACCGTTGGCAAGCTCCCCACCCGCCTCTGCATTCCAATATTCCATACAATCTTGCCGCGGACATACTCTTCTACGGGCACTCCGGAATCGTCCGTCGGAGTGTCAATTTTATTGCATGAAAATTGAGCCGTTTGGTGCTACGATAATTTTTTAAATTCGACAATTGATTTGACCCAGGAGGCATCATGTCAGCGATTGCCTGTACCACCCGATTTTTCCGCGGGACCCATACTTCACGGAACGCCGCCGCGCCGGCGCGGCTCGCGGCGACGACCTTGGCGCTGCTCGCGGCCGTGTGGCTGCTGGCCGTCCCGGCCAGCGCCCAGACCGCCGACCTGTTCTTCTCCGAGTATGTCGAGGGGAGCAGCAACAACAAGGCGCTGGAGATCTACAACGGCACCGGCGCAACCATTGATCTCGCCGCCGGGAACTACGTCATCCTGCAATACTCGAATGGGTCGACTTCCGGAACCACTATTGCACTAACCGGGACCGTCGCCAGCGGTGATGTGTACATCTTGGCTCATTCTTCCGCCAATGCCACGATTCTGGCGCAGGCCGACCAGACGACGGGTATTGGTCTGTTCAACGGGAATGATGCGCTGGAACTTCGGAAAGGCGGCGCCGGCGGGACCGTCCTGGACGTGATCGGCCAGATCGGCTTTGATCCGGGCACCGAGTGGGGCACAGGGCTCACCTCCACCGCCAACAACACCCTGCGCCGCATGGCCTCGGTGTGCGCTGGCGACCCGGACGGCTCCAATGCCTTCGATCCCAGCGTGGAATGGGATGGCTACGCCCAGGACACCTTCGACGGTCTCGGCAGCCATACGGCCACTTGCAACAGCCCCAAGATCAATGAGTTTTCGGCCAGCACCACCGGCACGGATGTCGAGTTCGTCGAGATCTTCGCCATCCCCAATACCGACTACTCGCACCTGACCATCCTCGAGATCGAGGGGGACTCGGGTACCTCCGCCGGTACCATCGACGAAGTGATCCCCGTGGGCACCACCGACGCCAGCGGGTTCTGGCTCGCCTCGCTGGCGGCCAACGCGCTGGAGAACGGCACCATCACCCTCTTGCTGGTGGAGGATTTCACCGGCAGCGCCGGGAACGACCTCGACACGGACAACGACGGCGTGTTCGACTCCACGCCCTGGACCCAGATCCTGGACGCGGTGGCCGTCCATGACGGCGGCGCCTCGGACCTGATGTACGGCGTGCCGGTTCTGGGCGTGTCGTATGACGGTCTGCCCTTCGCTCCGGGCGGCGCGTCGCGCATTCCTGACGGTGCCGACACCGACACCGCCGCCGACTGGGTGCGCAACGACTTCGACCTGGCCGGCATCACCGGCTACACCGGCACGCCGGTGTTCGGCGAGGCGTTCAACACGCCCGGCGCCGCCAACGCCGCCGTGCCGCGCCCCCCGGTGATCAACGAATTTTCGGCCAGCACCACCGGGACGGATGTGGAGTTCGTCGAGATCTTCGGCGCTCCCAACTACGACTACTCCGCGCTGACCGTCCTGGAGATCGAAGGTGACTCCGGAAACGTGGGCGTGGTGGACGAAGTGATCGCCGTGGGCACCACCGACGCCAACGGTTTCTATCTCGCCAACCTTGCCGCCAATTCGCTGGAGAACGGCACACTCACGCTGCTGCTGGTGGAGGGATTCACCGGCGCCCTGGGCAATGACCTGGACACGAACGACGACGGCGTGTTCGACACGGCCCCCTGGACCCAGATCGTCGACGCGGTTGCCGTCAATGACGGCGGGGCAGGAGATCGAACCTACGGCGTGCCTTCCCTGGGGGTGGCCTACGACGGACTACCCTTCGCCCCCGGCGGCGCCTCGCGCATCCCCGACGGCACCGACACCGACACCGCCGCCGACTGGGTGCGCAACGACTTCGACCTGGCCGGCATCACCGGCTACACCGGCACGCCGGTCGAGGGTGAAGCCTACAACACCCCCGGCGCCACCAACCGCCGGGTGCAGTACATGGTGATCAACGAGATCCACGCCGACCCGGACGCCACCGCCGGCGACGCTAACGGTGACGGTACGGTGAACACCACCCAGGACGAGTTTGTGGAGATCGTCAACACGTCCCTGTCCGACAAGGACCTTTCCGGCTGGACTCTCTCCGACGCCACCGGCGTCCGGCACGTCTTCCCCGCCGGGACCACTGTGGCGGCCGGCTGCGCCATCGTGGTGTTCGGCGGCGGGACGCCCATGGGCCTGTTCGGCGGCGCTGAGGTGCAGATCGCGTCCACCGGCGCACTCGGTTTGAACAACGACGGCGACACGGTCACCCTGACCGACACCACGGCGGTGGAACAGGCCGTCGCCACATACGGCGCCGATGGCGGCGACAACCAGAGCCTGACCCGGGATCCGGACATCACGGGCACCACGTGGGTGAAGCACACCGTGGCCACCGGCTCCGGCGGGGCCCGCTTCTCGCCCGGCACGCCCATCGCCGGCGGCACCTTCGCCGGCTGCGTGATCGTCATCCCCGAGTACACCATCGCCCAGATCCAGGGCAACGGATTGACCTCGCCGTATCTGTACGACTTGGTCATGACCCGCGGCAACATCGTCACCGCGCTGGACACCAACGGCTTCTTCATCCAGACGCCCGACGGCTCCGACGACGGCGACGACGACACCTCCGAGGGCATCTTCGTCTTCACCCTCACGGCGCCGACGGGCGTGGCGGTGGGTGACAACGTCGACGTCCAGGGCGTCGTGACGGAGTATTACGATTTCACCGAGATCGGCACACCGTCGCTCGCCCCCCTGGTCACGGTCAATTCCAGCGGCAACAGCCTGCCGGCGACGGTGGTCCTGGACGGCGTCACGCCCGTGGGCACCCAGCCGTGGCCGGCCATCGAGCTGGAGCGCTACGAGAGCATGCTGGTCGAGGTGACCGGCGCCCGGGCCACCAGCCCCACGGACCAGTACGGCGACGTCACCATGACGTCCGGCCCGAATTTGAAATTCCGGGAACCCGGCATCGAGTATCCCGGCCTCGTCGGGCAGCCGGTGTACGACAGCAACCCGGAGGTGTTCGACCTGGATCCCAACGGACTAACCCTGCCCGAGGCCGAGGTCTTCGGCGGCGCCACCTTCGACGCCGTGGGACCGCTGGGCTACTCGTTCGGCGACTACCAGATCCTGCCCGTGACCCTCACCCTGACCAACCCGGCGCTGCCCCGGGCGGTGCGGGATCGCAACCCGGGCGAGTTCACCGTCGCCACCCAGAACTTCTACCGGATCTACGACACGGTGGATGATCCGGACAAGGACGACGATGTCTTCAGCGCGCAGGAGTACGCCGACCGCTTGAACAAGGCGTCGCTCCAGGTGCGCACCGTGCTGGGCGCGCCCGACATCCTGGGCGTCCAGGAAGTGGAAAACATCACCGTGCTTGATGATCTGGCGACCCAGATCGCCGCCGACGACCCGACCCTGAACTACACCGCCGTGCTGGAGGAAGGCTGGGACATCGGCAGCATCGACGTGGGCTTCCTGGTGCGCGACACCATGACCATCGTCAACTGGTACCAGGTGCAGCCCGACGACACGTTCGACTACGGCGGGACGACCTACCTCCTGCATGACCGGCCGCCGCTGCTCCTCGAGGCCTACCACTCGGCCGGCCTGATGGATATTCCCGTGAGCGTGCTGGTGGTGCACAACCGGTCCATCGATGACGCCAGCGACCGCGTGCGCGTGAAGCGCTGGACCCAGGCGTACCGCATCTCCCAGTTCGTCCAGCAGTATCAGACCACCTACCCGGACATCCCGCTGGTGGTGGTGGGCGACTTCAACTCCTTCGAGTTCACCAGCGGTTACGTGGATCCCCTGGGGCAGATCACCGGCAGCCCGGATCCGCTCGGGGCCATGTACCCGGCCACCGACGAAGTCGATCCCGATCTGACGAATCAGATCTTCAACCTGCCGGCGGAGGAGCGCTACACGTACCACTTCGACGGCGACGCCCAGGCGCTGGACCACATCCTGACTTCCGCTTCGGCCGCCCCGCTCGTGGTGGAGATGCAGGCCGGCCGCGGCAACACGGATGTCCCGCGGGATTACCTGGATGATCCCAACACGCCGCTGTTCTGCTCCGATCACGACGGCCTGGTGCTGTACCTGCGCACGGCCGCCGTGGGCGACTGGGTCTGGAACGACCTGGACCAGGACGGCGTCCAGGATGTCGGCGAGTCGGGCGTCGCGGGTGTCTGGGTCAGCCTCTACACCGCGGCCGACGAGTTCCTGGCCTCGGTCCAGACCGACGACAAGGGCGAGTATTACTTCGACGGCCTGCTCCCCGGCGACTACTATCTGATCTTCGACGCGCCGGACGGCTATGTGCTCACCCTGGCCGACCAGGGCGGCGACGACGCGACCGACAGCGACGCCGACCAGTCCACCGGCTACACCGCCGTATTCACTCTAACCGCCGGCGAGGAGAACAAGACCCTTGACGCCGGCCTCATAGAGGTTTTCACCATCACCGCCACCGCCGATCCCGGCGGCACCATCGACCCGATCGGCGACGTGGTCGTCTGGATTCACGCCGACCAGACCTTCACCATCACCGCCGACGCCGGCAACACCATCCGGGACGTGCTGGTGGATGATGTTTCGCAAGGTTCCATCGCCACCTATACCTTCTACGACGTCACCGCCGACCACACCATCGAGGCCGTCTTCAACCGGCCGCCGGTGGCCGTGGACGACGGGTACACCGCCTTCGAGGACAATACGCTGAGTGTCACCGCCGTCAGCGGTCTGCTGGCCAACGACAGCGACCCGGACGGCGATCCCCTGACCGCCGCGGCGGTGACTCTGCCGGCCAACGGCACGCTGGCGCTGCAACCTGACGGTTCGTTCGACTACATGCCGAATCCCGGCTACAACGGTTCGGACAGCTTCACGTACCAGGCCTCCGACGGCGAGCTCGTCTCGGCGCCGGCGACCGTGACCATAACCGTGAAGCCCGTGAACGATCCGCCCGTCGCCGCCAACCTGTCGCTGACCACCGTCGTCGACATGCCGGTGAGTGCCACGCTCCCGGGCGTTGACCCCGACGGTGACGCTCTCGTCTTCCACATCGTGACCGAGCCCTCGCTCGGCGTGCTCAGCGGCTTCGATCCCAACACCGGCGCGTTCACGTACGTGCCCAATCCGTTTGTCACCGGCGAGGACACCTTCACCTTCACCGTCTCGGACGGCGAGTTCACGTCCGCTCCGGCCACGGTGACGGTGACGATCCTCCCGCTGCTCTATCAGACCTTCGCCGCCCATGTGGTGGCCAACGACGAGTGGTTCACCACCATGTGGGTCACCAATGCCGGCGACACGCCGACACCCGTGTTCGCGCACGCGTTCGGCGCCGACGGCCATCTGCTGGAAGCGGTGGCCCTGGGCGACCTGTCGCCGCAAGCGACCCTGGCCGTGAATGCCGGCGACATCTTCGGCGAGGCGGCCATGGCTGGCGACGCCTGGGTCCGGATCGGAACCCAGGCCCCGGCGCTGGGTATGCTGGCCTTTGGCACATCCGACCACCAGACGTACTCCGCTATGCCCATGTTCGACTGGGCGGCTTATGAGCTGGTGTTCCCGTACGTGTACATCTCCGACATCTGGTTCACCGGCGTCACCCTGATCAACGTGGGCCCGACCGAAGCGGATGTCATCCTCGAGGCCGTGTCCGAGAGCGGTGAGATCCTCGGCCAGGCCGACGTCGCCATTCCGTCCCGCGGCAAGTACGTCCGGATGGTGGACCAGATCTTCACCGTCGACGACCCGAACGCGATCCGGTTCATCCGGGTGACTGCCACGTCGCCGCTGATCGGCTTCGAGCTGTTCGGCACGTCGCTGGGGCAGGGCGTCGCCGGATTGCCGGCGTTCGCCGAAGAGGCCGTCGATGTGTCCGGCAAGGTCAGGGCGGCCGCCGACGATGATCCGGCCGAAGGACTCGGCGTCATGTCCGTCCCGCCGGGATTCTGGGGCTGGGGCCTGTCCGGCGACTCCATCCAGCTGGATTGGGATCCGAACCCCGCCGGCGAAGGCGTGCTGTATTACAACGTCTACGACAAGGACGACATCTACACCACCCTGCTCGGCAGCACCGAAGAGACCCGCTTCACCGTCACCGGCCTGCAGCCCGAAACGTGCTACCGCTACCAGGTGCGGGCGGTGAATGCCGAGGGCCTGGAGTCGCTCGACACCAAGTGGCTCGTCGTCTGCACGCTGGCCGAGGGCCAGACCGACTACGCCTACCGCATCTTCTACAACGAGGTGCCCGACCCGGCCGCTTACATGACTGGCATGACCGTTTCCAATCTCGGTGACGTTCCGGCGACGGTGCAGATCACCCTGTACGACGCCGCCGGCGCGGCGCTGTGGCAGGAGGCGTGGGACGTGCAGAGTCTCGAGCAGATCACCCGGGAGCTGCCGGCCATGGTGGGCGGCAGCGTGCCTCCGGGCACCGCCTACCTGAAGGCGGGTGCCGATTCGCCCATCCTCGGCTTCGAGCTGTTCCACAACCTGCTGGACAAGGCCGACACCTTCCGCGTGGACTGCGTCGCGGGCACCGACCGCGGCAGCCAGCAGGTGGCCTTCCCGATGGTGCGGGGCGGCGCGGACTGGTCCACGTCGCTGCGGATCACCGATCTGGCCGGTTCGGACCAGGAACTCACCGTCGAGGCCTTCGCCGCCAGCGGCGCCCTGGTGGGCTACTGGACCGCGCCGCTGGCCGCGCACGGCCAGCTCGAGACGACGCTCGAGGCCATGTTCCCCGGCCACGGCGCGGCGGTGGTCTCGCTCAAAATGACGGCCACCGGCCGGATCAACGCCACGCTGGTCACCGTTTCGTCCGACCTCACCCGCATGGCCGCCACGTCCGGCCTGCCGGTGAATTGATTCGGTTCAGCAATACCATCTGATCAACGCACCCGCCGGCTCCCCCTCTGGGGAGCCGGCGTTTTTTCTGCCGGTGAATGGGTGAAAAGGTGAATTGACCGGATTCGTACCCGTCACGGTGTTCGTGCTCGTCATTGTAATCGTGCTCGTAATCGTAATCGTAATCGAGGCTCGAGACTCGAGGCTAGAGGCTCGTTCCTGACCCCGTCCTTCGTGCTCGTAATCGTAATCGTAATTCGTAATCGTCATCGTGCTCGTAATCGAGGCTCGATGCTAGAGGCTCGTTCCCAGCCACCGGGTTTCGCGGTTCGGGGTTCGGGGCTCGGCACTTGCCACCAAGGATCAACCATCAACTATCAACCATCAACTATCAACAATAGTCGGACCTGGGTTCTGGGCCCTGGATCACAGAATCCGATCCTCATACCCATTCACCTGTTTGGGAAATTGTCCGGGATGTTCAGTTCTCTTCTGGATCAAACACCGATGGTTTACAATCCCGACGATCCGCTTGCGCTTGTCCCAGTTTTTTTCTACAGTATCTTTAGCCGGCCAAAAATATCCGAGGAGACTGCGACCGTGATTCACCTGCTCAGTCGCCCTGCCACCCCCGACCAGATCGAGGAGATGCTCCAGGAGCATGAGGGCATGATCAAAATCGTGGTCGATATCCGGCGGGGAATCCTGGCGGGCGGCGGTGAGATGCACGCGGATGGCGAGACGTTGCTCCTCGAGAATGGCAGCGAGCAGGACGATTTGTGGGACGCCAACTGGTACCCGGGTGGACAGCGAATCGCGTTCGAATCGCTCATCAACATCCGGCCGGCTCAGGGCAACCGGAGCATTGTCATTCAAGATGAGAGTCTTCGCTGCCAAGTCGAGCGGTTGGCGCGCGATCTTCTGGGTAGAACCCAATGACGACGAATGAAAAAAAGCGGCAGCGGTTTTTGCGCGATCCGCTGCCCGTCCGGCTGGGCGGGCTCGCCGCGACCCTGGGCCGGATCTCGTCCAGTGCGCGAGAGGGGAGCGAGCCGGCGACGACACGCTGCCTCATCGAGGAAGCGAGGCACATGATCGAATGGACGGCGGCCGACGCCGAGCCCGAAGCGGCCGCCGAACTGGTGCTCGTTCAGCGCCAGCTCACGCTGTGGCAGAATGTCTGGGAGGCCGCCTGCCAGGACCGCCGCCAGCGGGTGCTCCTCTCGGTACAGGCGAAGATCTGGTCGGACAGGGCCCTCGCCCTTTCCGGACTGCTGGATCCCACCCCCTGATTTCTCCCCCTCACCGGTCCAGCGCCAGGCGGAAGCCGACGTCCATGGAGCGCTCCGCCGGGTCCTGCCAGTAGCGCCACGGGGCTCGCGCGGCCCAGGCGCCGGCGCGGAAACAGCCGCCGCGGATGACCTTCGCGTACTCCGGATCGTTGTCGTACCGTCCCCACGGGTTGAACGGCTCAATGGCCGGATACTGCCAGAACCAGTCGGCGCACCACTCGTAGACATTGCCCAGCATGTCGTACAGCTCGAAGGCGTTGGGCAGTTTCTGCCCGACGGGGTGTGTCGTCTCCCCGGCATTGCCGTCATGCCAGGCGATGGCGTCCAGGTCGCCGTAGCGGTCGCCGGCGGTGCCGGCCCGGCAAGCGTACTCCCACTCGCGTTCGGTGGGGAGACGGTAAGCCCGCTGCGTGCGCGCGCGGAGCTTGTCGAGGAAAATGTCGATGTCGATCAGGTCCACGCACTCCACCGGATGGTCGGACCCCCGGCGGAAGTGGGCGGGATTGTCGCCCATGACCGCTTCCCACTGACCCTGGGTCACCGGCGTGACGCCCAGCCGGAAACACTCGACCCGGACTTCGTGGACGGGCTGTTCGTACTCCGACGCCTCCGCTGACTCGGAGCCCATGAGAAACGTTCCGGTGGGGATGGTGACGAGCTCGATGTGGATGGCAGCCTCCGCAGACGCTGGGTCGAACGCCCGGCGCTCACCCGGTCATTCGTCCGGACGCCCCGGCCGCAGGCCCGGCGTGCCGGTAGGCCGAACTATAGCCGGTCAGTCCCGGTGGGGGCAAGGCCGAAATGTCCGCAGCGCCCGGAGTGTGATCGGCATCACTTTTTTTCAGACGAAACCGCCGCCGGCGTACCTTAATACCATCATCCTCCACGAGGAGTCAGCGCATGGTTCCATCTGCCCGTCTGCATCTTCTGCCCGCTGCCCGTTACGGCCTGGCTGCGGGCCTCATGCTGGTGGTCCTGGCGGCCGTGGCCGCCGCCGAGGCGCCGACCGACCGGAACGACCAGTTCACCGCCTACATCGGCACGAACGCCTTCCAGTTCTCGCCGCTCCACCCCGGCGGGCTCAGCCAGGTGCGGCTGTTCACCGTCCTGAGCCACCCCGACGCGGCGCGGGACCGCGACTTCGGCCGGACGTTCTGGCGGCTGCGGATCACGGGACCGGGCGCTTCCGAGCAGATGGTCCGCTACGCCCGGGGCGCGGTCTGGCTCGACGACCAGGGCGCCGCGTACGCCGAGTTCTACTGGGACGGCCGCGACACCGAGGGGAATCTGGTCCCGGCCGGCGAGTACCGCTACACGTTCCAGGCGCGATTCGTCTCGAACCGGCTCAAGCTGGCCCAGCGGCCGGCGATCGCCCGCATGACCGCCGGCTACGACGACATCGAAGCGGAGCCCGACATCGAAGAGGCGTTCGCTTCCACCGGCCGCGTGGTGGTCAATTACGGGCTGGACGAGGAGGGTGCCGCCTACAACCGCGAAAGCCGCGTGGGAGGCGCCTGCGCCCTCCAGCAGAACACGCCGCTGGCGAGCGGTTTCGGCTACAACTTTTACTACGGCTCCACCCACAGCCACTCCAATTACTCCGACGGCGGACAGGACCCCGGCAACTGCGTCTCCGGCAACGCGAACGGTTCCGGCGCCTTCGGCCCGGACCAGGTCTACGACTACGCCCGCAACGCGGCCGGGATGGACTACTGGATCATCACCGACCACAACCACCTCTTCGAGGAGGCGGTCACCACCGGCAACCCGCCCCTGACCGAGGCCAAGGTGAGGCAGCGCTACGCCTACGGCCTGGCCGCCGCCTCGTCCGCCACGGTCGACGGCGCCTTCGTCGCCCTGTGGGGCCAGGAGTTCGGCGTGCTGACTAACTCCGACCAGGGGCACGTGATCGTCATCGAAAGCCCCAAGCTGTTCGGCTGGGACTCCTGCTCCTCCTGCACCGGGTCCACCCCCGAGTGCAGCGCCGGCAGCAACTGCTACTTCGACATCTACGTGCCGAAGCGGTACGCCTACCTCACCCTCTACGCCCGCTCGGTGCAGTACCCGTCCGCCGCCGGCGCGCTGGGCATCCTGTGCCACCCCGACAGCGGCCACTTCGACGGTTTCGCCTACAACGCCGACGCCGACGCCGCGATGCAGGGCATCGCCGTCCGGAGCGGCCTGGCGTTCTCGACCTCCGTCTACTGCGACGACGCCAACGTCGGCAGCTCCAACTATTTCGCCCGCTGGATGACCGCCCTGAACAAGGGCTTCCACGTGGCCCCCACGGCCGAGCAGGATTCCCACTGCAACAATCACGGCGTGGCCGTGCCCACCCGGACGGTCTACCTCATCCCCAACTCGCTGGCGCCGGCGCTCACCCGGGCCAACCTGATGAACGCCCACAAGGCGCGCCACTTTTTCGCCACCGAGGATCCCAACCTGCAACTGGTCTTCGGCACCGCCGACAACAGCCGCATCATGGGCGACATCTTCACGGCCGGGACGTCGGTGGACCTGCGGGTCGCCGCCCTCGATCCCGACGGCGAAAGCACCTACGCCATCGAGATCTGGCGCGGCCAGATCGGCGGCGGCGTGCTGACCAGCGCCTACAAGAGCTACAGCAACCAGTCCGCCGTGACGCTGACCGACGCCCCGGGCACGGGCACGTGGTACTACTTCGTCCACGTCACCCAGGCGGACGGACATGACGCCTACTCGGCCCCCATGTGGATCACCTTCGGCGGCACGCCGCCCCCCACCTATTCCATCGCGGGCAACGCCGGCGCCGCCGGGGCCGCCGTCACCGCCGGCGGCGTGTCCGCCACGGCCGACGCGAGCGGCAATTACACCCTCGCCGGCCTGGCGGCGGGTACCTACACCGTCACGCCGTCCAAGAGCGGCTGCACCTTCACGCCGGCGACGCTGAGCGTCACCGTGGGGCCGAGCGCCACCGGCAAGAACTTCACCGCCGCTTGCGGCGGCGGCGACACGGCGCTCACCAGCGGCGTCACGTTGTCGGGCCAGAGCGTGGCCAAGGGCGCCTGGAAATACTACTTCATCACCGTTCCGGCGGGGGCCACCCAGCTTGTCCTCAAGACCACGGGGGCCAGCGCCGATGTGGACATCTACTCGAAGTACAACGCCAAGCCCACCAGCTCCAGCTACGACTGCCGGCCCTACTCCTCGTCGGGCAACGAGACCTGCACCCACGCCAATCCATCCGCCGGCACCTGGTGGCTGGGCGTCTACGGCTACGCCGCCGGGACCTTTGCCGTCACTGGCACTGTCACCGCCGGCGGTACGACCTACTCCATCGCGGGCAGCGCCGGCACTGCCGGCGCCACCGTCACCGCCGGCGGCGCCACGGCGGTGTCCGACGCCAGCGGCAACTACACCCTCGCCGGCCTGGCGGCGGGCACGTACACCGTCACGCCGTCCAAGAGCGGCTGCACCTTCACACCGGCGGCGCTGAGCGTCACCGTGGGACCGAATGCCACCGGCAAGAACTTCACCGCCGCCTGCGGCGGCGGCGACACGGCGCTCGCCAGCGGCGTCACGCTGTCGGGCCAGAGTGTGGCCCAAGGGGCTTGGAAATACTATTTCATCACGGTGCCGGCGGGCGCCTCCGCGCTGGAATTCAAGACCACCGGCGCCTCCGGCGACGTCGACATCTACTCGAAGTACAGCGCCAAGCCCACCAGCTCGAGCTACGACTGCCGGCCCTACACCTCGTCGGGCAACGAGACCTGCACCCACGCCAGCCCGTCGGCGGGCACCTGGTGGCTGGGCGTCTACGGCTATGCGGCCGCCAGTTTTGCGGTGACTGCGACGGTGGCCGGCGGGACCGCCGAGACGGAGCTGCTCGCCAACGTCGGCTTCGAGTCCATCACCGCCAGCACCAACTCGGCCCCGGACGGTTCGTGGGTGCGCTCTGCCTACACCGGCAGCAGCTTCAACGTGCTGGTGGCCAACGGCGCCTACCCCCATGCCGGCAGCGATCACGCCTACCTGGGCGTGAGCAACTCGTCGTCGCAAACGCTGGACTCCAAGGCGGTCACCATCCCGGCCGGCGCCACTGCGGCCACGCTGAGCTTCTGGCTGTCGGTGGTCACCAGCGAGACCGGGTCCACCGCCTACGACAAGCTGCTGGTGCAGCTTGTGAACGGCAGCGGCGCCGTGGTGGCGACACTGGCCACGCTGAGCAACCTGGACAAGACGGCAAGCGCCGGCACATACGCGCTCAAAAGTTACAACGCGATCGCCTACAAAGGCCAGACCGTCAAGGTCCGGTTCAAGGCGACCAATGGCTCGTCCTACGCCACCACCTTCCGGGTGGACGACGTGAGCCTGAAATCACGCTGATCGACGCAGACCAACGCTAATCTCGCCCGGGCGCGCCGGATGTATCCGGCGCGCTTTTTTTTCGGCGAAATCCCGCCGTTTGGTGCGGTCGAGCCATTTGAGGTAGAATGAGCTCGACATCCGATTGAATCTTACGACCGCCGGCAGCCGGTCGTGGGCGGGCGGGCGAAGGTGTCCGGGAGGCGGCCGATGCAGCACTGGCGACGGAACACCCTGACGGCGGTCGGCGCTGCGCTCCTGCTCTGGTACCTGTTCGTCTTCCTGATGCCGCGCGGCGGGCACCCGCACCACCAGTTCGAGATGAAGGTCCGCTCCGTATTGCGGCACCTGGTGGCCGCGGCCCAGTATCAGGATCCGGCGGGTGTCCGGGCGGAGGCGGACCAGGTCCGGACCGTCGCCGGTCCCCACACCCGCTACACGCTGACCGTCGAGGACCTGGGCGGGCACTATCGGTTCACCGCCACGCCGGCTGTCCGGGACTACGCCGCGCCGTGGTGGCGCCGCGCGCTGCTCCTCGATTTCGACGCGTGGCACTACCCGGTCTACACGGTGGATTCCGGCGAGGTGGTTCTGCGCGCCGACGGGCGAGTGGTGGAGGATTTCTAATCTAATCCCGGCGGGACGGTGCGCCCGCCGGGGGAAGCGAGGCCGACGTGCGCGACGCGTTCATCCGTTACCGGGCGGCGGTGGTTCAGGCCGCGCCCGCGCTCTTTGACGGCAAGGCCTCGACGGCGCAGGCGGTGCGGCTCATCGGCGAGGCGGCCGCCGGCGGCGCCCGGCTGGTGCTGCTCCCCGAGGCGTTCGTGCCCGGGTACCCCCGGGGGATGAGTTTCGGGATGCGCGTGGGGAGCCGCAATGCCGCGGGACGGCTCCTGTGGCAGACCTGCTGGGACAATGCCGTGACCGTGCCCGGCCCGGCGGTCGAGGCGCTCGGCGCGGCGTGCCGCGCGGCGGGCGTTCAGGCGGCGGTGGGCGTGGTGGAGCGCGACGGGGCGTTCGGCCGCGGCACGCTCTACTGCTCGCTGCTGCACTTCGGCGCGGACGGCCGGCTGCTCGGCGTGCACCGCAAGCTCAAACCCACCGGCGCCGAGCGGCTGGTCTGGGGGGAAGGGGACGGCAGCACCCTCGTCGTTCACGACACGCCGCTCGGCCGCATCGGCGGCCTGGTCTGCTGGGAGAACTACATGCCGCTGGCGCGGATGGCGCTCTACGCCCAGGGAATCCAGGTGTACCTGGCGCCCACCGCCGACGCCCGCGACACCTGGGTGGCCACGCTCCGCCACATCGCCTGCGAGGGGCGGTGCTTCGTCCTGGGGGCCAACCAGTTCGTCACGAAGACCATGTATCCGCCGGGGCTCCCCGGGCTGGAGGAGCTCGGCGGGCAGCCGGAGACGCTGTGCCGGGGCGGCAGCGCCATCGTCTCGCCCATGGGGGAGGTGCTCGCCGGGCCGCTGTGGGATCAGGCCGGAATCCTGTTCGCCGACCTGGATCTCGGCGAGGTGGTCCGGGGCAAGCTCGACTTCGACGTGGCCGGCCACTACGCCCGCCCCGACGTGTTTCAGCTCCGGGTCAACACCCGGCCGAATCTGCCGGTGGTGCGGCGACGCGCCCGCGGAGGCGACACCTCCGGCGCGGCCGCGGCATCCAATAGGAAAACTGCAAGGAGGCGGACATGAAACTCAGCGCCCGGAACGTCCTCAAGGGTACGGTTCATAAGATCCACGCCGGCGCGGTGAACACGGAGGTGGTCATCCGCCTGGCCGACGGGGTCGAGGTGGTCGCGATCATCACCAAGACCGCCTGCGACCGTTTGGGCCTGGAGGTGGGGAAGCCGGCCTACGCGGTGATCAAGGCGTCCAGCGTCATGGTCGCCGTCGACTGACCGAACGGCTGGCGACACCTGTTACGGTTGATAGTTGATAGTTGATGGTTGATGGTCGGTCGTGAAAGATCACTCCTCTCCCAACAATCAACCATCAACTATCAACAGATTCTCGGAGGTGTTATGTCCGATCCCGATCTGCGCTATCCCATCGGCCCGTTCACGCCGGAGGATTCCCTGTCACCGGAGCGGCGCGCCGCGCTCATCGAAGAGATCGCCACCCAGCCGCAGCGGATCCGGGAGGCCGTCGCCGGGCTCGACGCGCTGCGCTGGGGCACGCCGTACCGGCCCGGCGGCTGGACGATCCGCCAGGTGGTCCACCACTTGGCCGACGCCCACCTCAACGCCTTCATTCGGTTCAAGCTGGCCCTGACCGAGGACAATCCCACCATCAAGCCGTATGCCGAGAGCCGCTGGGCCGAGACACCCGACGCCATCGCGGCGCCGGGCGAACTGTCGCTCAACCTGCTGGACGCGCTGCACCGCCGCTGGGCCATGCTGATGCGGACCATGGCGCCGGACGATTTCCGGCGTACGGTTTATCATCCCGAGCGCCAGGCCACGCTGACGCTGGACTTCCTGCTGGTCCTCTATGCCTGGCACGGCCGGCATCACACCGCTCACATCACCGAGCTGCGCCGGCGGGAAAGTTGGTGACGAAAGCGGATTCACCACAAAGACACGAAGATTACAAAACAATTCATTGATCACCAAACATGTTCAAACATGATTTGGTCATTTGGCGGGCGGTGAGTCGGTGAATCGAGAAACGGGAGACGAGAGACTTAAGACGTAAGACGTAAGACGGGAAGCATCAGATAAACGGGAAGACCCGAACCGCGAGCCCCGAGCCCCGAGCCCCGAGCCTCTAACCTTGCTTTTGCCAAGCGGCTGGAGTAGAGTAATCCTCTTTATTCTCTTGAGGAAGCGACCATGAGTAGCAAGTTCACCCTCTCAAAAACATATGAGCCGGCGGAGATCGAGAAGTCCGTCAACGACATGTGGCGCGCCGCCGGAGCCTTCCACGCCGTGCCCGACGACCGGCCGCGCGACCGCCGCTACGTCATCATGATGCCGCTGCCCAACGTGACCGGGGCCCTGCACATGGGGCACGCCATGGACAACTCCATGCAGGACGTGCTCATCCGCTGGCACCGGATGCAGGGGGACAACACCCTCTGGATGCCCGGCACCGACCACGCCGGCATCGCCACCCAGGCGGTGGTGGAGAAGCGGCTGAAGGAGCTCGAAGGGCTCACCCGGCACGACGTGGGCCGCGACGGCCTGGTGGAGCGGATCTGGGCCTGGAAGGACCAGTACCAGGCGCGGATCCTGGAGCAGCTCATGCGCATCGGCTGCTCCTGCGACTGGGAACGCAAGCGCTTCACCATGGACAAGGTCTGCTCCCGGGCCGTCCGCCACACCTTCTTCCGCATGTTCGACGACGGCCTGATCTTCCGCGGCAAGCGGTTGGTGAACTGGGATGCGTTCCTGCGCACCAGCATCTCCGACGACGAGGTGTACCACGAGACGGTCCAGGGCCACTTCTGGCACCTGCGCTATCCGGTGATCGATCCGCAGCCGGGCGAGCCGGACCACGTCGAGGTGGCCACCACCCGCCCCGAGACGATGCTCGGCGACACCGCCGTGGCCGTCCACCCGGAACCCGACGCGGCGCTCGCCGCCGAGATCGAAACGCTGAACCAAGCGCTGGCCGCCGCCCCGGCGCGCGAGCAGGCTGCCCTGCGCGGGCAACTCGAGGCTCTGGAAGAACGCCGCCGCACCGTGCTGCCCTGCCTGCTGGCGCTCCGCGACATGGCCCGGGCCGGCCGGAAGGTGATGCTCCCCCTCATGAACCGGCCCATCCCGCTCATCTGCGACGAGTGGGCCAAGCCGGGTCTCGGCTCCGGCTGCGTCAAGATCACCCCGGCTCACGATCCCAACGACTACGATGTCTGGATGCGCCACCGCGCGGCGATCGACATCGTCAACATCCTCAATCCCGACGGCACCCTCAACGCCAACGCCGGCCCCTATCAGGGACTGGACCGCTTCGTCGCCCGCGAACAGGTGGTGCACGATCTCAAGGCGCAGGGGCTGCTTGGGGCGGTCGAGGACCGCGAGATCGAGGTCGGCCACAGCGACCGGAGCAAGACGCCCATCGAGCCGTACCTGTCGGACCAGTGGTTCATCCGCATGGGCGACGTGCCCGGCGGCGTGGCCATGGGTCGCGGCACGCCGAAGGCGTTCACCGCCCCCGGCCTGGTGCAGGCGGCCATGGATGCCGTGAGCGACGGCCGGGTTCGCTTCCACCCCGAGCGGTTCGTCAAGACCTACCTGGACTGGCTCGGCGAGAAGCGCGACTGGCCCATCAGCCGGCAGCTCTGGTGGGGGCACCGCATCCCCGTCTGGTCGCTTCGGACCACGCTCGGCGCCCTGGCCGCCGCGCTGGCGGAGCCGGGATTCGCCGCGGTGCTGGGCCGGCCGGAACTGGCCGCGGTGCGGGCGTTCCTGCCCGAGGCGGAGCGGTCGGTGCGCATCGGCGCCGCCGCCGACGCGGACGGCCTGGGGGGCGCGCCGTCCGCGCCCTGCCTCGTGGACGTGACCCTGCTCGAGGACGACCCGGCGCTCTTCGCCGCCCTCGAGTCGCTCGGCTACCGCCGCGACGAGGACGTGCTCGACACCTGGTTCTCCTCCTCGATCTGGCCGTTTTCCACCCTGGGCTGGCCCGACCCGGCCACCGCCGACACCGAGGGGGGCGCGCCGCTCGGCGCCGCCGACGGCCGCGACGACTGCCTCGCCTACTACTATCCCGGCTCCTGCCTCGTCACCGCCCGCGACATCATCACCCTGTGGGTGGCGCGGATGGTGATCATGGGCCTGTACAACCTGGGCGACATCCCGTTCAGCGACGTGTTCATCCACGCGAACATCCTCGATGGCAAGGGTGAGCGGATGAGCAAGTCAAAGGGGAACGGCATCGATCCCGTGGACATCATCGAGGAGTACGGCACCGACGCCATGCGGTACATTCTCTGCGACATGCAGACGGGCAACCAGGACATCCGGCTCCCCGTCACGGCGGTCTGCCCCCACTGCGCCCACCACAACGACCTTGCCGAAACGCGGCACGGTCGCAGCATCTTCACCTACCTGTGCGCCGGCTGCCGCGAGGAGTTTGACGTGCTGGGCACCATGCCCGACATCCCCACGGCCAAGCTGGTGAGCGAGCGCTTCGTCGAGGGGCGGCGCTTCTGCACCAAGCTGTGGAACACCGCCCGGTTCGCCTTGGGCAACCTGGCCGGCGCCCGCATGGCGCCGCTGCGGCTGTCGGATCTCGCCCTGGAGGACCGCTGGATCCTGGCGGCGCTCAACGAGGCGGTGCGCGCGGTCACCGCCGGGCTGGCCGACTACAATCCCAGCGTGGCCGTCGGCGCGGCGCGCGACTTCATGTGGGGGTCGCTCTGCGACTGGTACCTGGAACTGGTCAAGCCGCGTCTGCAGGACCCGGACGACCCATCCGCCAACACGGCCCGGCTGGTGGTGGCCCACTGCCTCGACGTGGTGCTGCGGCTGCTCCAGCCCATGATCCCCTACATCACCGAGGCGATCTACCAGGAACTCAACGAGGTGCTCCCGATGCGGGGGCTGGCCGGACTGGCGCCGGCCGACGCCGCACCCATGATCGCCGCCGCCCCGTGGCCGCGGCCCGTGCCGGAGCTGGACAATCCGGACCTGCTCGCCGCCTTCACCACGGTGCAGGCGCTCACCTCGGCCATCCGCGAGGTGCGCAACACCCAGCGCGTCGCCGCCACGACGGCGCTCACCATCACCCTGCGCCCGCCCGAGGACCGGCTCGAGGCGCTCCGCGCCGAGGCCCATGTCATCCGGCACCTCGCCGGCGTGGCCGACCTGCGCCTGGACCCGGCGGCGGTGCGGCCGCGCGGCGCGGCCTCGGTGGTGGTGGAGCGGATCCAGATCTTCGTCCACGACGTCATCGACGAGGCCGCCGAGCGGCAGCGCCTCAAAGGCGAACTGACGCGGGTGGAGAAGGAGATCACCATCTTCAGCAAGAAGCTGTCCAACGACAGCTTCGTCTCCCGCGCCCCGGCTGAAGTGGTCGAGGAAAACCGCCAGCGGCTGGCCAAGTACGAGCTCCAGAAAGCCTCGATCCTCGAGGCGCTGGCCCGCCTGGATGCGTGAGGCGCCCGTTTACCGGCCGCCCAGCGAGGCGGAATCGCTCATCCTGCCGGTGACCGCCGGCTGCTCCTGGAACCGGTGCGCCTTCTGCGAGATGTACACCGACCGGCGCTACGCGGTGACGCCGCTCGCTGAAGTCGACGCCTGGCTCGCCGCCGCCGCCCGTTCCGGCTGGCCGGTGCGCCGCGTCTTCCTGGCCGACGGCGACCCGCTGGCGGCCGACACGGAACACCTCCTGGCCGTCCTGGACCGGATCCGGACGCACTTCCCGGATCTGAACCGCATCTCCGCCTATGCCTCACCCCGCAACATCCGAGCCAAGAGCGACGCCGAGCTGGGCGACCTGGCGGCGGCGGGGCTCGGGCTCGTCTACGCCGGCATCGAGTCGGGCGACGACGAGGTGCTGCGGCGGGTGCGCAAGGGGGAGACTGCGGCGTCCACCGTCGAAGCGTTGCGGCGGGCCCGCGCCGCCGGCTTGCGGGTGTCGGTCATGGTCATCAACGGGCTGGGCGGACGCGCCCTGAGTGCCGCCCACGCCGCCGGCTCGGCGGCGGTGGTCAGCGCCGTGGACCCCGAGTACGTCTCCACGCTGGTGCTTGGCCTGCCCCCCGGCGGCCGCCGCTTCCGGACCGCGTTCGGCGACGGCTTCGAGCCGCTGGACGCGGCCGGGTTGCTGGCCGAACTCGGCGCCTTCGTCGGGGAGGTGCGCTGCCGCCGCGCCGTGTTCCGGAGCGACCACGCCTCGAATTTCCTGCCGCTGCGCGGGATCCTGAGCCGCGACCGCGACCGCCTGCTGACGGAGATCGCCGCCGGCCTCGCCGCCTTCCGCGACCTGCCGCTGTCGCAAATCCGCCCGCTGGACCAGTACTGAGCTCGAGGCTAGAGACTAGAGGCTCGAGGCTCGTTCCCAGCCACCGGGTCTCGCGGTTCGGGGTTCGGGGCTCGGCACTTGCCACCAAGGATCAACCATCAACTATCAACCATCAACAATAGTCGGACCTGGGACCTGGGTTCTGGGTCCTGGTTCTCAAACCCCAGAGCTCTCCTCGTAAATCCCGCTCATGTCTCGTGCTCGTAATCCTGATCCCAATCTGGCGGAGCCCCGGCACATCCCATCTCGCTTCCAAATAGCCAATCAAATATAGGCAATCATCAATAACCAATAATCCGAAGTCACAACTCGATTCACCGCGGTGAACACTGCAGGGATGGCTCTCGCGCCGCTTCCGCATGGTTTAGGTATCTTCCTGGAAGAACTCCTCCGACGACCCGCGGCATGCGGGTCGAACCTGGGTAGCCCCGGGTGAAATCCGGGATTTGTTCCGCCCCGCTGTGAGCCGGGACGACCCGCGGAGCGGGTCGAATATGATCGAGTGCGTGGGGGGGGCAGGGGTGGTTCCGAAGCCTGCAGATCGCCTGCGCGTGGCAATCCGTGATTTTCATCGAGGTCAGGACCACATTCGATCCGCCTTGCGGGTCGCTCTCTGGCGATGGCCGGCGACCCGAGCCCCGGGCTCACGCCCGGGGCGATCAACATTCGATCCGCCCGGCGGGTCGGGGGCCGGGCCACGAAGTCACACCGGGTGAACCGCCCTCCGGCGATCCAACCGGGGGGGAAAAAAATTCACAGATTAAAAGTGATCAATGACTGATCAGAAGATGGGCTTGCGGCCTCCGTGTATTAAGGCGAAACCGCTTGGTCCCGAACCCCTATCCCCGAGTCTCCGGCCTGGTGGACTGGAGCAATCCGTCCAGGAGCTCCGCGGCGCGCCGAGCGCCGTCCGCGGACACGGGCGGGTAGTCGGGCGTGGCGGCGAGCTGTGCGGCTATCGTCCGGGCCAATAACTCCGGCGTGGTGGTGGAAAGGGCCAACCGGCGGCCGGCGCCATGGCGGGCGAGCCGATCGGCCACGGCGAACTCCTGTTCGCAATGCCCCTCCACCGGGAAGAAAATGAACGGCCGCCGGAGCACGGTGAGTTCCAACGTCGCCGTGCCGCCCCCCTGGGTCACCACCGCGTCACTGGCGGCGAAATGCTCGTAGAGCGCCGGGACGTAGCCGTGGACCTCCACACCGGGCGGTGCCGCGACGGCAGAGACCGGCAGGCGCGGCCCGCACACCAGTACCAGCCGCACGCCCGGTACCCGTTCCCGGAGCGCCGGGTACGACCGGGCGGCGAGCTCCAGCAGTTCGCGGCCGATCGCCGTGCCGCCGATGGCGGCGATCACCAGGGGCTCCGGCCCGTAGCCCAGACGGCGTTTCACCGCCGCTGGGTCGCGAAAGGCGGTCGGGTCGAAGGGCAGGATATAGCCCACGAACCGGCACCTCGCCCGGGCCCAGTCGCGGCGGTTGGGGAGTCCGAGGCCGAACGGGGTGTCCGGGATGTCATCGAGCTCGCCGATGAACAGGCTCATGTCCACGTGGCGGGGTTTCTGCCGGTAGCCCTTCGACCAGGCATGGTTCCAGAACCAGACGCCGAGGCGTTCCATGGGCCGGGATGTCACGGGCTGGAATCCGGCGAAATCGAAGATCATCACGAACGGGAACGTCTTAAGGGCGGGATTTTTCTTCAAGGCGAGGCTGACCTCATACGTCTCGTCACCGACGACCAAGTCGTAGGGCTGCGCCGCCGTGACCCGCTTGAGGACTTCCACGTTCCGCGACCAGTGCCGCATCGCCCCGAAAGCGTAACGGACGAGGCTGAGTTGCGCCCCCTCGGCGGCCGCCTCAGCCAGGGCGCTCTCGTCGGCCAGCTCGGCGGACTCTGGCAAGAGGCGCTCGCCCGCGTCACGCAGGTAGCCGTCGGCGGGCGCCGCCGCCAGCCAGTCGACCTGGACTCCGGCGCGTCGCTCCCGCAGCGCGCGGACGATGGCCACGTCCCGGCTGACGTGGCCCAGTCCGATGGACCCGCTGATGAACAGGACCCGGACGGCTGCCTCGGCCATGGCCCACCTCCTGCATGCGGCTCCGACGGTGAATGCACGCTCCCGCCCGCGACGGACGGATGGAAGATGTAACGAATTGGATGGCGGAAGATCTGCGCGCATTCTATGACCGAGCCGCACAGCGGTCAATCCCTTTATCGAGCCCCGGAACTTGGGGGCCGCACCCGCTCAGCGGACATCGGACTTCGGGGTGCCTGGATTCACCACAGAGGACGCAGAAGACACAGAGGCTTTTTTGTTCTGGACTTTTAACCGAGAGCCGTCTCCCATCTCTCCTCTCCCGTCTCCCGATTCACCCATTCACCCATTCACCATCTGAATTGACCAACCAATTGCCTATCCTTATGCCCGGGTGATAGGATTCCCGTGACGGGCGCGGAATTTTCTGGCAGAGGCCGTCTATGGCTTCGGGTGCGTGCAATCCAGACGGGAGGCGAGCCATGCAAACGGGGACAATTGTGGCGGTGGTGACGGGAGCGGTGCTGCTCCTGGTGATCATCCTGGCCGGCTGCAAGGGGAACAAGCCGCCCCGGCCGTCGCCCATGGAGCTGGACGAGAAGCTGGTGGGCGTATACTGCGATCTCGTCGCCACGGAACAGGCCGGTGAGGCCTACGACCGCTGCCTGGCGCTGGGCTACCGGCAGGAGGTGAGCCGCGAAAAGTTCGTCGCCGCCCACGCCAAGCGCCGCCAGGAGGTGGGCGCGGTCCTGGGCCGGAAGATGCTCCACTACACCGAAACGAACAATCTGTTCGACGGCGAGCGGCGAACCAACATCCGCTACGAGATCATGTACGCCGGCGGCCCGCAGTACTACGAGATCGTGCTCACCGACATCGACGGGGAGTTCAAAATCGAGGGCACCTACCGCGAGAACGCCGGCGAGACGCTCGATTTTCTCTTATGGTGAATGGGTGAATGGGTGAATGGGTGAATGGGTGAAAAGGAAAGAGGAGCCTTTCATTGATCATCTTTCATTTTTCATTTCTCATTGTGCGTTTGGGACAATGAATGGGAGGATGCGTGAATCGGTGAGTGGGTGAATGAGTACTAGAATCCGGGTTTTGTGATCCAGGTCCCGGAACCCAGGTCCCAGGTCCGACTATTGTTGATGGTTGATGGTTGATCGTTGGAGACGAGTGCCGAGCCCCGAACCCCGGGCCCCGAACCCCGAACCGCGAGACCCGGTGGCTGGGAACGAGCCTCTAGCCTCGAGTCTCGAGCCTCGATTGCGAATCACGATTACGATGACGATTACGAATTACGAGCACGAGTTGTATGCACGAGCGCGCAATCCGCAACGAAGGGGAACGAATCCTGAACGTCGTCGCGCTCAGACCCGGATCCGATGCTTGCCCGACAGGGCCTGCTGCGCCCGGTACTCCCGTCCGGCGAAGATTCGCGTCTTCAGGTATTGGTACGCTTCGGGGAACGAGCGGAGCAGGTTCTCCGGGGCCAGGACGTAGAGGGCGTAACAGTAGGCGAAGCTCCGGTCCAGCGAAACCAGCTTGGGATCCATGTACAGCTCGCCGCCGCGCAGTTGCAGCTCTTTCGGCAACAACTCCCGGTCCACGATCTTGACCAGCGCCCGGGCGCCCGCCCCGCGGTCGAAGCGCGGGTACATGATGGGGGGCCAGCCCTTCTTCACCTCCAGGGTGGTGAAGAGCGAATAGCCCACCAGGGCCAGCAGGGTGAAGTGGACCGCCGGGATCTCGGTGGCGCCCATGGGCACGGGATCCCAGAAGGCGGGGTTGAACAGGATCATGGACCCGCCGCGGGTCCGGTAGGCCCCGGCTGCCGACAGGCTGGTCTTGTCCTTGCCCGTGAGATAATCCTCGCGCACCAGCTCGGCGAATCCCTCGTTGTATCGAATGTGGCGCTCGGGGAGATGGCGCAGCAACTGGTTGACCATCTCCAATTCCGTGCGCTTCCATTTCCTCGGCTCAAACATGTGACGACCTCCTTGTTGCGTACGATCTCAAATGGACGACTCGACCGGAAATCCGTCCGCCCTACGGTGCAGCCAGCGGATCGTACCCCATGAACTCCACCATGAACTGGTACTTGTCGGGGCAGTCGTTCTTGAGCTGCTGGGGATCCTTGCAGAAGAACTTCAGGCAGTCGGCGAAATCGTCGAGCGGGTTGGTGGAGGCGTAGTTGGAGATGAAATCGGCGTCGGCGTCGCAGACGTACACCTGGCCGTAGTGCACCTGGACGATGCCGTCGTCGACCCCGTCGCCGTCCAGGTCGATGGGATCGCCGTCATTGTAGATCTGCCCGTCGCTGTAGCGGGCGGAACCGTTGTATGGCGTGTAGGTGTTTCCGGTGAAGTCGGAACTGATGTCGGTGAAATCGGAGGAGTGGTTCACCCAGCCGGAAGTGGCCAAGAAGTCGTCCCAGCGCGGGTTCTCGTTGTCGAAGTCGTGGCCGATCTCGTGGATGATGGACCGGCCCACGTTCCCCGACCCCAGGGCGATGAGGCCGGAGCCGGTGTTGTAGCCGCCGACGCCGGGCTGCATGGCCTCGCGCCGGATCTCGCGCAGGTTGTGGTTGAAGACGGTGAAATCGGGCGGGAGCATTTCGAGCTGGTCCTCCAGCTCCTGCAGCTCGGCCTGAGTCCAGGTCACCCCCACGCCGGTGATGTTGATGTTGTACTCCACCTCCAGGTGGAACTCGAAGGCGAGGCGGTTGTAAAGGTTCATCTTGTCTTCGACGGAGCCGGACCCCTCGCCGGCCTGGAGCTCGCTGATGTCCGTCGAGAGGGCGTTGACCAGGTCCTCGTAGTATTTCCGTTCGTAGAAGTTGTCGGCCTGATTCATCTTCTGCCGGGCGTCGTCCAGCTGGGCCTGCATGTCGGCCTCGAGCTGGTCGAGCTGCTCCCGGATGTACTCGTCGTCGGTCTGGCCGGCGGCCAGGGCGGCGGTGTGAAGCGCGGTCAGATCCAGCAGGTGCAGGGGCGGCGGGTTTTCGAACAGACCCATGGCGGCGACGTACGTGTCGTAGTCCACGAACGGAAGGTTGCGGGTGATCTCGGTGCCGCGGAAACTCCAGTCGTCCACTCCGCCCGTCTCGGTGGCCACATAGCCGTCGGCGGTGGCCGCGTCCAGCGCGGCGCCGTCCATGGTCACGTCGCCGATCTGGACGTTGTTGTCGGCGATGCCGGTGACGTGAATGGCCTGGTCGCCCTTCGTGATGATGAGCTCGTCGGAGACGGTCACCGAGCCGTCGCCGATGGGCTTGGTTTTGACGGTGATCTTCGTGCCGTCCTCCAGCTCGAAGGTCATCTGGGCCTTGAAATCCCACTTGCCGCCGTCACCCTCGTGCACGTGGGGATCGCCCCAGATCCGGACGTCGTTGCCGTCGGCGTCCCGGATGTGCCATGCCTGGTCGTCGTTCTCGAAGGTGACGGTGTAGCCGTTGTCCAGGGTGATGGTGTTGCTGTCCTGGTCCACACTCCAGGTCTGATCGGACGGAGAGGCGCCTCCCTGAACTCCGCCGGCGCCGCCCACGCCCCCCACATCGGACATGGTCCCCTCCTTCTGCCGGATCCGGAAGCCCGGCTCCCGACCGACAGGTTATAAGATATCGAATCCGTATCCGACCCGGCGCACGCGCCGGGGATCATTTGCCGGTGTTGAACACGGGGCGGTACGCCGCCGTATAGTATTTTCCGTCGAACCGGATCAGGCTGTGCCGGGTCAGCACCTCGACGATCTGGCGGAACTCCGCCCCGTCGTAGGCGCCCAGCAGGCTGCCGCGGTGAACGCCGCCCGACACGCGGAGCGGCAAAGCCGGCAGGGGCCAGGCGCCCGGCGATGCGTTGCGAGGGAGCGGCTCGTCGAGGGGGATGAGCAACACCTCGCCTGCGGGCGGGTAGTAGATGTCAGGCGCCGGCAACCCCTCCAGCAGGTCCAGCGCCGCGACGGGCTGCTGCAGCGCGGGGATGGCGTGGTGCTGCCAGTACTGGCGGAGCCCGTAACAGGCAAACGTCTTCTCCCGCCCGCCGGCCCGGACCGTGATCGCGGTGGTGGGCAGGTCGGTGATGAGGGTCGTGGCGTGGACCTCTCGTTCCACCGCCCGGCTGTCCCATTCCCAGAATCCCAAGGCTTCCAGCCGCTGCAGCAGCTCCGGCAGCGATGGCGTGGTTAGTTGGCCGGTCTTCCAGACATTCCAGTATCCGCCGGGTCCCTGGGCCAGGCGGATGATGCGGCCGTCTTCCTGGATGACCAGGTAGGGGACCGACACCACAAACGCCGCGTCCGCGGTCACGTAACCGCCGGGCGCGGCCACCGTGATGACGGCGCCGGAGGTGCCGCCGGACTTGCCCGATTCGTTCATGGGATTCCTCCCGTTGTGGGAGGCGCAGGCGAGGACCAGCGCGGACAGCACGAACGCCACCGTGGCTATTCGGTATCGCACACCCACGCCCTCCTTGATGATGAACTGACTCACTTATCGGGTCACGAACCTGAAAGTTGCGTCATTTGTTGCAACAGTATATCAATCTCTGAATGAAAGCCACTGTTACTCCCGCCGGGATCCTGAAACAGTGTCTAAGGGTCAACCAGTGGGGGAGGGAGACCGGTGATCACGCGCCGCCATTTTCCATCGCTTCATTCTGGACCCGGCGCCGCCGGGCGGCCGGTGACCCTCGCCTGCGCCGGCGACGTGCATGGCCGCCACCGCGAGTTGGTGGTCCTGCTGCGGGACGCCGAGGCGCGCCTGGGCCGGCCGCTGGATTTTGTCCTGCAGGCGGGTGACTTCGAGCCCATCCGGCACGCGGAAGACCTGCAGACCATGGCCGCGCCCGCCCGGTACCGGCAGCTGGGAGATTTCCCGGCCGTCTGGGCGGGTGAGCTGGCACTGCCGCGGCCGGTCTATTTCATCGGCGGCAATCATGAACCGGTCGGTTTTCTCAAACAGCATCCGGACGGCTCCACCCTCTGTCGCAACTGCACGTATCTCGGCCGGGCCTTCGCCGGTTCGATCCACGGAGTGCGGGTGTGCGCCCTGTCCGGCATCTTTCACCCTGAAAAGTTCACCGAGCCGCTTCCCGCCGCAGACCGGCGGCGGCAGGTGTCGCCCAAGGAGTATTCGTATTTTCGGGAGTCCCACGTGGAGTTCCTGCTGGACCAGCCGGGTGCGGACGTGCTGGTGCTCCACGAGTGGCCGGCCGGGGTCATCGCCGAGAGGGACGCCGCCGAGTTCGAGCGCCGGCGCCGGAGTCTGCGCTACACCGCGGTGGGCAACGAATGGGCGCGGCTGCTGGTGGAGCACCTGCGACCGGCGCTGGTCATCGCCGGCCACATGCACCACCCCTACCGGTCCACCGTCCGCACGGCCGGCGATGACGCGGCTGGCGACGGCGGCGGCGCGCTGTTCGCGGGGCTGGCCAAGGTGGGGGACGGCCCCGGCGCCCTGGCGGTGTTCGAGCTGGCCGCGGCGGGCGGGATTCGGGAAGTGCCATTGGAAACACCCGAAATCACTTGACGAAGTGCCGGCTGGATGGTAGGGTTTCGGTTCATTTCGCCGGTGCTTGGCAGCCGGCCCAGCGAACCGAACATGCTAAAACTGACCCGCCGAATTTTCCAGATCGCGATCGTCGCGGCCGCCGCCGTGACCGGTTGGCGCTTCGCCATGGGTTGGTCCCTGACGAGCGTGGAAAAATTCTGCCCCTTCGGCGGCCTCGAGACGCTGTACGCCTTCGTCACCAGCCAGCGGTTCAGCTGCGCCGCGGGCGAGCTGAACCTGACCCTCTTTCTGGCTCTGCTGGGACTCACCGCGCTGGCGCGCAAATCGTTCTGCGCCTGGGTGTGTCCGTTCGGCACCGTCAGCGAGGGCCTGGCCGCCCTGGGCCGGCGTATGTTCCGGCGGAATCGGCGCTCTCCCGGCGGCGGGTACCGGCAGTGCCTGGAGCCGCCCCGCGCGGCGGACCGCTGGCTCCGCCTCCTGCGGGTGCCGGTCCTCCTCGTGATCCTGTACTTCACCTATCGAACCGGGGAGCTGATCTTCCGGGGGTACGATCCCTATTACATCCTGTTCAGCTTCCACGGCCACGACGTCATGCCGTGGAGCTACGCCGTGCTGGCAGGGCTGCTGGCGGCGGCGGTGCTGGTGCCCATGGCCTGGTGCCGCTACCTGTGCCCGCTGGGCGCGGCGCTCTGGCCGCTGGCGGCGGTGGGCCGGATGCGCCTGGCGCGGTCCGAAGCGGCCTGCACCCGCTGCGGCGCGTGCGACCGGGCCTGTCCCCACGCGCTGGATGTGTCCGGGGTGGATCAGGTGCGCTCGGGCGAGTGCACCCTCTGCCTGGAGTGCGTGCACGCCTGTCCGGCCGCCGGCGCCCTGGAGCTGCGTCTCGAGGGGGTGCGACGATGAGGGTGTCGCCCTGGTGGATCCCCGCGGTGGTGCTCCTGCTGGCGCTGCTCGGAATCGGTTCGGCGAGTCTCGTGGCCGTGCCCAGCTATACCCGCGATTTTCGGCCCGCCGCGGCGGCGGGCGCTGTCGGGCAACGGACCGCCGTCCTGCTGATCGAGGGGCTGCGCTGCGTGGATACCGCCGAGCGCGCCGCCGTGCAACTCGAAGGCGCGCCCGGCATCATACGATTCGAAGCGTTTGCCTCGCGCAACCGGGCCGAGGTGACCTACGACCCGAGCCGGACCGGCCCGGCTGCGATCATCCGGGCCATCGAGAGCCCGGTGTACAACGAAGCGACCGGCGAGGTGGCGTTTGGCGTCTACCGGGTGGTCGATGTGGATGGAATTTCCCGGGATCAGATCCCGGCGACAGGCAAGTGATAGCGACCCATAAACCATACATGTGGAGGATTGCGGACATGATGAAGCTGACCAGACTCACGGTGCTTGCCATTCTCGTAGGCGCAGTCGCCGGCGGCCTGCTGGCAGCCGACACCACCGCCACGCCCGCCGCCAAGCCGGCGGTGGCCCAGGAAACCGCCGTGTTCGCGGTGCCCGGCCTGGACCAGGTGGCCACGGTGAAGGCGCTGTCCAAGGCGCTGGCCGAGAAGACCGGCATCGTCGCCGCCAAGGTGGACAAGGAAAAGAGCCAGTACGCCGTCACCTTCGAAACGGCCAAGACCAATCCCGACGAGATCCTGAAGGCCCTCGCCCCGGTGGCTCCCGCCGCGAAGCTGGAGAAGGTGGTTCCCGCCGAGGGGAAGACCGCCGCCAAGCCGGACTGCAGCCAGTGCCCCAGCCGGAGCGGTTGCGGCTCCAAGCCCGAATAGCCGAAGGCGCGCCGCCGGCGGGAAAGGTGCCTGCCGGCGGTGCGCATCGGATACCCCATACGCTAAGGGCAAACAGGGGGACTGACACCGGTGCCACCGCGCGGTGGCTGTAGGTGCATTCAGATCAGGAGGTGGCACAATGGCAGAACGGGAAGGGCGGGGCTGCGCTCTGGCCGGATCGGGGTTGGGGTTCGGCGCGGCGCTGGCCATGGTGATGTCGTGGACGGCGAACAAGTCGGTCCTGTGGGTGCTGCTGCACGGGCTGCTTGGTTGGATCTACGTCGTTTGGTACCTCCTCACCCACCACGACTGGCGCTGGCTGTGACGAACGCTCAGGCGCCCAGCCTGAGCGATCGTTGATGATTGATGGTTGATCGTTGATGGTTCGTGCTCGTAATTCGTAATCGTCATTCGTAATCGTGATCGTAATCGTACTCGTAATCGCACTAGTGTCCTAAAAGATCTCGAATAGATTCTTCTGGTTAGCGGCACCCCTTGGTGGCATCAGGTCGGCCGATTCGGTCAACACCTGATACAGCGGGCGTTTTTCGGTCAAAGTGACTTCCAGAATGTGCAGGATCGTG